>JBBDNM010000067.1:0-16453 GCA_040877595.1 Gemmatimonadales bacterium | reverse complement strand
CCAGCACGGTTCCGACAAAGTGCGACAGGTTGCCTGCCAGGTGCAGGGCAAGGGTGCCCGCCGAGTTCGGGAGGTTGGGTGGAAGCGACCAGATCTGCTGATCGGTGTCGTACGCTTCAAGCTGGACGCGGATGCCGGCCAGCTCACGAAGCAGCACCGCACGGAATGGAGTGGCAGTCATCAGGTACCTCGTGCCCAGCTCAGCGCGGCCCGCACGGCGCGCGTCCAGGCGGCGTAATCAGTAGACATCGTGGCCTCGGGCGCGAACGGCCGGTAGTCCCGCATTCCGAGGAATGCGTGGGCATCGGGCCAGACGCCCGTCGCGAGTCCGGCCAGGCCGGCGGCGCCCAACGCCGTGGTCTCGACCAGGTCGGGCCGCAGGACGGGTACACCGAGGACCGTTGCCTGGAACGTCATCAGCCAATCGTTGGCGGCGGCGCCGCCATCCACCTTCAATTCTGTCAGGCGCACGCCCGAGGCCTTCGCCATGGCGTCCAGCACATCCTTGGTGGCGTAGGCCATGGCTTCGAGGGCCGCGCGAACCAGATGCTCGGTGCGTGTCCCGCGGGTCAACCCCACGATCGTGCCGCGTGCGTCCGGTTCCCAGTAAGGCGCGCCCAACCCCGTGAGGGCGGGGACAAAGTACACACCGCCCGTGTCTTCCACCGCCCGCGCGAGGCGCTCGGTCTCATGCGCCTTGCCAATGAGCCCGAGACCATCGCGCAACCATTGAATGGCCGCGCCCGCCACGAACACCGAACCCTCCAGGGCGTACACCGGTTCCCCCCGCGCATCACAGGCAATCGTCGTCAGCACTTCCCGCCCGCCCGCCCGCCCGCCTTCCCGCCCGGTGTTCATGAGAAGGAACGCTCCCGTTCCGTAGGTGTTCTTGGCCTGACCCGCCTCCCAGCATCCCTGACCGAACAGCGCGGCCTGTTGGTCTCCCGCGATGCCGGCAATCGGGATGGACGCGCCGAAGAGGGCGGGCTCGGTAGTGCCTACCTCCCCGCTGGACGGGACAATGGTGGGCAAGGCCGAGCGGGGGACGCCAAAGGTGGCGCAGAGTTCATCGCTCCACGCCTTGTGACGGATGTCGTACAACAGCGTGCGCGACGCGTTGGTGTGGTCGGTGACGTGCGACCGCCCACCGGTCAGTCGGTACACGAGCCAGCTGTCCACCGTCCCGAAGACCGCATCACCCGCTTCGGCCCGTTCCCTGAGGCGCGGAACGTGCTCAAGCATCCACTCGATCTTGGTGCCACTGAAGTAGGGATCCCACACGAGGCCGGTACGCTCGGCGAGCCACGCGTCACCCCGAGCGGCGCGGAGATCGCGACACCGGGCGGCCGTGCGGCGATCCTGCCAGACCAGGGCGCGATGCAGGGGCCGGCCGGTCGCACGGTCCCAGGCAATCACGGTTTCCCGTTGATTCGTGATCCCGATGGCCTCGGGCACCACTCGGGCTTGGCCCAACGCATCGCGCGCGGCCACCAGCGTGGTGTTCCAGATTTCCTCGGCATCGTGCTCCACCCAGCCTGGTTGCGGGAAATGCTGCGGAAACTCGCGGTATCCCCGGCCAACGATGGCACCGCCTGCCGATACCGCCAAGGCCGTGGACCCGGTGGTCCCCTGGTCCAGGGCGAGGATATGGCGCATACCGTAATAAAGGATTGCAACCGTTCCCGAGCCAGCGGCATCTAACCGTTTCAGGACTTGACGGGACGCCCCATGCTAATATATTAGCATCGGCATGCTAAAATCTTAGCAGGAGCTGACCCATGGCCGACCCCCGTTCCCAGCTTGCACGTCGCGAACGGCAAATCATGGACGCGATCTACCGCCTGGGTGAAGCAACTGCCCAGGAGGTCCTCGACCATTTGCCTGACCCGCCGAGCTACTCGTCGGTCCGCGCCCTGCTGCGCGTGCTGGAAGACAAGGGACACGTGAAACATCGGGAGGACGGAACCCGATATGTCTATGCACCCATCGTGTCACGCGAGAAGGCCCGCGCTGGGGCGCTGCAGCAGATGGTGCGGACGTTCTTTGACGGCTCCGCCGCGCAGGCGGCCGCCGCGTTGCTCGACCTGAAGGATGCTCACCTGTCGGATGATGAACTGGATCGCCTCGAAGCGCTGATCGAACGCGCGCGTGCGGAGGACCGATGACGATGCTCCTGCTGGCCCTGAAGCTCACGATCTTGTTCGCGGTTGCCGCCCTGGTCAGCATCGGGCTGCGTCGCGGCCGAGCCGCCACGCGACACTTGGTGTGGGGACTCGCGCTGGCCGGCGCCTTGGCGCTACCGGCCCTCGCGACGGTGTCGCCACGCGTGGAAGTGGCGGTCCTGCCGGTGGAGACCCTGCCATCAATCGAAACGCCCTTCTTCGCCGACGACGCTGAGCGCATCAAGGATGCGGGCCCGCCCCTTGCGATGACACCTGCCGTAACCCGCCAGGACGCACGCGGGGCGGTCACCATTGCCTGGGTCCCGCTCCTCTGGTTTGGCGGCGCCATCGTTGTGCTGTCACTGGTCGGCCTGTCGCTCCTTGCGACGGCCCGCCTTGCACGACGCACCACGCCGGTACTGGGCGGGATCCTGCATGACGAACTGGAGCAGGCCCGGACGGCGTTAGGTATTCGGCGACCCGTGCGTCTGCTGCTGGGGCACGATCAGGCCATGCCCATGACATGGGGTGCACGCCGACCTCAGGTATTGCTGCCCTCCGAAGCCGTGGACTGGCCTGCGGAACGTCGGCGCGACGTGCTGTTGCATGAACTGGCGCACGTGCGCCGGATGGATTGGCTGAGTCAGCTGGGCAGCCGCGTAGTATGCGCGGCGTACTGGTGGCATCCGCTTGCGTGGTATGCGGCCCGGCGATTGCGCGAAGAGCGCGAGCTCGCGTGCGACGACCTGGTCCTGGCTCAGGGTACGAATCCGGCCGACTACGCACACCATTTGCTGGCCATTGCCAAGCGTCTCCGCGCAGCACCGGCCATCGCCCTCGCGAGCGTCGCGATGGCCCGCCCGTCCCACTTGGCCGGCCGCTTGCTGGCCGTGCTGGATGGATCCCGCGAACGCGCTGGCATGACCCGACGGTCCGCCGGTGCGGCGACGCTGACAGCGGCCCTCGTGGTGTTGCCGTTGGCAGGCCTCACGGCCGTCGCGGCGCGACCCGGCCCAATGGGGCCGACCGTAGTCCCGTCCATCGATACCAACACGCTCTGCAACTGGGGCGACACGGGTAACGCGTCGGCGTCGCACAGCAATATCGATGGCGAGCACGTCACCATCCAGATTGCTCTCGACGGCTGCGAACTCTCCGTGCGTTCACGGGGCCTGGTCCGGTTTACCGATGACGAACGCGACGTGGCCGACCTGGGTATGGAGTCCTGGTTCGAAATCGAGGAACGTGACCGCCATCGGGCCCGCCGGCGGGCGGAGTTTGAGCGACGGGACGACCGGATCGTGCGACGCTGGTACGTGGACGGCCGCGAGGCGGCGTGGGATGCTGCGGCGAGCGACTGGTTCCACGGGGCCCTGCTGGTCACGTTCCGCCGCACCAGCTACCAGGCCGCCGAGCGCGCCCAGCGTCTGTACGCGCAGGGCGGTGGGGCGGCGCTGCTCGCCGAAGTGGAACAGATGCACACGAGCTCCGGGATCACGGCGTACCTCAACCTGTTCGCCCAACGTGACCGGATTGGGTCCGACGACGCACGGCGCATCACGCGCATGGCCCGCCAACGCGTATCCTCGTCCTCAGGGCTGAGCGAGATTCTTACCAGCCTGTTGCGCAATCCGGGTCTGGACGACGCGGTGCGCGCCGAGATTGTCCAGGCGACGACCGTCATCAGTTCGAGCAGCGCGCGCGCAGGCGTGCTGGTGGCCGCGGCCGAGTATCGTGCGTTGACGCCAGCCATTGCGGACGCCGTGTTGCATTCTGCGAGCGAGATCAGTTCCGCGTCAGCGCGTGGGCAGGTCCTCACGGCGGTGGGAGCACGACTCCCGGCCAACCAGCCCCTTCCCGCAGCCTACATGCAGGCGGCACGCGGCATCTCGTCCAGCAGCGTGCAGGGCGCCGTTTTGGTTTCCCTTCTGGAACGTGACCGACTGAACGACGCCGGGATCGCGGAGGTCCTGGAGTTGGCCGGTGACATCTCCTCATCGAGCGAGCGCCAGCGGGTGCTGCAAGCCGTCTTGGCGCAGCACCAGCTGACAGACCAGACACGCGAACCGTTCTTTCGTGCCGTGGAGGACATCGCCTCGTCCTCCACCAAGGGGGCCCTGTTGCGCGCGGTGATGGCGTCCTCACCTGACGCGGCCACTACGGCCCGTGTGCTCGTCGTGGTGGGCTCCATTTCCTCGAGCAGCGAGCGGACGAACGTGCTCGTGCAGGCGGCGGGGGCCGGCCTTATCAACTCGCCGACACTCCGCGCGGCCTACGAGCGCGCGGCGGAGTCCATCGCGTCCCGCAGCGAGCGCGACCGCGCCCTTCGTGCGCTGGGACTTCGCGCGACCTGACCGTTTCCTCACCCACCCATCGCAACCTTCGGGTGACGCGCGACGTCCAATAGCGCGTCACCCACAGAGGTCCCGAACCATGTCTCGCTTGCTCCTGTTGAGTCTTGTGCTCGCGGCCCCCGCGGCTACCCAGAACGTGCATCCGACGCCGCCACCCGAGATCCGCGCCGTGCGCCTCACCGGTCCGGTCACGGTGGACGGCCGGCTGGACGAGGACATCTGGCGCACCGCACCAGTCGCCGGGGGGTTCCGCCAGCTCCAGCCGAACGAGGGCCAACCGGGTTCCCAGCGCACGGAAGTCCGCTTCGCGTTCGATGGCGAAGCGGTTTACGTGGGAGCGCACCTGTTTGACGACGCGGGGGCCGCAGGCATCGAGCGGCGGCTCGTCCGGCGCGACGGGGCGCTGGGGCAGGAGTACTTTCAAGTCATTTTCGACACGTACCACGACCATATCGGCCGGCTGTTCTTCATGGTGAATCCGGCCGGCGTCAAGTCGGATGCCAACGGCCTGGGCGGCGGGGCCGACCCATCCTGGGACCCGGTGTGGGACGTGGCGACGACCGTGACCGCCCAGGGCTGGTTCGTCGAAATGCGTATCCCCTTTTCCCAGCTGCGGTATCCGAGCACGGCTGACGAGCAAACGTGGGGCCTTCAGGTGTGGCGTGGGATGAATCGCAACAACGAAACACAGATGTGGTCGTTCTGGGGACTGCAGGAGAGCGGGGGCCCGTCCCAGTTCGGACACCTGACCGGCCTGGTCATCGAGGCGACCCCGCAGGTGGCAGAGCTCCTGCCGTACATGGTAGGTCGCAGCACCAGCGCGCCCGTCGCCGACGCGAATGACCCATTCGCGGACTCGCACTCCGTCGGCAACCGCATGGGGGCCGATGCGCGCGTCTTGCTCACGTCCAACCTCACGCTCAACCTGACGGTCAATCCGGACTTCGGACAGGTCGAGGTGGATCCGGCGGTCGTCAACCTCTCTGCCTTCGAGACCTCCTTCAGCGAACTGCGCCCCTTCTTCGTCGAGGGCGCGGGCTACTTCGGCACCGGTGGCCTGAGTTGCTACTTCTGCTCGAACGTCTCCAGCCTCTCCATGTTCTACTCGCGCCGGATCGGGCGCCAACCCCAGGCCCTCGGCAACGCCTTTGCGGTCGGCCCTTATGTCGACGCTCCAGAGAACACCACGATCCTCGGCGCGGCGAAGCTCACGGGCCGCCTGAGCTCGGGCTGGTCTATCGGCGCCATGAACGCCGTGACCCGGCGGGAACGGGCCACCGTGCAGCTCGCGGACGACACCCGGACGCAGGTCACCGTGGAGCCCATGACCAACTACTTCGTTGGCCGGGTGGCGCGTGACTTCAACCAGGGCGCCACGGTGATCCGCGGCATCGTCACCTCGCTCGTGCGTGACTTGGATGACCCGGCGCTCGCCACGCGCCTGTCGAGCCACGCCGAATCGTTCGGGCTCTCGAGCGACTGGTACTTCAAGAACCGGCGGTACCGACTGATGGCGCAGTTCGCGGGCACGCAGGTCAGCGGCGACTCGATGGCCATTGCGAGCATCCAGCGCTCGTCCGCACGCTACTTCCAGCGGCCGGACCGGGAAGGCGGGTCGAACGGCCTGCTGACCAACGCCTACGACCCCTCCCTCACCGCCCTGCGCGGCCTGGGCGCCTACGTGCGGTTCGCCAAGGAAACCGGGAGCCTCTTGTGGGACGTGCAGACGAACATCCGCACGCCCGGATTCGACAACAACGACATCGCGTTCCTCACCCGTGCGGACTACGTCTTCATGAACGGAACCGTGTTCAAGCAGTACACCACGCCGACCTCGTGGTATCGGTTCCTCGGCTTTATGACCGGGGGCCAGCAACAGTTCAACTTCGACGGCGACATGACCGACCGGCAGTTTCACCTGTGGGGCAGCACGACCATGCCCAACTACTGGAACGCCAACCTCATGTGGATTCGCCGCACGGCGGTCGACGATGACCGGCTGACGCGCGGCGGACCGGTGGTCCGGCGGCCCGGTGTGGACTTCTTTCAGCTCAGCCTCTCGACGGACAGCCGGAAGCCGATCGTGCTTTCCACGAACCCGAGCTACGGACGCGGCTTTCATGACACCCGCAGCTGGTCTGCGGACTTGAGCGCGACGTGGCGCCCTGCCTCGAACATCTCCCTTTCCCTGGGACCGGCATACCGGTACGACGAAACGGAGTCGCAGTTTGTCACGAGCCTGCCAGACCCCACGGCCGAAGCGTTCTTTGGTCGGCGGTACGTATTCGCGGGAATCACCCAGCGTAGCGTGTCCATGAACACCCGGGTCAACGTGACGTTCTCCCCGGACCTGACCCTCGAGCTGTTCGCACAGCCCTTCATCGCCAGCGGCGACTACTACGACTACAAGGAGTTCGCCGCGCCGCGGACGGCTGATGTCCTCACCTACGGGACAGATATCGGAACCGTCACGACCGCCGAGGCGAATGGCAGCACCCAGTACACGATTGACCCGGACGGCGATGGGGCGGCGGCGGCGTTCCAGGTCACCGATCCGAGCTTCACGTTCCGCTCGCTACGGGGCAACGCGGTCCTGCGGTGGGAATACACGCCAGGGTCAACGCTCTTCTTCGTCTGGACGCGTCAAAGCGCCACCAGCCTGGGCTTTGGTGACCTGGACCTGAGCCGTGACGCCGGCGCTCTGTTCGAGGGGCCCGCCACCAACATCTTCTTGCTCAAGGTGAACTACCGGCTGGGCTTCTGATCTAGGGGCGTGAGGCGGTGACGTCCCAGATCATGAGGGCCGGCGGCGCGAAGCCGGGGTTCTTGGCACCAAAGACGTACGTTCGGCCCTCACGTTCCACGAGGGTGCCAGTATGCAGACCACTTTCGACCCCCTGGCGCAGCAGGAACTGCGGCGCCCGGGGGTCGTTGGCCAAGTCATAGAGCACAAAGCCCTCGTGCGGACCATTTTCCGTCGTCAGGAGCAGCAGGCGACCATCGGTGCTCACCTCGACATCGCTGATCGTGGTGACGCTGTCCACCAACATAGTCCGTATCCGTGTGGGCCCCGCAAGGTCCCAGATCAGCACGGCGTCGCCCGGCTCGCTGCGGAACCCCCACGTGCCCGAGTAGCCCGTGGTCCCATGCACCCACAGATCCGAGCTGAAGCGCTCGGAGGCGTTGTTTCCTCCACCGGTCACCGCAAACGCTGACCCCTCGAAGCTGAGGCGCCAGAATCCGCTGACCATGTCGGTGGCCCACACGCGGCCGTCGGGTCCCTGCATGACCCCCCACACATGGGTGTTGCCGTCGCCGCCAGGCTGAATGCGATCCAGCTCACGGGTGGACAAATCGGCGGGTAATGTGCCGGAGACATCCAACGCGATCACGCCGCCGTTGTAGTACGCCGCGAACAGGGTCTCAGCGGCCTCGTCCATCCAAACGTTGTGGGCGCCAGCCCCCGGAAGCGCGTACGCACCCACGAACTGCGGGGCGGTCAGTGTTGATACATCGTAGACGTACAGGTCGCCGGACGACGACTCACCCAGGGTCCCCGGACCTTCCTGACCGATGAAGAGGTAGCGCTGCTCGCCGGTGGTCGGATTATGGAACCACCACGTGTTGTGCACGGCCCCCTGCACCGTACGGCCGGCATCATCCAGCACGAACCGCGTGACCTCCACTGGTGCTTCGGGCGATCCACCCGCGACGCCGTGCCCGACATCCAGAATGATGACCCCGGTATTCCATGCCGAGAGGAACGCGAGCCCATCGCGCACGTACGTGTCGTGCAGGCCGTAGTTGGCGGGCACGGCGACCGTAGCCACCAATGTGGGATCGGCAGGAACAAAGGTGGCGGGGTCACCGCACGCGGCCAGGAGAAGAACCGCCAATCCGTTGCACGTTACACGTTGCACGTTGCACGACCTCAGTGATGGTGGACTTCAGGCACTGTGGCGTCTCTGATTCCATACCGCCCCATGGTGCCCGCCATGCCCCAATGCAATCGTACCGCAACCGTGAGGGACACCATCGTGGTCCGACCATAGAACAACGCCGGGTCAAACAAGCCTCCGGTGGTCTCGGTGACCCGGGCAACCGCCCCCTCCGTGATGGGCTCCACGATCATGCGCCCTGCGCGAAGCCGCAGGCCATAGCCCGCCGTGACGATGGACCAGCGCGTGATCCCGATCACGTGATCATCCAGATGTGGCCGCACGGAGCGGAATTGGTCAAACGTGCGCTCCTCTTCCGGGCGGTCGGTGCGTTCCAGCCGCACGTACGGCCGATGCGGGCCCACCGCCCACTCACCCATCACGAGGAGCGACGTGAATCGCCGGCCCGCCTCGTCGGTGAGCGCCCATTCCGCGTGCGTGCGCACCGCCGCCATGCGACTGAGCGATACGCTCCACTTCGTGGCATCCGGGCCGGCGCCGCCGCGGTGCTCAGGCGAGCGCACAGTGGCGTACGATACCTGAACTTCCAGCGCGGTCGCGGGCACCACGGACAGTCGCGCAGCCCAGGAATCGCCCAAGCGGTTGATGGACGGCCACTGACTCGGGTACTCGGGTTCGTCCCCGTTGAACAGCGTGCCCTCCATGAGCACGGGGCCCACGGCGACACCACCAATGACCACCAGCCGCTCGAGGATCTGGGACCAGTGGTGATTGATCGGATAAGCGAGCGGCGGCTGGTGCATGGGGTCGTCCGTGCCAAAAGCGACGAAACCGCGCCCAGCGCTGAGCGACGCCCGCGCCCCACCGACAGGCACCACGACGCTCCCGCCGAGTTCGTGCACGTAGGTGTGGGGATGACGCCGATCAACAAACCCTTCACCGAACGCACCCAGCGAGAGCGCGCCATTCGGCATGGTGAGGCCCTCGAGGTTCCCGCTGGCCCAAACCCGCCAGACGCCGTTCCCACTGGTGGCGGTGGCGCGGGCCATCACCTGTTCGAGCCGCACCTGGGTGACCGGCCCGCCGCCGGGCGCCGTGGACGCACGAGTACCGCTGGCCGTTCCGGTCAGGTGCAGGCTGCTCTGGGCGGAAGCGGGGTGCGCGGCAAGGAGCGCAAGCCCGACCATGATCGGACGCGGCGTCAGGCCTTCATCCCAGGCGTCACCAGTTCCGCGTTGGACTTGGTGCGCTTCATCATGGCGAGCAGTTCCTGCATGGCGGCGATGCTGTCCATACGGCCCAGCATGTTGCGCAACATGTGCGACGTCTTGAGCTCGTCGGGCGTAAGGAGCAGCTCTTCCTTGCGCGTGGCACTCTGGTTGATGTCAATGGCGGGGAAGATGCGGCGGTCGGCCAGCTCGCGGCTCAGGGTCAGTTCACTGTTCCCGGTGCCCTTGAACTCTTCGAAGATCACCGTGTCCATCTTGGAGCCCGTATCAATCAACGCCGTCGAGATGATGGTGAGCGACCCGCCGCCCTTGGTCTCGTCAATGCGGCGAGCGCTGCCCAAAAACCGCTTGGGCTCTTCCATACTGTTGGCGTCGAGACCCCCGGTCAACGTCTTGCCACTGCCCCGCTCCACCGTGTTGTACGCACGCGCGAGCCGGGTGATGGAGTCCAGGATGATGACCACGTCCTGCCCCATTTCGACACGACGGCGTGCGCGTTCCATGGTGAGTTCGGCGGCGCTGATGTGGCGATCGGGAGGGTAGTCGAAACTGGACGCGATCACTTCACCGAATCCGCACATCTCCATTTCGGTGACTTCTTCGGGCCGTTCATCCACCAGCAGGATGTACAGGGTCGCTTCTGGATGATTCCGCGTGATGCCCTCGGCCACCGACTGCAAGACCATCGTCTTGCCCGCCTTGGCCGGCGCCACGATCATCGCGCGCTGGCCTTTCCCAAAGGGACAGAGCAGGTCAATGATGCGATTGGTGTAGTCGGGCTGCCCAAAGCGGACCTGATCGCACTCCAGCAGCAGGCGATCCTTGGGATGCGTGGCGCCCAGCCGATGGAACTCGGGCCGGCCGTCCAGCGCTTGTGGGTCCTGGCCGTTGAGCTTGGTGACCTGACGGAGGGTCGCACTCTTGTTGCGGCCCGGGGGACGACCCGCGACACCGACGATCTCGTCGCCGCTGCGCAGTCCGTACTGCTGGATGACCTTCTGGCCCACGTGGATGTCGTCCCGGGACGGCTGGTAGCCGTGCTGGCGGAGTCGGATGAAACCGATGCCTTTACCGGTCAACTCCAGTACGCCGTGGAGTTCCTGGTCGCTCACAAGATCCGTGTTGAGAGGGCGGGTGGGTCGGGGGGACACCGCAAGTTAGCCCAAACCCGTGCTACGTCAACGCTACCGACTGGCGTAAATCGTGGCCCCGCCGGTGCGCGCGTTATACAGAATAACATCATACGGTTCGCGCCGGTCACCCTGTTCCATGCCGGGCGAACCCGCCGGCATGCCTGGAACAGCGATGCCCCAGGCATCGGCCGGACGTTCGGCCAGCAGGCGCGTCACCAGGTCGGCCGGCACATGGCCTTCCACCACATACCCCTCGGCGATGGCCGTGTGACACGATTCGAGTTGCCGCGGCACGCCGTGCCGAGCCTTGACAGCATGCAAGTCGGTCACGTCTTCGACCGTCACGTTGAACCCGGCTTCCCGCATGTAATCCACCCAGGCGGCGCAACAACCGCAGGTCGGCGACTTGTACACCGTGATGACCGTGTCCTCGGCAGCCGCTGGGGGCGTGCGCAGGGCCACGATGGCGGTGGCAGCCCCTAGAGCAAGGAGGGTGCTGTACAGGATGATCGACTGGGTACGCGTCATGAAGAGCACTCCGTTCCAAGGAAATCAGGCGCGACAGCGCTCGCCGCGCAAGGGTAGATTTCCCCATGCGTTATACCCTGCTCACGGTTGAGGTCGCCGACCGCATCGGCACGATCACCATCCACCGCCCCGATAAACTGAATGCCCTCAATGATGACGTGCTGGCGGAACTGGATGCCGCGGTCACCGACCTGCTCGGCCGCGACGAGGTCGGGGGATTGCTGATCACGGGTGCGGGCACGAAAGCCTTCGTCGCCGGCGCCGACATTGCGCAAATGGTCGATCAAGGACCGCTCGACGGCAAGGCGCGCGCCCTCCGTGGCCAAGCGGTTCTGCGACGCATGGAAACCGGCGGAAAACCCGTCGTGGCCGCCGTGAACGGCTTCGCCCTTGGGGGCGGCTGCGAGCTCGCGATGGCCTGCCACCTGCGCGTGGCCGGCAGCCACGCCAAGTTCGGGCAGCCCGAGGTCAAGCTCGGGATCTGCCCTGGATTTGGCGGCACCCAACGGTTGCCCCGCCTCGTCGGCCAGGGCGTCGCACTGGATATCCTGCTGACCGGTCGGATGGTCGACGCCGAGGAGGCCCTGCGGATCGGACTGGTGAATCGGGTGGTGGCGCCCGACCAGGTCGTGCCGGCGGCGCGCGACGTGTTGGCGGGCATCCTGGCCATGGGACCGCTCGCGGTTGCCGCGTGTATCGAAGCGGTAGATCGCGGTCTGGCGATACCCCTGCCGGACGGGCTCGCCCTCGAAGCGAATCATTTTGGTCTGCTGTCGGCTACAAACGATCAGAAGGAAGGCATGCGTGCGTTTCTCGAAAAGCGCTCGGCGCACTTTACGGGCCGCTAGCCTCGTACTCGCGGGCGGCCTGCTCGCGTGCGACGGCGAACGGCTGCGTCCCGGCCCGCCCGAGCTTGTGCTCACGGGTCCGGAGAGCGGGACCGTGTTCTCACCAGACACCATCGTGATCGCCGTCCGGGCGGTAGACGCCAACGGGATGGACTCGGTGGCGGTGACGGTCCTGGGCCAGTCCGCCAGCACCCGGGCGTTCGCCGAGGTGGTACTGGAAGACTTGTTGCTGTTCTTCATTCCGGCAGGCCTCACGGTCGGCGACCCGGTGACGTTCACCGGGGTTGCCGTGGATCTGGCCGGCCAGACCACGACGCAGACGCTGGTGCTGACGGTCGCGGCCAGGCCCTGATCCCGTGCTCGATCGCCTCACCATTCGCGACTACCGCAACCTCGCGAGCCTCGACGTGACGCTGCCCCCGGAGGGCGCGGTCGTCCTCGGTGCGAACGGCCAAGGCAAGACCAACCTGCTTGAGGCGATCTATTATCTCGTCCTGTTTCGCAGTTTCCGCGGCGCGCGGGATGCGGAGCTCGTGCGATTCGGGCGTGACGGGTTCTTCATTGGGGCAGATGTGGGAACTCACGTGCAACGTACAACGTGCAACGTGCAACGGGTGACGGCGGGATATGAAAGTGTGGGGAAGCGAAAGAAGGTGACGCTTGACGGCGAGAAGCCTGCGCGACTCGCCGATGCGGTCGGAAAGGTCACGGCCGTGCTTTTCGCGCCCACGGACCGCATGCTGGTCGCGGGCCCGCCGTCCGAGCGGCGCCGCTGGATGGATGTGGTATTGTCCCTCACGGCCCGAGCGTACCTGGCGCAGTTGAGCACGTATCGGCAGGCACTCAGGCAACGCAATGCCGCCTTGCGGCATGGTACCTGGGAAGCGGCCTGGGCGTTTGATGGCGTACTCGCGACTGCCGGAGCCTTCCTGTTGCACGCGCGTCTCGATTGGGTGGCCGCCCACGCCGACCGCTACGCCGAGCTGATGGCGGCCCTCGGTGAAACCGGCTCGGCGGCCATGCGGTATCGCGCGCATGGTCATGTGACCACGGACGGGCTCGCACAGGCACTCAGCGCCAACCGCGATCAGGACCGCGAGCGACGCGCGACCGGGGTCGGGCCGCATCGTGACGATCTGGTGGTCATGCTCGGCGGCCACCATCTCCGCACCTATGGCTCGGCCGGCCAGCAACGTACCGCAGCGATCGCCTTGCGCCTGCTCGAAACCGAGGCGCTGACGGCGGCGCGCGGCGTCCCACCCATCGGCCTCTTCGACGACGCATTCGTGGAGCTCGATGGCGACCGCCAGTCCCGCCTGCTGGGTCTGGTGCGCCAAGCGTTGCCCGGTCAGGCGATCATCGCGGCGCCACGCGAGAGCGAAGTGCCGGCGGCGATGTTCGACCGTCCGCGCTGGACCATGCAGGGAGGACGTGTGCATGCGTGATCGCGAGGAACGTCCGCGCGGCATCAGGGAGATTCTCGACGGGTACCTGCGCCGTGCCGGGCTCAAGCGCCGTCTCGTGCAGACGCATGCGGTGGACGTCTGGGCCGAGGTGGTGGGGTCACAAGCGGCGAAAGTGACGGTGGCCGAGGGTGTGACGGCCGATGGCGTGCTACGGGTGCGGGTGACCACGGGGGCCTGGCTCCAGGAATTGCAGTTACAGAGTCCGGAGATTCTCCGAAAACTCGCGGCGCGGGGGACGCCGGTGAACCGGATTCTCTGGCGCCTGGGGTAGAGTCCTACCACGGAGGGCACGGAGGGCACGGAGAAGGTCTGGATGAACCCCCTTGGTGCGGGAAAAGGGTATACGAGGCGTAGATTCGGTTGTCGGATGGATGCGCTTGCCGCTACCCTGGGGCCATGCTGGAGGAGGCGCTGACAAGCGACATCATCGGTTCGGCCATCGACGTCCATCGCGCAATGGGACCAGGCCTCTTGGAATCGGCCTACGAAGCGTGCCTCGCCTACGAATTGACCCGCCGAGGTCATGACGTCGAGCGGCAAAAGAGCCTCCCGATTCGGTACGGGGACGTGACGCTGGATGCGGGCTACCGGATCGATATGCTCGTGGACGATCGCGTCGTGGTCGAGTTGAAGGCGGTCGCTCAACTCCTACCGGTTCACGATGCCCAACTGCTCTCCTACCTGCGGCTCTCCGGCAAGCGGGTCGGCCTCCTCATCAACTTCCATGTCCAGACTCTCAAGGCCGGCGTTCGACGTCTTGTACTGTAGAGGGTGTTGACCCCTGCCGTTCACTCCGTGCCCCCCGTGTCCTCCGTGGTAAGTCAGTAAGGTGTTGCATGGCAATGATTTAGACATCGGCGGTCCCATTGCGGGCATCGTGGGAGAACGGTATATTTGGGAGACCCTCACGGGGGTCGATTTCGGCCCCCGTTCCCATGTCCAGATGCCCCTTGGCAGGCCATGACCGCAACGCCCGACGAGTCCCGTTACAGCTCCGATGCCATCCAGGTACTCAAAGGGCTCGATGCCGTTCGCAAGCGGCCCGGCATGTACATCGGCTCGACCGCCGCGCGCGGGCTGCACCATCTCGTGTACGAGGTGGTCGACAACTCGATAGACGAAGCGTTGGCCGGTTACTGCGATCAGATTGACGTCGTCGTCCACCCCGACAACAGCGTCACGGTCACGGACAACGGTCGCGGCATCCCGGTCGACATCCACAAGACCGAGGGCAAGCCGGGCCTCGAAGTCGCCATGACGGTACTCCACGCCGGCGGCAAGTTCGACAAGAACACGTACAAGGTGTCCGGTGGTTTGCACGGCGTCGGCGTCTCGGTGGTGAATGCGCTCTCGGAGAAGCTGGACGTCTGGGTGTCACGTGAGGGGAAAGAACACCATATGGGCTTCGAGCGCGGTAACACGGTGGAGGGGCTTGAGGTCACCGCCAAGACCGGCAAGCGCTCGGGCACACGGGTCACGTTCAAGCCCGACCCCCAGATCTTCACCGATCTCCGTTTTGATTATGCCACGATCGCCAGCCGACTCCGCGAGTTGAGCTACCTGAACAGCGGCATCACGCTGACGCTCAAGGACGAGCGCGACAAACCGCGTGACGAAACGTTCCTCGCCAAGGACGGGCTCAAGCAGTTCGTCACGTTCCTGCGTGGCAATCGCAAGGCGTTGCACCCGAAGCCCATTCACTTCACCACCGCGAAAGACGACGTGGAGATTGACGTCGCCTGCCAGTGGGATGACGGGTACGCCGAGAACACGTTCTCGTTCGTGAACAACATCAACACGCACGAGGGCGGCACGCACCTGACGGGCTTCAAGGCGGCGCTCACGCGCGCCATCAACGAGGTCGCCAAGAACAAGGGCCTGCTCAAGAAGGAAAACTTCACGCTGTCGGGCGACGATGTGCGCGAAGGACTCACCTCGGTCATTCACGTCAAGGTGAAGGAACCGCAGTTCGAGGGGCAGACCAAGACCAAGTTGGGCAACTCGGAAGTCGAGAACGTGGTCAAGTCGGTCGTGTACGAGCACCTCAACAACTTCCTGATGGAGAACCCGGGCGTCGCGCGGACGGTCATCGAAAAGGCGGCGAGCGCCGCGCGCGCGCGCGAGGCGGCCCGCAAGGCGCGTGAGCTGGTCCGGAAGAAGAGCGCGCTTGAGGGCGGCATCCTGCCTGGCAAGCTGGCGGACTGCTCGCTCAACGATCCCGCCATGAATGAGCTGTACCTGGTGGAGGGCGACTCGGCCGGCGGTTCGGCCAAGCAGGGGCGCGACCGCTCGTTCCAGGCGATCCTGCCGCTGCGCGGCAAGATCCTCAACGTACAGCGCGCGCGCATTGACAAGATCCTGTCGAATGAAGAAATCCGCGCTATCATCACCGCGATCGGCACCGGAATTGGCGAGGACGAGTTCACGATCGAGGAAGCGCGCTACCACAAGATCATCATCATGACGGACGCCGATGTGGACGGCGCGCACATCCGCACGCTGTTGCTGACGTTCTTCTATAACCAGATGCGGCCGCTCATCGAAGCGGGATACGTCTATATCGCGCAGCCACCCCTGTTCCGGGTCGCCCGGGGCAAGGAGGAGTACTACGTTTACGACATGGCCGAGCGCGATGAGGCGATGAAGCGGCTCGGCAACGGCGCCGGCGGCAAGGGATCCGTGAACATCCAGCGCTACAAGGGCCTGGGCGAGATGAACCCGGAACAGCTCTGGAAGACGACGATGGACCCGGCCACGCGCACGATCCTCAAGGTGGAAATGGAAGAGGCGGTGCGGGCGGCAACGCTGTTCGAGACGCTGATGGGCGATGAAGT
>JBBDNM010000066.1:41908-75660 GCA_040877595.1 Gemmatimonadales bacterium | reverse complement strand
GGGGGCAGGGGCCGAGACGAAAGGTGCAAGGGGCAGGGGGCAGGGCAAGGACGAGTAGATCAGGGTGGGGGCTCGGCCTCATAGTACTTGAGCAGGCCTACGATCAGTCCAATGAGTCGATGAATGTCTCGTTTGATAGCTGCCGTCCCGTCGTTGAGTGGGAGCGCAGGTACACCCTCGGCGATCTCGAAATGCGTGCGTAGCTCAAGAGCCGATCCATAAGCGATCCGCAGGCCTTTGACCATCTGTGGTCGCGTGCCCAGCCCGTACCCCTCCGCAATGTTGGCTGGAATGCTTGTTGACGCTCGCCGCACCTGGTCGGCAAGGTCGGGATGATACTTGAGGGGCTTCTGCCGGCTGAGCCGATAGATGCGGATGGCTACATCCTTGCCAACCAACCACGCTTGAAGGTTGTCGAGACTCGACATGGCCGAGCATAGCAGCCATCAGTCCCACAGTGACAACCAATTGCGCGTCGAACGTACCAATTCATCACCCTGCCCCCTGCCCCCTGCTCCTTGTCCCTTGCCCCCCTGTACGGACAGGGTGGGATTCGAACCCACGAAACGGTTACCCGTTCACACGCTTTCCAAGCGTGCGCCTTCAGCCACTCGGCCACCTGTCCTGAAGGTCCGAAAGTAAGCGGGCCCAGAAGGCAGGGTCAACGGGCGGCTGGCGCGGCCTCACTGGCGGCGTTGACCGGGACGTGCATATTCTCCGGCCGTCCACACAGGTCTCCGTTGAACACACCCGGGAGGTCGCTTATGGTTCGTCGTCGCGCGCTGCTGAGTTTGCCGTTCGTTGTTCCAGTTGTTGTTGCGTGCCAGCCGTCCGCTGCTCCTCTGACCGAAGCGGATCACGCGGCCATCCGCGAAGTCCATGTCCGTTTCACGCGGTACGCCTTGGCGGGACAGGCCGACTCCCTCGGCTTGCTCTACACGGAGGATGCGGTCGTGATGCCCCCCAACATGCCGGCCGCCACAGGGCGCGCGGCCATCGTGGAGTTCAACCGCACGTTCCCACCTGTCTCGAGCGTCGAGTTGACAATCGATGACGTCAGCGGCTACGGGGACCTGGCGTACGTGCGCGGCACCTACCGGGTGACGATTGCCGTCGAGGGCTCGCCCGTCGACACGGGCAAGTACATCGAGATCCGGCGGCGGCAAGCCGATGGCACGTGGCTCATGGCTGTTGACATGTTCAATTCGAACTTGCCGGCGGTAGCGCACTAGCGGTTCCGGTAGGTGCCAGGGGAGGCCTGATCGCGGGGTGGCCCGCATCGCGGGTGGAAAGGACGAGCGCAAGCGCGCAGAACGATCTGGATTAGCCGCGCGGGCCTTGGAGCGCGGCGGCCAGCAGGGTGACGTCGTCGTGGCGCTCGGCGTCCCCGGCAAAAGCGTCGAGCGAGCGCATGACCGCGCCGACCAGGTCCCGGGCCGACGCGCCGCTCCCACGCAGCGCGTCCTTCAGGCGGTCGGCGCCGAAGGTCTCGCCGAGAGGACTGCGCGCCTCCACCAGCCCGTCGGTGAAGGCGACCAAGCGGTCGCCGTCCTCCAGCCTCGCCTCCCCCGCCGAGAACGGGATGTCCGGGCGGAGCCCGAGCGCGGGGCCCGTGGGCCGGAGTGAGCGCATCGTGCCATCCGGCGCCAGCAGGATGGCCGGTTCGTGGCCGGCATTCACATAGTCGAGCCGGCCGGTGTGGGCCGTGAGCGCGCCAAGGAACACCGTCGCGAACATGTTGGTGCGCCCGTGCAGGCGCGCGATGTAGTCGTTGGTGAAGCCGGCGACACGAGTCAACGTGTCCACGGGTGAGGCCGCTTCGAGCGACCGCATCACGACCGAGCGACGGCCCCCGATCATCTGGATCGCCCCACCCTCGACCGGATCGGCGGCCGCGCGGATCAGGCTGCGGAACAGCGCCATGAACAGCGCCGCCCCGACCCCCTTGTCGCACACGTCGCCCACCACCAGCACGGTGGTATCCCCGGGCGCGAGCACGAACGCGTCGTAGAAGTCGCCGGATACCTGGCGGGCCGGGCGCAGGATGGCGTCCAGTTCCAGGCCCGGGACGGCGGGAAGCGCCTCCGGGAGGAAATCCTCCTGAATCCTCCGCGCGACGTCCAGTTCCCGCGTGAGGCTGTCCGCCTGGGCCCGCTCGACGTCCCGCAGGCGCTTGCGGTCCAGCGCCGCTCGCATGCGCGCGCGCAAGATGGGCGGCTGGAACTGCCGCGGCAGGTAATCGTCGGCGCCGAGTTCGATGCACCGTGCGATGATGTCCACATCGTCCACGTCCGAGATCATGATGACCGGCAGATGGACGTAGAGGGGATCGTGCCGCAGCGCCTGCAGCAACTGCGGGCCGTCCATCACCGGCATCGCCACGTCGAGCAGCACGAGATCGAAGTGCGCCCCCTTGAGTTTGTCCAGCGCGTCGCGCCCGTGCTCGGCGGTCTCCACCAGGTACCCCTCGCCCTCGACCCGCTGGCGCAACGCGTCACGATGGGCGGGCGTATCGTCCACGATCAGGACCTTCGGCGTATTCACGCCGCCCGCCCGCTCAGCATGTTGAGCTGCCACAGATCGCGCGTGCTGGTATGGAGAAACGGATCCATCGCGAGCAGGCCGGTCCGGCCGATGCTCTTCTCCAGATAGCGCAGCTCCTCGAACGTCGCGGCCAGTTTCGGATCGTGCGGTGGGTCGAACCCGGCCTCCCTGAGCAGCAGGGCGCCCTTGGCGCGGATGGACAGCTCGACCCGCAGCCGGAGCAGGCACATCATGTCCACCAGCACTTCGGGCGGGAACCGGTTGCGGAGCGACACCAGGTAGCGGCCCACGCGGGTCTCCGCCATCTGGCCGGAACGAATCACCCGCAGCAATTCCTGGTCGGTGTCGAAGCCCGTCCCCAGCCAGTTCTGCGTCTCCCGCTCGCTGTGCTGGAAAACCGCCACGCTGAGGGCGGGAAACACCAGCACGATCAGCGCCGTGGCCAAAATCGGATCGAGCAGGAAATGGTTATAGAGCGAGTGCAACACCACGGCGGCGCCGAGCCCCGGCAGCAAGTGATGGAGGCGGAACGCATTGGACTTGTGCTCGAACGTCTTGGCGACCATCGCCACGATTGCGGTGGCGCCGCCATGCATGACGGCGGTGCCAAAGCCGCGCACGATCCACGTCCAGAGCGTCGCCTCGGTGGTCACCAGCAGGTAATAGAGGTTCTCCAGCAGGGCGAAGCCGGTACCGATGGCGAAACCATGAATCGCCGCGTCCACGACAAAGCCTACCCGGTTGGTGCGCATCAGGAAGACCACAAACGCAGCTTTGAGCGGTTCCTCCACGAGGGGCGCGACGTACATCGAGTAGCGAATCGCATCCAGCGCGAGGGCGTCACGGAGCGAGACGTTGGCGCCCCAACTTGTGGCGGCCGCGACCAGCCCCGCCGCCACGGAGAACAGCACCGCCCGCAGGGACACCAGTTTGTAACTGTCAATGAGGACGAGCGCACCCAGAAACAGGAAGACCGGCAGGACACTGGCTGTCACCGCGAGGACCGCCGTCACAGGATCTTGAACGAAACCATCAGCTGGGATTCGGCCGGGCGCCCCTGTTCCCCAGCCACGGCGAACCCCACGGACAGCGTGGAGTTCAGGTGGGACAGCGTCACGATCCGGAAATCGAGTTGCGCTCCCACGCTGCCGACCGTGCGACGCACCGCCGTGTCATCCAGATTGGTCATGAGCCCGGTGCCGAAGAACGTCAGGCCGGCCCAGCGGAGATAGAAGCTCGGAATCCCCACCTGCCGGAACCGCAGTGGTGGCAACATCCACTCCACCTGCGCGCGCCCGTAGGTGGTGCCCCAAATGGCGTTGATTTCCATCCCGGGGAAACTCTCGGTAATCCGGAACTGCCGGTGCGCCCGATGATCCACCCAGTTGTTGCCGAACCCGCCAAAGTAGAAGTTGGCAAACGGCTCGTTCCGGTCTCCGGCCAACGCCGCCCCCGCCGAGCCGCGGAACCAGATCGACGAATGATTCAGGGGGAGCAGGAACCCGCGGGAGAAGTCCAGGTTGACGCGCGGATACACCGCGCGGTTCACGTAGTTGCTGCGCAGATGCAGCGCCCACGTGCCGCCCAGCTCGGCATCAATGGCGCCGAGGGACGCCCGCCGCGATCCGTACTCCAGGCTGGCGGACCCCGACAGGATCTTGTCGTACGAGGCCGCGACACCCTGGTACTCCGGGACGGTCGTCAGGCCGGCGTACCCCGCCAGGCTCAGGGTATAGCTCAGGCTGCGCGGCGCGTCGTACAGGAGGTTGTCCTTGTAGCGCAGGGCCAGCGAGTAGCCGCGCCGGCTGGTCCGGCTCGGCCCGAACAGGTCATAGAAGTCGGCGCGATTGACCGCCGCCGTCACACTCCAGTTCCAGTGCTGCAGATCCGCCGCTGCATGGAACCGCTGGAAGGGTTCCAGGTCCGGATGGGGCGAGTAGGACGTCGTCACGTCGAGCGCGGTCGTGCCGATGCGGTCGGACAGGTTGAAGCGCAGTCCACCGGCCACGGCGAACGTGCCCACCGCGTCCTCGTATCCCTCCACGACCGGATAGATGTTGTCCAGCTTGAAGGTCCCGAACGAACTGTACGTGCCCGTGGCGGGCGTCAGGGAGTCGAGCGTGATGCGGGAGGCGTGCGGCAGCTCCCACGCGCGCACCTCGGGTCGCTGGTCGGCGATGGCATTACCCAGGAACTGGATTGCGCTCACGCGCTCAACGACCGCATTCGGGATCATGGAGGGCACGAAGCCCCGGCCGGCGTAGGTGAAGACGATGAGCGAGTCGTCAGAGAACGGGACGGGCCGGAAGAAACCGGTCTCCGCGTTGCTCATCGGGAGCATGGACCCCGTGGCGACCTCGTAGCGGAAGATGTTGGATACGCCGGAGAAATATGAGGACCCGTACAGATACTGTCCGTCAGGCGAGAACACGAAGTTGGACGGCGACCATGAGCCGAACTCGAACAGCACCCGGTGCGACTGGTCTCCGGCCCGCAACGCGGCAACGTCCATCGCGACAAGGCGCTGGTCGCCGCTGATCTCGGACATGGACCCGACCAGCATGGTCCCATCGGGTGAGATGTCCAGGTCGAACAGGTCGCGCCCGTAGGGCAGGGTGTAGACCTGGTTCCACTGGTCGTAGGGGGGCGGGATGCGGACCAGGGTCGAGAACCCGTTGTCGTGCCGCACACCCCAGAGCGCGCTGTCGGCGGCGTTGTACACCAGGTCACCGACCCGCGAGTCCCGCATGAGCATTCGCGAATGCCCGGTCTCCAGGTTCAGCGCGACGAGATGGCGCCAGTCGTTGTTGTTCGTCGTGTAGAAGAGAGTCCGGGAGACCGGATCAAACGCCGGCGAAGTCACGCTGAACACTTCGGCGCCCAGTACCTCGTGCACCTTGGTGAGCCGTCCAGAGCCGACGTTGATGGCCGCGATGTGGGCGACCTGCCCCGGGTACTGCACGCCCACGTACAGGTTGTTGCTCGTCGAGTCGTAGTAGGCCCGCGACACCGATCCCAGCGCCTGTTCGGAGAGTGGGCGGGACGGGGTGGTCGGGTTGCGGCGGATCGCCTCGAGATTGGCGCGCTGCCAGTCGCGCTCCCAGGCAATCCAGCGTGCCCACTCGTCGTCGAGCGATGCGCCGTAGACCTGCCGGAACTGGCGGGCGAAGTAGCGCTTGCTGCCCTCGCGGCGCGTGACCCAGGCGAGCAAGCTGTCGTGTCCATACTGCAAGGCCAGATAGCTGATGAACCGCGTACCGTACAGGTAGGAGTTCACGCCGACCTGAAAATCGATCGTCGTTCCCTCGGACTCGAGGCCGACGACGTCATAGATCCGGGCGCTATCGCGCACGAGGGTGCGAAACACCATCTCGTCGTAGGCCCCGATGACGCGTCCCAGCCCCCCGTTCATCCACGTCTCGAGGTAGACCGCGATCCCTTCGAGAAACCACCGCGGTGAGTACCACCGCGGGGTCGTCAGGAAGCTGTAGAACATGGACAGGGGCTGTTCCGCGATGGGGGTGACCTTGCCGCCAAAGAGCCAGCGGAACCGGTGGTCCGACGCGGTGGCCTTGTCCACCGTGACGATGTGCGCCAGCTCGTGGTTCATCGACGAGTTCATCCGCTCATTGGCGGGCGCGGACTCGTAGACGTGGGAGAAGGGTCCGATGCCGACCGTGATGTGGTTCTCGGGCACGGGCCGCGCACCAGCGTTGCCGTAGTGCCAGAGGTCGTGGATCAGCAGGTTGATGCGGCCGGGCGGTGTGTAGTCGAAGAGCTCGCGGTGAAAAATGAGCGCGTTCTCGAAGCTTCGGGCCACCTGGGGCACCAGGTAGGACTGCTGGGCGGAGGTGTAGACCAGCCGGAGGTTGGCGGTCTCGATCGTCTGGAACTGCGCGGCGAGATCCGCGCAGGCGAGGACGGTCAGGGCCTGGAGCAACAGACGGATGCGGCGCATGCCCTAAAAAATGCAGGCGGTGACCCGGGCCCGATAGGGGGCCCGAATCACCGCCTGCGGTCCTGCGGATGGCCGGTTAGTCCTGGATGGCGACCGCCGAGCGCATGAGGGCGTCGGACAGCACGGCACTCCGCGCCGCCTGCTGGAACACTTCCGCTCCCTGCAGCTGGCGGAAGGCGTCCATCGACTGAATCTGGCGGAACGCGTCCATGGACTGGATCTGGCGGAACGCGTCCATCGACGCGATCTGGCGATAGGCGTCCATGGACTGGATCTGGCGGAACGCGTCCATCGACTGGATCTGCCGGAACGCGTCCATCGCCTGGACCTGCCGGAACGCGTCCATCGACGCGACCTGGCGGTAGGCGTCCATCGACTGAATCTGACGCCACGCGTCCATGGACTGGAGCTCGCGGAACGCATCCACGCTCATGAGTTCGCGGTAGAGCGCGTTGCTCTCGAGCGCGCGCATCGCTTCGGGCGTGGCCGCTCGGCCCAACTCGGCCTGCAGCTGCCGATAGGCCTCCATGCCCTGTACCTGGCGATAGGCATCGCTGGCCATCAACTGCCGGTAGGAATCGCTGGCCATGAGCTGGCGATAGGAGTCGCTGGCCAAGAGCTGGCGATAGGAGTCGCTCGCCATGAGCTCGCGATAGGAATCGCTGGCCACGAGCTGGCGATACGAGTCGCTGGCCATCAGCTGCCGGTAGGCATCGCTGGCCATGACCTGGCGGAAATTGTCGTTTTGCATCGCCTGGCGGAACAGGTCGCTCTGCACCAGACGAACGATTTCGTCGTTCTGGAAGAGGGCCTGCACCTCGGGGTTCTGCAGGGTCACGTCGGATTCGGTCATGGGGCGGCCACGGTACCGCGCCGCCTGCTCGACTCCCGGAATGGTGGGGTCGCCGCCGATCGTGCCGGCCTGGTTGCTGCCCGGCGGGAAGCCGGTCACGATAGCGGCCACCACGAACACCGCGGCCGCCGCCGCGCCAATCAGTATCAGGGACTTCTTCTTCATGTGTCCTCCAAGGACGGGGGTCGCGAAACGAAAGGACTTCTGGCCCGGACGGCGGGCCGTGTGCACAGCATCAAGTATGGCGCGTTTCAGGTGCGGCGGCGGATCCCGGTCCGCATCCCGGGCGAGGATCTGGTCCAAGTGTCGGAGCTCCGCCGCCAGGGCCCGGGCCTCCGGATTTTGTGCGATCAGATCCTGGGCCGCCGCGCGCTCGTCCGGCGTCGTGGCGTCGTCCACGTCCCGATGGATCAGGTCGATCTGGTCGCGGCTCAGCACGCGGTCACCGCACGGGGTTGCTCAAGGCGTCCCGCAGCCGCTCCCGCGCCGTAAAGAGGCGCGATTTGACTGTCTTGACGGTGATCTCCATCACGTCCGCAATCTCCTGGTAGGAGAACGAGACAAAGTGCTTGAGAACTACCACGGCGCGGTCGTCGGGCGTGAGGCGCATCAGCGCGTGCCCGACCCGATCGGCGGCTTCCACCGTCCGGTCGGACGCGGGCGTCGCGGCCCGGATATCCAGGCCGTCGATCGGCACGGTTGATTTTCGGCGCTTGAGCGCATTCAGGCATTCGTTCACCGTCATCCGGTATATCCAGCTGAAAAACCGGTACTTTGGGTTGTAGGTCGCCAGCCGCAGAAACGCGTTCACCCACACCGTCTGTGTGGCGTCCTCGGCGTCCTGGAGGTGGTGGAGCATGCGGAACGCGACGTTAAACAGCGGCCGGTGGTAGCGCTCGACGATGTCGCCGAAGGCGTCCCCCTGACCCGCCAGGCACCGCCCGACCGCTACGCGGTCGAGTTCGTCCGCAGCTGCACCTCTCGTAGTCAAATACAACTCGACATGGCGAAAGTTGGACGACCTCATCTTGCGCCGGCTGGAGCGGCCGGCCACTATAGGGGAATCGTCGAGCGAAGGTACGGGTGCCCTCAGTTTCCCGCAAGGCAAGATGAAGCCACGCAAGGGCTTTGCCGTCACCGTCGGTCTGGATCTTGCCGAGATCGACCGGGTGAATGCCGCCTTTGCGGCGTTCGCCGAAGCCGAGCAACTCCCGGCGAAACTCGGCCGCACCATGCGGGTGGCGTTCGACGAACTGCTGAATAACACGATCTCGTACGGATTCCGGGGACGGGAAACCGGGCTGATCACGGTAGACGTGGGGCTGGTCGAGAGCCTGATGACGGTCACGATTACCGACGATGGCAAGGCGTTCGACCCGCTTCAGGCCGAGGCCCCCGATACCGGTCGCTCGACGCAACAACGGCAGATTGGCGGGCTGGGCATTTATCTGGTTCGGCAGGCGATGGATGCGGTGCGCTACGAGCGCCTGGATGACCGCAACGTCCTGACCCTCGAAAAGACGATTACGGAAGACTGACCATGGAAATAGCCATCCGCACGCAGGCGGACGTTTCGCTCGTCGCCCTGGTGGGGCACCTGGACACGAACACGTCGGCGGCGGCCCAGGAGGCTTTGAACGGCCTGCTGGCGGGCGGCAGCCGCAAGATCGTGGTGGACTGCACGACCCTCGAGTACATCAGCAGCGCCGGCCTGCGCGTCCTGCTCGGCACGGTCAAGGTGCTCGAGCGGGACGGGGGGGTCCTTCACCTCTTCGGCCTGAACGAGACGGTGCGGGAGGTGTTCGATATTTCCGGGTTCAGCATGATTCTCCCGGTGTTCGGCACGGAGGAGGATGCGCTCCGGGGGCTGCTGGGGTGACCCGGAACGGGCCCAACCTCGGCGATCCCCAGCAGGTTGGCTTCATCACCCGTCATGGCGCGAAGTACACCGCCAGAGGCCAAAGCGGCGAGGGGGCGCGCTTTCAGCGCGCGCCTACGCCGAGCGAGGCGTTCACGCCTCGAAACCACGCCTCGAATACTCCGCCGTGAACGGCGCTCCGTTCCCTTGCCCCCTTGCCCCCTTGCACCTTTGCACCTTGGCACTTTGCGCCCTTGCACCTACAACCTTGCCCGCACCTCATCCGGCAGCGCCACCTTCGCCCGCTTCCGGTAGTCGAAGCAGACAATCACGCCCTCCCCATCTGCCGCCACCGCGTCCTGGCCCAGCGAGACCACCCGGTAGGCCATGGTGAACCGGTCCTCGCCGATCTCGGTCGCTTGGCCGCCCACCAGGATCGTGTCGGGGAAGAACAGCGGCCGCCGGAACCGGCAACTGGTGGAGTGAAGAATCGCGCCGATCCCCACGTCCGACATGGTGGCGAGCATGCCGATCCGGTCGAGGAACGCGATGCGGGCGGACTCGAAGTACCGGAAAAAGACCGCGTTGTTGACGTGCCCGTAGGCGTCGAGCTCACCCCACTGGACGGGAATTTCCAGAATGCAAGGAAACTCTGACAAAGCCGGATGGGTGCGTGGCATCGCCGCCCAACTTATCTTCCGCGCCATGTTTGTGCGATTCCTGGCGCTCGGCGCCATGTGTCTGGGCGCTCCCGGGCTGGCCGCACAAGGGCCGGGTGGCGGGCCGGGCCCGATCCGGGTTTTTCTCGATTGCCAATCCCTCAACTGCGATTTCGACCACTTGCGGCGGGAGATTCCGTTCGTCAACTGGGTACGGGACCGCACCGCCTCCGACGTGCACGTCCTGGGCACGGGCCGCGGGGCGGGGGCGGGCGGGCAGGAGGTGACCCTCGCCTTCATCGGCCAGGGCCGCTTCGGCGGCCAGGTGGACACGCTCACCTATACCGACGGCAGCACCGACACCGACGACGAGCGCCGGGCCCGGCTTACGCGGGTCCTGTCGCTCGGCCTCGTGCGCTTCGCCATGCGCTCCGACGCCGCACCCCGGCTCGCGGTGCGCTACGAGGCGCCCGACACCGCGGCGCCCGAGGAGCCGCCACACGATCCGTGGAACTTCTGGGTGTTCCGGGTGGGGGGCAACACGTCCCTTGACGGGGAGTCACGGCAGAGCGAGATCGAGTTCCGCGGCAACGCCTCGGCCAACCGGGTCACGGAGGCGTGGAAGCTGTCGGTCAACTTCAGCGGGGAATACGGCCGGGAGGAGTTCGAGCTCAGCGCGGACTCGGTGTTCGTGGCCACCCGGCGCTCGTGGAATGCGTTCGCGCTCACGGCGTGGAGCATCAACGACCACTGGTCGGTCGGCGGCCTCGTGGACGCGGGCCACTCGCTGTTCCGCAACCACACCCTGCGGCTGGAGACAGGGCCGGCGATCGAGTTCTCGGTGTTCCCCTACGCGGAATCGTCCCGGCGGCGGTTCACGGTGCTGTACGGCGCGGGCCTCGCCGTGTACCGGTACCAGGATACGACCGTCTTCGGCAAGATTGCCGAGACGCGCCCGCTCCAGGTACTCGATGTCGGCGTAGATTTCCGCCAGCCGTGGGGCAACCTGTTCGGCGGACTCGGAGGCCAGCAGTTCCTCGATGACCTGGCCCAGCACCGCATCGGCGTGTTCTCGGGCATCAACCTGCGCATCGTGCGGGGGCTCAGCCTCAACGTGTTTGCCGACGCGGCGCGCGTGAAGAACCAGATCAACATCGCGGCCGGCGACCTGAGCCCCGAAGAGATCATCGTGCAGCAGCGCCAGCTCGGCACCGACTTCTCGTACAGCCTGTCGGTCGGGCTTACTTACACGTTTGGCAGCATCTTCAGTAACGTCGTGAATCCGAGATTCTGATCGTAAGGGACGTTGACGGCAACTAACGTGGACGACAACGGACGTGGACGGCAACTGACGTGGACGACAACGGACGTTTAGAGCGCACGTGTTTTGCCGTCAACGTCCCTTTCCGTCCACGTCTCTTGCCGTCAACGTCAGTTACCGATGATTCCCAATCTCAATTGAGACCGGAACCCACCTCCGCCCACAATCCCGTGGGTGCATTATCTTCCGCGCATCCTCAATTCGGAGATCACATTATGGCCCGCACCAAGGGCATGAACAACGCCATCAATGATCAGATGGCCATGGAATTCCACGCGGCCTACCTCTACCTCGCCATGGCGGCGTGGTTCGAGGCGCAGGCCCTGCCGGGTTTTGCCAGTTGGATGCGCCTGCAGAACCAGGAAGAGCAGGGGCATGCGCTGAAGCTGTTCCAGTACCTGCTCGACAGCGGTGGTCAGGTGGAGCTCCAGGGCATTCCGGCGGCGCCCAAGACGTTCAAGTCGCCCCTCAGCGTGATGAAGTCGGCGCTGGCCCACGAACAGAAAGTCACCGCCTCGATCAACAAGTTGTACGAGCTGGCCCACAAGGAGCGGGACTACCCCGCGCAGCTCGAGCTCCAGTGGTTCATCACGGAGCAGGTCGAGGAAGAGCGCACGGTGGGCGACATCATCCAGCGCATGGAGCTGGCCGGCGACAACCCGGCCGCGTTGCTGATGATCGACCATGAGCTTGGGAGCCGGGCATCCGCATAAGAGTTGAAGGGTGGAAGAGTGGAAGAGGGGAAGAGTTGGTGAAAGGATGAAGGGTTGAGCGTAGATCCACGCGCTTCAGCCCTGCAACCCTTTCACCAACCCTTATTCCCTTCACCTCTTCCACCCTTTAACTTTTATTGTCCATGGAGAGGTGTCCGAGTGGCTGAAGGAGCCGGTCTCGAAAACCGGTGTACCGGTAACGGTATCGTGGGTTCGAATCCCACCCTCTCCGTTTGACGTCCACCATCTTGATCGCGGCTGAACTGAGGGATCTCCTGCCGGCGGACCCCGTGCCCGGGCATGCGGTGGAGTGGATCTCCGCCGATCAGCCGCTCCCCTCGGGCGACCACTACGTCGCCATCGTGCCGTTGCTCTCCCGCTGGATTGGCGGCCAGCAGCTCAAGCAACTCCTCGGACTCAAGATCGTGGCCAACTGCGCCGTCGGCGTGGACAACGTGGACCTGGTCTCCTGTCAGATGGGCAAGGTGCGCGTCACCAATACCCCCGGCGTTCTCACCGAGAGTACCGCGGACCTCACCTGGTCCCTCATCCTGCAGGTCGCGCGGCGCACCAAGGAAGGCGAACGCCTGGTGGCCGGCGGCGCCTGGACCGGCTGGCATCCCACCCAATTGCTCGGCCTCGAACTCGACGGCGCGACTTTGGGGCTGGTGGGGGCGGGCCGGATTGGGCAGGCCGTGGGCCGCCGGGCTATGGGGTTCGGCCTGCGCTTGCTCTATGCGGCCCGCTCCCGCAAGGACGACTTCGAGGCCGCCACGGGGGCTAAGCGGGTGGATCTCCCCAGACTGCTTGCCCAGAGCGATATAGTGACCCTCCACACCCCCAGCACGCCCGAGACCAAGGGCTTCATCAATCGGGAGCGCCTGGCCCAGATGAAAGACGGCGCCATCCTCATCAACACCGCCCGCGGCGACCTGGTGCGCGAGCCGGCCCTGCTCGAGGCGCTCGAGAGCGGGCGCCTGGCCGGGGCGGGGCTGGATGTCTTTCCCGAAGAGCCGAGCGTGCATCCGGCCTTGGTCGCTCATCCGCGCGTGGTGTGCCTGCCACACCTGGGCAGCGCCACGGTCAAGACGCGAACGGCAATGGCGCAACTTGCCGTGGCGAACGTCAATGCGGTCTTGAGTGGGGGGGTGGCGCTTACGCCGGTATTCTAGAGAAACGGACGTGGACGAAGACCAACGGACGTGGACCAGAAGCAACTGACGTGGACGCGTCGACGCCTCCACGCGTCCACGGGTCTGCCGTTCGTCCACGTCTTTTTTCTGCCCGTCCTTCCTGTTAGCTTGACGGCCGTGTCGGCCTCCCGCCGTTCCCTCCTCGACTCCCGCGCCATCGCGCGGACCCTCGACCGTATGGCTTCCGAGATCGTGACCTTCGCCGGGGGCACCGACCGCCTGTTGTTGGTCGGTATCCAGCGTCGGGGCGCGGATCTTGCCCGCCGCATCGGGGCCACCATTGCCAAGGCGCACGGGACCGCCCCGCCCCTCGGCGCCCTCGATATCACGCTCTATCGTGACGACCTGGAGACCGTGGGTCCGCGCCCGGTCATCGGCGAGACGCACCTGCCACCGCTGGATGGCCGTATCGTGGTCATCGTGGACGACGTGCTGTTCACGGGCCGGACCGTGCGCGCCGCGATGGATGAGATCGCCGACTTCGGTCGCCCGGCCCGCATCGGGCTGGCCGTGCTGATTGATCGCGGCGGTCGGGAACTGCCCATCCAGGCCGACGTGGTGGGCGAGCGCTTGAGCGAAGTGGCCCCCCATGACCGCGTGGACGTATTGATTACCGAGCTGGACGGCACCGACGCCGTGGAAGTGGCGCCCGGCGCCCGGAGTGCCACATGACCGCACCGCTCGGCAAGGACCTGCTCGGACTCGAGCATCTCTCCGCCGAACAGATCCTCCGCATTCTCGATACCGCTGAGCCGTTCAAGGAAGTCTCCGAACGCGCCATCAAGAAAACGCCGGCTCTCCGCGGCAAGACCATTGTCAACCTGTTCTTCGAAGCCTCCACCCGGACGCGGATCTCGTTCGAGTTTGCCGAGAAACGCCTGAGTGCCGACACGGTCAATATCGCGTCCCAGGGGTCGGCCGTGCAGAAGGGCGAGAATCTGGTGGACACCGCGCGGAACCTCGAAGCCATGCGGATTGACATGGTCGTGATGCGCCACCAGTCGTCGGGTGCCGCCAAGTTCCTTGCCGACCGCATCCAGTCCAACGTGATCAATGCCGGCGACGGCAAGCACGAGCACCCCACCCAGGGACTGCTCGACCTCCTCACGTTGCGCGACAAGTTTGGGAAGCTGGACGGCCTCAAGGTCTGCATCTGCGGCGACATCCTGCACAGTCGCGTGTTTCGGTCCAACCTCTGGGGTCTCCAGAAGCTGGGCGCGCAGGTCGGTGTGTGCGGTCCGCGGTCCCTGCTGCCCGTCGGCATCGACGAACTCGGGGTGACCGTGTTCCGCCGCATCGAGGACGCCATCCAGTGGGCGGACGCGCTCAACATCCTGCGCCTCCAGCTGGAGCGCATGAATGCCGGGTTCATCCCCTCGCTGCGTGAGTATTATCGCGTGTTTGGTGTCACCGAAGAACGCCTGGCCCAGGCGCCCAAGGACCTCGTGATTCTGCATCCCGGCCCGATGAATCGCGGCGTCGAGATTGATTCGCGCGTGGCCGATGGCCCGCACAGCGTCATCCTGCCGCAGGTGACGAATGGCGTCGCCGTGCGCATGGCCGTGCTCTACCTGCTGGCGGGTGGACGGCCTGACCTGGCGGAAGCCGCGAAGGGCGGTGACGCATGAAGCCGCTCGTGATTCGTGGTGGTCGGCTGATTGATCCCTCCACCAGCCACGACGCGGTGGCCGACCTGGTCATCATCAACGGCAAGGTGGACGGGATCGGCAGGAACCTGGGCACACCCGATGGCGCGCAGGTGATCGAGGCCAAGGGGCTCGTCGTGACCCCCGGCTTGATTGATGTGCATGTGCATCTCCGCGAGCCCGGCCAGGAAGACCGCGAGACCATCGCGACGGGTGCCATGGCGGCGGCCGCCGGTGGGTTCACCGGCATCTGCGCGATGCCCAACACCGACCCGCCGATTGATAACCAGGCCTCGGTAGGGTTCGTGGTGAAGCAGGGCGAGACCGCGCGGGCTGCGCGTGTGTATCCGATTGGTGCGATCACGCTGGGCCAGCAGGGCGACCAGCTGGCCGAGTTCGGCGAGCTGGTGGGCGCGGGCGCGGTCGCCGTGAGCGACGATGGCCTGCCGGTCACGTCCGGCCACATGATGCGCACGGCGCTCGAGTATGCGCAGACGTTCGGCATCCCGGTGGCGGATCACTGCGAGGAGCCGACGCTCGCCAGGGGCGGCGTGATGCATGAGGGACTCGTCTCCGCCCGGCTCGGACTCAAGGGCATCCCGGCCGCCGCGGAAGAAATCATGGTGGCGCGCGACATCATCCTCGCGGGGCTGACCCGGGGGCATGTGCATCTGTGCCACATGTCCACGCGCGGGTCGGTGGAACTGATTCGGCGGGCCAAGGACACCGGCTGGGCCGTGACCGCCGAGGCGTGCCCGCATCATTTCACGCTCACGCACGAGGCTTGCGCCGGGTACGACACCAACGCCAAGATGAACCCCCCGCTCCGGGAAGCGGCCGATGTCGAGGCCATCCGCGGGGGTCTCAAGGACGGAACCATTGACTGCATCGCCACGGACCACGCGCCGCATCACTATGACGCGAAGGAGCGCGAATTCGACGATGCCCCGTTCGGGATCGTCGGGTTGGAGACGGCGCTGGGTCTGGGGATCGCGGAGCTAGTGCAAGGTGGGGTGCTGACCCTCCCCGAGTTGATCCTGCGGATGAGCACCATGCCGGCCAAGCTGTTTCACCTGCCGGGTGGGTCGCTGGCCAAGGGGCAGGTTGCGGACATGGTCATGTTCGATCCGGCGGCACGCTGGCGGGTGGAGCCGGCGCGGTTCCTGTCGAAGAGTCGCAACACCCCGTTCGGGGGTCGGGAGCTGGTGGGGCGGGTCGTGCGGACCCTGGTTGGAGGCCGGACCGTGTTCAAGGCCACCCCCACGGCTTGAGATTCCGTACTAGATTGGGTTGGCACGGAGGACACTCACTTGGCACGTAACAGCGACCCCGGCGCCCAGCACGTCACCGAGCTGCTGGCCGAGCGCCGGAAACTTGAGCAGTGGCTTGCGCGCCTCGACGAGAAGGCGGAGTCGGCCAATTCCGACGTGACGAATCGCGTCCGCGGCGACTATCGGAAGCGCCTGGATGAGGTCACGGAGGAGTTGGGGCAGTACGGCGACGGCCTGCGCAAGCAACGCGACACCCACGCGAAATCCCTGGAGAGCCTGCGCAAGCAGGAATCGGTCCGCGCCGAAGCCATGGCGGAGGCCGAGTTGCGTCATACGGTGGGGGAGTACACCGAGGCCGAGTGGAAAGCGAAGCGGGCCGACATCCAGGGCAAGCTCGAGACCATTCGTACGTCGATCGCCGAGGCCGAATCCGTCATGGCGAACGTAGACGAGGTGTTGGGGTCATTGTCCGCCAGGCCCGAGCCGGAAGACGAGCCGGCGCCTGCCGGGAAGCCGACAAGCAAGAAGAAATCGAAGGGCCAGACCGAGGCGTTTGGTGACGAGCTGGAGTTCCTCAAATCGGTATCGGATGACGATGCGGATGGGCCGTCTGCCGGGCGTGCGAGCGGCTCGATGTCGGCGATCCCCGAACCGATGGAGCCCCCGAAAAACGAGACCCCGGTACCTATCGAAAAGGAGACCGGGGCCGGGGAACCGAAGAAGTCACGTCCGAGTATGGTGAACCAGCGCACGCTCAAGTGCAAGGACTGCGGTTCACTCAACCTGCCCACCGAGTGGTACTGCGAGAAGTGCGGCGCCGAGCTGGCCGCCGTCTAGCGTCCTACTTCTGCGCGATCGCCTGGGCCAGCCGGGACTTGGTGCGTGAGGCCGTACTGGGGTGGAGCAGCTTCTTCCCCGCCGCACGATCCAGCAGCTGCTCGGCCTTGCGATAGGCGGCTTGCGCCTCAGCGGGCGTACCGGCGAGCCGCACCTGCTTCACCGCCGTCCGAACCGCAGACAACTGGTCCCGATTCTGCTCGCGGCGGGGGGCATTCTGACGCATCCGCTTCTTCGCGGAACGAATATTGGGCACTGGCTGTTCCCTTGTGAAAACTGGTCGAAAATCGAGGGCGGAACCTAGCCCGACTGGGATGGTGCGTCAAGGCGAACCGACGTTTGGGAGTGGTGGGGGCCAGGCCCCAAACGCCTCTTGCCAAATCCTCGTAAGCTACCGTTTTCTCCCATACCGTGAAGGAGCCGAGTCCACCACTTGCACCACCCCGGCACGTTGGGCGTGGGTGCACCCGGCCATGCTTGTGGTCGCCGCCACCATGTTGCCAGAGACAATGGGGCGGGGCTCGAGAAACCCCGTACCAAACGGGCGCAACTCGTAGCAAATTCCTGACTTGCGAGGGTCGCCAAACCTGTCCCGCCGGGTTAGAATTTGCCTTCGTGGCCGACACCATCCCCTCCCCTCAGTCCCCTCCCGACCAGGGATTCGTGGTCCGGCTGGACGCGTTCAACGGGCCGCTCGACCTGCTGCTCACGCTCATTCGTGACCAGGCGATCGCGATCACCGATATCCCGATCGCAAAGATTGCGGACCAGTTTCTGGCGGTTGTCCACACACTGGGGTTGAACGAGGCGGCCGACTACCTCGAGATGGCGACTCGTCTGGTGCGCATCAAGATCCAGCTGCTGCTGCCCCGCCCGTTGGACGACGAGGATTGGGAAGACCCGCGCGCCGAGCTGGTGCGCCGCTTGCTCGAGTACGAACAGGTGCGCGAGGTGGTGGGCTGGCTGGTGGAACGCGCGGCCGATCACGGCGACCGGTTCCCGCGGGGCTGGATCCTCGAACCGGCCGAGGCCGCGCCACGGCCGATCACGTTTGACCTGGCGCAGCTGCTGGGCGCGGTCGAGGACGTGCTGGCCGGGATGCCCCACCCGGTATGGCACCGCGTGGTGGCGCGCCCACTCGACGTGGAAGGGGCCACTCGGCGTATCCGGAGCCTGCTGGAGGGCCGTGAGCGGCTCTCCCTCGTCGAATGTTTCGGAGAGCACTTCACCGTCGCCGATGTGATTTCGACGTTGCTCGCGGTGCTTGAGCTGGCCCGCCAGGGCGAAATACACCTGGCGCAAGAGACCCCCTTTGGCAACGTGGACGTCGCGCGTGAATCCACTCACCAGGCTGCTTGAAGCGGCGTTGTTCGCCGCGTCACGCCCGCTGCCGGTGGCCGAGCTGCAGCGGCTCGATTCCGGCGTGGAGGAAGCCGCAGTCCGTGCGGCGCTCGATGAGTTGAAGCTGGTCTACGACGAGGGGCGTCACGGCGTGCTCCTCACGGAGGTGGCCGAGGGGTGGCAGATCCTGACGCGGCCTGAGCTGGCCGACGCGATCGCGCAGGCGCAGATCGTGGATCGGCCGCGCAAGCTGTCCATGGCCGCGATGGAGACGCTGGCCATCATCGCCTACCGGCAGCCGGTGGGCCGGGCCGAGGTCGAGGAGATTCGCGGCGTGGCGAGTGATGGGGTGCTCCGCATGTTGCAGGACCGCGGGCTGATTGAGGTGACGGGCCGCGGCGAAGGGTTGGGGCGTCCGTTGCTGTACGGCACTACGTCCTTGTTCCTCGAGATCCTCGGGTTGCGGGTGCTGGACGATCTGCCGCGCGGCGAGGAACTCAAGGTGGCGTTGACGCCGGTCAAGCTGGATACCAGCGAGGAGACGACCGAAGGGTCCGAGGGAATCGAGAGCGAAGCGGTGGCCGGATGAAAATGCGCGTCCAGCGCATCCTCGCGCGGGCCGGCAAGGGATCGCGTCGCAGTGCCGAAGAGCTGATCACGGCGGGGCGCGTGCGGGTGAACGGGCAGGTGGCCGAGCTCGGGAGTTCCGCCGATCCTGACCGTGACACGGTGACCCTCGACGGCAAGCGGGTTCAGTCGGGCAGCGTCCAGTGGTTCGCGTTGAACAAGCCGGTGGGGTACATCGTGAGCAAGGCGGACGTCGAAGGCATGCGTTCGGTGTTTGGGCTCATGCCCCGCCTGCCGGGGCTCACGTATGTCGGGCGCCTGGACGTGATGACCGGAGGCTTATTGTTGTTCACGACCGACGGCACCGCCGCCAACCGTCTCACGCATCCGCGGTACAAGGTGCCGCGCACGTATCGGGTGCGGGTGCACGGCCGGACGCCGGCCGAGATCGCACAGGCCCTCAATGCCCGCCCGGTCATCGAGGGTCGGGCCGTGGCCATCACGAGCTTCACCGTGAAGGCGCGCGAGGGTGGGGGTGGGGCGGTGGACCTGACGCTGGAACTGACCGAAGGACGCAACCGCATCGTGCGCCGTCTGTGCGAGGCCATTGGCCTCAAGGTGGAACGCCTGGTGCGGTTAAGCCACGGCCCCATTCGGCTGGGCACGTTGCCGCCGGGTGAATGGCGCGAATTGACTCCCAAAGAACTGAAAGCGCTTGAGCGGACATGGACCTGACCAACCGCACGGTACTGATTCTCGGCGGCAGCGGCCTCGTGGGCCAAGCCGTCGCCCGCGTCATCCTTGCCCGCAAGCCGGCCAAGCTGGTTCTGGTGGCCCTCTACGAGCAGGAGGTCCGCGAGGCGGCCCGGGCCCTCGACCCGTGGCGCGGCGGAACGACCATCGTCGTGGACTGGGGCAACGTGTTCGTGCCCGAGGCCGTCGCCCGCACGGACCGCGAGGCCATGCTGGCGGATGCCGTGATGCGGCGCCTGGTCATTGACGACTTGTACGGCGACCTGACCGACGCCGTCATGCAGCGCAGTCCGTTGCATCGCCTGTTCGAGACGCATCGTCCGGACGCGGTCGTGGACGGCATCAACACGGCCACCGCGTTCGCCTATCAGGACGTGTTCACGAGCGCGCGCGACCTGATGACGCAGTCGGCCAAGGGCTTGTCGCGCGAGCAGGTGGAGGGCCATGTCCTGACGCTCACCATGCCACAGCTGATCCGCCACACGCAGATCATGGCCGAGCTGTTGCGCCGTTATCCGGTGATGGCGTATGTCAAGATTGGCACGAGCGGTACCGGTGGCATGGGGCTCAATATCCCCTACACCCACTCGGAAGAACGGCCCAGCCGCACGATGCTCACCAAGTCGGCGGTGGGGGGCGCGCAATCGTTGCTGCTGTTTCTCCTCGGCCGGACGCCGGGCATTGGCTCGGTGGCGGAGGTCAAGCCCACCGCGACGATCGGCTGGCGCGAGATCGCGTACGGCCCGGTGCCGCGCAGGGGCAAGCCCATCGCCATGGTGGACTGTCCCAAGCCCTTGGCGCTCGACGTGGCGTTTACCGCCCAGGCGACCGGTTGGAAGGATCTGGGTCGGCCGCTCGAGTCGGTGTACGTCAACATGGGCGAGAACGGCGCGTTCGCCCCGGACGAGTTCGAGACCGTGACTTCGCTGGGCTCGATGGAGTTGATCACCGCCGAGGACGTCGCCGATTACGTCGTGATGGAACTGGAAGGCCGCCCGACGGGTCGCGACATCGTCGCGGCGCTCGATTCGGCCACGGCCGGGCCCACGTATCGGGCCGGCATCCTGCGGCAACATGCGATTGACCGCCTGCGCGCGCTGGAGGCGGAGCACGGCGTGCGGGCGGTGGGCTTCGAGATGCTGGGTCCGCCGCGGCTGACGAAGATCCTGTACGAAGCCCACATTCTGGGCCAGTTGTGCAGTTCCGTCCGGACGCTCGCCTCCGCCAAGCCCGAGAAGCTGGCGAAAGAGGCCCAGGCGCTGGTGGCGGCCGACGAGGGCCTGCGCCGGCTCATCATTTCGGTGGGGCTCCCCATCGTTGTCCCCGAGGGGGTCTATCGGGGTTCGGTGGTGATCGTGCCGCCCGAGGGCGACGTCGAAAAGGCGATTCCGCGCGGGTGGGTGGACCTTCGGGGCCCCAACTGTGGTACGTGGATTCGCAGGGCCGTCGCCGTCGTGGCGCAGGCCGACGCGCGCGGGGCATTGGCGGGCCAGAGCGGTTCGGACGTGCCGTGGGGTGCGATGGAGGGGGAAGACCCGATTGCGCCGTCCCGGTTTGCGGCCTGGATTTTTGCCAACGAAGATGACGGAGAGCGTATCAAGCGGTGACCACGACACGACCTTCCCAAGCCATTGACTCGTCCATCGCCACCGCCATCGTGGCGGAGGTGGGCCGGCGCGTCGTCGGCCAGGACCTCATGGTGGAGCGGCTGTTGATCGGCCTGCTCACCGGCGGTCATATCCTGCTTGAGGGCGTACCGGGGCTCGCCAAGACCTTGGCGGTCCGTTCGCTCGCCGAGACGGTGCACTGCTCGTTTTCGCGCATCCAGTTCACGCCCGACCTCCTGCCGGCCGACGTCATCGGCACGATGATCTACGACCAGAAGACGCAGGAGTTCCGGCCGAAGCGCGGGCCGCTCTTCGCGAATATCGTGCTGGCCGACGAGGTCAACCGCGCGCCCGCCAAGGTGCAGGCGGCGTTGCTTGAGGCCATGCAGGAACATCAGGTGACGATCGGCGGGCAGAGTCACACGCTGGCGGAGCCATTCCTGGTGCTGGCCACGCAGAATCCCATCGAGTCCGAAGGCACGTACGCGTTGCCCGAGGCCCAGCTCGACCGGTTCATGCTCAAGGTGCATGTGGGCTATCCCACGCGCGAAGAGGAGAAGGAAATCCTCTGGCGGATGGCGGGTGGCGAACCCATCCCGGTGGCGACGGTGGCGGAAGGGGCCGATCTCCTGCGGCTGCGCAAGCAAGTGTCCGAGCTGTATATGGATCAGCGCGTCGTGGACTACATCGTGGATCTGGTGCGCGCCACGCGAACGCCGCAGGCCGTTGGCCTGGCCGACCTCAAGCCGCTGGTGGCGTTCGGCGCGAGCCCGCGGGCGTCCATCTACCTCGCGCAGGCCGCGCGCGCGCATGCGTTTCTCCGCGGTCGCAGTTATGTCGTGCCCGAAGACGTGAAGGCACTCGCGCCGGATATCCTGCGGCACCGCGTCCTGCTCACGTTCGAAGCCGAGGCGGAGGACGTCACGGCTGACGACCTGATTGGCCGTCTGCTTGAGGCGGTCGCCGTCCCGTGATGCGCGCCGCCCGCGTCGTCGGGCCGGACGTGCTGCGGCAGGTGAAATTGATCGAGCTGCGCACGCGGCGGCTCGTGTCCAATCTCTTCACCGGCGAGTATCGCTCGGTCTTCCGCGGGCAGGGCATCGAGTTCGCCGAAGTGCGCGCCTACGAACAGGGCGACGACTTCCGCGCGATTGACTGGAACGTCTCCGCCCGCATGGGCACCCCCTACGTCAAGACGTTCGAGGAAGAACGCGAACTGACGGTCCTGCTCGTGGTGGACCGCTCGGGCTCGGTGGACTTCGGCGTGCCGCGCACCAAGCAGGCAGTAGCGGTCGAAGTGGCCGCCGTGCTCGCCCTGGCCGCCGCCCGTCACCACGATCGCGTGGGTGCCGTGTTGTTCGCCGACCAGGTGGAGGCGGTCGTGCCGCCTGCCAAGGGTCGCCGTCACGCGCTACGCGTCATCCGTGACCTGCTTGCCTTTACGCCCAGGACACGAGGCACCAACCTGGGCGCGGCGCTCGCGTACGCGACCCGGTTGCTCTCGCACCGCGCCATCGTGGTCATTGTCTCCGACTTTCGCAGCACCGGCTGGGAGCAGCCGCTGCACCGGCTCACCGGCCGCCACGAAGTCGTCGCCATCACGGTGGACGATCCGCGCGAGCTGCACCTGCCGGACGCCGGATGGATCGAGCTCGAAGACGCCGAGACCGGCCGGCGCCAGCTGGTGGACACATCGGACCCGCGTACGCGGCTGGCGCTGCGGTTTGCCGAGGAGGAACGCCGGCTCACGCGTGGGCGCGCGCTGCTCACCACCCAGGTGGACCAGGTGTCGCTGAGCACAAACCAACCGTACGCGCAGGCGTTGCGCGACGCGTTTGCGCGGCGCGCGCGGCGGTTGCACCGGTGATCGGCCTGGTCCTGGCGCTGCAGGCGGCGGCGTGGTCGGTGACGCCCGCCGCGCCGCATGTGGGTGACACCGTGGTGATGGCGCGGATGATGGCGGCGCCGGCCGGCACCACGCTCCGCGTCGAGCCGCTGGTTGCCGCCGCCGATTGGGTGCCACTCGCGGCGCCGCGCGTCATCCCGCGCGGAGACAGCGTCCTGGTGGTCTATACGGTCGCCTTGTTTCGCACGGGGCGCGTGAGCGTCCCGTTGCTGGGTGATTCGGTACGTGTCACGGTCGCGAGCGTGCTGCCCAGCTCCGCCGATCCCGACAGCCTGGCGCCCGAACCCTCCGCCGCGCCGCTCGCGATGCGGTGGCGGCGCCTCGAACGGACCGCGATCCCGCTCGTGGCCGCGGTGCTGCTGGTGGGGGGCTGGGCCCTGTGGCGACGGCGACCGCGTCGCGCGCCCCGTGCGACGGGGTCCGACACGCCCGAACCGACCAACCCCACCGGTCGCTGGCTTGCCGCGGGCGAACCGCGGGTGGCGGCGGCGTGGGGATTGGCACGGATTCGTCAGGCAGCCCTCGCGCACGCGCCGGAAGCCCACGAGGGCCTGGACCGGGCCACGTGGCGCTCGGTGATTGGCGTGCTCCGTCCCGAGTGGCCGTTGCGGCGCCTGGACGATCTGCTGGACCGTATCGAGCGAGCGCGGTTCGCGCCGCTCGGGGTCGCGGACGTGGATGAGATGCTGGTGGAAGTTGAAGAACTGCTGGAAGAGATGAATGGTAAAAGAGTGGAAGAGAGGAATGGTGGAAGAGTTGCAGTGTCGGGGAAAGGGGAGGAGCCATGAGTTTTGCCAGGCCGTTGTTGTTGCTGCTCCTTCTCCTGCTGCCGCTCTGGTGGTGGCGGCGGGGCCGCGTGCCGCGCGTGGCGGGTCGCTTCAGCGACCTGGCGCCGGTGCGCCCGGTCGCGCGCGCGCGGCGGTGGTTGGGTGAGATCCCGGCCGGGCTCCGCAGTGTGGCGGTCGGCGCGTGGATGGTCGCGGCCGCAGGACCGCAGGTCGGGCCGGGCACCATCGAGGTCACCACGGAAGGGATCGCTATCGTGCTGGCGGTGGATGTCTCCAGCTCCATGCTGGCCGAAGACTTCCCGCCGAGCAACCGTCTCGATGTGGCCAAGGATCGTTCGGTGGCGTTCGTACGCAATCGGGCCACGGATCGCCTCGGCCTGGTCGCCTTTGCGGGCGAAGCGCTCACGCGCGTGCCCCTCACGCTGGATCACGCGGTGGTGGAACGTTCCATTCTCGACGTGCAGATCGGCGAGCTGGATGACGGCACCGCCATCGGCACGGCGATTGCCACGGCGGCGAACCGTCTGGAAGGCGCGCCGGGACGCTCGAAAGTGATGGTCCTGCTCACCGACGGGGAGAACAATCGCGGGCGCGTGGATCCGCGCACGGCGGCCCAGGCCGCGCAGACGCTGGGGATTCGTATCTACACGATCGGCGTCGGCACGCAGGGCGAAGCCCGCCTGCCGGTCGGTCGCGGACCCGACGGCCGGGTGCGCTACCAGAACATGCCGGTCCAGCTCGACGAACCGCTGCTCACGGACATCGCCACCATGACGGGCGGGCGGTACTTCCGCGCCACCGACGGCGAAGGGTTGCAGCGCATCTTCGAGCAGATTGACCAGCTGGAGAAAACCGCGGTGCAGGTGACACGCTACCGACAGGGCGACGAGGCGTACCGGCTTCCGGTGCTGGTGGGGCTGATCGCGCTGATGCTGGAACTCACCCTGGCGGCGACCGTCGTCGTGCGGGTGCCCTGATGCGGTGGGACACCCCGACGTTGCTGATCTTCGCCCCGGCGGTGGGCCTGCTCGTCGTGGGGCTCGCGGCCTGGGCGCGACTGGCGCGGATGCGACGGGCGGGTCGCTGGTCCGACGAACTGGCACAGATGGCGCGCTCGGCGCGGGCGGGCGCCGTCCCGCTTGGGGCCGCCGCGGTGCTGGCGGTGCTCGCGCTCGCGGGGCCGCGCTATGGTCGCGCGAGCATCACCACCGAGACGCGCTCACTCGACCTGATCATCGCCGTGGATGTGTCGCGCTCCATGCGCGCGCGCGACACGCAACCGGATCGCCTGGAGCGGGCACGCGCCGAGGCGCGTCGGTTGGTGCAGGACCTTGCCGGCGACCGGATCGGCCTGATCGCGTTTGCCGGCCGCAGTTTCATTCTCTCACCGCTCACCGTAGATGCCAGTGCGCTGCTGCTCCTGCTCGATGCGCTCGATCCGGAGATGACGAGTGCGGGCGGGTCGTCCATGACGCGCGTCCTGCGCCAGGGTCGTGAGTTGCTCTCGGCGGGCAACCAGATCGCCGATCGCGTGCTGGTGGTGTTTACGGACGGCGAGGCGCACGACTCGCTCGAGGCGGCCGTCGCGGAAGCGCAACAGCTTCTGCAGCAGGGCGTCCGGCTGGTGCTGGTGGCCGAGGGCCGTCCTGAGGGCGCCACGATTCCCGTCGCGGACACGGGCGAGTTCCGCGATGCGATGGGCGTGGTGGTACGCACCCAACGCCGGGATGACATCCTGACGCGACTGGCTGACGCGGCGGAGGGCATTCTTGTGCCGGAGGGCCTGCCGGACCAGGCCGCCGCCGTCCGCGAGCTGGTGGCGAGCTACCAGCGCGCCCCGGACACGATCGTGGGGGGACAGCACGATGTCCCGCGGGCGTGGGTGTTGCTCGTACTGGCCGTACTGGTCCTGCTGGTCCACGCGACGACCCGGCGCACAGCCGCCTTGGCCGCCTGGTGTCTGGTGGCCCTGCCGTCCGCTGCGACCGCGCAGACCCCGCGGCACCCGGCGGAGGTGCACTGGCAGGAGGGGCGGTTGGCCGATGCCGCGGTGGCGTGGCAGGCCGTGGCCGAGGCGCGCGACGTGGATACGGCGTGGTTCAACCTCGGGACGGCCTTGCTCGCCACCGGCGACGAAGCAGGCGCCCGAGCGGCCCTGGAGCGCGCGGCGGGGTCCCTGGACCCTGAAGTGCGCTATCGCGCGCTGTTCAACCTCGGGTTGCTGGATCTGCGCCTTGCAGGTGCGGACGCGGCCAACCGGAGCGAGCGGTTGGCGGCGGCGCGCACGCGCTATCGCGAAGCGCTGTTGCTGCGGCCGGGCGACGCGGCCGCGCGGTGGAACTACGAGCTCACGCTCGAGCCTGCGCCGCCGCCCTCGAGCGGTGGTGGGGGCGGTGACCCGCCGCCCGACGACCCGCAGAACCAGCAGCCGGAGGAACGCGAGGCGCCGCCGGCTTCGCTCAGTCCGGAACAGGCCCGGCAGATCCTGCAGTCCATTGCGCAGGATGAGCGGGCCACCCGGCGTGAGCTGCAGCGACGCAACGCGTTGGCGCGGGATGCCCGCGCGGAGAAGGACTGGTGAGCGCGCTCGCCGGCCTGCTCCTGCTCGTGCAAGCCACGGCGCCCGGGGTGACGGCGCGCGTGGACCGCACGGAAGTGCTTGAAGGGGAGATCGTGACCCTCACGATCACGGTGGTGAGTTCCGGCGGGGGACCGGTGCAGGTGGTGAACCCCGTGCTGAGCGGCCTCGAGTTGGCCGGCTTCCGCGAGCAGACCACGGTGAGCACCGTCGGCGGGACGATGCGCCGCGAGCTGGTCCGCATGCTGCGCCTGGTGGCGCGGACCCCCGGTATGGCCTCAATCGGGGCCGTCCGTGTGCGCCAGGAGGACGACGTGGTGGAGACCACGCCGATCGCGATCACGATCCGCGCGGCCGGTGGTGGCCAGATCACACTGTCGCCCGCGGTACGCACGGTGATGGACCGATCGCGGCCGGTCGCGTCGGATGCGGTCACGTTGCAGGTGGTCGCCGTGCCGGATACGGCGCTGCTGGGTGCGCAGGTGGACCTCGTGACGCTCGCCTGGTTCCCGCGGGACCTGCGCAACCGGCTCCGCACGCCGCCGACGCTCGACCCGCCCAGCGCGTCCGGGGCGTGGCTGTACGAACGCGCCACGCCGACGGGCATCGTGGCGTCCCGGGAGGCGGATGGCGTGTGGTACGATCTCTTTGTGAACCACCAGGTGGTGTTCCCGCTGGTGGCAGGCGCGTTGCGCGTGGGCCGCGCCACCGTGCGCTATCGGGTGCCCCTGACCTATTCGTTCCTGAGTCGCGAACTCGAGCACGTGGCGGAGTCGGATTCCATCCGCATCCCCGTGCGGCCGTTCCCCGACGCGGGCCGCCCGGCCGGGTTTGCCGGGGCGGCGGGCGAGGATCTGTCGGTGGAGCTGGCGGCGGCGGATACGGTGATGCGATCCGGCAGCACCACGATTCGGTTTACCATGCGGGGCATGGGTAACGTGGCGTTGTGGCCCGAGCCGGAGGTGGCATGGCCGTCGGGGTTGCGCGTCTACCCCGGTGACGTGACGACGGATGTTACCACCGATGAAGGATTCATCGGCGGCACCAAGATGTTTACGTGGCTCGTGGTGGCCGATTCCGGTGGACGGCATCAGATCCCGCCGGTGACGTATCCGTGGTATGACCACGCCCGTGGACGGTACCGGGTCGGCCAGACGAGCGGCCTCGCGTTGACGGCGCCGGAACGTCCGATGGCGGCGGTGCCTGAGGCGGGACCGCGCCCGTTACTGCCGGTGCGCCTGTCGCTGGGCGCGCGTGCCGCCGGGACGCCTCGCTGGGTGATCTTCCTCGTGATTTTGGGTCCGCCCCTGCTGCTGCTGGTGCTGCGCCTGTCGCGCCGCCTAGCGCGGCGTGCGCCCGCGCCCCCGGCGGTGACGCCGTTGGAGGAACTCGAGCATCGGTTCCGGTCGCATGTCTCCACGCTGGTGCCCCCGGCCGATGCGGCCGAGCCGAGGCGACTCGAACGGGCCCTCCGGGCGGCGGGCATCGAACCGGCGCTGGCTCAGCACGCGGCGCGGGTGGCGGATCGCTTGCGGGGGGCGGTGTTCGGTCCGAGCCATTCGGTGGATCAGGACGAACTCACCGCCGAAGTGGCCGCGGTGCTCTCCGCGCTCTCGGCGGCGGCGGGCCGCCACATCCGGAGTCTGGCGGGCGCGTTGGTGCTGTGCCTGGCGCTTGCTCCAGGAGCGGACGCCCAGTCGGCGGAGCAATTGGCGGATGCCGGCGCCTGGCGGGCGGCCGCTGACAGCTTCCTGGCGCGCGCCGCTGCCGCACCATCGGTCGCGGCGCATTGGTACAACGCGGGAGTGGCGCTGGAGGCCGCCGGTGAACCGGCGCGTGCGCACGTCGCGTGGCGGCGGGCGGCGCGTCTGGCCCCGCGTGACGCCCTGGTGCGTGCGGCGTCGGCGACGGCACCGCGGGATGCGATGACGGAACGCCTGGCACCGGTGTATCGCGTGCGGCCGGAAGAACTCTGGCTGGTGGCCGGCCTGCTGTGGCTCGGCGGCTGGGTGCTGATCGGGCTGACGCGACCGATGGCCGGGGGGATGGTGCTGGGCGTCGCGGCGCTGGTGGCGGCAGCCGGATGGGCCGAGCATCAGGTGTATGCGCGGCCGCTGGCCTTCACGCTGCGCGATGATGTCCCGTTGCGCGAGGCGCCGTTTGGTCTCGCCCCGTCGCAGCGGGCGGTCGCCGCCGGTGCCGCGCTCGAGGTGGAACGCGAGATGGTGCCCTGGTTGCTCGTGCGGCGCGGCGCGGCGCGCGGATGGGTGCTCACCGGCGACGTGGCGCGGCTCTGATGGGCCGGATCGCGATCCTCGCGGATCACGTGGCCGACCAGATCGCCGCCGGCGAAGTGGTGGAGCGGCCGGCGTCGGTGGTGAAGGAACTGGTCGAGAACGCCTTGGACGCGGGAGCCACCGACGTGGAGGTCACGATCACGGGTGGTGGGCGCATGCTGATTCGCGTCACGGATGATGGCTCCGGCATGGAACGGGACGATGCGGTACTCGCCATCGAGCGGCATGCGACGAGCAAGCTGCGCGAGGTGCGCGAGCTGGTGGGGATCGTCAGCTTCGGATTTCGGGGTGAGGCGCTACCGGCCATTGCGTCCGTTTCCAAGTTCACGCTCGAAACGGCGACCACCGACGGGGAAGGGACGCGGGTCATCGTGCAGGGCGGGCGGCTGGAGACCGTGGAATCGGCCGCACGGGCACGCGGGACGACGGTGAGTGTCGAGCGGCTGTTCTACAACACGCCTGCCCGTCGCAAGTTTCTTCGCTCCGCGCGCGCGGAAACGCGTGCCATCCACGAGGCGCTGCAAGCCCTCGCGTTGGCCCGGCTGGACGTCACGTTTCGCTTGGAGAGCGAAGGGCGCATGTTGCTGGAGGCTGCGCGCACCACCCAGCTGGTGGAACGCGTGGCGGCGTTGTTCGGACGCGAGGTGGCGGATGAGCTGGTGCCGGTGGATCACGGTGGGGTGCGCGGCCTGGTGCAACGGCCCGGCGATGCCCGCCCGGCAGGTCGGCGCACGTTCCTGTACGTCAACGGTCGTCCGTTCCGCGATCATTTTCTCGTACGGGCCGCCGAGACGGGGTATCGCGGTGCCGTGCATCCCGGCTCCCGGCCCACCCTGTTCCTGAGCCTCGCGATTCCAGGTGACGCGGTGGATGTGAACGTGCATCCGGCCAAACTCGAGGTGCGCTTCCATGACAAGTACGGTGTCGAGCGCCTGATGGAAGCCGCGGTGCGGAGTGCGGTGGCGGGGGTAAGTGCGGCGGTGGAGATCGGGGAGACGGGAGACGGGAGATGGGAGACGTGGGACCGGGTGGCGTCAGGTGCGCCGGTGGCCGAAACCGTGGATAGCGCCGACCTGTTTGGCTCGGCCGAGGGCACGCCGTCTCCCGTCTCCCGTCTCCCGTCTCCCGACATTCTCCAGCTCCACCACACCTTCCTCCTCGTCGAGGATACCGACGGTCTCCTCATCATTGACCAGCACTCGGCGCATGAACGTGTGTTGTATGAGCGCGCCATGGCGGAGCTGACGGGTGGGGAAGTGAGTGCCCAACGCCTGTTGCTGCCCATCACGCTCAACCTCGCGCCGGCGGAACTCGACGCGGTCGAGGCCCATCGTGAGGTGCTGTCGGGCATTGGGTACGACGTGGAGCCGTTTGGCGGTGGTAGCATCGTGGTGCATGCGGTTCCCAATCCCCATCGGCGCTTTGATGCACAGCGGTGCCTGGAAGAACTGGCAACCGATCTGGCACGCAACCGGTTTGGCGGCGTGAACAACCGGATCGAACGCTTTGCCGCGACGTTCGCCTGTCGGGCCGCCGTAAAAGCCGGCGACCCGCTGGCGCCGATTGAACGCCACGCGCTGGTGCAGCAACTGTTCGCCTGCGCCCTGCCGCCACACGACGTCCACGGGCGTCCCACCATTGTGCGCCTGCCGCGCGCAGAACTCGAGCGACGGTTTGGCCGCGCCTAAGCGGGTCGTTCCCGTGCTGGTGGGCCCCACCGCCGTGGGCAAAACCGCCGTGGCGGTCAGGCTGGCGGAGCACTGGCCCGGCCTGACGGTGATCTCGGCGGATGCGCGTCAGGTGTATCGCGGGCTCGACATCGGTACGGCCAAGGCCTCGGCCGCGGTGCAAGCCCAGCTCCCGCACCGCGGGATTGACCTGGTGGACCCGGGGGAGCGCTACAGTGCCGGACAGTTTGCCCGGGATGCGGCGCAGTGGTTGGCCCAGATGGGTGACCGGCCGGTGATCGTCGTCGGGGGAACCGGCTTCTATGTGCGCGCGTTAGCCGATGGACTGTTCCGCGAACCGGCCATGCCGCCCGCGTCGCGGACGGCCATGCGCGGATGGTTGAACCGGGTGGAGAGCATCGCGCGATGGGCTGCGCGTCTCGATCCAGCCTCCCAAGGCGGCGGCCGTCAGCGCGCGCAACGCGCGGTGGAAGTGGCGCTGATCACGGGACGCCCGTTGTCCTGGTGGCAGGAGCATGCGCGCGCCGAGGGGGTAGTGGCGCCGTGGTACATTCGGCTCACGCTGCCGCGTGCCGTACTGCACAAGCGCATTGCCGAACGCGTGCATGCCATGCTGGAGGGCGGGTTCGTGGCGGAAGTCGAGCGCGTACTGGCCGCTGGGGTGGGGGTGGCCGCTGACGCGCCCGGATTGGATGGGGTGGGGTATCGTGAGGTTGTGCGTCATCTGGCGGGTGAGCTGTCGGCGGCGGCATTGCCGGACGCGATCCAACAGGCGACTCGGCGGTACGCCAAGCGACAGGAAACCTGGTTTCGGCATCAACTCACGGGCGATGTGCTGACGCTCGACGCCACCGGTACGCCGGAGGCGCTCGCGGCCACCATCGCGGCGCGGTTCCCGCGCGGAGCATCCTGAATGCGTATTGGCATCACCTGCTATCCGACCTACGGCGGCTCCGGCGCGATGGCCACCGAGCTGGGTCTCGCGCTCGGCCGGCGGGGCCACGACGTCCACATGATATCGTATGCGTCGCCGTTCCGGCTCAAGGCGTTTGCCGAGCACGTCGTGTTTCATGAGGTGGACCTGACCGGCGCCTACCCGTTGCTCGAGTACTTCCCGTACTCGCTGGCGCTGGCCGTGAAGCAGGCCGAGGTGGCCGAGCGGGAGAAACTGGACATTCTGCATGTGCACTACGCGGTGCCCCATGCCACGGCCGCGTTCCTCGCGAAAGAGATGATCAAGCCACGCCACGACGTGCAAGTCGTGACGACGCTGCACGGCACCGATATCACGCTGGTGGGGCAGGACAAGTCGTTCTTCACGGTCACCAAGTTCTCGATCGAGAAATCCGATTCGGTGACCGCGGTCTCCGAGTACCTGCGCGACGAGACCTACGAAGCGTTCGGGTGCAACAACTGCGGCATCGAGGTCATTCCCAACTTCGTGAACCTGGCAGACTACACGCCGCCCTCAGGACCTGGGTGCCGATCCGCGCTCGCCACGGGCGACCGCAAGGTCGTCATGCATATCTCGAACTTCCGTCCGGTCAAGCGCATCGCGGACGTGATCCGTATCTTTGCGGGCATTCGCCGGAGCATGGACGCGGTCCTGATCCTGGTGGGCGATGGCCCCGATCGTCCGGCTGCGGAGGCGCTGGTCACTGATCTGGGCATCGCCAGCCATGTCCGGTTCCTTGGCAAGCAGGACGCCGTCGCCGACCTGTTGCGGTGCGCGGACCTCTTCCTGTTGCCGAGCGAGACGGAATCGTTCGGGCTTGCGGCGCTGGAGGCGATGGCCTGCGGCGTGCCCGTCGTGGGCAGTGACGTGGGCGGCTTGCCGGAAGTGGTGCTCGATGGGGAGACGGGCTACCTGTGTCCCGTGGGCGAGGTGGACGCCATGGTCGCGCGCAGCGTGGCGCTGCTCACCGATGCCGCTCTCCACGCCAGGCTCAGCAAGGGCGCGGTGGCCCGAGCCACGGTGTTCGACGAGAACCGCGTGGTCCCGATGTATGAGGCGCTCTATCATCGCGTGCTCGGACGATGAGCTGGGTCGAGTCCATCGTGCTGGGTGTGGTGCAGGGGCTCACGGAGTTTCTGCCGGTGTCGAGTTCCGGGCACCTCGTGCTCGCGGAGTCGCTCTTGGGCGTCCATACCCCCGGCGTGCTGGTCGAGGTCGTGTTGCACGTCGCCACGTTGGGAGCGGTCTGCCTTGTGTACGCACGACGCATCAGGGACATCGTGGTGCACGCCGAGTGGCGCACCATGCTGCTGCTGGTGCTGGCCACGCTTCCCGCGGTGGGGGTTGGGTTGTTCCTCAAGGATCTGGTGGAGCAGGCGTTTGATTCCGTCGCCTTGGTGGGCGTGAACTTGCTCGTGACCGGGGTCATTCTGTGGAGTACGCGGTGGGTACGGCCGCCCACGCGGGTGGAACCGACCCCGGTTGGCGCGTTGGGGATCGGCCTGGCGCAGGCGCTGGCGATTCTGCCGGGCATTTCGCGCTCGGGGTCTACCGTGGCGGCAGGCACGTGGTTGGGCCTGGACCCCGTGCGGGCGGCCGAGTTCTCCTTCCTGATGGCGATACCGGCCATTGCGGGTGCGGCGGTGCTGCAGATTCCGGATCTGGTGGATGGGGCGGGGCAGGGCATTGCCTGGGGACCCTTGGCCGCCGGGTTCGTAGCCGCGATGGCGGCGGGGGTGTGGGCCATTCGGTGGCTGGTGCGGCTGCTGGCGCGTGGCGCGTTCTGGCGGTTTGCGCCGTACTGCTGGGTCGTTGGTGGGGGAGCGCTGGCGTGGTCACTGCTGCGCTGACCTACGACGGCGTTCCGGCGCCGGTCCTGGCCGAGCGACTCGGCGTCCCGCACCTCGCGCTCTACGCGCGGGTGGGCTCAACACTGGACGTGGCGCACCGCCTGGCGGAGGACGGCGCCCCTTCAGGCACGCTCGTGTTGGCCGATACGCAGGACGCGGGGCGCGGTCGCCAGGGGCGGGCGTGGGCGTCGCCACCAGGCCACGGGATCTGGCTGGCCATGATCCGCCGTGCGCCGGAAAGTGGCGTGCTGGCCCTGCGGGTCGGGTTGGCGGTGGCCGATACCCTCGACGCGTTGGGTGCCACGGTCAGGCTCAAGTGGCCGAATGACGTCCTCTTGGCGGGCGCCAAGCTGGCAGGCATCTTGTGCGAGGCGCGCAGCGGCCGTGCGCCGTGGGTGGCGATCGGGGTGGGCCTGAACGTGACCGGCCCGCCGCCGGTACCGCACGCCGCGACGCTCCATCAGGCGGTGCCGGGCGCCGACCGCGTGGGCGTGTTGCTCGGACTCGTGCCGCGCGTGCTGGCCATGAGCACGCACGCCGCCTTGACTGCCGCCGAATGCGCGGCCTGG
>JBBDNM010000066.1:0-41898 GCA_040877595.1 Gemmatimonadales bacterium | reverse complement strand
GCATCGTCGTCTCGGCCCGCGCGATCCTGACCGCCGCCCATTGCGCGGCCGGGGCCGCGCGCGATGCACTGGCGGGATGCGATGTGATGGCGCCGGTGCTGGGGCGGGCGGCAGGGATTGCGCCCGACGGCGCCTTGCTGGTGATGACCCCGGATGGTGAACGCCGGATACTCAGCGGAACGGTGACATGCTCCTCGCGGTAGATGTCGGCAACTCGGAAACCACGGTCGGCCTGTTTCGTGGGGATGTGCTCGAGGCGTCGTGGCGGGTCACCACCGGTGTCGAACGGACGCCGGACGAGTGGGGCGCGCTCCTCACGAGCTACTTCTCGCAGAGTGGGCGCTCGACGCACGAGGTGCGGGCGGCCATCATTGCGTCGGTGGTGCCCGCGGTGACGGGGGAGCTCGCCGCGGCGATTCACCAGGCGTGTGGCGTGACGGCGGCGGAGGTGACCCCGCAGAGTCCGCTGCCGGTCACGCTCGACGTGGAGGAACCCCGCACCGTGGGCGCCGACCGCATCGTCAACACCCTGGCCGCGCATGCCCTGTACGCACGTGACACGATCGTCGTGGATTTTGGCACGGCCACGACCTTCGACTGCGTTACGGCGGACGGGCGGTTCATTGGCGGCGTCATTGCGCCCGGCATCCGCACGGCCGCGGACACGCTGATTCGCAATACGGCCAAGTTGCCGGCGACCGCGCTGACCGCGCCGTCCAGGGCGCTGGGACGGCGCACGGAAGACTGTATCCGGTCGGGTGTGGTGTTTGGCGCAGCCGACGCGGCCGGGGGCATCGTGCGGCGCCTCATCGCCGAATGGCCCGGCGGCGGGACGCCTCACGTGGTGGCCACCGGAGGCTTGGCCGTGACCATTGCGCTGCTGGTGCCGGAAATCGAGGTGGTCGAGCCCAGCCTGACGTTGGTCGGCTTGAAGCTGGCGGCCCGGCACCTGAAACTCACCCCCTAGAAACAGGCCGGACCGCTGGATAACTTCTGGTCCGACCGCTTACGCCCCTTGGAGACTCGATGACCGCAGCGACCGCACCTGCCAGCGTGGACCGTTCGGACTGGCGGCTGATTGTTACCGGAGGCGCCAAACTCGGCCTGGTGACGGTCGCCGGCGTCGTCGCGTTTTCCCTGCTGTCGCGGAGCCTCACCGGCACCACCGAGACCATCGTCCAGGCCATCCTGATCCTCGTGTTCGGCGCGGTATTCGCGTTCCTGCCCGCGCATTGGGTGCGGCCCCGTTCGGTGGATGGCATTGCCTGGGCTGCGATGCTCGGCCTGATGGGGTCGCTGTTCTTTGCGGCGCTTGATATCGCCGTCCTGCGGCGCGTCGGCATCTATCCCTGGGCGTGGGACCTGATTGGTGGCGGCAGCCCGTACTGGTACCTGCCCGTGTGGTTGATGGGTTCGGCGACCCTCGCGTGGCTCGGCGCGTGGACGGTGACGACGCAGCGCCGTGGTGACGGCGGCGTGCTCGTGGCGGCCGCACAGGCGGAGGGTCTGGCCATCGTGCTGTTCGGCGTCTTCGTCATGGCGATCGGGCCGTTTCACGCCGCAATGATGGCGCTGGCCTATGTGGTGGCCTTGGCGCTTCTGGTGGCGGTGTCGGCGGTCTTCGGCCGCAAGTGACCGGGCGGCCGGACCGGCGCCCCGTGCTCGCGTGGCTGCTCACGCCGTTCGCGGCGTGGGCAGTGTCGTTTCTGGGGGCCTGGTTGGGCGCGCGGTTCATGGGAGGGCTCGTTGGTTTGCTGGTGGGTGGTGTGGTCGGGGGTGTCGTGGGAGGCCTCTTGGGTTGGTTCGGATTGCGACGTGTCATGAGGAAGTCGGATGAGCGTGCCTAGCCGCTTGATTCACGCGTTCCAGGATTTCTTCCGCCTGCAGGCGGCGGGCGGCATCCTGCTGGTGTTCACTGCGGGTCTCGCCATCGTCTGGGCGAACTCGCCGTGGCAGGTCAGTTACCATGCGTTGTGGCACACGCCGGTCACGGTCGGTGTTGGTGCCCTCGCGATCAGCATGGATCTGCACCATTGGATCAACGACGCCTTGATGGCGGTGTTCTTTTTCCTGGTGGGGCTCGAGATCAAGCGCGAGGTCCTGGTGGGCGAGCTCGCATCGCCCCGTCGCGCCGCGTTGCCGGCGGCGGCCGCGCTCGGCGGCATGGTGATACCCGCTCTGCTGTACATCGCGTTCAACTCCTCGGGCGAGGGTGCACGCGGCTGGGGTGTCCCCATGGCGACCGATATCGCCTTTGCGCTGGGCACCCTCGCGTTGCTCGGCAATCGGGTACCGGTGTCGGTCAAGGTGTTCCTGACGGCGCTCGCCATCGTGGACGATCTGGGCGCGGTACTCGTGATTGCCGTGTTCTACTCGAGCGGCGTCGCCTGGAGCTGGCTCGGATGGGCCGGTGTCGTGTTGCTGCTCATGTGGGGCGCGAACAAGACGGGGTTCCGCCGTCCCGGCGTGTACCTCCTGCTCGGCATCATCGTATGGTTCGCGTTCCTGCAGTCCGGTGTGCATGCCACCGTGGCCGGTGTCCTGACCGCCCTCACGATTCCTGCCGGCGGTCGCATTGATACCGAGAAATTCCGCACCCAGGCCCGCGCCCTGGTGGACGAGTTTCCTGCCGGGGGCGGGGCCATGCTGACGCACGATCAGGCCGACAGCCTCTACGCCCTGAGCGACCTCACCTCGAAGGCGGCCGCCCCGCTGCAACGGATTGAGCATGACCTGCACCCGTGGGTCAGCTTCGCCATCATGCCCATCTTTGCGCTCGCCAATGCGGGCGTGACCCTCGAAGGATCGGTGGGCGAGGCGATCGCACACCCCGTGACGGCGGGGATCGCCGTCGGCCTCGTGCTGGGCAAGCTGGCGGGCATTACCGGATTCGCCTGGCTCGCCGTCAAGCTCGGCCTGGCTGAGGTGCCGTCGGACATGACCAACCGCCACCTCGTCGGGGCCGCCGCACTGGGCGGGATTGGGTTCACCATGTCGCTGTTCATTGCCCAGCTCGCGTTCGGGAATCCCGAGCTGTTGGTCAACGCCAAGGTGGGCATTCTGGGCGGATCCGTCATTGCGGGGGCGGTGGGATGGGTGATTCTGGCCCGCAGCCCGCGCACGGCCACGTAACACGGTTCATGGCCTCTTCATACTTGCGGCGATAGCTTGACATCATGACCTCACTTCGCGCGCGCGATCTCATGTCGCATCCACCAATCACGGTGCCAACTGACGCCAACCTGGAAATGGCGGCGCGGGCCATGCTCGACCGTGCGGTGGGTTGCCTGCCCGTGGTGGACACTGACGGCCGCCTCGTCGGCATCGTGACCGAAAGCGATTTCACCGCCAAGCGCGGGCGCGTGCCGTTCTCCACGTTCGAGGCGCCCAAGCTGTTTGGTGAATGGCTCGGCAGCGCGGCCGTCGAGAAGCTGTATCACGTGGCGCGCACCCACGCCGTCACCACCATCATGTCCCAGCCGGTGCACACCGTGGGTGAGGACGACGGCCTCGAACAGGTTCTCGAACTGATGCTCAAGCATCGTATCAAGCACATCGTGGTGCTGCGCGAGGGCCGGCCGGTTGGCGTCCTGGCGCGCCACGACATGCTGCGTCTGCTGCGCGACCGGCTCTGATTCCCCCCTCATGATTGCGACCTTGCTGGGCGGGATTGGCCTGTTCCTGCTCGGCATGGTGCTGCTGACCGAAGGGCTCAAGGCCGTCGCCGGCGATGCGCTCCGGCGGTGGCTGGCCCGCGCCGTGCGCGGCCGCGTGTCAGCCATCGCGTCCGGGGCGGTCACGACGGCGCTCGTGCAATCCTCCAGCGCGACGACGGTCGCCACGATCGGGTTCGTCGGCGCGGGGTTGTTCACGTTCCCGCAGGCGGTGGGTGTGATCGTCGGGGCGAACATTGGGACCACGAGCACGGGGTGGATCGTCGCGGGTCTCGGGCTCCAGTTCACGCTGAGCACCGTGGCCATGCCTCTGGTGGGGGTCGGCGCCCTGATGCGCGTCCTGGCCAAGGATCGCTGGGCGACTGCGGGCATGGCGCTGGCCGGGTTCGGCATGATCTTCGTCGGCATCGACACGCTGCAGGTGGGCATGGGGCACCTGGCCGACCGCGTGACGCCCGGCTCGTTGCCGGGCAGCGGGATCGTGGGTGCCGTCCTGATGGTCGCCCTCGGGTTCGCGATGACCGTCGTCCTGCAGTCGTCCAGTGCCGCGGTTACGGCGACCTTGGCTGCCGTGTACAGCGGGGCCATTGGGTTGGAGCAGGCGGCCGCGATGGTGATTGGACAGAACGTCGGTACCACGATGACCGCGCTGCTGGCCGCCATCGGCGGATCCACAGCGGCGCGCCGCACCGCGTTGGCGCACGTGCTGTTCAACGTCACGGTCGGGGTCGGTGCGTTTGCCTTGCTGCCGGCGTTTGCCGCGGTGGCGTCGCGCGTGCCGCACCCTGAGACCGCGGCGCCGATGCTGATTGCGGGATTCCACACCGCGTTCAATGTGTTGGGTGGACTGGCGTTCCTGCCGTGGCTGGGACGCTTCGCGCATCTCATCGAGCGCCTGGTCCCTGAGCGGGGCCCCCGCTTCACGCAGGGACTGGATCGTTCCACCCGCGCGATGCCGTCCGTCGCCATTGAGGCGGTGCGTCATACCTTGGCCGGGGTGGCGGAGGCGGTGCAACGGATAGCCCGCAACGTGGTGCTTCCGGAACGCGGCGCGAACGGGGTGCCACCCGATGTCCTCACCAGGGCGCTGGACGACACCCGCACGTTTCTGGGCTCGGTGCGCGGCGAAGGCGAAAGCGCCGATGAACACCAGCGACACTTGAACGCCTTGCACGCGCTCGATCATCTGGATCGGCTGTGGCACGCCTGCCGCCACGCGCCGAAGACCGGCGCGTTTACGGCCGACCCCGTCGTGGAAGCCGCCGCGCGGGAGATCATGGCGGCGCTCGACGCGTGGAGCCCGTGGCTCGAGGCGCCTGATGGGCCGCGACCGACGCTGGACCTGGCCGACGTGTCCACCAAACAGGCGGAACGGCGGCGCATGCACCGTACTGGCGTACTCGATGCAACCGCCGCGGGACGGATCAACCCTGCAGATGCCGCGGTGGCGCTCGATGCCATGCGCTGGCTCGATCGGGTGGCGTACCACGCATGGCGCACCATACATCACCTCCATCCATGATCACGGTCCCGAGGAAGCGAACGAGGTGTACCTCGTGCATGGCGAGGCCCAGACGAGTGCCGCCCTGGCCGATTACCTGCACGGTCTCAAGTGGACGGCCACGGTGGCTGCGGACGGGATGTCGGTGCCGGTGCGCGCCAGATCACGCGCGTAACGAGTTCGGCCAGGCCCCACGACACCAGCATGCTGACGGCCACCCAGATGCCGACCGGGCCCGGGATCGGCACGGCGTCCAGCGCGAGCCGGAGGGCGGGTATCACCAACACCAGACCCTGCACGGCAATCCCGGCGCCTACCGCGATGTGCAGCCAGGGGTTGGCCCGGGGTACCAGATCGGTGTGCCGTGCGGTGTACGCGAACAGCAGCTGCCCCGCCGCGAGGAACAGGAACGTGGCGGTGCGGGTCACTTCCGGGCTGGCCGCGAGCACGATGGGGAGGAGGCCCAGAATGCCGAACGCGACCATGGCCTTGATCGAGCCGGTGGTCAGGATGAAGCGCAGGGACGGGGCATCCAGCAACTGTGCCTTGGGATCCCGTGGCGGGCGTTGCATGACCCCCGGATTGCGATCCAGTCCCAGGGCCAGTGCCGGGGCGCCATCCGTGACCAGGTTGATCCAGAGCAGCTGTGCCGCCGTGAGCGGAAGCAGCAACTGCCCGGACGCGTCGCGCACGCCGATGACGAACGCCGCGACCGCGCCGACGGTCACGACCAGGACCTCCGAGAGGTTGGTCGAGAACAGGAACCGGATGAACTTCTGGATGTTCTCGTAGATCCCGCGACCTTCCTCGATGGCCGCGACAATCGTGGCGAAGTTGTCGTCCAGCAGCACCAGATCCGCGACCTCCCGCGCGACGTCACTGCCGCGCTGGCCCATCGCGATGCCCACGTCGGCACGTTTCAGCGCGGGCGCATCGTTCACGCCATCGCCGGTCACGGCCACGACCTCGCCTGACGCCTTGAGCAACTCCACGATAGCCAGCTTGTCCTCGGGATGCACTCGTGCGAACACGTTGACGCTTGCCACGGTGGCGGTCCTGCCAGCCGGCGACAGCGCACGAAAGGCGTCGCCGGTGATGACCTGATCGGCCTGGACCCCTGCCATCCGGGCAACCGTCAGCGCCGTGGCGGGATGGTCGCCCGTCAACATCATCACGCGGATCCCGGCGGCGCGCGCCTGCGCCATGGCCTCGGCGACCTCCGGGCGTGGCGGATCCAGCAGGAAGACCAGCCCGAGCCAGGTGAGGTCGGATTCCCGTTCGCCATCGCCCGACGCCGCGCCGAGCACGCGGAACCCCTCGGCTGCCCCGGCCTCCACGCGCTCCAGCCAGTCGGCACGCTCGGCGTCCGGAAGCGCACAGCGCGCGAGCACCACCTCCGGCGCGCCTTTCAGGTAACTCACCGTTCCGGCGGGTTCGCGCACGGACACCCGCATAAACCCGGCATCGGCGTCAAACGGGCGGCCGCCTACCCGCGGGCGTGTGCGCCGTAGCAGGGGGACATCCATGCCGGCATCCGTCGCATGCACCATCAGGGCCAGTTCGAGTGGGTCACCCACGGCAGCACCGGGGTCGGCATCGCTGGCGAGCACCAACGCCCGCAGGGCCCCGTCGGGATCCGGCGCATCGAGGCGGCGCACCTCGAGCCGATTCTCCGTGAGCGTGCCCGTCTTGTCACTCGCGATCACCGTCACCGAACCCAGTGCCTCAACCGCGGACAAGCGTCTTACCACGGCCTTGCGCCGCGCCATGCGCTCAACGCCGAGCGCAAGTGTCAGGGTGAGGACGGCCGGAAGCCCCTCGGGGACCGCTGCCACGGCCAACGCGACGGCGAATAACACGACGTGGCCGGCGTGACCAAGGCCCTCGACCGCGATCCCCACGATCGCAATCACCACCGCCAGCGCGATCACCAGCCGCGCCACCTTATTGCCGAACGTGGCGAGGCGCTTCTCGAGGGGAGTCTTCTCCTGCTGGACGTCACCCAGCATCGTGGCGAGGCGTCCGAGGTTGCTGGTACGGCCGGTCTGGGTGACCAGGGCATCGGTCGTTCCGCGCACCACGAGTGTGCCGGCCAGCAACGGGTCGTTGTCGCGCTTGTCGAGGGGTACGGACTCGCCGGTCACCACGGACTCATCCACGGCCAGCGCGGTCACCTGGTGCGCGGTGGCATCGGCGGGAATGCGGTCGCCCGCCTCGAGACGCAGCAGGTCGCCCGGGACAAGCTGCGCACCCGGTATCGAGGTCAGCGTGCCATCGCGATACACCCGGACTTGTGGCGCGGCGAGTTCCTTGAGTTGGTGGAGCGCGTCCTCGGCACGCCGCTCCTGCCAGACGCCGAGGCCGGCGTTCAACAGCAGGATGATCGCGATAGCGATCGCTTCAATCGGTACGCCCCCGCGTTCCACGAGCCAGATACCGGTATCGAGCAGAAGCGCGCCAAGGAGGATGTAGATCAGGGGACTCTGGAACTGACGGAGCAGGCGCCGCCACGCGGGTTCGGGCGGGGTGGCGGGAAGGACGTTCTCTCCGTGGTGTGCCAGGCGCGCCTGCGCCCCGGCCGACGAGAGTCCGCGCGTCATGGCTGGCTGGCGCGCCGCGCCCATGCCGCGAGCAGGGCGGCCCCGACGGGGATCGCCGCATCGGACGGCAGGAACCGCGGCGAGTGCGCTCCCACCACCGGGTCATGCGGTTCCCGCGCGCCGATACGCAGGAAGACCGCCGGCAGCAACTCCGCGTAGGACGCAAAGTCCTCGCCGGCCAGGTTGGGCTCGGGCAGGGGGACCAACGCGTTCGGGCCAAGCAACGCCGTTACCACCTCGCGCGCCCAGGCGACCGGCTCCGCCGCATTCACCAACGGTGGCGTGCCGTCCACGAGGGTGACCTCCGCTTCCACATGGTGCTGCGCGGCGCATGAGGTAGCAATCTCCCGCACCGCCGACTTGAGGCGTGCACGCGCAGCCGGCGTGGTGGCGCGCAGGGTGCCACCCAGCTCGGCGCGTTCCGGAATGACATTCCAGGCGGTTCCCGCGTGGACCTCCGTCACGGTGCAGACGGCCGCATGGCCATCCATGCGACGATCGGGGGTCAGGGCCTGGAGCGCGATCGCGATCGCAGCGACAGCCGGAATCGGATCGCGCGCTTCGTGCGGTCGGGCCGCGTGCCCGCCCAGGCCGATGACGGTGATCCGGAACTCATCCGTGCTGGCGGCGAGCGGGCCGACATCGGCCACGACGGAGCCAATCGGGAAGCGCAGATCTACGTGCGCCCCCGCAAGGGCGGTCACGCCAGCGAGTGCGCCCTCCGCCAGCACGCGCGCCGCGCCCTGACCGACCTCCTCGGCGGGTTGCAGCAGAATCACGACGTCGCCCGGGGCGGGATCGGCGGCCAGCAAATGCGCGGCACCGACCACCCACGTGGCGTGCATGTCATGGCCGCAGGCGTGCATGCGGCCCGGAACAGTGGACGCGAAAGGGGCCCCCGTGGCTTCGGTGATGGGCAACGCGTCCATGTCGCCGCGGAGTGCCACCGTGGGCGCGCCGCGGGTCGTGCCCGGTACGCGCGCGACGAGTCCCGTGCCGGCCACCGTCTGTACCTCGAGTCCGGGCGGCAGCGCCGCGCGGAGGCGGCGCTGGGTGTCGTGTTCGGCAAACGCGAGCTCGGGATGGGCATGCAGGTCGTGGCGCAGGGCCTGGAGCGCGGCGCGCAAGGGATCGGGAATCAGGCCTGCCACGCGTCCATCCAGGTGGTGCGGTGGTCAATCACGTCTGAGCGGACCGTGACGCCGAGGCCCGGGTGCGTGCGCGGAACCGTCACGAGTCCGTGGTGCATGGTCCATTCCGGCGAGACAATGTCCTCGGTCCAGTAGCGGGCACTGGGACTCAGGTCGTTGGGCAGGCGAAAGTTGGGCAGGGAGGCCAGCGCGACGTTGTGGGCTCGACCGACACCCGTCTCCAGCATGCCGCCGCACCAGACCGGGACGTGTTGGTCGCGACAGAGGTCGTGGATCCTGATGGCCTCTGCGTGGCCGCCCACGCGACCCGGCTTGATGTTGACGATGCGGCAGGCCGCGAGTTCCAGCGCATCGCGGCACGCGCCCGCATGCGGAATGGACTCGTCCAGGCAGATGGGGGTGGCAAGGCGTGCCTGGAGCCGGGCGTGGCGCACGAGGTCGTCGCCGGCCAGCGGTTGCTCGATCATGACCAGATTGAACGCATCGAGGGCGGCGAGCTCAGCCGCATCTTCGAGGCGGTACGCCGCGTTGGCGTCCACGGAGAGCGGCGTGTCGGGGCCAAGGGCCTCGCGCACGGCGGCAATCCACGGCGCGTCGTGCCCCGGCGCAATCTTGATCTTGATACGTCGGTAGCCTTGCGCCTGCGCCGCGACCGCGCGCTCGACGATAGCATCAATGGTCTCCTGCAGCCCGAGCGAAATACCGACCGGTACCTCGGTTGCGGTGCCGCCCAGGAGCGTGGCGAGCGGGAGGCTTCGGGCCTCGGCCTCGAGGGCCCACGCGGCCATCTCGAGTGCCGCCTTGGCCATCCGGTGACCGCGGATGGTGGTCCAGCGCGCGCTGAGCTGGACCGCGTGGGCGAACGGTCGCCCCAGCACGAATGGCTTGAGCCACGACGTGATGGCCATGCGGGCCGTGTCGGTCGTCTCTGCGGAGTAGTGCGGGGTTTCGCCCGCGACGCATTCGCTCCAGCCGATGTGGCCGGCGTCGTCGTGCAGCTCGACCAGCAACACCCGCCGCGTGTCCGTCACACCCGACGAAATACGGAAGGGCTCCTTGAGCGACATCTGGACTTCCCGGAGCACCAGCTTGACGGGCGTAATCATGGCTGAGATCCCAGCAGGTAGCGGCCACCGGTCTCGGTGCGTTCGAAGCCGATCACGCCAAGTCCGTCAGCGAACGCACGTTCGAATGCCTGTCGCGTGGACGCACGCCACGCCTTGGCTTGTACGGGATCCGAGCGCTTGAGCGATTGAATGTCGCCGGGGACTTCAATGGTCAGTGCGTTCCCCCGCGTCTCCGCGTCTCCGCGTGACCGGGTTGTCAGGTCCCAGCGAACCACCAGCCGGTCACTGCCAATCAGGCTGTCGGTGGTCGACCGTTCGCCGGAGCCATACAGGTTCCGCATGTACTCCCGCGACGTCACCCCCAGATGATGGAAGTTCACCCACGCGTTCCGCGCGACCAGCGGATCGAACGTCCAGTACATGACATCAATGCCGTTAGCGCGGATGCGTTCGGCCTGCCATTGCTTCAACTGGCGGCCGACCCCCCGGTCACGATGCTCAGCGCGCACCGCGAGCAGGTGCGACCAGTGGATCGGCCGACCTGCCTCGATCCCGCTCACACCGAACACGAACCCGATGAGCGCGCCGTCCGCGTCAAACGCGCCACCCGCGACACCGCCCGTCTTCTCGGCGATCATCAGGAGTGCCGGCGGTACCAACTCGCGAAAATCGTCGCCCCACGTGGCGCGTTGGAGAGCGAGGCAGGACTCGTAATCGGACTCCGAAACGAAGGGGCGGGTGATCATAGATCAAAATACGTGGACAAGAAAGGACGTGGACGAACGGCAAACCCGTGGACGAGAGGCAATGACGCGGACGCGGGTCACGGGTTCAACCACAACATCGCGTCCACGTCAGTTGCCTTTCGTCCACGCGTCCACGTCCGGGGCTGTTCGTCCACGTCAGTGGATGGTCAGGATCTCCACGCGATGCTCCGTAAACACAGGTATCAGCACGCGCTGCCGTCCGGCATCCCACCCAATATCGGCCGGCGACGGGATCGAATCGACGGCGGTCGTGATGGTGCCGTCGGGTGCGATGCGGAAGACGGCCTGACCTCCCCAGCTCGATACCAGCAGGCTGCCGTCGCCCATGCGTTCCACGCCATCAAAGCCGCCCCCATCCGGCGTGGGCAGTTCGGTGATGACGTTGCTCCCAGGCAGCACCCGAATGATGCCGCCGGTGCCGAAGCCCACGACCACCACGCCTTCCGGCGTCACCGTGATGCCATTCGGTCCGCCCAGGGCCGGCCCCTGGATGACCGCCTGCGCCTCACCGTTCACAAACATCCAGAGGGCGTCGGTACCGGTCGAGGCAAACGTCGAATCCAGGCCGGAATCGGTCACATAGACCCGGCCATCCGGCCCGGCCGCCACATCGTTCAGGAATGTGGCCCCGGGCACAGCGCGCTCGCCCAAGGGGGCGCCACTGTTCCGGTGGAACATCCGGACGACCGTGATGTCGGACACGAAGAGGGTGTCACCGACCAGGGCCATGCCTTTCGGGGCGTTGAGCATGACGCCTTCGGTCGCGCCATCAATCCACTTGAGGGCGTCCACGGTGCCGTCGGGACGGACGCGACTGATGAACCCATTGCCGTCCACGCCGAGTGGGCTGCCATTGATGTTGCTCACGAGATACCGGTCGGCGTCGGCGTCGTGCAGGACCGATTCGGGTGTGGCGAAGCCCACGTCGGCGATGGTCAGCGACGGGGCGTCCTCCCGCGCGCCGGTGCAGGCACTGAGCAGGAGCAAGACCGTAGCAAGCGTGTAACGAAGCATCCAGGCCTCCGTCTTGTGGCAGGCACCAATTGGTGCCATAGTATACGAACGCAGAACATGGGGAAGGGGACCATGAACGGCAAACTTGGGGTGGCACTGTCGGGCGGTGGCATGCGCGCCGCGTGTTTCCATGTGGGAGTCCTGGCGCGGCTTGCCGAAGTCGGATGGTTGCCGCGGGTGGAAGTCTTGTCGGCGGTATCGGGCGGCTCGCTCGTTGCCGCCCTGTGGTACCTCGACGTCCGGCGTTTGCTGGAAGGTGCCACCGACCAATCGCTTGCCCCCGAAGACTATGCCCGCCTGCTGGATGGCTTGGACCGCGCGTTTCGCCGCGCCGTGCGCCGGGACTTCCGCGCCGCCACATTCGACAATCCCCTGGCCACGTTGCGCATGGCCTTCCCGGGCTATTCGCGCAGTGACCGGATCGGCGACCTCTACGACCGGTGGCTCTACCGGCCGGTGGCGGGCGGTACCAGCCCCGTGGCGCTGGCCGATCTCAAGATCCGTCCGATGGGCCATGAGGGCCCCGATTTCCATCCCCGTCGAGACAATGCGGACCGCAATGCCAAGGTGCCGATCCTCAAGCTCAACGCCACCAACCTGGGATCAGGCCGCGCGTGGCGGTTCGAGGCGTCGCGCATGGGCGAGCCAGTGGTCGCACCGCCGGTCGTGGCCGAAGCGGACTGTAACGCCCGCCACGAGCGCCCGGCCAGCTACGCCGATTTGCCGCTGCACCTCGCGCGGTTTCCGTTGGGTCGCGCGGTGGCCGCGTCGTCCGCCGTGCCTGGCCTCTTCCCGCCCATTGAGATCCGGGGCCTGTACGAACATCCACTGGCCTTGGTGGATGGTGGCGTCGTGGACAATCAAGGTATCGGGGGGTGCCTCGACGAAGGGTGTACGACGATCATCGTCAGCGACGCTTCAGGCCAGCTTGATGACCACGTCCATCCGGCCACGGGGAGTCTGGGCGTGCTGGGCCGGGCGGCGTCCATCCTGGCCGACCGGGTGCGCGAAGAGCAGGTGCGCGCGCTGGCCGACCGACCTGATGTGCGCCTCATCTTTGTGCATATGCGGCAGGATCTCGCGCCGACGGTCGTGCGGTTGCGCCACGGCGTGCCGGATCCCACGTGGCATCCGGCCACGAACCGCGCGCACCCGGGGGTGGACCCGGATATCCAGCTCGCCCTCTCGCGTGTGCGCACCGATCTGGACGCCTTCACCGAACTCGAGTCCACCTCGCTCGCCGCACTGGGCTGGACGCTGTCAGGACGGGTGATTGAGGAAAACGCCGCGCCGTACCCGTGGGATTTCCTGCGGGCACAGCGCGTGCTTGTCGCGCCGCGTGCGGCGGAACGACGGCAGCTCAAGGCGGCGCGACACCGCATGTTCCGGTTGTTCCGCATGGTGCCAGGTCTCGGACTCGTGGTGGCGAGCGCCGCACTGCTCACCGTCGGCTGGCTGGCGTGGTGGCTGCTCCCGGACCTGCCGTACTGGATGTCGCGGCCCATCTCGCGATGGTCGCTGGTGGTGTGGATCGCGTTGATCAGTGCGGCCGTGGGACCCACCATGGTGCGGGCCCTGGGAAAGGGGGGCGAACCACGGCACTGGGTGGAGGTGCTGCGTCGGGTGAGTCTGCAGGCGCTGGTTGCGGTGACGGTGGCTCCCGTGGCCATGGTGCAACGCCGCCTGGTGCGACCGATGGTGTTGTGGCTCGGGCGGTTGCGCGACGATCGCTAAGCATGCGTTAAACAATCCTTCAGAATTCCCTCAGATTCCCCGAAAGCACGGGGTGCGATCATCCCTGCACTTCATCAGGCAGGAGTCGCACCGTGCGTCATTCGAACTTGTTCTTCCTGGCGGTCTTCATACTTGGCTGTGGCGGTGATGCCCCGGAGTCGGGCTTACAAACACCGCACGCCGCCGCGCCGGCTGAGCTGTCGCCCGACCAATTAGAACACGGCATCGGACCCATCAGCTCGCTGACGCTGGCCGCGGTGGACCCCGCGTTGGCCGAGCGTGGCCACACCTCCTTTGAAATGAAGTGCATGTCGTGCCATCGACTGGACGAGCGCTATGTCGGCCCGCCTCTGGGCGATGTGACCGTGCGCCGCTCGCCCCAATTCATCATGAACATGATCCTGAATCCCCAGGAAATGTCAGAACGCCACCCGGAAATCCGCGCCCTGGTGGCGGAGTACATGTTGGTCATGCCGCAGCAGAATCTCGACCAGTCCGAAGCGCGCGCGATTCTTGAGTACCTCCGGTCCCCTTCACAATGAGGTCCACCATGCAGTCAGGACGGATTCTCGGCGCGAGCCTCGTGGCCGCGACGGTGGTGTTGGGCGCCTGTGGCGGCGGCGGAATGGACGGCGTCCATGCCGACGCAGCGCAGGCCGTCTACGTGCCCCCCGGGGAGCACGATGAGTTCTATGCTTTCCTGTCTGGCGGATTCAACGGCCAGATTTCGGCCTACGGCCTGCCCTCGGGTCGTCTCCTGCGCATCGTGCCCGTCTTCTCGCAACATGCGGAGAATGGATGGGGCTACAGTGAAGAGACGAAGGCCATGCTGGAGACGTCGTGGGGCTTCATCCCGTGGGACGACGCGCACCATCCGCAGCTGTCGCGTACGAATGGCGTCGCCGATGGACGGTGGATCTTCATCAACGCCAACAACACGCCACGCGTCGCGCGCATTGATCTCTCGACGTTCGAGACCGACGAGATTCTGGAAATCCCCAACTCGGCGGGCAACCACGCCTCGCCGTTCCTCACAGCCAACACCGAGTACCTGATTGCCAGCACACGCTTCAGCGTGCCGATCCCCCAACGCGACGTACCGATCGCGGAATACCGCGACAATTTCCGCGGGACCATCTCCTTCATCCGGGCCGACCGTCCGGGCGCAATGGATGTCGCGTTTCAGATCGTGGTGCCGGGCTATAACTATGACCTGTCGCACGCGGGGAAGGGGCCATCGCATGGTTGGGCGTTCCTCACGACGTACAACACCGAGCAAGCCCATACGCTGCTCGAGCTCAACGCCTCGCGCCGTGACAAGGACTTCGTGGCGGCCGTGAATTGGCAGCGCGCCGAGGCCTGCATTGCTGAAGGCCGCGGTCAGGCGACCCCCACGCGGTATCGCCATAACCACATGAACTCGGAAACGCGCATCGCCGAGTCGGTGGAACGGCGGAGCGTGTTGGTGCTGGATCCGGCCAACTGTTCGGACATGATGTATTTCCTGCCCACGCCCAAATCGCCGCATGGCGTGGATGTGGACCCCTCAGGCGAGTACATCGTGGCGGGTGGCAAACTTGCGACGGTGATACCGGTGCATTCGTTCAGTCGCATGCTGGAGGCGATAGCCAACCAGCGGTTTGACACGGTGATTCAGGGGATCCCGGTCCTCAACTATGAGGCCGTGATTGCCGGTGAGGTCGAGAATCCCGGGCTGGGCCCGTTGCACACGGAGTTTGACGGGCGCGGGAATGCCTATACCACCGCGTTCCTGTCGTCGGAAATCGTCAAGTGGCGTCTGGGCACGTGGGACGTGGTGGACCGCATCCCCGTGTACTACTCAGTCGGTCACCTCATGATTCCCGGCGGTGACGGTACGGAGCCCTGGGGTCGCTACCTCCTGGCGCTCAACAAGATCACCAAGGACCGGTACCTCCCGACCGGGCCGGAACTGGCCCACGCGGCCCAGCTCATTGATATCACGGGCGATCGGATGCGGCTGTTGCTCGATTTCCCGACCGTGGGCGAACCGCATTATGGGCAGGCCATTCCCGCCGACCGCATCGTGGCACGGCAGCGCCAGATCTATCGTCTGGACGAGAACCAGCACCCCGAAGCGACGTTGTCCGAAGCCCGCACGCGGGTGGAACGCCGAGGGAACCGGATCCATGTCTTCATGACCACGATCCGCAGTCACTTTGCCCCGGACAACATCGAGGGCATCCGCGTGGGTGATACGGTCTACTTCCATATCACCAACCTTGAGCAGGACTGGGACATTCCCCATGGCTTCGCCATGATGGGAGCAACCAACTCCGAACTGCTCCTCATGCCTGGTGAGACGCGCACGTTGCTGTGGACGCCGACGCGTGTGGGGGTGTATCCGTTCTACTGCACGGACTTCTGCTCGGCGCTGCACCAGGAAATGCAGGGCTATGTCCGCGTGTCCGCCCGGGGGGCTGATGTCCCGTTGCGCTGGGGCACCGGTGGGGAATTGCGGAGCCGTTAGTGTCACGTGTTGCTCGCCTCTTGGTGGTGTTGGCCGCCTTCGGCCTGGTGTCAGCCTGGGTGCTGCCGCTGTGGACGATCAGTCTCGATGCCCCGCAGTATCCGGAAGGACTGGGGCTTGAGATCTGGGTCAACACCATCAAGGGGCAGAAACGCAATGACCTGAACAGCATCAACAACCTGAACCACTATATCGGCATGAAGGAGATTCACCCGGAGTCGATTGCCGAGCTCCGGTATATGCCGTGGATCGTGACCGGCCTCATCCTGGCCGGCCTTGGGGTAGCGGCCGCCGGTCGGCGGAAGCTGTTGCTGGCCTGGATCGTGCTGCTCGGGGTCGCGGCTCTTGCCGGACTCGTGGACTACTTCATTTGGGGGTATGACTACGGGCACAACCTGGACATGGATCGGGCCATCCTGAAGGTGCCCGGCATGACGTACCAGCCCCCACTCATCGGTTCGAAGCAGTTGCTGAACTTCACCGCGCATTCGTGGCCGGGCGCCGCCGGCTGGTTCGCTGTCGTCGCGGTCGTGCTGGCGACGGTCGCCTACCTTGGAGACCGCCGGGCATGGTTCGCGCGGCGCGCGTAAGCGCGGTGGTCACGCTGGTGCTCCTCGCGTGCACGGTTGGGCCTCGGCCCATCGTCTACGACGAGGACACCTGCGCGCGATGTCGCATGGTGGTGTCGGATCGGCGCTACGGGGCCGAGCTCGTGACCGCCACGGGCCGCGTCCTCGTCTATGATGGTATTGAGTGTGTCGCGCAAGGTGTGCGTGAAGCGGAAGCCGGCGATGTCGTCTCGGTGTGGGTCACGGATTCTGACCAGCCCGAGACCCTGATTCGTGCGGAAACGGCATACTTCCTCCAGGCGGCGTCACTGCCCAGTCCGATGGGGGCCGGACTGACGGCGTTCGCCACGCGCGAGGGCCGGGAGGCCCAGGCCGCGCGCCACCCGGGCGCGCTCCTTGATTGGGCCGGCGTGCTTGAACAGGTCCGTGACGGTCATGGGCATTAGCCTCCTTGGCGTGACCCTGGCGGCGCAGGTCATCGTGTCGCCAGGCGGCCCGGTGCCGACGCTCACCGAAGCGCTGCGCGTGGTACCGCGGGGTGGCACCATCACGGTGACCGCCGGCACGTACCGTGAACCCACCATCGTCATCCAGCGTCCCGTCACGATCACCGGTCAGGGCGAACCCGTGTTCGACGGTGAAGGCGCGCGCCAGATCCTCGTGATTGCGGCCGACAGCGTCACCGTGCAGGGCTTGGTGCTGGCCAACGTCGGCACCAGCTTCGTGGAGGATCGCTCCGCCATTCGTGTCGAGCAGGCGCGCGACTGCGTGCTCAGGAACAATCGCATCGAGGGTGGATTCTTCGGGATCTATCTGGCCAGCGCTGCCCATTGCCTGATTGAACACAATACGCTGGTGGGTGCGGGTGGGCGCGAAGCGGTGGCGGGGAACGGGATCCACCTCTGGTATTCGCGTGACGTGGAGATTCGCGACAATCGCATTACGGGGCACCGCGACGGCATCTACTTCGAGTTCGTCGAGAACAGCCAGGTGGTGGGTAACCTCAGCAGAGGCAACTTCCGCTACGGACTGCACTTCATGTTCTCCGATGGATGCGCCTATCGCGACAATGAGTTTCGCGCCAACGGCGCGGGCGTCGCGGTCATGTACACCACCAACGTGATCATGACGGGCAATCGGTTCGTGGAGAACTGGGGCAGCGCGGCGTTCGGCCTGCTGCTCAAGGAAATCACGGATTCGGACGTGTCCGGCAATGAGTTCCGCGGCAACACGGTCGCCCTCATGGCGGAAGGCTCCAATCGGGTGCACGTGCGCAACAACGAGTTCGTGGGCAACGGGTGGGCCGTGAAGGTCATGGCCAACGCCTCGGACAACCAATTCACGGGCAACAACTTCTCCCGGAACACGTTCGATGTGGCGACCAACAGCCGGCGCGCGTACAGCACGTTCACGGGCAACTACTGGGACGCGTACACGGGCTATGACCTGGATCGGGATGGTGTGGGCGACGTGCCGCACCGGCCGGTCCGCCTGTTTGCCCTGATGGTGGAACGGCACCCGCCCGCGCTGGTGTTGCTCCGCAGCGTGTTCGTCCAGCTGATGGACACGGCCGAACGGGTGGTGCCGTCCCTCACGCCGGAAGCGCTCGCGGATCATTCCCCGCGCATGCGGCCGGTCGCCCGATGATCGAGATCGCGGGGCTCGCCAAGCGCTACGGTGCCGTGCAGGTGCTGGCCGATGTCAGCTTGTCGGTCCGTTCCGGGCGCATCACGGCCATCGTCGGTCCGAATGGATCCGGCAAGACCACCCTGCTCAAGATCTTGCTGGGACTGGTACGTCCCGATGCGGGCACGGCCGCTATCAACGGTGCCACGGTGAACGGTGACTGGCGGTACCGCTCGGCGCTGGGCTACGGTGCGCAGGTCGCGCGGTTTCCCGATAACCTGACGGGTCGTGAGGTGCTGGCCATGCTGGGCGCGGTGCGCGGCGCATCCGATACGGACCTGGCGCTTGTCGCCGCGTTTGGCCTGGAGCGGTACCTCGATCAGCGAGTACACACGCTGTCCACCGGAATGCGCCAGAAGCTGGCGGTAGTCACGGCCTTCATGTTCCGGGCCCCGCTCATCATCCTGGACGAGCCCACGGCCGGTCTGGATCCGGTGGCCAGCGGCGTGCTGAAGGCCCGTCTCAGGGCGACGCGCGATGAGGGACGCACGGTCGTGTTCACGTCCCACGTCATGGCCGAAGTGGAAGAACTGGCCGACGATGTCGCGGTGCTCATGGATGGCGGACTGCGGTACGCGGGACCCGTGGACGCCCTCCGCCACCAGACCGGCGTCGCCACCCTCGAACAGGCCGTTGCCGAATTGATGCGCGCATGACCGCGACCACGCTGCTGATCCTCCGGTACGAGCTCCGTAACGTCCTGCGCGGGCGCTGGCTGGTGGCGTATACGGTCCTTCTGGCTGGCCTAGCGGAGGCGTTGCTCCGCTCGGGCGGCAGTGGGCGGGCGCTCCTGGCCCTGGTCAACCTGGTGCTGCTGGTGGTGCCACTCGTCAGTGTGGTGTTCGGGGCCCTGTATCTGTACGCCTCCCGGGAGTTCAACGAGTTGCTCCTGTCCCAGCCGGTCGGTCGGCCGGCGCTGTTCCGTGGGCTCTACTTGGGTGTGGCGTTGCCGCTGGCCGCGGCGTTCGTGGCAGGCATCGGGTTGCCGTTCCTGTGGCATGGCGTTGAGGAGCCGGCGCATGTGCGCACGCTCGCCCTGGTGGTGGCGGTGGGTGTGGGACTGACGGCCGTGTTTGTCGCGCTCGCGTTTCTGGTGGCCGTGCGCGTGGAGGATCGTGCCAGGGGTCTCGGCGTGGTCATGCTGCTCTGGCTGGCGTTCGCCGTGATCTACGACGGGATGGTCCTGGCCGTGGTGTCCGCGTTCGCGCAATGGCCGCTGGAACGTCCCATGCTGGCGCTGATGCTGATGAACCCGATTGACCTGGCGCGCGTATTGCTGCTGCTCGAACTCGACCTCTCGGCCATGCTCGGGTACACGGGTGCCGTCTTTCGCCGGTTCTTTGGCGGCACCTGGGGCGCCCCGGTGGCGGTGCTTGCGATGCTCGCGTGGGTTAGCCTGCCGCTCGCGCTCGCCGCGCGCGCGTTCCGCCGGAAAGACTTCTAGGGCCGTTGCGGCTCGGGCCGCTGGGCAGCCCCGCAGTCGGGCGCGCCGGCATAGGGCCCCGGAACCAAACGTGACACCACGCGGACCTGACCCACGACCCATTCCAGCGGTGCGGCCCCCCGCGCGAGTACCCAGAGGTCTCCGTCGGACTGCCGTAGCCGTCCGATGGCCCGTGGTACCAGGGTCACCTGGACGTCCATGCACCCATTGGGTGGGCGAATCTCGGCCATCACGTGGCGCATCGGCCGATCTTCCAGCACGTTGACAACCTGATAACCGGACAATCGGATCGGGGTGCGCGGCGCCAGCGGCGTAGGCTCCCGGAGTCGGCCGAGCAACGTGAGCGCACCACGCGTGGGTTCTTCGCCCGCACCGACGCGCAAACCGTTCCAGCTGCGGCTGCCGTCCACGAGCGTCACCGCATAGATCATGGCGTTCAAGCCATCCACGATGATGCCGTCATCCCACCGATACCGCGCCAACGAGCGAGCATCGGGATTGACCAGCGGCCGGCTGGTACCCAGCATGCCAAACGACGCTTCGACAGGCACGTTCGGCGCGACCGCGAGCGGGCGGGCTTCGGCCGTCAAAGCCGGCGGCTGCGGGTCGTCGATGAAATCCGGCCTGGCAAGTATCCACAGCAGGACCAACGTGATCAGGATCGCAACGCCCCCAAGGGCGGTGGCCCGATGGGCGTGAATCCAGGAAACGGACTTCTGGACCACGGTTAATTCGGGAACCGGGACCTTCGGCTGCTGGGTGACGGGCGGCGGCCACGGTCCCCGATAGCCCGGTGGTGGCTTGGTGGGGATGACCTCAGCGATCTGGCCTGGCGGCGGTGCGGGTGGAGGTGGCGGCAATTCTTCGATCGCCGGCAGCCCCATCGAGAGCCGGGCCAGTTGTTTCATGACCTCCGCGTCCGACGAGACGCCCTGTTGCTCGCGCCAGCACGCGGGGCAGCCCCGCGGATTGGCCGAGTTGTAGGGAATGTCGTGCGTCGGACAGCGGACGACGGGCATGCTCTACAGTCGGGGCAGGGTGACACCCCGCTGCGCCTGATACTTGCCCTTCTTGTCGGCGTACGAGGTCGAACAGATATCGTCGTCGTCCGCCTCGAAGAACAACACCTGCGCAATGCCTTCGTTGGCGTAGATCCGGGCGGGCAAGGGCGTCGTGTTCGAGATCTCGAGGGTCACATGGCCCTCCCACTCCGGCTCGAACGGGGTCACGTTCGTGATGATCCCGCACCGGGCATACGTGCTCTTGCCGACGCAGATCGTCAGTACGTTGCGGGGGATCCGGAAGTACTCGACCGAGCGGGCCAGGGCGAACGAGTTGGGCGGCACGATGCAGACGTCCCCCCGAACCTCGACCAGCGACCGCTCATCGAAGTTCTTGGGGTCCACGATGGTCGAGTTGACATTAGTGAAGATGCGGAATTCGTCGGCCACCCGCATGTCATACCCGTAGGATGAGACGCCGTAGCTGATGGTGCCTTGGCGGACCTGTTTTTCTTCATAGGGCTCGATCATGCCATGTTCACGAGTCATGCGGCTGATCCAGCGGTCGGATTTGATGGACATCGGCGTTGGTGGTTGAAGTGGCGTAAGTATACCGGTGCATGGTGCATGGTGCACGGTGCACGGAAAACCGGGGGCCTGACCCGTGCACCGTGCACTGTGCACCGTTTCCTTGACCTCCGCGTGGGCATTACGATACTTTACCCTTCCGTAGCTCGTGAAACTTTTCACTTAGTCCCCCGAAGGCCGATGCTCGACGGCTACATCCCGCTCCTCATGCTCTTCGGCGTCGTGCTGACCAACGCGGTGCTGATGCTCGGCCTGAGCCACCTCGTCACCAGCACCCAGCCGACCCCGGTCAAGGGCGATCCGTATGAGTCCGGCATGCCTGCCCTGGGCAGCACCAAGGAGCGGTTCAGCGTCAAGTTCTACCTGGTCGCGATGCTGTTCATCATCTTCGACATCGAGACCGTCTTCATGATTCCCTGGGCCGCCCGGTTCACCGAGCTCGGCCTTCTCGGCCTCGTCGAAATGGCCATCTTCGTGGTGATACTGGGCGTAGGTCTCGCGTACGTCTGGAAGCGGGGAGCACTCGAATGGGATTGACCACCGTCCCCGGCGGCGGCACCGGCGATACCGCCGTGGTTGCTCCGGTCTCCCCGAACTGGGTGACCAGCCGGCTCGACTTCCTTATTAACTGGGCCCGCTCCAACAGCATGTGGCCTATGCCGTTTGGGACCGCCTGCTGCGCCATCGAGTTCATGGCGAGCGCCGCCGCCCGGTACGACCTGGCCCGGTTCGGCATGGAGCGCATGTCGTTCTCGCCGCGCCAGGCCGACGTGCTGCTGTGTGCCGGCCGGCTCCCGTTCAAACTGGCCCCGGTCATTCGCCGCATCTACGACCAGATGCCCCAACCCAAATGGGTGATCTCCATGGGGGCCTGCGCGTCGAGCGGCGGGATCTTCGACAACTACGCGATGGTGCAAGGGATTGACACGGTGGTGCCCGTGGACGTGTACGTGCCGGGCTGCCCGCCCCGGCCCGAGGGACTGATCTACGGCATCATGATGCTCCAGAAGAAGGTCAAGGGCGAATCGCTGGCCGACCCGTCCATTCGTAACGAACAGGTGATCGGACCGTCCGGTCTGCCCCTGCCCGCCGAGCGGATTGACGAGCTGTCCGAGCCGTTCGGCAACTCCATCCACCAGACCCGATCCGCGTGAACCCGTCAGCCGCGGCGCTCAAGGCGCAATTCGGCGGGGCCATCCGCCGGGTCACGACCTCCTGCGGCGCCACCATCGTCCTGGTGGACGCGGCGCGGGTGTCCGACGTACTCCGCTGGCTCAAGGCAACGCCCGGCGAGGGCTACAACTACCTGGCGGACCTGACGGCGGTCGAACACCGCGACGGCGAGCGCCCGCTGGAAGTGGTCTATCAGCTGTATGCGATGGAGCGGAAGGTGTCGTTGCGGGTCAAGGTGGAACTGCCGAAGGATCAGGCGCTCGAGGTGCCGTCCGTGGTATCCATCTGGCGCGGCGCCGACTGGATGGAGCGTGAAGTGTACGACATGTTCGGCATCACGTTCCGTGGCCACCCCGACCTCCGACGCATCCTCATGTGGGAGACCTACGCCGAGGGTTACCCCCTCCGGAAGGACTTCCCGCTCCGGGGCCGGTTCTCGCGCGCCGAGCAGGTGCGCCAGGCGCTGAACGCCAATCCCGAAGCGCACTACTCCATGGAAGAGCTGTCCATCGCCGAGGCGATTCACGAACTCCCGAAAGATATGCGCGACCGCCTGGCCCGCGGTGAGCGGGGGCAGTTGCCCGAACCGATCGAGCCGTCCCATGGCTGAGCGTACGGTCGCCTTCGACCTGGCCACGCCGAGTCTGGACGCGTTGGGCCGTCCCGCGCGTGTGCCGCTCAGCGTGGCCGGCACGCCGGATCTGGGCGGCGAGCACATGCTGATCAACCTCGGTCCCCAGCATCCCGCGACGCACGGCGTATTGCGGCTGGTGGTGGAGCTGGATGGCGAGGTCGTCAAGCGCGTCATTCCGCACATCGGCTACCTGCATTCCGGTTTTGAGAAGCTGGGCGAGTACCGCCATTACAACCAGATCATTCCGCTGACCGATCGCCAGGATTACCTCGCGCCGATGTCGAATAACGTGGCGTTCGCGCTCGCGGTCGAGCAGTTGATGGGCATCGAGATCACGGAGCGTTGCACGGTGCTGCGGGTGATCGCCTGCGAAATGAGCCGCGTCATTTCGCACCTGGTGTGGCTGGGCACGACGTCCATTGATATCGGCGCCTTCACGCCGTTCCTGTGGTGCTTCCAGGAGCGTGAGCGCATCTACAACCTGCAGGAAGCGTGGACCGGCGCGCGGCTCACGACGAGCGTCACGCGCGTCGGTGGCATGATGGCCGACATCCCGGACGGGTTCACCGAAGGACTCCGCGCATTCTGCCGCGCCTTCCCGAAGACGCTGGCCGAAGTGGACCGCGCGCTCACGCGCAACGCAATCTGGTGCGGCCGGACCCAGGGCGTCGGCGCCCTGACCGCGGAAGAAGCCATCAACTTCTCGCTCTCCGGTCCGATGCTGCGCGCGAGCGGGGTGCCGTACGACGTCCGCAAGGACCAACCGTACCTGGGCTACGAGACCTACGACTTCGATGTCCCGGTGGGCGAGCACGGCGACGTCTACGACCGCTACCTCTGTCGGTTCGAAGAGCTGCGCCAGTCCACACGGATTCTCGAGCAGGCGTTGGACCGCCTGCCGGATGGCCCCGTGAACGTGGACGACCATCGCGTCATCCTGCCGCCCAAGAGCGCGGCGATGAGTGACATGGAAGCCATGATCCATCACTTCAAGCAGGTGATGGAAGGGGTGAAGGCGCCGGTGGGTGAGGTCTATATGCCCATTGAGAGTCCGAAGGGCGAGCTGGCCAACTATCTGGTGTCGGACGGCTCGGCCAAGCCGGTGCGCTGGCGGCTTCGCCCGCCCGCGTTCATCAACCTCGCCTCGTTGCCGTTCATGGCCGAGGGTCAAATGCTGTCCGATTTGATCGCGATCAACGCCTCGGTGGATATCGTCATGGGCGAGGTGGATCGATGAAGCCAGTTCAAGAGATGAAGAGTGGAAGAGTGGAAGAGTTTTCACCCTTTCACCAACTCTTCCACTCTTCATCCATTCCACTCTTCAACCCGGTGGTTGCATGAGCACGGGTACCGCCCACGAGCCCGTCTTTGTCGGGGATGTCCGGAAGCGGCTCGACGAGACGCTTTCCCGCTACCCCACGAAGCGGGCGGCGTTGCTGCCCGCCCTCTGGATGATTCAGGAAGCGCGCGGCTGGATCTCCGACTCCGCGATGGCCGAGGTGGCCGAAGTGCTCGACCTCACACCGGCGTACGTGAAGGGTGTGGTCACGTTCTACACGATGTACCACCAGCACCCGGTGGGCCGGCATTTCATTCAGGTCTGCACCACGTCGCCCTGCAACGTCTGCGGCGCCGAGAAGGTGGTCAAGGCGTTCCTCCAGCACACCAAGTGCGGGGATTTGGGCGCCACCTCGCCGGACGGACGATTCACGGTGATCGAGGTGGAATGCCTGGGTGCGTGCGGGTTCGCGACGCCGGTTCTGATTGATGACGACTTCATCGAGCACGTGACGCCGGACAAGGTGCCCGACCTGCTCGCGAGGTATGCGTAATGGGTTTCCCGCACAAGCCGCATCCGAAAGAAACGGTCGTCCTCTCGGAACACTTCGGGCGCGCGGAGACGCGGAGTCTCACGGGCTGGAAGAAGGTTGGCGGCTACCAGGCCCTCACGAAGGCGCGGGGGATGCGTCCCGCCGACTTGGTGGAGTTGGTCAAGGCCTCGGGGTTGCGGGGGCGCGGTGGTGCCGGGTTCCCCACGGGCATGAAGTGGTCGTTCATGCCCAAGGAGAAGACGAAGCCCCACTATCTCTGCTGCAACGCCGACGAATCCGAGCCCGGCACGTTCAAGGACCGCGAGATCATGCGCTGGACGCCGCACGCCCTGATCGAGGGCTGCGCGATCGCGATGCACGGCATTCAGGCGGATGTCTGCTACATCTACATCCGGGGCGAGTTCACCGATTGCCTTGCTATCATGGAAACCGCCCTCACGGAAGCCTACGCCGACGGGTTGCTGGGCCAGGGGAAGGGTGAGATGTACATCCACCGCGGGGCCGGGGCGTACATCTGCGGCGAGGAAACCGCCCTGATGAACTCGATCGAAGGGCGCCGCGGCAACCCGCGCATCAAGCCGCCGTTCCCGGCGGCGGCCGGCCTGTTCGGCCTGCCCACCACGATCAACAACGTCGAGACGCTCGCCGCCACGCTGCACATCGTGAACAGGGGCGCGGAATGGTACCAGGCGATGTGCCTGTCCAACCCGAAGAGCGTGGGTACCAAGCTGCTCTCCGTGTGCGGCAACATCGCGAAGCCCGGGAACTACGAAGTGGCCCTGGGTTTCCCGCTCAGGGACCTGTTGTACGACCTGGCCGGCGGCATCCCGAACGGCAAGACCCTCAAGGCGTGCATTCCGGGCGGATCGTCCGTGCCGATCCTGAACCGTGCGGAGTCGGAAGGCTGCATCCTTGACTACGAAGGGTGCGTGGCGGCCGGCACGATGCTCGGGTCGGGTGGCGTCATTGTACTCGATGACTCGGCCGACATGGTCTACCAGATCATGCGGCTGGCCAAGTTCTACGCGCACGAATCCTGCGCCCAGTGCACTCAGTGCCGCGAAGGCACGGCGTGGACGGTGAAGATCCTGGAGAAGATCCTGGGCGGGAAGGGTGCCATGACCGACCTGGACCTCCTGCTCAACCTGGCCGACCAGATGACCGGCAAGACCATCTGTGTGCTCAGCGACTCGTGCGCTGCGCCCGTCGTCTCGGGCATCAAGAAGTTCCGCGGCGAGTTCGAGGCCTACATCACGGGCAAGCGCCAGCCGGCGCTCGCGTTCGCGTGACGGCGCCGGCCGCGACGGCGCTGGTCACGCTCACCATCGAGGGCGTCCCGGTCTCGGTGCCCAAGGGCACCCTGCTCATCGAGGCCGCCAAGCAGGCCGGCATCGTGGTGCCGCACTACTGCTACCATCCGGGGCTGCCGGTGGCCGGCGTCTGCCGCATGTGCCTGGTGGAAGTCGAGGGCGCGCCCAAGCTCCACATCGCCTGCGCGACCGCCGTGGCGGAGGGTCAGGTGGTGAAGATTTTCAGCGAGCAGGCCCTGGAATCCCGCAAGAGCGTGCTCGAGTTTCTCCTCATCAACCATCCGCTCGACTGCCCGATCTGTGATCAGGCCGGCGAGTGCGAGCTGCAGGACTACGTCTTCCAGGAAGGGCGCGCCAATACGCGCTACTCGACGTACGCCAAGCGCTTCAACCCGGTCGAGGACTTTGGCGGTGACGTCTTATACGTCCCGAACCGCTGCATCCTGTGCACCCGCTGCGTCCGGTTCATGGATCACGTGGCCGATGCGTCCGTCCTGAATGTGTCGGAACGTGGGGACCGGGCCTTCATTGGGATTCACCCGGACGCAGAGCTCGACCATCCCTGGGCGGGCAACGTGGTGGACCTGTGTCCCGTCGGCTCGCTGCTCTCGAAGGACAGCCTGCACAAGGCACGCGCGTGGGAGCTCGACAAGGGCCCCAGCATCTGCACCGGGTGCTCGCAGGGCTGCGCCATCACCCTTGAGACGCGCGCGAATACGGTGGTGCGCATCAAGCCGCGTTCGAGCGAGGTCAACAAGTACTTCATCTGCGATCACGGGCGGTTCAACTACCGCTGGATGAATCGCGGCGACCGGATCGAAGCCCCGCTGGTGGCCGACGGTGGTGACCTGCACGCCGTGGACTGGGACACGGCCATGGAGCGTGCGGCCGGCATGCTGCGCGGCGTGAAGGGTCCAGTGGTGGTCCTCGCGTCGCCGAGTACGTCCAACGAAGCGCTCGCCGCCGCCAAGACCCTCGCAGGGTCCGGCTTTATCGGCGCGTTCCGCGTACCGCGTGTGCCGGGCGAGGTGCCGCTCAACGGCGTGCCGCACCTCGCGCTCCGCGAAGAGCGCGCGCCCAATGTCCGCGGCGCCACGGATCTGGGCTACCGCGAGGCGTTTGACGAAGCCGTGCAGCAGGCACAGGGTGCGGCATGCGTGATCGTGCTGGAGGACGCCCTGGACGGCGTCACGCTCCCGACCCGGACACTCTACCTCGGCACGTCGTTGCCGACGGGCGCCCGGAACGCACAGGTAGTGTTGCCTGTCGCGAATGTCGCTGAGGAAGACGGCACGTTCACGAATCGTGACGGTAGGCGTCAGGCGTACGCTCAAGCCAAGGCGGCGCCGGGTATGGCACGTCCGGCGTCGTGGGTGCTTGCGGCACTGGCTGCCGGGGTCGCGGGGGCGCGCGCATGAACCCGGAGTTCAAGGGGTTCCTCCTCGTCAATACGTTTCGCATCGGCCTCGTCTTCACGCTCGTGATGGTGGGCGTGATCATGGTGATCTGGGTGGAGCGGCGGGGCAGTGCGTTCCTGCAGGACCGCTTGGGTCCCAACCGTGTCGGACCATTCGGCCTGCTGCAGAACCTGGCCGACGGCGTCAAGAACATCATGAAAGAAGAAACGTGGCCCGCGCAGGCGGATCGCGGGCTCTTCCTGCTGGCGCCGGCGCTCGCGTTCTGTACGGGTCTGATGTTATTCGCGGTGATCCCGTTCGCCGCCCCCCTCCCGCCGTTCGACTTCACGCTCCCCATGTTGGGGCAGTTCGTACACGCGGGACCGATCCCCATGGTCGTCGCCGACCTGCCGATCGGGTTTCTGTTCATCCTGGCCCTCAGTTCCCTCGGCGTGTACGGCATCGTGCTGGCCGGCTGGAGCAGTGGCAGCAAGTACGCCTTGCTCGGGGGCTTGCGCGCCACGGCGCAGATGATCAGCTACGAGATCGCGCTGGGCCTGAGCTTGGTGGTCGTGCTCCTGCTCGCCGGGAACGTGCCCCTGTCGGACATCATCGCCAAGCAGCAGCAGACCACGTGGTTCGTCTTCGCCGCCACGCTGGCGTTCATCCTGTTTGTGATCTCGGCGTTTGCCGAAACCAATCGCCTGCCGTTCGACCTGCCCGAGGCGGAGGCCGAACTGGTCACCGGGTATCACACCGAGTACAGCGCGATGAAGTTCTCGATGTTCTTCATCGCCGAGTATGCCGCCCTGATCACGATGTCGGCGCTGATGGCGACGTTCTTCTTCGGGGGATGGGATATCCCGTTTACCGCCTGGGACGAGCAGGTGCGCACCAGCTGGTCGCTCGGGGCGTTGCTGCAGTTCGGGCTCACGCACCTCGCGTTCTTCCTGAAGATGTCGTTTTTCATCTGGGTGTATGTGTGGGTGCGCTGGACCCTGCCGCGGTTCCGGTTTGACCAGTTGATGGCGCTGGGCTGGAAGGTCCTGCTGCCCGTGGCCCTCACGTATGTGTTGATTATGGCGTCGGCCGTGCTGGCGTTGGACCGGCTCAGCGTGCCGGCGGATTGGCGCTGGGGCATGGCGCTGTTCGCCGTGAACATCCCTGTGCTGTTCGCGGTCTTCTGGATGCTTGACCGTGACCGCCTGATCACGACCCAGCGCCGCACGCGCGGCGGAGAGGCAATCGGCTGATGGCCATCGGCGTGAAGGTGGTCCGGCGGCCGGACGGGGGCGTGAGCTACCTGCGCGCCACGCTCAAGGGCATGGCGCTCACCCTGAGCCACCTGATGCGGCCCAAGGTCACCATGCAGTATCCCGAGGAGAAGTCCACCGCCGACTGGAGCATCAGTCCGCGCTGGCGCGGGACGCACCGCATGCTGACCGACGAGCAGGGGCGCGCCAAATGCGTCGCCTGCGGTCTCTGCCCGCAGATCTGTCCGGCCAACTGCATCAAGCTGGTGCCAGGCGAGGACGAGCAGGGTCACCGCTATCCGCTCATCTACGAAATTGACGAGTTCCGCTGTGTGTTCTGCGGCTACTGTCAGGAAGTGTGCCCCGAGGAGGCGATCCATGTGGGCGTGCACTACGAGAATTCGGAGTACGAGCGCAGTCGGTTCGTGTACGACCTCGAACGCCTCTGCGCCCAGACTCATCCGGTGAGCACGTTGTGGGATCCGACGGATCCCAAGGGCGAGTAATGACCGTCGCCGCCTTTTGGGCCTTTGCCGGCCTGAGCATCCTCTCCGCACTGTTGTGCATCACGCGCCACAGCCCGGTGTCGGCGGCGTTGTGGCTGGTGGCGACACTGTTTGGGGTGGCGGGCATGTTCCTCGTGCTGGATGCCCAGTTCCTGGCGGCCATCCAGATCATCGTGTACGCCGGCGCCATTATGGTGCTGTTCCTGTTCGTGATCATGCTGCTCAACCTGGGCCGCGGTGGCCCGAGCGACCTGCGCGGCTGGCCGGGACGCATCCTGGCCGGCGTCATCGCACTGGGGTTGGGTGCGGAGCTCTGGGCGCTGCGCGGCCTGTTCCAGACGGCCGCCTATCGCCTGCCGGAAGGCACCATGGCCCAAACCAACGCCGAGATGGGTGTGGTGGACCTGGTGGCCGAAACGCTGTTCCGGGAATACCTCGTGCCGTTCGAGATCACCTCCGTCCTCCTGCTCGCCGCCGCCGTGGGCGCCGTCGTGCTCGCCAAGCGGAAGGTCTAGCCCATGTTGCTCGGTCCCGCGCTCGCGGTCTCCGCGATCCTGTTCTCGATCGGCGTGGCCGGCGTGCTCATGCGCCGCAACGTCATCGTGATCTTCATGGCGGTGGAGATCATGCTCAACGCCGTGAACATCACGTTTGTCGCCCTGGCCCAGCAGTTGGGGCCGGAAGGGCAGGTGATCGTGTTCTTTGTGATGGCGGTGGCGGCGGCTGAGGCGGCGGTAGGCCTCGCGATCATCCTCGCGGTCTTCCGGCACCAGCAGTCCGTCAATCTTCGGGACATCAACCTCTTGCGCGGCTAGATGTCGGCATCCTGGATCACGGTCGTCGTCGCCCTCCCGTTCCTCGGGTTCCTGGCCAACGGGGCGCTGAGCTTCTGGAGGCCGGACGCCAAGCGCGCCGTCTCGATCATCGGCACCGGCGTACTGTGGGCGGCCTTCGGGCTTGCCGTGCCCATCGCGCTCAACACCTCGCATCAGTACGTGCCCGAAATCGTTACCCTGTGGCAGTGGATGCCGGTCGGCGACCTCGGCGTGGCGTTCGCGTTCCAGGTGGACCGTCTCTCGGTAGTGATGCTCCTGGTGGTTACGGGTGTCGGCTCGCTGATTCACACGTTCAGCATTGGCTACATGCGCGCGGATCCGGGATACGCGCGCTACTTCGCGTACTTGAACCTGTTCGTGTTTTTCATGCTGGTGCTGGTGTTCGGCGCCAACTTCCCGATGCTGTTCATCGGGTGGGAAGGCGTCGGGCTCTGCAGCTACCTGTTGATCGGGTTTTGGTTCACGGAAAAGACGAACGCCGACGCCGGCAAGAAGGCGTTCATCATGAACCGGATCGGGGACTTCGGCCTGTTGATGGCCATGTTCCTGATCTTCCGCGAGTCCGGAACGCTGGCGTTTACCGCCGTGTTTGACAGCGCCCTCCAGACCTACGTATTGGGCGGCCCCGAGATCACCGCGATCGCCCTCCTGTTGTTCCTCGGTTGCACGGGGAAGTCCGCACAAATCCCGCTCTACACGTGGCTCCCCGACGCCATGGCGGGTCCGACGCCAGTGTCCGCCTTGATCCACGCGGCCACGATGGTGACGGCCGGGATCTACCTGATTGCGCGCGCCAACGTCCTGTTTGCCATGGCGCCGGTGGCCATGGCGGTCGTCGCGACGATCGGGGCCGTGACGGCGCTCTGGGCCGCGAGCATCGCGCTCAAGCAGTGGGATATCAAGAAGGTGCTGGCGTACTCCACCGTATCCCAGCTGGGTTACATGTTCCTGGGGGTTGGCGTCGGGGCGTACGCCGCCGGCGTGTTTCACCTGGTCACGCACGCGTTCTTCAAGGCCCTGTTGTTCCTGGGTTCCGGCAGCGTGATCTACGCCATGCACCACGCGTACCACAGCACCCACAGCCACGACGACGCGCAGGACATGCGCAACATGGGTGGCCTCAGGCGCTGGATGCCGTGGACCGCCGGGCTCATGTGGATCGCGACGCTGGCGATTGCGGGTATCCCGGGCTTCTCGGGATTCTTCTCGAAGGACGAGATCCTCGCGATGACGTTCGCGCGCGGCCACGACCATCCGCTGTTTTATGTCCTGTGGGTTGTGGGCACCGTGACCGCCCTGATGACCGCCTTCTACATGACGCGCATGATGCTGTACACGTTCCACGGACCCAACCGCACGGGTGACAACGAGCAGGGGCATCTGCATGAGGCCCCGAAGGTCATGACCGCGCCGCTGGTCGTCCTGGCCGTGCTGTCGGCCGTGGGTGGCCTGCTCAACCTGCCGGCCGTGCTGCCGGGTGCCGGCTGGCTGCACCACTGGCTTGAGCCCGTGACCGCGGCGGGGCAACACTTGGTGCCCGAGTTGCACCTGGCCCACAGCACCGAGTGGTTGTTGCTCGGTCTGGCGACCGTGATCGCGGCTGCCGGTATCGCGGGGGCGTGGTTCCTGCTCAAGCCGGACGGACTCAGCGCGGCCAAGGCCGCGCCGGCCGAGACCGGCTTCCAGAAGATCCTGCTCAAGAAGTGGTACGTGGACGAGATCTACGATGCCGTCATCGTGCAGCCCATTGCCTGGCTGAGTGACAAGATCCTGTGGCAGGGCGTGGATGCGGGTGCGATTGACGGCGGTCTCGTGAACGGGTCGGCACGGGTCGCGCGGATCGTCGGGTCCATTGGATCCTGGGTGCAAAGCGGGGCGGTGGGTTGGTACGTCACCGTGTTTACCCTCGGCGCGCTGTGGCTCCTCCACCAGGTGGCGGGGGCCTGATGCCGTTACTCGAACTCCTGCTCCTGATCCCGGTCGTCGGCGCCGGCGTGGTCCTGGCGCTGCCGGCCGCGCGCGCGCGCGGCGTGGCCCTCGTGGTCACGCTGCTCGAGTTCGCGGTGTCCCTGCAGCTGTGGTTCGGCTTCGTGCCGGACGGCGGCATGCAGTTTCGCGTGATCCGGGAGTGGATACCGTCGTACGGCGTGGGCTGGCACCTCGGGCTGGACGGCATCTCGCTGTTCCTCGTGCTCCTGACCACGGCAACGATCCCGCTGGCCGTGCTGGGCAGCTGGAACTACATCACCGAGAAGCTCCGCGCATACTACGCGCTCCTGCTCGTGCTCACGTCGGGTATGATCGGCGTCTTCCTGGCGCTCGACATGTTCGTGTTTTACGTGTTCTGGGAGGTCATGCTGATCCCGATGTACTTCATCATCGGGATCTGGGGCGGCGCGCGGAAGCTGTACGCCGCGATCAAGTTCTTCCTCTACACGTTTGTGGGATCGCTGCTCATGCTGGTGGCGATCCTCGTGATGTACTGGCAGGTGGGCCGCGCCACCGGATCGTACTCGTTCGACTACGGGCACCTGCTGATGAACGCCGACCTGGTGCGGGGCAGCGCGTTCTGGTTGTTCGGCGCCTTTGCGCTGGCGTTCGCCATCAAGGTCCCCGTCTTCCCATTCCATACGTGGCTGCCGGACGCGCACGTCGAGGCGCCCACGGCAGGCTCGGTGATCCTGGCCGGCATCCTGCTCAAGATGGGCACCTACGGCTTCCTGCGGTTCGCGCTGCCGTTTTTCCCCGAAGCCGCGTTTCACCCAACCGTGCAGATGATCGTCGTCGTGCTCGCGGTGGTGGGGATTGTGTACGGCGCGCTGGTGGCCATGGTGCAGCCCGACTTCAAGAAGCTTGTGGCCTACTCATCGGTGAGCCACCTGGGCTTCGTCATGCTCGGCATCTGGGCGATGAACACGCAGAGCGTGACGGGCGCCATCGTGATCATGATCAACCACGGCATCTCGACGGGCGCGCTGTTCCTCATCATCGGCATGCTGTATGAGCGCCGGCACACGCGGGAGATCGCGGCGTTTGGCGGCATCGCCCGCAGCGTCCCGATGCTTTCGGCCGTGTTGATGCTGGTTGCCCTGTCGTCCATCGGGCTGCCCGGCACGAACGGTTTCGTGGGTGAGTTCCTGGTGCTGGTCGGCAGCTTCAAGGCATTTCCGTGGGCAACCGCGATCGCCACGACCGGCGTGATCTTTGCCGCGGCGTACCTGCTGTGGGCGCTCCAGCGCATCCTGTTCAATGAGGAGCCGCAGGGCGAGAACGCCACCATGAAGGACCTATCCGGCCGAGAGGTCGCCATCCTGGTGCCCATCATCATCGCGATCCTCTGGATCGGGCTGTATCCGAAACCGATCCTTGACCGCGTGGAGCCGTCCGTTGAGCGGGTGATCCGGCAGGTGCGTCCATGAACACCATGGCGATTGACCTGACCAATCCGCTCGGCATGGCGCTCTCGTTGCTGCCGGAAATCGTGCTGACCGCGTGGGCGCTGGTCCTCATGCTGGTCGCCGCATGGCGCCACGGGGACGACCGCGCCCAGCGGCTGGTGGGGAACCTCACGGTCGGGGCGCTCGCTTCGGGGCTGCTGGCCTTGTGGTGGCTCTGGAGCGCGGGGGCCGAGCCAGCCGGCCTCCCGCTCATGATCGCGCTGGATCCGTTCCGCTGGATGAGTGGCACCATCATGCTGCTGGGCGCGATGGGCGCGGTCCTGCTCTCGTTGGGGTACTTGGGCCGCGAGCAGATCTGGCTGCCCGAGTACTACGTGCTGTTGCTGTTCGCCACCATCGGCATGCTGCTCATGGGTGGTGCGGCCGACCTGCTCGTGATTTTCTTGGGACTCGAGACCATGTCGGTGGCGGTGTACGTATTGGCCGGCATCAAGCGCAACAGTCCGTACAGCGCCGAGGCCGCCCTTAAGTACTTCCTGCTCGGCGCATTTGCGTCCGGGTTCCTGCTGTATGGTATCGCGCTGGTGTACGGTGCCACCGGCACGACCAACTTGACCGGCATCGCGCTCCAGCTGGCCACGTCCCACCTGATCGCGGACCGCGCCCCGATGCTGGTCATCGGCATTGGGATGCTGCTCATCGGGTTCGGGTTCAAGGTGGCCGCCGTACCATTCCACATGTGGACCCCGGACGTCTACGACGGGGCCCCAACACCCATCACGGGCTTCATGGCCGCTGCGGTCAAGGCCGCCGGATTTGCCGCGTTCGTGCGCGTGTTCGTGACCGCCTTCGGCGAGGCGGGCGAGATCTGGCAGGGCGCCGTCTGGGTGCTCGCCGCGATCACGATGATCGTCGGCAACCTGGTGGCGCTCTCCCAGCGGAAACTCAAGCGCATGCTGGCGTACTCATCCATTGGCCACGCGGGGTATCTGCTGGTGGCGGTGGTCGCCGGTACGCCGGCCGGAGCGTCAGCGTTCCTGTTCTACGCGCTGGCCTACACGCTGATGACGGTCGGCAGTTTCGGTATGCTCGGCGCGTTGGGTGAGGACGGCGAGCGCGACGTGGAGATTGACGACTTGGCCGGTCTCGCCAAGCGCCGCCCGTGGCTCGCCTTCGCGATGGCCGTGTTCATGCTGGCCTTGCTGGGCTTCCCAGGTACCGCCGGCTTCATCGGCAAGTGGACCATCCTGGTCGCCGCGGTCGGGGCGGGGCAGGCGACGCTGGCGGTGATCCTCGTCTTGGCCAGCGTGGTGAGCGCGGGCTACTACCTGCCGGTCATCATGGCGATGTACATGAAGCAGGCGGAGACGCCGCGCCAGCACGCGGTGGCAGACCGGGCGGTATTGGGGAATGCGGCGCGCGGTGTGCTCGCCGTCGCGGCGATTCTCACCCTGCTGTTCGGTGTCTGGCCTAACAAGGCGCTGGATGCGGCGCGTGACGGTGGGAACGCGGTCGGCGCGACGCGGGGTCTGTTCATCACGCAGCGGCCCTGATGGACGCGCCGCGCGTCATTTTCCGTCAATATGACATCCGCGGGATCGTGGGCGAGCAGGTCACGCCCCAGCTTGCGCACGCCATCGGCGGCGCGTTTGCCACGCTTGCACAGGAGCGCGTCGGGCACGCGCCCCGGCTCAGCGTGGGACGCGACAACCGGCCCAGCGGGGAGTTGCTGGCCCGTGCCGTGCGGGATGGCATCGCCCAGGCTGGCGGGACGGCGGTGGACATCGGTGTGTTGCCGACCCCCGCGTTGTATCTCGCGACGCATGTGCTGACGCCCGACGGCGGGTTGCAGGTCACGGGCTCACACAATCCCTCCGAGTTCAACGGCTTCAAGATGGTGGCGGGCGGGGGAGCGGTGTATGGGGATGATATTCAGCGGTTGTTTGAGATCATAACAGGGGTGCAAGGTGCAGAGGGCAGGGGGCAGGGGGCAGGGGCGTTGGACATTGATGGGTCGGTGCTTGAGCGCTACGCCGAGGCTATCATCAGTCGCAATGGCCCGCTCGTCCGGCCGGTGAAAGTGGTTGTGGATTGCGGCAACGGTGTGGCCAGTGTGTGTGCTGAGCGAATTCTGAGCGGGTTGGGGGCGGAGGTGGTGCCGCTGTACTGTGAATCCGACGGCACGTTCCCGAACCATCATCCCGACCCGACGGTGCCTGAGAACCTGGTGGACCTGCAGGCGGCCGTGCGGCGCGAGCGGGCTGAGCTGGGCATCGCGTTCGATGGCGATGGCGACCGGATTGGCGCGGTGGACGAAACGGGCCGCATCGTCTTTGGCGACCAGTTGCTCGTGTTGCTGGGTCGCGATCTGGTACACCGGATGGGGAAGGGGCACTACGTCATCTTCGACGTGAAGTGCTCCAACGTGCTGAAGGATCAGTTGACCCTGGCCGGGTTGAAGCCGGAGATGTGGAAGACGGGCCACTCGCTCATCAAGGCACGCATGAAGGAACTGCACGCCCCGCTGGCCGGTGAGATGAGCGGGCACATGTTCTTTGCGGGCGACTACTATGGGTTTGACGACGCGCTCTTCGCCGCCGCCCGGCTGCTGGCGTACGTCGCGCGGGAGGGCGGACCGCTCGGGCGCCTGCTGGCGGACCTGCCGGAGATATTTGCCACGCCGGAGTTGCGGGTGGACTGCCCGGACGACCGCAAGTTCGGGATCATCGAGGCGGCGGTCGCCCATTTTGGCGCGAAGTATGAGACGCTCACGCTGGACGGGGTGCGCATGTCCTTTCCGGACGGGTGGGGGCTGATTCGGGCGTCCAACACCCAGCCGGTGCTGGTGATGCGGTTCGAGGCGACGAGCGAGGCCGCGCTGGCGACGTACCGGGCCGAGGTCGAGGGCTGGCTCGCGGAGCACCTGTGACCCTCCCCCCGCGTCTCGACCCGATTGACGTCCGCATCACGCAGTGGGGGTCGGCTCAGGGCCGAACCGTAAATCCCGCCACGACAAAATGATGATCCAGCGCGAGCGCTTCCTCGATGTTGCGCTCCCGCATGACGGCAAAGCTCACGGCATCCGTGAGGGAGAACGGCTGATCCGTGAAGCGGTCCAGCCAGTCGTGCAGTGCCGTCTCCTCGAGTGCGGGTGTGGCCGTCACGACGACGTTGGGGGGCTCCCGAACCAGCCCCACGAACCGCCGAGCCGCCGCACCATGCACCCGGCGCATCAAGAGCGCATGGGTTTCTGCAACGATCAGGTTGGTGGTGACGACGACGAAGCGATCCGCCACCCGCTCGGCCAGCGCGGCACGCACGCGGGCGTGGTCCGGATGCGACGCAACCGCCAGCGGGTACCAGGCGCTGGTGTCCACGAGCAGTTCACGCATCCCAGGAGCGGACTTCTTCGTCCGCAAGCATCTGATCGTGCTCGCGGGCCGCATCGCCGGAACCTGGCACCGATTCGGCGTCGGCGAGGCCGGCCACGCGCAGGGCCGGATGTGATGCCGGGCTGCTGACCTGTGCCTCAAGAGTCCGCAGCGCCTGCCGAAGTACGTCCGACTTGGTAAGGTGCAGGGACGCCGTTAGATGCTCGAGTCGAGAGCGGTCGGCTGCGTCGAGATAGACCTGAACCGGCTCAGATACGCGGTTTTTCTTAGTATCATGATTCATGACCATGTGTCATGATACGCCAGAGTAGCGTCGTATGCAAGTGACACCTATCGAGAATAGGGGGAGTGCGATGGGGACCTTACGCCGGGCCCTGACCCCGCTTGCCGCCACCGCCCTCGTGGCCGGTGCCGTCATTGGCACCGGCATTTTTGTGAGCCCGAGCATCGTGGCCGCCCAAGTGGGCGCGCCCGCATTCATTCATCCGACCAGCCCGCGCTCACTCGAGGGCATCGCCGAGTATCGGCTCACGGCCATCATGGGATTCCTGTTCGACACGACCGTCGCCGCGGCGCGGCTGATCTTTGCCGGTGTGCCAAAACGGTTTCCGCGCCTCAAGGTCGTGCTGGGCCATTTGGGGGGGACGCTCCCGTACCTGGTGGAACGCATGGACCGTGGATTTCACGCCTACGCCGAGTGTCGCGTGCATATTGATCGTGCACCGTCGGAGTATGTGAAGCGGATGTATGTGGACACCGTGAACTTCGAGCCGCACGCGCTGCGCATGGCGATGGGCTATCTGGGGGCCGACCATCTGGTGTTTGGTAGCGACTACCCGCATGAGGTGGGGAGCGTCGCCAAGGCGTTGGGTGCCGTGCGCGGGCTGGACCTGCCGCCGGCGGACCAAGCGGCCATCCTGGGCGGCACGGCGCTGACCCTCTTACAGAAGGTGTAATGCGATGACCAATGCACGCAGTGGGGCCGGGAGTGCTGCCAAGGTAGGCGTCGGGTTCGGCACGGCGCTCGCCATCACGATCTCCTGGCATGCCAACCAGTCGATTCTCTGGGCGATTCTCCACGGGATATTCTCGTGGTTCTATGTGATCTACTACGCGATTCGATACTAGAGGTTGGGAAGGACCTTACACTGCCGCGCACGGATGATCGTCGCGTCCGCGGTTACGAGCTGGAGATCAAGTACGCGGGCCGTGGCCACCAGAAAGCGATCTGCCGGGTCGTGGTGGGGCAATGCGACGTGCCGACTGGCCTGCGCGATCGCGTGTGTAATCGATGCCTCGCGAAAAGGACCGGCCGCCAAGGCATCCTCGGCGGCGCGGCCAGGCGGGACTCCGGCCAGTCGACCGTAGCGCCCGCGCTCGACCAGCAATAGCAGCTCCCACGTGGAGATCGGGGAGACCCAGAGTTCGGTGTCGGGGTCGGCAAGGGCGGCGCGCACGCGCGCGGTCAGGCGTTCGCGCTCCAGTACACTCCAGAGCCAGATGTGGGTGTCGAGGAGCAGCCTCATTCCTTGAGTGCCTCCCACTCGACATCGATCGGTTCCATGATGTCACCGATGATCACGTACTTGCCGGCGAGTGAGCCCATCCAGTCTCCGGCGGGTGCCGGCAGGGCTGGTGGTATCACCTCCGCGACCGGTTCGCCAAACTTGGTGACCACGAGCGGGGTACCAGTTTCCCGCACCCGCTTGAGCAGGGCGAGGCACTGGGCCTTGAAGACCGAGATGGGGACTGTATCCTTTGCCATGACCGAATGTACCATGGTCCACGACCATGGTCAACCATTGAGGAAGACATGAATTATCGTGGTTTGTTGCTGGTTCTCGCTGTCCCTGGTGTGGTCTTTGCTCAGGGTCCGGGCCAGAACCGGGGCACCCCGATCCAGCCGGGCCAGTCCTGTCCGCCCGGCATGACGGAGGTGCGGCCGCTCATGTGCCAGGCGCCCACCATGGAAGCGCCCAGCATTCTGGACTATCGGCCGCGGTCCACGCTGGTGGCTCCGGCCCATCCGGTGCCGCGCGCACGGTTTCCCGCCATCGATTTTCACGGCCATCCGTTCGGTCAGTTGATCAGCACGCCGGAGGGCTTGCTGCAGCTGCGTGGGGCGCTGGACAGCCTGAACATCCGGACCATCGTCGCGGCCAACAACATGACGGGCGACAACCTGCGGCGGGCCATCGCGCTGGCCGACAGCATGGGGATGCGCGACCGCGTGCGCTTCCTGACCGGCATCGACTTCCGCAACGTGGGTCCGGGCTGGGCCGAGCGCGCGGTGGCACAGTTGGAAGCCGACATCGCGGCGGGGGCCGTGGGGATTGGCGAGATCGGCAAGGGACTCGGCCTGTCCATTCGGAAGGCCGACAGCACCCGACTTCGCATTGATGATCCGGACCTGGGTCCCGTCTGGGAGGCCGCCGCTCGGCTTGGCATCCCAGTCTTCATTCACACAGCCGATCCGCAGGAGTTCTGGCAACCGATTGATTTCCAGAACGAACGTTGGCTCGAGCTGGCGTTGTTCCCGAATCGCCGGTATCCCGCCGAGGAGTACCCCTCGTTCGAACAGCTCATGACGGAGCGCGACAACCTGTTGCGTCGGCATCGCCGCACCACGTTCGTGATCGCGCATCTTGGATGGCACGCCAACGATCTGGGCCGACTCGGTCGCATGCTGGACGAGATGCCCAACCTGTATACCGAGGTAGGGGCCGTGCTGTACGACATCGGCCGCCAGCCGCGGGCCGCACACGATTTCTTTGTGCGGTATCAGGACCGCATCCTGTTTGGCAAGGACTCGTTCCAGCCGGGCGAGTATCCGTACTACTGGCGCGTCTTCGAGACGCGCGATGACTACTTCGACTACTATCGCGACTACCACGCCTCGTGGAAGCTGTACGGGATTGACCTGCCGGATGAGGTGTTGCGGCAGGTGTACTTCGAGAACGCGGTGGCGATTACGCCGGGACTGAGGAACTGAAGGTGCAAGGTGCAAGGTGCAGGGTGCAAGGGGAATGATGCCACTGGTGAGGTCCGCGACGCCGGCTGACGCGCCGGCCTGGTTGGCGATGCGGATTGCGCTGTGGCCGGAGAGTCCGGAAGACCACGCGCCGGAGATCGAGAAGTACTTCGGTGGCGAGTTGCGGATGCCGGCCGAGGTGTTGCTGGCGTTTGATGGGGACCGTGCGGTCGGGTTGGTTGAGCTTTCGTTCCGGCCCTACGCGGAAGGGTGCGTCACCGACCCGGTGGCGTATCTCGAGGGATGGTACGTGGTGCCTGAGGCGCGGCGACTCGGCGTGGGCCGCGTGTTGATGGTGGCGGCCGAAGACTGGGCACGGGGGCAGGGATGCACGGAATTCGCGTCCGACGCGCTGGTGGACAATGCGATCAGCTGGAAGGCGCATCTCGCGCTGGGGTTTGCGGAAACCGAGGTCATCCGGTGTTTTCGTAAAGGTCTCTGACGGCCCGTCAGAACTGCGCGCGTCTCCAGCGTCTCTGGTTCTTCACTCTGAGCGCCGGGTATTGTCAGGACTGCTGACCCGAGGGTCTGCACCGCGGCGTGCCGGCGACACTTCTGCACCAATCTGCGTTGAAATGATGCGGTGGTGGCCGTCGCACGCTCCATGTTATGCCATGGCGCGAGGCGACTTGATCCGTGCGCTCAAGGGCGCGCTGCGGGTGCGTGGTTACAGCCGGCGGACGGAGCGGGCGTACGTCGGCTGGGCGCGCCGGTACATCGCGTGGGCGGGCACCCGGCATCCCCGGGTGCTCGGACAGGAGGAGGTGAACGCGTTTCTCACGTACCTGGCGGTGGAGAAGGGGGTCGCGCCGGGGACGCAGAACCAGGCGGCGTGTGCGTTGTTGTTTCTGTACGAGCATGTGGTCGAGCGACCGCTGGGCCGGTTGCGGGAGCTGGTGCGGTCGCCGGAGCCCAAGCGGTTGCCGACGGTGTTGTCGCGCGAGGAGGTGGGGGTGGTCCTGTCGCACCTTCGCGGCAGCGCGCGATTGGCGGCGCTGTTGATGTACGGCTCGGGGTTGCGTCTGCGGGAGGCCATGTCGTTGCGGATCAAGGACGTGGATGTCGGGGCGCGGACGATCCGGTTGCGGGAGGGCAAGGGAGGGGACGACCGCGTGACGATGCTTGCGGCGCCGGTGGTGGAGGACCTGGAGGTCTGGGTGCCGCGCGTGCGTCGGCGATGGTTGGCGGACCGTGCGGCCGGGATCGTGGTCCCCTTGCCGACGGCGTTGGCGCGGAAGTATCCGTCGGCGCCGGCCGAGTGGCCGTGGTACTGGTTGCTGCCTGCTCGGCGGCGGACGCCGAGTGGGGAGGGGTATCAGCGGTGGCACCTGCATGCGTCGGGCGTGCAGCGGCGGGTACGGCGGGCGGCAAAGGCGGCGGGGCTGAACAAGCGGGTGACGTGCCACACCTTCCGGCACTGCTTTGCGACCCACCTGTTGGAGGCTCACTACGACATTCGGACCATCCAGGAACTGATGGGGCACAAGGACGTGCGGACGACGATGATCTATACGCACGTGCTGAACCGCGGTCCACTCGGCGTGCAGAGCCCGGCGGACCTCTTGCCGCCGCTACCGGTATCATCCCGTAGGCTCGGTAAGGACACTTAACCGACCTACGTCATATCGCGCATTCCCGCTTCGGCGTTCTGGCCCTGGGGGCTGGCCGAGCGGGCCGGAATTTCCTATACTGGGGGAGGTTACCCCTGATGGAGAGCGAGGCGGCCGCGGACCGTGCTTATGCAGATTCCTGTTGAACCTACGCAGTTCAAAGTGAGTTATGCGGCAGGCCGAGTTCAGCGGTATAATTGGGGTCGGAGGGCATCATGAAG
>JBBDNM010000065.1:15455-16676 GCA_040877595.1 Gemmatimonadales bacterium | reverse complement strand
ACCTCGTGGTCGTCAACGAGGGCGAAGCCCCGCGGCCGGCCGGTTCCCTGCCGTCCCGCGATGACGATGATGATGAGGAGGGCGACGAATGATTCGCCGTCGCGCCAAGACCTGCCCCGTGTGTGAGTCCGGGGTACGCGTCGTGGACTACAAGGACGACCGCGCGCTGAGCCGGTACACGACCGAGCGCGGCAAGATCCTGCCGAGCCGGTTGTCCGGCATGTGTTCTCGGCATCAGCGCCAGCTGGCCACCGCGCTCAAGCGGGCGCGGTTCCTGGCGCTCGTGCCCTACATCCGCGGCTACGACCGCTGATGACCGACGCGGCCGGCTGGCCGCAGGGCCGGCTCGGCCGGCTCGTGCTCGCCGCGGCGGGCTTTGCCTTTGTGGCGCCGGCGGGCCTCGTGGCCCTGCCGGTTGCCGCATTGGGACTGCGACGCGGCACCACCGGTGGCTGGCGCACGCTGTGGGCCGGTGCGTTCACCGGATTGGCCGTGGTGTGGCTGGCCTGGCCGGGTGACCTGCCGGGCCAGACCATGCGCGCCGCCGCCCTGCTCGCGACGGTGGTGTTCGTGCTCTTGGCCGACCACACCCGATGGAGCGTCACGCATCGGGCGCTCGTCTCGGCGCTCATCGCGTTGGCCGGCACGGCCCTGCTCTACGTGGTCCTCGGGTGGTCGTGGACACGGTTGCACTGGTGGGTGGAACACCGCACCGGGTTTGCGCTCCGCATTGCGATGAGCGGGTTTCAGTGGGACGTGCTCGCGGGAGAAACGCAAGCGCGGTTCAGTGGGACGCTGGACCAGATCGTCCGTTGGACGGCCAACCTCTTTCCCGCTATCGGCGTGTTACAGGTGATGGTGGGTCTGGGCCTCGCCACGGCGCTCCATGGGCGGTTAGCGGTCACGCCGCGTGGCGTGGCGCCGGCACCGACGCGGGATTTTCGATTCAGCGAGCATCTGGGCTGGATGCTGGTACTCGGGTTGGTCGGGGTGCTGTTTCTGCCACCGGTGCCGGCCCTGCGGCTCGTGGCGTGGAACCTGTTGGCTGTGGGTACCGCGTTGTTTCTGGCGCGGGGTTGGGCGGTCGCCGCCTTCCTCTGGGTGCGGGCCGGGGCCGGTCGCTGGGTGGCCGCCTTGGCGGCTTTGGCGATAGTTTTTCTTTCGCCCGTCGTCCTCGGGGTCCTGTTGGCCCTGGGAGTGCTGGACGCCGGGCTGGACCTG
>JBBDNM010000065.1:904-15355 GCA_040877595.1 Gemmatimonadales bacterium | reverse complement strand
CCCATCAAGACCGTCGGCGTCCACAAGGTCGTGGTGCGGTTGCATGCGGACGTGAAACCCGAACTGCGTGTCTGGGTGGTAAAAGCCTGAGCATCGCGTATCTGGACGGCCCGCGACTGCGGCGGGCCATCCTGGCCGCCGCCGACTGGGTTGATGCCGGACGCGAGGAGCTGAACCGCATCAACGTGTTCCCGGTGCCCGACGGCGACACGGGTACCAACTTCGCGCTCACGCTCCGGGCGGTCGCGACCCGGATGCGCGCGATGCCCGACGATACCCCGATGCCGGGGGTCACGCGGGCCATTGCCGAGAGTTGTGTCATGGCCGCCCGCGGGAACTCGGGCATTCTCCTCTCGCAGTTCCTGGTGGGATTCCACGAGGGCCTCGGCGACCGCGTCACCGCGGATGCACCGGAGGTGGCCTCCGCCATGGCCGCCGGATCCGTGCGATTGTCTTCCGCCCTCGACGAACCGGTCGAAGGCACGATCCTCACGGTCGCGCGCGACGTGGCCGCCGCGGCCGAACGCATTGCTCGCGAGACCCGTCACTTCGACGAGTTGATGCGTCGCCTCCTGCTGGAAGCCGAGGCAGCGCTCGCCCGCACGCCCGATCTGCTCGCCGTCCTCAAGGACGCCGGCGTGGTGGATGCCGGCGCGAAGGCGTTCGTGCGGCTGCTTGAGGGCATCGTGCGGTTGATTGACGGTGACCCCATCGTCCCGATAGACGGCGAGCCCGTGTGGGACGTGCCCGATGCCGCCGCGATGGCCGAGGTCGTGGCCGACCGCGACTATCAGTACTGCACGGAGATCCTCGTGCGCGGCACGGCGCTGCCGCACGCCAACGCCGTGCGCACGGCCTTGCGACCGCTCGGCGGGTCCATCGTGATCCTCATGACCGGCGACCTGCTCAAGGTGCACGTCCACACCAACGATACCGAACAGATCTTCGCGCTCGGGCGGTCGTGGGGGGCGGTCGAAGCCACCAAGGCCGACGACATGCGGGTCCAGCATCGCCAGCGACACGACAAACGCGCCCGGGTCGCCGTGCTGGTGGATTCGTCCAGTGACCTGCCTGATGAGATCATCAGCCGGCACGGCATCATCATGGTGCCGGTGCAGGTCATCGAAGGCACCCGCACGTATCGGGACCGCGTCGAGATTACGGCCGACGACATCTACCCCCGCATGCGCGAAGGCACGGTCTTCACCACCTCGCAGCCGACGCCCGACGCCTTTGTCCAGGGGTTCGAGGATGCGCTGACCCAGGCCGACCAGGTCCTGGCCATCCTGCTGGCCAAGGCGCTCTCCGGCACATACAACACGGGCGTCGCGGCCGCGAAAGCCGTAGGCGGCGCCATTACGGCGGTGGATTCGCGCAGCGCGTCCCTCGGCACGGGCCTCCTGGCCATCCGCGCCGTCGAGTTGCTGGAGCAGGGCCATGAGGCGAGCTGGGTGGCCGGGGAGTTGTCGCGCATCCGGGACCAGTCCGGCGGATTGTTCACGGTGGACGTGTTCGACAACCTGCTGCGGTCGGGACGCGTCGGACGCGGCAAGGCCTGGATCGGCCAGCTGCTCGACGTGAAGCCGATTCTCGAAGTAGCGCCCGACGGCAAAGTGATCCCCCTGGACCGTGTCCGCGGCCGCGAAGCCCTCATCCCCCGCGTGCTCCGGCACCTGGACCAGCGCCTCACCCCTCGCCCTGCCCGCCTCCGCATTGGCATCGTGCATGCCAGCGCGCCGGATGTGGCGGAACGCCTGCGGAACGACCTTGCCGCCCGCTACAACCCGCTGGAAATCGTGATCCACCCCATCACCGCGGCGGTCGGCGTGCACACGGGGCCCGGTGCGTGGGGCGTGTTCTACCAGAATGAAGACCAAAGCCATTCCTGACGTCATACGCGCCGCCGCCAGAACGCTGGCGGACCATAAGGCCCGCAATGTGGTAATACTGGACTTGCGGACCGTGCATGACGCCGTCGATTTCTTCATCATCGCGAGCGGCACGTCCGCTACGCACGTCAAGTCCAGCGCCCAGCGTGTGGTTGAAGCGCTGGCGTCGGACGGCGTGACGCTGCATCATGTGGAGGGGCTGCCGCAAGGACGCTGGGTCCTGCTGGACTATGTGGACTTCGTGGTCCACGTGTTCCACCCTGCCCTGCGGGAGTTCTACCAACTCGAACGCCTCTGGGCGGATGCCCCATCCCAGACGCTGGCGGAGGAAGCTGGATAATGCGCCGACTGCTGCTCGTGCTGGCCTTGGTGGCGTGTGTCGCCCCGGCGGCGCGTGCGCAGTACTTCGGCCAGAACCGCGTACAGTACCGCCATCTGCCGTTCAGCATTCTCGAGACCGCCCACTTCGACATCTACTATTACAACGACGCCCGCGAGGCCGTGCTGGACGCCGCGCGGATGGCCGAGCGGGCCTACGCCCGCCTGTCCCGCGTCCTCGGCCATCGCTATCGCGAACGGCAGCCGATCATCCTGTTCGCGTCGCACTCCGAGTTCCAGCAGAACAACGTGACGGACGTCGGCGATGCCACCGGCGGGGTCACCGATGCCTTCCGGCATCGCATCATGATGCCGTTCACGGGCAGCTACGAAGATTTTGAACGAGTGATGATGCACGAAATGGTGCACCAGTTCCACTATGACATCTTTGCCCGCGGCCGCATCGGCGCGAGCATCCCCCGTCTCATCGCGGTCCAGCCGCCGCTCTGGCTCACCGAAGGCATGGCCGAATACCTCTCGGCCGGGCCGGTGACCCCTATTACGGCCATGTGGCTCCGCAACGCGGCCATCGAAGGACATCTGCCAACCATCGAGCAGATGACCAACGACCCGCGCGTGTTCCCCTACCGGTATGGCCACGCCCTGATGGCCTACATCGGCGAGCGCTGGGGTGATGAAGTGATCGGCGAGATTCTGCACAACGTGGCAACACACGGCGTCGCCCAGGGTTTCCGCCGCGCGCTGGGCCTGACCCTCGAGCAGCTCACCGATGAGTGGCACTTCCATGTTCGCCGCACCTACCTGCCCCAGATTGCCGAGCAGGAGACCGCGCGGATGGTGGGCCGCCCGGCTCTGGTCACGCGCCGTACGCGGGCCCGGATGCATCTCTCGCCCGTGGTCGCGCCCGACGGGCGGCGCATCGCGTACTTCTCGGAGGGCGGCTCGTTCTTCATTGATCTCTACGTGGCCGAGACCGAAACCGGACGGGTGCTCGGCCAGCTGGTGAAGAGCGCGTTCAGCGCGGATTTCGAGAGTCTGCGCTACGTGAACTCGGCCGGCGCCTGGTCAGCCGACGGCCGATTCTTCGCGATGGCGGCAAAACACGGAGGTCAGGACGATCTCGTGATCTTCGACATGGATCGCCTGCGCGAGCATCGCCGCCTGCGCATCCCGGTCCAGGCTATCCAGACGCCCAGTTGGTCGCCGGACGGCACCCAGTTGGTGTTCACCGGCATCCAGGGCGGCCTGTCAGACCTGTACGTGATCAACACCGATGGAACCAACCTGCGGCACCTGACCAGCGACTGGCACGCCGACCTGCACCCCGCGTGGTCGCCCGACGGCCGCACCATCGCGTTCGTCACGGACCGCGGGGCCCAGGCCGATCGCGCGACGCTCCGCGTGCCGACGTCACGCTTGGCATTCCTCGACGTGGCCAGCGGCCGCATTGACGTGCTCGACCACATGCCGGGACGCAGCATCAACCCGCAGTGGGCGCCCGACAGCCGGTCCGTCGCGTTTATTTCCGACCGCACCGGCGTGCCCAACCTGTTCCTGTTCGATCGGGACAACGGCGAGTCGTACCAGCTCACGAATCTCTTCACCGGTATTGCCGGACTGTCGGAACTGTCGCCCGCCATCTCGTGGGCCCACGAAGCCGACCGGTTGGTCTTCAGCGTGTACGAAGGCGACGACTTCGGCTACGCGGTCTACACCATGGACAACCCGCGCGGGAGGAAGGGCACCCCGTGGCAGGATCCCGCGCCAACGGTCGCGCAGGCGCCCGCGCCGGATAGCACGGTGGCATCACCGGACGAGACCCCGCGCTCCTACTATCGCACCGCCGAGGGCTTCCGGCGGTCGGCCGCCACCCCGAGCCGCGCCGCCGATCAGCCCCAACCCGTGTCCGTCACGGACCTGCTCGACAGCGCCGTTTTGGCCCTGCCCGACACCGCATCGTTCGGGTATCGCCCCTACGCCGGCACGCTCCGTCCGGACTACATCGCGCAGCCGTCCATCGGGTACGCGCGCGACAACTTCGGCCGTGGCCTGTTCGGCGGCACGGCGATCGCGCTGTCGGACATGCTGGGCAACCGGCGCATGCTCATTGCGGGCCAACTGAACGGCCGCCTCGACGAGGCCCAAGTGCTGTTCGCGTATGGCAACGCGTCACGCCGCGCGAATTGGACCGTGGGGATCGAGCAGTACCCCCTGTTTTTCTTTTCGGGCAGCGCGCTTGGCGTGGATTCGGCCGGAACACCCATCGTGGTGTATCTGCTCGACCGCTATGTCATCCGCAATGCGTTCGTGCAGGTGGACCGACCGTTCAATCGGTTCCGGCGCGTGGAGCTCGGCCTTCGCGCGGTAAACGTCGGGCGCGCCCGGCAGGAATTGATCCAGTTCTACGAACCCGCAACCGGCTACGTGTACGGCGGCCAGGTGATCACGACTGGCCTCGGTCATGAGAACTACATCCAGCCAACCGTCGCCCTGGTGTTCGACAACGCGATCCCGTACTACGTCGGTCCCCTCTGGGGCCGTCGCAGCCGGCTCGAGTACTCGCCGGCTATCGGTGATTGGACCTATCACCAGGTGCTCGGCGACTACCGCCGCTACGATCGGCTGGGTGGCCCGTTCGTGATCGCCACGCGTGGACTCTTCTATGGCCGGTTTGGTCGTGACAGCGAACTGTTCCCGCTCTTTCTCGGCAACACCGAGTTGATGCGCGGCTACACCAGCGGCTCGTTCCGGCGTAACGAATGCGTGGATGCGGCCGTGGACGGATCGTTCACCGGCTGTGCGGCCTTGGATCAGATGATCGGCTCCCGGTTGGCCGTCGTGAACGCCGAGTTGCGGTTCCCCCTGTTTCAGAACGTGGTGCTCGGCTTCCTGCCGATCTGGTTCCCGCCCATCGAGGGTGCGGTGTTCTACGATGCCGGGCTCATCTGGCGGAACGATGTGGACGTCGTTTGGCGCCGGGATGCGGCCGCCAATCCGGATCTGGTCCGCCAGCCGCTCTCCAGCTGGGGCTTCAGCGCCCGGGTCAACCTGCTGGGCTTCACGGTCCTGCGGTTCGACTACACCAACCCCCTGTCACGCCCCAAAGACTGGTACTGGACGATCTCCCTCGGACCGACCTTCTGACCGGACCCGCAAACCGCTACCTTCCAGCCATGCGGTCGCTCGCGCTCGCCTCCCTGCTCCTCACCGCTGCGTGCGGCGGCTCATCACAGACCGATCAGCTCCGTGATGCGGTGCGGAACGAACCGCCGCCGGATCCCCGCGGCTCGGTGGTCGTTCGCTTTGCCGGCCAGCGCGCCACCGACGCGCGCCCCTACACCCTGCCCAGCCTGCGCGACGTAGACTGGCGCTTCCGCACGCCCGGCCTCGTGGCCGCACGCGTAGTCGGCTTCAGCGCCGAGGACGATCGCATCTGGGTCCTCACCCCCGACGGGTACCTGGTCATGCTCGATCTGGAGACGGGACGTTCCCGCACGATGGACTCCCTGGTGGTGCACGCACGCCTCGACCCGCGCGGCAGCCCCATCGTCATCACGAACACCGGAACCGTGCGGCATTGGCGCTCTCGTGCCCCTCGCGTCATCGCCGACTCGCTGACGGGCACGGTCGAGGCCCTGCATGGCACGGTGGACGGCCGTGTGCTGGTGGTGACGCGCCTCGCGGGCGACCGCCGCTTGAAAACGCTCGAAGCGGGTGCCCGCATCCCGGACGGCATTGCCATTCCGAACGGCCCGGTCGCCTTTGGTCCGTGGGGCGATGTCGTCGCCATCGCGACCGATTCCGGCCTGTGGATGCGCGAGCGCAACCAACGCGACGGCACGCGATTCCGCGCGGGACCGCATGCCCAAGCCCTGGTGTTTTCGGCCTCCGCCCATCGGTTGTACGTCGCCCGCGGGCGCCAGGTCGAAGCTCTCGATCGCTACGACCTCGTGCGCCTCCAGAGCGTCCGGTTACCCGGTGAGCCTTCCGAGCTGCGCGCGGATCCGTGGGGACGTTTGCTGCTGGCGCGGCACCCCGACACCGACTCACTCTGGATCGTGCCGGTCGAAGGCGGCACCGCCAGCAGCGTACCCAGCCGATGGGACGACGAACTACCGGCGGTGACTCCCGACGGCACGATTCTCACGCGCATTGGCAACGACCTGGTGGCGTGGGACGCCTCGGGGATCGAGCGTGGCCGGCAACGCGACGCCGGCAACGACCGGTGGGCCGTAGCGGAATGGGACCCCCGGCGCCCGGAACTGCAGATCGCGGCCGAGGCGACCGCGGCCGCTGAAGCGCCCGTCGGCAGCGACGCCCGGTTGTACGTGCAGGTGAGCAGCACCTCCAACCCGACCTGGGCTGAAGACCTTGCACGCGACCTGCGTCAGGCGGGCCTCCGGGCCAGCGTCTTTGCCCCGACGATCACCCAGCCGATGTATCGCGTGGTCGTGGGTCCATTTGCCTCGCGAGAAGACGCCGAGACCACCGGGCGCACACTTGGCATGCCGTTCTGGATCTTCCAGCCGGACGAGATCCCGGGCGGCCAATGACGCCAGAGCAGGCCGCCGCCGCGCTCGACTCGACTGTCACGGTGGCTCTCCTGGTCGCCACCGACGCCACCGCCCCCGCAACCGCCTGGTCCCTCGCCCGCCACCTCGCACCCGATCGCCCAACCGCCCTGATTGACCTGACGCTGGGCGAAGGCGCCCTGGACGCGACGGCGGACGCCACGGGTCCCGAGGGCATCGTGGACGTGTTCGAGTTCGGCGCCTCCTGGAGTCACGTCGCACGCCCCCAGCATACGCCGGGCCTGCACTTTGTTCCGGACGGCACGCCCACAGCCGACCCACATGCCATCTGGGGCCACGCACGCTGGGAGAAGCTCAAGCGGGGATTCGTCCAGCAGGGCGCCCTGCTCATCCTTTACGTACCTCCGAAAGCCCTGGCGGATTTGGCTCCGCGCGCCGATGCCATGGTGGCGCTGGGTAGCGGCCCGTCGCTGGCCACGGTGCGCACGTTGGCCGCGGGCCGGGGGCTCCCACTCCTCGGCCCGATCGCCGGACGGCAGCCCGAGCCGGACAAGGCCTCACCAGAGGCCCCGCCCCCGCCAACACCGTCACGGACCACCGCCCGCTGGGTACCGTGGGCCGTCGGTGCCGGCGCCGCACTGGCGGTGTTTGCGGTCGCGTTCGAGCTCCTGCAACCCCGCGCGTCCGACCCCACCGCCACGCCCACGCCGCCACCCGTCGCCGCCGCCACGATGGCGCCCGAACCCACGCCGCCCCCTGATGAACCGGCCCCGACTGCGGCTAGCGCACCAGCCACCGACACGCTGTTCTATGCGGTGCAGGTGGCGGCGTTCAATCAGTTGGGTCAGGCCCGCGACGCCGCTGGTACCCTTGAGGCCGCGGGACACGTCGTGGCCATTGCCCCCGTCCGCATCGGGAGCCGCCAGGTCCTGTGGTACCGCGTGCTGGTGGGAGCCCTGGAAACCCCGTCGGAAGCCGCCACCACTCGGGCTGCGCTCTGGCGTGCCGGGCTGTTGCAGCGGGGTCAGGGCACGGTGCTCCGGGTCCCGCACGCGTGGGCGCTTGACGCCGACGGGACGGGTGGTTCCAGCGAGCGGCTGGCGGGACTTCGGCAGCGGGGTATTCCGGCGTACATTGTCTCCGGCGCGGGCGGGTCCGCGCTGCTGCTGGGCGCCTTTGAGACGCCCGAACAGGCCGCCGCTGCGGAGTCCCTGCTCGCTGCCGCCGGCCGTCCTCATACTCTCGTCGATCGACGCGGAACGCGATGAAACTGACCCGGCTGGAGCTCTCGGGTTTCAAGTCCTTTGCCGATACCGTGGCCCTGCCGTTCGATGACGGCATGACCGCGATCGTCGGCCCCAACGGCTGCGGCAAGTCGAATATTTCCGACGCGGTGCGGTGGGTGCTGGGCGAACAACGGGCCCGCCTGCTGCGCGGCCAGAAGATGGAAGACGTCATCTTCCACGGCGCCGCCAAGCACCGACCGGTCAACGTCGCTGAAGTGTCCCTCGTGTTCGACAACACCGACGGCACCCTCCCGATCGAGTTCCGTGAGGTGGTGATTACCCGCCGCCTCTCCCGCAGCGGCCAGAGCGACTACCTCATCAATGGGGCGGGCGTCCGCCTTCGCGATGTGCAGGATCTCCTGCGCGGCACCGGCTTGGGCAGCGATGCCGGCGTGGTGATCGAAGCCGGGATGATTGAACGCCTGCTCTCGGATCGTCCTGACGACCGGCGTTCCCTGTTTGAAGAAGCCGCCGGCATCGGCCTGTACCGCGACCGCAAGAACACCACCGAGCGCCAACTCGACCGCACCACGGAAGATCTCCAGCGCCTCGAAGACATCATCAGTGAAGTCCAGCGCGAGGTGCGCAGCCTCGCGCGCCAGCGCGGCAAGGCGGAACGCCATGCCACCTTCACCGCGGAGCGGTTTCAGATCGTCGCCGAACTCGCTCGGCGCGACTTGGCCTCGTTCGAGGATCGCACCGCGGTGATCACCGCCGCCCGCGAGGACCTCGCGGTGCGCCTGCCGGCCGCGCGCGAACGGCTCCAGCGGCACGACCGGGAGCGTGAGGCGGCCGCGCAGGCCCGCGCAAGCGCCGAAGCCGCGCGCAGCGACCTGGAACGTCGCTTGGGCGACGCGCGCCTCACCGTACAGCGGCTGGAAGGTGACCTCGCCCTCGCGGCCGAGCGCGAACAACACGCCGGGGACCGGCGGGAACGCGCGCTCGCGGAACGTGCGACCGCCACCGCGCGGGCTGACCAGGCCACGCGCGACCGTGATGCCGCGGCCGCCGAGCGGCAGACTGCCGCCGATGCGCGCGCCTCCGTCCAGACGGAACTCGATCTCCGCACCACCACCGAGACCGAGGCCCGCACCCGCCTGGCAGTCGCCCGCGAACAGGTCGCCGCAATCGAAGACCAACTGCAGGAGCATGCCGAGCTGCTCCGCACGCTGACCGGCGAACGCGTCGCGCTGGACGCTGAGCTCGCCGACCTCGACGCGACCTGGACCGAGGCCAGCACACGCCGTGACGCCGCGGACCAGGAACGCCAGCGGACCACCACGCAGCGCGCCCACGCGGAACGCACGCGCGATGCCGCGCAGACGCGCGACCGACAGGCCGAGCATGCCCTCGAGCAGGCACGCCACGCTCTGGGCGTCGCACGCGAGCGCGAGAGTGCCGCGCGCGCGGACCGACAGGCTGCCGAGGAAGAGCGCGCCCGCCTGGCCGCCCGCCGCGACGCGCTGGAACGCCTGGAGAAGGATCGGGAGGGCCTGGCGCCGGCCGCACGGCGCCTGCTCGCGGTCCGCGACCAGTTCGCGGGCGCCGTGCTTGGCCCGCTGAGCGATTTCCTCCGCACATCCGAAGCCGACGCCCAGCTGGCCGAACGGTTGTTTGGCGACTGGCTGCATGCCGTCCTTGTACGCGAAGTCGCGGTGGATACGATCCGCGCGTGGCATGCCCGCGAGCAGCCCGGCCCACTCGTGCTGCTGCCGGCGGCCGGTCCGGCCAAGGCACTCGACGGCGACACGCCGGTGCCGGAAACGGCCGAAGGCCCCGCGGCCGCCTGGGCCCGCACGCTCCTCGCGGGGCATGCCTTGGTGGCGGGGGACGGCACGGCCATTCGCCGGCCCAATGGCGCCGTGGTGCTCTCGGGCGGTGAAGAGGGGGGCGGTCCGCTCCAGCGTCGTGCCGGCCTCGAGCAATTGCGCCGCCAGCTGACGGATGCCGAGCGGCAGGTCGAGACCCGCACCGCCACTGAACAAACCGCAGCGGCAGAGCACCGGACGGCGGAGGCCACACTGGCGACGGCGCAGGCAACGGCGGAAGGCGCGCGCCAGGCGTTGCGCGAGGCACAGGGGATGGCCGACGACGCCATCCGCCACTCCCAGCGTGCCGAGCGCGAACACGAGGAAGCGGCGCAGGCGGCGGCGCGTCTAGCGGAACGGCGTGAGGCGCGCCGCATGCGCCTCCAGGCCGTGAAGCACGAAGAGCGCGAGCGCGCCATCGCCAAGGAACGGCTGGAAATCCAGCGCGCCGAGCGCCGCGCCCTCTTGCACGAGCTTGAGGCCGAGCAGGAAGCGGCACGCGAGCGCCGGGTGCATTGGCAGGTCGAAGAAGCGCAGGTCTCCGCACGCGAGCAGGCCGCCGCTGAGCGTGCCGAGCGCGCCGCGCAGGCCTTGGAGGCCTCACGCGCCGCGATCGCCACCCTCGACCAGGAGCTCGCACACCTGGATCACCAAGGCGGTGGCCTGGGTGATCAGCGGCGGCAGTGGACCGACGCCCTGGCCGAGAAAAAGGTCGCTGTCGCCGAACTGGAAACGGCCGCAGGATCGGCGGGGTCACGCCTGGCCGAGGCCGATACCCGGCTGACGGACGCGGAGCGCGCACGGGAGGCGCTGCGCCATGAGATCGACCAGTTGAACGAGCAAGGGCATCAGCTCGAACTCGAACGCACCGAGCTCACCGGTCGGCGACAGGCGCTGGTTGAGCGCGTCGAGGCGGAATGGCATCGTCCGCTGGATCAGTTGCTGGCCGACACCGAACCCATGGACGGCGCAACGACCGTGCTCCGGGAAGAAGCTGAACGGCTGGCCCGCGCGATCGAGGCCATGGGCCCCGTCAATCCGCTGGCGGTGGAAGAACACGCCGAGGAGCAACAGCGCCTGGAGTTCCTGACCACGCAACGGGATGACCTGGTGCAGGCGCGCGACCGCCTGCGCGAGGCCCTGAAGGAAATCGAGGTCAGCGCGCGGACGATGTTCGAGGAGACGTTCATCGCCATCCGTGCGCACTTCCACCGCGTGTTCCAGACGCTGTTCGAGGGTGGCGAGTGCGATGTGCGACTGGCCGACCCGTCCGATCCGCTAGGGTGTGACATTGACATTCACGCGGCGCCGCGCGGCAAGCGGATCCAGCGCATTCACCTGCTCTCTTCCGGTGAGCGGTCCCTGGTCGCGATCTCGCTGCTCTTCGCCATTTACCTCACCAAGCCCAGCCCGTTCTGCCTGCTGGACGAAGTGGACGCCCCGCTCGACGACTCGAACGTCACGCGGTTTGTCCGCCTGCTGGGCGAGTTCAAGCACGACACGCAATTCATCGTCATCACCCACAATCCTCGCACCATGCAGGTAGGCGATGCCGTGTACGGCGTCACCATGCAGGAGCCGGGCGTCTCGACCATCGTCGGGGTGCGCCTGGGCGAAACTGCGACCGCGTAACGCGGTCGCGGTCCTGGCCCTCCTGCTGGCCGCCCCGGTGGCGGCGCAACGCCCGACGGTGTCACCGTCGCTCGCGCGCGCCGACTCAACCGTGACGGTGTGGCTCTTCGTCCGGGCACAGCACGAGCTGGCGCAGGTGCGCGCGCTGGTGGCTGATGCCGGGGGACGCGTGCGCCACACGAGCAGGTGGCTCCACGCCGTGTCGGCGACGTTGCCGCCGACCGGGCTTGAGGCCGCCCGGCGGTCCCCCCTGCTCCGGCACGTTCAGCCGGTCACGCGATTCCGACGCCCCACCATCGCGCCCGCAACGCCACTACCCTTCTTCGCGCTCGCGGCGGCCGACTCGGGATTCGGGCCTTCGGCGTCCCCACTCCGCACGCTGAACGTGTTTCCGGTCATCGAGCGCGGGTTTCGCGGTGCCGGCGTCCGCATCGCCTTGCTCGACACGGGGTTCGAAACGGAGCTGCCCGATTTCGCCGGCACGACGATCGTCGCGCAACATGACTTCGTGTTCGACGATTCCATCGTGCGCAACGAGATCGGTGACGACCTGAATGCCTCGGCCCACGGGACCGCGGTGTGGTCCCTGCTCGCGGGCCGCCGCACCGACACGCTGCTCGGCATTGCGCCCGACGCCGAGTATCTTCTCGCCAAAACGGAGGACGTGCGGTCCGAGACCACGGTCGAGGAAGACCATTTTGTGGCGGCACTCGAGTGGGCCGATTCGGTGGGCGCGCACATCGTCTCCAGTAGCTTGGGATACCTCACGTTTGACGGCGGGGCGGGCTACACGTTCAGCCAACTGAACGGGGACATCGCGGTCACCACCGTCGCTGCTGATCTCGCGGCGGCCCGCGGGATTCTCGTCGTCACCTCCATCGGCAACGGCGGCCCCGCCACGCGCTCGCTCACGACGCCGGCCGACGGTGATTCCGTGCTGGCCGTGGGCGCGGTGGACACGCTGGGCACACTCGCCAGCTTCAGCGGACGCGGTCCCACCGCCGACGGGCGCATCAAGCCCGACGTTCTGGCGCCGGGCGTGGACGTGTTCGTGCGCGCGCCGACCGGCTACACGCGCGCGAGCGGCACGTCCTTCAGCGCGCCACTGATCGCGGGGATTGCCGCGTTGATCAAGGAAGCCAACCCACTGCTCGGACCGATGGACCTCATGACGGCGCTCCGGAGTGCGGGCTCGCGGGCGACCAGACCTGACACCATCCGGGGATACGGCATACCCGATGCCTTCGCGAGCGTGGTCTTCCCCGGTGGGCTCGTCATTGACCGTCCGTCCGACTCCGTGCTCACGTCGGTGACGCCCATCCTGCAGTGGCACGCGGACGGCGTCCCCGCGTTTGCGCTGCCGATCACTTTTCGGATCGAGGCGGGCTCCGATTCCGCCCTCGCCACACCGCGGCTCGATACCATCGTCGCCATTCCGGCGGTCACGCTGCCGTACGTGCTTCGCCCGGGCGACCAGCTGTTCTACAGGGTCACCGCAACCGGCGCCGACTCGGCCACGCTCACACGACACGTTGGCACCGCACTCATTGGACCCGCGTGGGTCAGGCTGGACGTCCTGGATGACCCTGCCGGCCGTACCATTCGGGATCTGCGCCCCGCGTTCCGGTGGATCGCACCGTCTGTGGCCGCCGCCGCAGGGCCGTTCCGCTTCCGGGTGGAAGTGTTCCGCGAAACGGACGACGTGGTCGAAATCGTGGCGGACAGCCTCACGGAGACGGAATGGGTGCCCCCGCGCAACCTCGAACGCAACACGCCGTATCGTTGGCGCGTCACCGCGTTCCTCGATGGCGATTCGGTCGTGGCCCTGAGCCGGGGCCCGTTCCTGATCGTGGACGACTCCACACCACCGCTCACCACCCTGTTCCAGAACTTCCCGAATCCGTTTCCGAACGCGAGTATCGGCCAAGCCACCACATGTATCTGGTTTGACCTCGCGTCGGATGGGGTCGTGCAACTCGATATTCTCGACGTGCGCGGGCTGGTCATGCGCCGCATGCTCCCTGGCGGCCCGTACGGCCCCTTCTTCCGCGCAGGACGCTACGGGCGAACGGCCGTGGACGCGGTCGGTCGCTGCGACCCGCAGCTGGAGTGGGATGGCCGCACCGACGGCGGCTCCACGGTCCCGCCCGGCATCTACCTCGCGCGCCTCATCACGCCGAATGGCAGTTTCGTCAAGCGCATCGTGTTCCTGGGGCTCCCATGATGCGGCTCACGGTCATCGGCTCGGGCACGCTCGCCCCCACCCCCGCCCGCGTCGCCCCCGCGCACTGGCTCGAGGCCGGATCGGTGCGCCTGCTCATGGATTGCGGCGCGGGCTGTCTGCATCGGGCCGCCACCTTGGGCCTACCGTGGGCGGACGTGACCCACGTGGCCATCACGCATTTCGACGTGGACCACTGGGGTGAGCTACCGACCCTGCTCTACGCCCTGCGCTGGGGCAGCGAACCCGCCCGACGTAGGCCCCTCACCCTGCTCGGTCCCGCCGACCTCGAAGCTCGGCTCATGTTACTCGCGTCCGCGTTCGGCGACGGCGTCATTGCGCCGGACTACGGGTTGCACCTGGTGGAGCTGGCGCCCAACGAAACGGTGGACCTCGCCCCCGACGTCCAGCTGGCAACAGCCAAGACCGAGCATACGCCCGACAGCCTGGCCTACGGGATTACGCACGCCGGCCACCGGATGGTGTATACCGGGGATACCGGCCCCAATACGACCGCCCTGGCGGCCTGGGCCCGGGATTGTGACCTGCTGCTCACCGAGTGCTCGCTGCCCGAGAATCGGGCGATGGATATACATTTGACCCCTGGGCAGGCCGGTCGTCTGGCCCGGGAGGCCCGCGCGAGGCGTCTCGTGCTGGCCCATCTGTATCCGCCCGTGGAGCATCCCGACCCCGCCGCCATCGCGGCGGGGGGGGGGGGGGGGGGGGGGGGGGGGGGGGGGGGGG
>JBBDNM010000065.1:0-894 GCA_040877595.1 Gemmatimonadales bacterium | reverse complement strand
CGCCCCCCGCCTTTGGCGGCCCGGTCGAGGTGGCGCGGGACGGCAGTACCTACGTCATCGAGTGAGTGCATGCTTGTCGTAATGCAGCACGGCGCGGCACCGGACGAGATCCAGCGCGTCGTCGACACCATCGAAGAACTTGGCTATCAAGCGCGCGCCATCGCGGGCGCCCAGCGCACCGCGGTAGGTCTGGTCGGCAACGATGGCCGCGTGGATGCGAGCCGGCTCGCCGCCCTCCCGGGTGTGCGCGAGGTCATTCACGTCAGCCAGCCCTACAAGCAGGTCTCGCGCGAGTGGAAGTCCGAGCCCACGGTGGTGCGGTTCGCCAACGGCGTCACCATCGGCGGCGAGGAGATCGCCCTGATGGCCGGGCCGTGTTCCGTGGAATCCGAGGAGCAGATTCTCGCGGCGGCGCGGGTGGTCCGCGATGCCGGCGCGACCATTTTGCGGGGCGGTGCCTTCAAGCCGCGCACCTCACCCTACACCTTCCAGGGCCTGGGCGAGCAGGGCTTGAAGTTGCTCGCCACGGCGCGGCAGGAGACGGGCTTGTTGATCGTCACGGAGGCGCTGGATCCCGAGTCCGTGGATCTCGTGGCGGAGTACGCCGACATCGTGCAGATCGGCGCGCGCAACATGCAGAACTTCTCGCTGCTCAAGCGGGCGGGACGCGCGGGCAAGCCCGTGCTCTTGAAGCGCGGTCAGGCGGCCACCATCACCGAGTGGCTCCTGTCCGCCGAGTACCTGCTGGCCGAGGGCAATCACGACGTGATCCTGTGCGAGCGCGGTATTCGCGGCTTTGACACCATCACGCGCAACGTGTTCGACCTGACGGCGATTCCGGTGATCCACGAGTTGTCGCACTTGCCGGTGATCGCCGACCCGAGTCATGCCACA
>JBBDNM010000064.1:0-17540 GCA_040877595.1 Gemmatimonadales bacterium | reverse complement strand
CGGGTCAGTGGTGTTGGGTGTGGTCCGTCTCGGGGTCGCGGGCGACGGGGGAGGAGCGGGCGAGCTCCGCCTCAACCAGCGCGCGGATCGTCGCGATCTGGGCAGGTCCTCCGTACCCGGCCCACCGCTCTACCACACGCCCCTCGCGGTCCAGCAGGACAGTGTAGGGGAGGCCGAAGTAGTGGAGGCGGCTCCGCTGGCGCCCGCGGCCGAGGGCGACCGGAAAGTGGAATCCGAACTCGTTAATGAACGCGCGAGCGTCGGCGGGGCGCACGTCTTCCGAGATGGCCAGAAAGGCGAACTGGTCTGCCGGAAACTCGCGCCAGAGGGCCTCGAGCTCCGGCATCTCCTCGCGACACGGCGCACACCAACTGGCCCAGACGTTGAGCAGCGTCACGCGCCCACGGAGGTCGTCGGAACGGATCGCGGATCCGTCCAGGCCTTCGAGGTCGAAGGATGGGAACGCGGATCGCTCCGCCGGCGCCACGCCGGTAAGCATCTGCATCGGATCCAGCAGGTAGACGCGTCCGTCGCGGTCAACAGCAAGGGTGGGCATGCTGGTCTCAAGATCCACCGTGGCGCTGACCACGCCCGTGTGGGGATCGAGCCGGTCAAGGCGGGCCCGAGTGGCCGTACTCTCGGGGGTCGAGAGCAGGTACAACTGGCCATCGGGCCCAACCTGGAAGCCAATGTTGACCGGTGCGTAGTCGAGCACGGGCCGTCGCGCGCCGTCAAGGCTGATGGAGGGTTCATCCACCCCGTGCCGAAGGCCGCGGCGGGCTACCCAGAGGGTATCGCCGTGCGCGTCGAATCGAATGATCTCATCCCGAATAAACGGAGCGTAGAACAGGCCACCGTCCTCGGCGGGCACCACCCGCCCAGCGTTCACAAGGTCGCCCATCAGGGGATTGGCGGGGCGCCGGGCGGGTATGGCGGGCGCGACGCCACGCACGGGATGGATGAGCGGCGGCGGTGTCTGGCCAAAGGGGAAGCTGAATTGCATCGGCGACCGGTAGAGCCAGACGTTCTCCTGATGGACGGCGACCCACCCGTACGCTGTAGGTGGAGCGAGCGAGTCGCGGACCACGCCGAGCGAATCCACCAGCAGTATCCACCCGGCGCGGGTCGCGACCCAGTAGGTGGTGCCATCCCAGGCGACCTGGGCCGGCTCGTGATTCCCTAGCTGCCAAGCGAGGCGCTGAATCCCCAGCCGGTCATCGACGAGCATGGGAGCGCCCCCCGCATCCAGGGCCAGGCGACCTCCCGGGCCTGCGGCGGTGCCGCGGCCCTCATACCACAGGAGCGTGGTGGCGGCGCGCCCCGGGAGGTCGCGATGCACGACGAGCAGGAACTCGGGCTGTCGGGTGGTCACATGGGCAACGCCAGCGTGGAGGATCCGCTCCGGCGGTACAGCGAACGGGTTGGGGCGGGTGGCCGGCTCGGACGGCTCACGGGGCAGTGCGGACGCGACCAACAGGCTGGTCCCACCCAACGCGAGGACGAGGGCCGCCACACCCCAACGCCGTGTCATGCCTCAGGCTCGCCGGACATTGGTGATCAGGATGACCTTCGAATCACCGGCCGCAAACACCTGACCTGTGATGCGGACCTGCTGCTCCGCGAAGTCCCGGAGCCGCGCATTCTGGCCAGCGCTCGGCATACCTTCGCCGACGGGAAGGTACACTTGGCCATCCGAACCCAGGATCACCAGCGGTACACCCTGATCGGCGCAGACCTGCGCGCACATCCGATGGCCGTCGCCGGTCAGGTTGTGCGTGAACTTGCAGGACAGGTCCACCACGGTCCCCGTGATCGTCGTCGTTTCCGACGGCGGTGGAGCCGGCATACCTTGGGCGACCGCCGGGGCGGCCGTCCCCAGCGCCAGAATGGCGCCGGCTGTTGCGAGTAGGTGCTTCATACGGTCAAACCTCCGTGCATGGGTAGGGGCCGTGCCTATCACGGTCCCATTCGTCGAATGCGGCCGCCCCGGCAGAGGTTCCCGCCCTGCCGGGAACCATTCTCCGCCACGGCCCATTTAACTGAACATCATGGCCTCCCGCTCCTTCCGGTCGGCACCCGAGCGCTCCCCGCAGCTCCTCGGCACACTGGGGTTGCTCATGGTGGTCCCTGGTGCCTACCCGTTGCTACTGCCGACCCTCGGACCGCCTGCGCACCTCATGTGGTGGGTGCATGTCCTGCCCGTTGCACTGGTGGCGTACTGGTTTGGGCGGTGGTGGGCCGGGGTGACTGTGGGTGCCTCCATCGCCCTGGTGGTCGCCGGCGAGCGGGCCTTTGGGACCGGGTACGGGCAGCCAGCGACGTGGGAAACCACCGTCGCGCTCGCGCTTGCCCTCGGACTCACGCATGCGCTCGTCGCCGCGTTCGCTCTGTACGCTCGTCGTACTACCCGGCTCTACCAGTTGTTGTTCGACCATGCGACGGCAGCCGTCGTACGGACGGATACCCACGGCGTGATCCAAGCCGCGAACCAGCAGGCGCTGGACCTCTTGCGTACCACGTGGCCCGCGCTGCGTGGTCTCAGTCTCGACGCTTCGCCGGGACTGGCCGGTGCGCCAAGCCCGGCGACCATCGCCCGGGCCGGTGGGTGGTCCGGGACCCTCTGCCTGGGGGACGCACGCGAGCCGATCACGGTGCACGTGACCATGGTTGCCACGGAGGACGCGGAGGCGGGCTATCAACTGTTGCTGGTCGACCGTACCACCGAAGTGCTGCAGCAGGAAGAACTTGAGCGGCAGGGCCGTCTGGCCACGTTGGGCGAGACGCTGGCGGGCGTGGCGCACGAGCTCAAGAACCCGCTGCAGGTCATCGACTCGCTGGCCGAACTGAACCTGGCGGACGAGTCGTTGCCGCCGAGTCTCCGGGACGACTTCGCCCAGGTCCGGGAGTCGGCCGGGACGATGCGCCGCCTGGTTCAGGAACTGCTGGGGTTCTCGCGCACAGGCATGGGTGACACCGGGACCGTGGCGCTCGATGAACTGGTGGATCGGCATGTGCGGTTGCAGAAGCTGACCCGCGGCAAGATGCTGCAGATACGCTATGAATCGCACTGGACCGGCCAGATGGCGGCGAGTGGGCCGAAGGTCGAGCAGATCCTGGTCAACCTGCTCTCCAACGCGGCCGACGCCGTGAGCGGGACGGCGCAGGGTGCCGTGTCCGTGCGCCTGGACCACGAGGGGCAAATGGCGGTGCTGACCGTGGCGGACAACGGTCCGGGCATCGCGCCGGAGGTGCGGGGACGATTGTTCGAGGCGTTTGTCACCACCAAGGCGCCCGGGAAGGGCACGGGGCTCGGGCTCGCCATCAGCCGGCGACTGGCCACATCCATGGGTGGGACGCTGACGGCGGCCAACGGCGCCCTGGGGGGTGCCGTCTTCACGCTGCGTCTGCCCGCGCCGCGTCACGAGGCGGCGGTCGCGTGACGACGCAGGCGGAGCTGTGGAGTCGCATCAACATGGCGTGGGCCGTGATTGCACGACGGCGCAACGACGTCGGCCCCCCGCCGCCGCGCGAGGCGCCTCCGGCGCCGCGTGGCGATGAGCCGAGCATCAGCCTGCCGGGCTTCACGGAAGAAGTGCTGCCCTGGCTGGACGCCGTGTACCGCTTTGCGTTGCGCTTGACCAAGGGGGATGCATCCACCGCGGAGGATCTCGTGCAGGACACGATGCTGCGTGCGGCGCGCTTCTGGTCCCAATACACGCGCGGCACCAATGCGAAGGCGTGGCTGTTCACCATCTGCCGCCGCGTATACCTGCAGGACGTGCGTCGGCCCCGTCACTGGCGGGAGCGGTCGGAGAACGCGCTCGACCTCGACGTCGAGGAACTTGCGGGACTTGCGCAGGTGCCGCAGGACCGAGACCCGGAGCAGGAGTTCTTCCACCATCTTCTGGACGATGAAGTGCTCCAAGCCATTGATGCGCTCCCGGATGAGTTTCGGGAGGTGCTGATCCTTAGCGACCTCGGCGACCTGCGGTACGATGAGATCGCCCATCTGCTCGAGATCCCCAAAGGGACCGTCAAGAGCCGTTTGTCTCGCGCTCGCCGCCAGATGCAGGAGTCCTTGTGGGACTATGCGGTGGCGGCTGGCTATGTCTCGGCGCCTGCCGATCAGGAGACCCCATGCGAATGATTCCGTGCCAGGACGTGCTTGCGAGGCTGTGGGACTATCTCGACGGAGAGCTCACGCCGCGCGAGGCCAATGACGTGCGGCGTCACCTTGAGTTGTGCAGCAAGTGCTACCCGCACTTTGATTTTCAGCGGGCACATGCCCAGTTCATGCGGGGCCTCCGGGAGCGACAGGCGGCACCCGACGCGCTGCGTCGGGCGGTATTCGCGGTGCTGGCCGAGCGGGAACCATGAGGCACCCAGCGACATTCGGGACGCTGATTCACCGGGATGACCTGCGTGACCCGAAACGGGCTGTCCATACGGCGCAGGTGGTCCGGCGCCGATGTCGATGAGGATCCGGCCCGGTGCGATCGGACGAGCGACGCGCACCGCCGTGGTGGTGGGCACGCTGCTGACGGCGGTGCATCATACGGGCCCGCTGATGTCCGGTACCATGGGGCCTCACGCCTGGTGGCGGATTGGCCTCAACTTTCTCATTCCCTTTGGGGTGGCGCTGCACGCTCTGTGCACCGCACCAACGACAGGAGGACCGCATGACCGATCTACGAAGGACGATGGTCTCGCTGGGCGCCGCGGCGCTGTTGCTGACACCCACGCTGGCGGGCCAGGCGACGGCCCAGGTGAAGGAAGACTTCACTCAGGAGCGGTTTGAGGCGCTCCAAGCCGAAGGGGCCCTGATTCTGCTGGATGTCTTCGCCGACTGGTGCCCCACATGCGCGGAGCAGCAGCGGGTGCTCGCCGCGTATCGCGAGGCACGTCCGAGTGTGCCCTTGCATACCTTGGTCATCGATTACGACCGGCAACGCCGCATTGCCCGGCGGTTCGGGGCGCCACGACAGTCCACCTTGATCCTCTTTGACGGGACGACGCGGCGCTGGTTTGCCGTAGCCGAGGTGCGTCGTGACGTGATCTTCGCCGCGCTCGACGAAGCAGCGGCCGCCCGACGCGCCTCTGCCGGCTCGCGGTGAGCCTGGATTTCGCCTCGGTCCCCCTGGCCTTCGTGGCTGGGGTGCTCGGGGTGCTCTCGCCGTGCGTCTGGCCGCTGGTGCCGGTGGTCGCGGCGTCCGCGAGCATGGCGGGTCGTGGCGGACTCGCAGCGCTGGCGCTGGGATTGGCCAGTGCGTTTGCCGTGGCGGGCACCGGCTTGACGTGGCTGTTCACGGGGACGTCGTGGGATCCCGAGCTGTTCCGTATCGCGGCGGCCCTGCTGTTGGTAGTCGTGGCGGTGCCCCTCCTGGTGCAGGCGGTGGGCGACAGCCTCCGCGGGTGGCTGTCCCGCCTGGTAGGCAACCCCTCCTTCGGGGACGTGCGATCCGCGCCCGCGCAGTTTGGCGTCGGTGCGCTGCTGGGCGTGGTCTGGCTCCCGTGCGTGGGTCCAACGCTGGGCGCAGCGGTGGCGCTCGCGTCTCTGGGTCAGGCGCTGGGGACAGCCGCCATCGTGATGCTGGCGTACGGCGTGGGCACGGCGGCGGTGCTGGTCGTGGCGGGCGTGGCGTCGCGCTCCGTGCTTGAGCGTTGGCGGCCTCGGGTGCTGCGTGGCGGCACCGTGGGACGCAAGGTGCTCGGATGGAGCCTCGTGGGACTGGGACTCATGGTGCTCACCGGAGTGGATAAGCGATTGGAAGCCTTGGTAGCAGGGAGCCTCCCCGCTTGGGTCATCGCGTGGTGACCTTCAGGCGTTGCCGAACCCCGGCTCCAGCGTCACGCCGAGGCCGGACGCCACGCGGTTGACGAAGTTGTAGTAGGCCGCAATGGTGGCCGCGTCGTGGATGGCGCGGTCACTGCACCCGGCATCCCGCAGGCGCTGGATGTCCGCCTCGGTCGTGCGGGAGGGCGCGCGCGTCAGCGCGAGCGCGTAGGTCACCAGGGCCCGACCGCGCGGTGGCAGGGGGGCCCGGTCCGGGTCCGCCGTGATGGCCGCGACCAGGGCGTCGTCCTTCGAGAGCCGACGGAGAGCCTCCCCGTGGTGGCGGATTCAGTAGAAGCAGTCGTTCGCGGCTGAGACGGCCACCGCGATGGTCTCCCGCTCAACCCGCGTGAGCTCGGACGGGCCGAACATCAGGACGCGATACAAGCGATCATGCGCGGCCAGCGCGTCGGGGTGCAGGCCATGCACCGCAAGAATGTTGGCGTGCGGTGATGGGGGAACGGCAATCCAGGCCATGGTATCCTCGTGCGGTTCGGCGGGAACGTTGCGTGTCGGCCCACCGCGAGACAAGGGCGGGAACCGACGGAGCGGCTCGCGGATTCAGGAAGATACGCCCGGGTCCAGAGGGCGGATGGATTCCTGAGCCGCAAGGAGATGACGCGTGACGTTCATTGTACACACCATGGAATCGGCCCCGTCGGACTCACGTCCCACGATGGAGGCCCTCAAGAGCAAGTTTGGATTCCTGCCTAATCTCGCCGGGGTGATGGCGGGCGCGCCCGCCACGCTTCAGGGATACGCTACGTTGGGTCAGCTGCTGGAATCGTCGTCGTTTTCTCCGATGGAACAACAACTGGTGCTGGCCTCTGTGAGTTGGGCCAACGCTTGCGAGTATTGCGTCGCGGCGCATAGCGCCGGCCTCACGATGACCGGCATCGCGTCCGAGCAACTCGCTGCCGTGCGTGAGGGACGCACGCTCGACGACGCTCGGCTTGAGGCGTTGCGGCGATTCACGGTGGAGATGACCCAGCACCGAGGGCGGCCGGAGCCTGCCGTCGTCCGCGCCTTCTTCGCTGCGGGGTTCGACCCGCGTGCGGCGCTAGAGGTCATCCTGGCGATCGGGATGAAGACCATCGGGAACTATGTCAATCACTTGGCCGAGACACCCCTTGACAGGCAGTTTGCGGCGTTCGCCTGGGACGGCGCGTTGGCGGCTGCCCGATGAAGCCAATGCGCACCTGGCTCTCCCTGATGGTCGCGGTCACCGCTGGCTGCGGCGACACGCCACTGGATGGCGCCTCGGCGTTCTGTGACCTGCCCACGGCGTTTCTGGCGGAGGGTGGACCGGGCGTGGACGGCATTCCCTCGCTCCAGGATCCACCGCTCGTGGAGCCGACGCATCCTGACGCGGCGTACGTCCGAGATGGTGACCGCATCATCGGGCTGGTCATTGACGGCGAGGCGGTTGCCATCCCGCTCAACATCGGGTGGTGGCACGAGGTCGTGCACGTGACGGTCGGCGGCCAGGACCTGTTGGTGACACACTGCCCGCTCACCGGATCCAGCCTGGTCTTTGACCGCGCCACAGTCGGCGGCGTGGCCTTCGGCGTGTCCGGCCTGCTCTTCATGAGCAACCTCGTGCTATTCGACCGTGGCGCCGAGCCGTCGCTGTGGCCCCAGATGGCCCGGGGCGCCCGGTGTGGCCCGGCGCGCGGCTCCTCCCTCACCATGGTGGGGGCCGTGGAGATGCGGTGGGACGCGTGGCGGCGGCTGCATCCCGAGACGCGGGTCGTCTCGGATGAGACGGGCTTTGCGCGCGACTACCAACGGTATCCCTACGGCAGCTACGACCAACTCAATAACATCTCGGTGACGTTCCCCGTCCCGGGCCTGGACCCCCGGCGCCTGCCAAAAGAACGCGTGCTCGGCGTGCCCGATGGTGAGGGCGGCGTCGCGTTCCCGTTCCTGGCCCTGGACGCGTTGGGTGCGGTGGCGCAGGTCCCGGTGGTTCGCCCGGGACAATCGTATGTCGTGTTCTGGGATCGCGCCGCGCAGGCGGCCATCGCGGTGCGTCCGCAGGTGGACGGCCAGTCGCTCACGTTCACCATCACGGACGGATCCATCACCGACCGGCAGACCGGGAGCGTGTGGGACGTCATGGGCGTCGCTCAGGGTGGCCCGTTGACCGGACGTCGCCTGCCCCTCGTCCCGGAGGCGTACGTGGCCTTCTGGTTCGCGTGGTCCCTGTTCGAGCCGGACGCCGCACTCTGGACCGGCCCATGAGGAACGGGCGCGGCATGCCCGTTTGGGTCCTGGCGCTCGTGGCCGGCGTGGCGCTGAGCGGATCGTCGCTCGCGGGTCAGGCCATCTGCAGCGGCCCCCACGGATCCCCCGTCCTTGCGCAGGGGGGCGCCACGCTCGAGCCCGGCACCGGGTGGGTGCAACTATCCCTGTACGCGCAGCGGTCCAGCGAGTTCTTCAACACGGTCGGCGCCCGCCAGGCGTTCCTGAGTGATGGCGCCGTGCGGACGCGCTCGACGTTCGTGACCGCGGCGGTTGGGATCACCTGGGGGTTGGAGCTGTGGGCCCAGGCGCCGGTGCACGACGTGCGGTTCGCCGACCAGACCGGCGCGCGCGAGGCCGCCGGGCTGGGTGACCCGCGCGTGGCGGTACGCATCTCACCCGAGCTGATCACCACCCGCCATATCCCCGTGGCCCTGCGGGCTGGGGTGAAGTTCCCCGGCCGCACCTTCCCGGTTGATGCCACGCTGATCCCCCTCGGCGAAGGGCAGCGCGACTGGGAGGTCAGTCTCCAGAGCAGCGCGGTGATCACGGGTTCGTCCGTATACGTGTTGGGGTGGGCCGGGCATCGCTGGCGCGAGCGGAACGCCGCCATTGACCGCAAGCCCGGCAACGAGTGGTTCGGCCACGCGGCCGTGGGCGCGTCGTGGGCGGGCGTACGCGCCGAACTGGGGACGGAAGTCCTCTGGGGCGGCACCCCGCGTCAGGTGGGCGTGCCGGTCCCGGCGTCGCAACGACGCGTCTGGCAGCTGCAGCCGACCATCGGTCGGCAGGTCGGTCCGGGCGTGCTCGACGTCACGGGATTCGTGCCCGTCGTCGGACGCAGCCTTCCCTCGGGCAGCGGCGTCAGCATCGGCTATCGGGTGGGATGGGGCAGCTCGTAGTCCGGTGGGTTGTCGCCGGCGCGCTGACCATGGGCGGGCTCGGGTCGGGGCACGCCCAAGTCGCGGTGGGCCGGGTGGGCCACGCGCGCGGGCCCGACACGGCGGCCGTCACCGTGGTCGAGTTCATGGACTTCGGGTGTGAGGCGTGTGCGTGGTTTGCCGCCCACGTGTTTCCCGCGTTGCACGACGACTATGTCGCGACCGGACGGGTGCGATGGGTGGTCGTACCCTTCGTCCTCGGTCCCTTCCGGCACGCACGGGAGGCCGCCGCCGTGGGCTGGTGTGCGGCGGCGCAAGGGCACTTCTGGCCCGTGCATGACCGGTTGCTGGCCCGGCAGGCGGAGTGGGGCGCCCGGGGCCCGGCGGAAGCCACGCCTGCGTTGCTCGCCGGTCTCTCCGCCGACGCGGCGGCCCTGCAGTCCTGTCTCGGAGCGGATGAGACGCGCAGCGCGCTGCGCGAGGCTGATCGCCTGGCGCGGCGTCATCGCGTCCGCGGCACGCCTACCTTCTTCGTGAACGAACGGCGCGTGCGCGGCGCACTTCCCGTGGAGGCCTTCCGTGCGGTGCTCGACGATGCGTTGGCTCGCCCGTAACTGGTGGGGGTGGCTCCTCGCCGTCGTGGCCACGCCTGTCAGCGCGCAGGAGTGGCGCACGGATTTCTCGCGGCACATCGTGCCCCTCGACGAGATCGTGTCCGGCGGCCCGCCGCGCGACGGCATCCCGCCCATTGATCGTCCGCGGTTCGTGTCCGTCGCCGACGCGAACCGGTGGCTGGGTGCGCGGGAGCCGGTGGCCGTCGTCCGGGTGAGCGCCCGCACCCGCATCTATCCCATCCAGATTCTCATGTGGCACGAGATCGTGAACGACGTGGTGGCGGGCCAGCCGATCGCGGTCACGTTCTGTCCATTGTGCAACACCACGATCGCGTTTGACCGGCGGCTGGCGGGCGACACCGTGCTCGACTTCGGAACCACCGGGAGGCTCCGGCACTCCGACCTGGTGATGTACGACCGGCTGACGGAGACCTGGTGGCAGCAGGCGTCGGGGGAAGGGCTGGTTGGGGCGCTGGCGGGGCGTCGCCTGCGCATGATCCCCGCGCCCGTGCTCGCGTGGCGTGACGCCCGCGATGCCTACCCGGACGCCGAGGTGCTGTCGCGCGCGACGGGTGCCGCCCGGCCGTACGGCCAGAATCCGTACGTGCGGTATGACTCCGAGCGCGCGCCGCTCGCGGGCTTCTTCCGTCGGCAGCCCGATGGCCGCCTGCCGGCGATGGAACGGGTGGTCGTGGTGGCGCACGGTTCTGGTGGCGTGGCGGTGCCGTTCACGGCATTGCGCGACCGGCGCCTGGCGCAGTGGACCCGCGAGGGGGAGCGCATCGTGGTGTTCTGGGCGCCCGGCGCCGCGAGCGCCCTGGACACACGCGACATCGCTCAAGGCGCCGATGTGGGGGCGGGCGTGGCGTACCGGCCCATCGTCGCGGACCGCGCGCTCACGTTCTGTTCCCACCGCGACGGCACGTTCCGTGACCGGGAGACGGACAGTCGCTGGAGCATCACGGGACAGGCACGAGACGGCCCCCTCGCGGGGCGGTCACTGGAGCCGGTGGTCCACGGGAACCATTTCTGGTTTGCATGGAGCGTGTTTCAGCCTGACACCGAGGTGCTTCAGCTTCCTGACGCGTCGTGTTGAGCGGCGCTTTCCATCAGCGCAAAGAACCCCTCCGTCATCGTCGGATGAATGTAGACGGCCTGGCGGAACAGCGTCCAGGGGGCGTCGGCCATCATCAACGCCATGAGGGTCTGGACCACGTCGCCGCCCTGTGGCCCGAGGATCGCGACGCCGAGCAGACGGTCGGTGGCATCGTCAATGACGACCTTCATCAGGCCCGCCGTGGTGTCCTGCTCGATGGCCCGGGCGACCCGCGACATCGGGATGGTGCCGACCCGCACACGGTACCCCGCCTCGCGGGCGGCCCGCTCTGTGAGGCCCACCCGACCTAGCTCCGGATCGGTGAACAGCGCGTACGGCACCAGGCGGCCCGTGGTCGTCCGCTTGTCGTCGTGGAACAAGTTGTGCAACACGATCTGGAAGTCATTGTAGCTGATGTGCGTGAATGCAGGGCCGCCGGTCACGTCGCCGAGGGCGTACACCCCGGACACCGACGTTTCGAGCCGCGCATTCACGGTGATCCAGCCGCGATCATGCGCGATCCCGGCCGCGTCGAGATCCAGCGCCTCGGTGTTGGGCGTCCGCCCGACGGTCACAAGGAGGTGACTGGCGCGCACCGTTTCGGGCCCGCCGTCGGGTCCGTTCAGGGTGACCACGATCTCGTCACCCTCGCGGGCCACGGCGGTGGCCCGTGTGCCGGTCGCGATCCGGATCCCGCCATCCGTCAATATGGTGGTCAGCGCCTTCACGACGTCGACGTCTTCGTGCGGCACCAGCTGGTCGGCGGCCTCGACAATGGTCACGTCGCTTCCGAACCGCCGAAACATCTGGCCGAACTCGAGCCCGATGTAGCTGCCCCCAAGCACACCGAGGTGACGCGGGAGGGCTGGGAGATCCATGATGTCCCGATTGGTGAGGAAGGGGATGTCACGCAGTGCGGGGATGGGCGGAACCGCGGGGCTGGTGCCGGTATTAATGAATATGTGTCGTGCCGTCAGGTCCTGGCCGCCCGCGCGCACCGTGTGTCCGTCCACGAAGCGCGCTTCGTCGCGGATAACCGTGATGGTCGGTCGCTTGGCGGCATGCTGCTCCTGTCCGGAGCGCCACTGTTGCACCAGTCGGTTCTTGCGTTCCACGATGGCCGGCCAGTCTACCCGGACGCCGTCCGTATGGACGCCGAGCCGGTGCGCGGTGCGGGCGTCATGCGCCGCCTTCGCGCTGGCGACCAGGGCTTTCGTCGGCGTACAGCCGTAGTTGATGCAACTACCGCCCAGGTGCTCCCGCTCGATCAGGGCGACGGTCCAGCCCTTGTCGGCCAGCCGGTGGGCGAGCGGGTTGCCGGCCTGGCCGGACCCAATGATAATGGCATCGTACGACGACATGGGTTAGTACTCGCTGTTGAGTCGGTAATTGCACAATTAACGTCTATCATACTCAGGAGGTTCCCGTGCCGGTGGTCGAGTGGGATCAACACGCATCGAACGTCCCGGCCGCTGCTGCGGCGTGCCGGGCAGGGGGGGCGCCCGGTATAAGGCAGATTCGTGCAGCGCTTGCCGGGGCGGGCGATGCACGCCGCGACGCGCTCGAGTTTGCGACGGATGTGTGGCGCGGCCTGACCGACACGCCACGGTGGATCCCGAGTCGTTGGCTCTACGACGAACAGGGGTCGGGCCTTTTCGAAGAGATCTGCGAGCTCCCCGAGTACTACCTGACACGGACGGAGGCAGGCATCCTGCAACGGCTGCGTGAGACCATCGTCCAGGAGACGGGGCCGGTGACTCTGGTGGAATTTGGCGCAGGCGATGCGCGAAAGACCGATCTGTTGCTTGAGGAATACCTGCGCCACGGGCATGACGTGGGCTACCTACCGGTGGATGTCAGCAGTTCGGCCCTCGACGCAGCCACCAAGCGCATTACCACGCGGTTCCCGCGCGTGCGCGTCACCCCGGTGGTAGGGAGTTACGAAGCGGCCTTCGCGGCCCCCGGTGACCATGCGCCGGTCATGCTGGTGTTTCTCGGATCCACGTTTGGCAACATGGACGCAGCGGCAGCGGCGTCGTTTTGGACAGCGGTGAGTCAGGCGAGTCCGGCCGGCACCTGGTTTCTGCTCGGCGTGGATCTCGTAAAGGGTGCGGCCGAGGTCGAGGCGGCCTACAACGATCAGCGCGGCGTCTCGGCCGCGTTCACGCGCAATCTGTTCGCACGTATGAATCGTGAGTTGGCGACTCGGATCGACCTGGATGCCCTGGAGCATGTCGCGCGGTGGAACCACGCGTGGTGTCGGGTCGAGATCGGAGCGCGGTTCACCCGAGCCCAGGTCGTTGAGCTTGATCTCCTGGGGCGCGTTGTACCGCTTGAGGCGGGTGCCTTTGTGTTGACCGAGATCTCCCGCAAATTTCACGCGGAGCGCCTGTCGGGGCAGCTGAGTTCATACGGCTGGTCCACTGTTCAGCTCGCAACCGATCCGGAGCGACGGTACGCCGTGCTCTTGCTGCGACGCGATGCTCCTGGAGCACGCCGTGGATAAGATGGTGGAGACCTACCGGCGAATTCGCAGGCTCACTGAATGGATCGCCGAGCCACTGAGCGCTGAAGACCAGACCGCGCAGTCCATGGTCGAGGCGAGCCCGGTCAAGTGGCACCGCGCCCACACCACGTGGTTCTTTGAAACGTTCGTATTGCTGCCCTACGTCAAGGGGTACCGCCCATTCGATCCACGGTATTCGAAGCTGTTCAATTCCTATTACAACGCCGTGGGCGTGCCCTTCACGCGCGCTTGGCGTGGACTGGTGACGCGTCCCGGTGTGGCCGAGGTGACCCGATATCGCGCGTACGTCGATCAGCAGATGGAGACGCTGCTCGAGGCCCGGGCGGATGCCTCCGCGCCAATCGATGTGTCGCTGGTGGTGCTGGGCCTCCATCATGAGCAACAGCACCAGGAGCTTGCCCTCACCGACCTCAAACATCTTCTCTCCCATAGCCCGGTCGCTTCCGCGTATCGGTTGCCGTCGCCGACAGCCGAAGAGATGTCGGACGCTCCGGCGCTCACGTGGATCTCGGTACCAGAAGGCGTTCAGGAGGTGGGGCACGATGGTCATGGGTTCGCGTACGACAACGAGGGTCCCCGCCATCGCGTCTACTTGCAGGGCGGGTCACTGGCGTCACGACTCGTCACCAATGGTGAGTACCTCGACTTCATCCGCGACGGCGGGTACCGGACCCCGAGTCTCTGGCTGTCAGATGGTTGGGCTACCGTGCAGGAGCAGCGCTGGCGCGCGCCGCTCTACTGGGTTCACGACGAGGATAGATGGCGGCACTTTACCCTCTCCGGCATGCGGCCGGTGCATCCGCACGAACCGGTCACCCATGTGTCGTTCTACGAGGCGGAGGCGTTCGCGCGCTGGGCCGGGGCCCGACTACCCTCCGAGTTCGCGTGGGAGGTTGCGGCTCGCGACGTTCCGGTTGCTGGGCGCTTCCTGGAGGGGGGGTACTTCCATCCGGCCACTGCCCCGACAGGTTCCCTGGTGCAGCTGTACGGCGATGCGTGGCAATGGACCGCCAGTCCGTACATCGGGTACCCCGGTTTGGTAGTGACGGGAGGTGCCCTGGGCGAGTATAATGCCAAATTCATGGCGAACCAGATGGTACTCCGTGGGGCGTCCTGCGTGACCCCGATGGGCCACGCGCGGCCCACGTACCGCAACTTCTTTCCCCCCGCCAGCCGCTGGCAGTTCTCAGGGATCCGCCTGGCGCGGTAAACCCGCGAACCCATGCCTACCGCGCTCGTGCTCTCCGGCGGCGGCGCCCGCGCGGCCTACCAGGCCGGAGCGCTCGAGGCCCTGGCCGAGATCGCGCCGACGCTGGCCGTGCCCATCATCACGGGGGTGTCCGCCGGCGCGATCAATGCCCTCCACCTTGCCGCCCATCCGGGTTCCCTGGCCGAGGCCGCGCGCGACCTGCGCGGTCAATGGGCCCGGCTGACACCCGAACAGGTGTATGCGGTGCGACCCGCGATGTTTGGTCGCGCCGTGTTACGATCTATTGGTGACCTGCTGGGTCGCACGTCCAGCCGCACCGTGCTGCGCGGGGTGCTCGATATGCATCCCCTGCGCGGCTTTCTCTCGGCGGCGGCGGATGTGGCGGGCATTGGGCGCAACCTCGCTACGCAGCGTCTCAGGGCGGTCGCGTTGTCCACGACGTCCTACAACGACGGCTGTACCGTGACGTTCGTCCAGGGGGCGCCGGACGTCGAGATGTGGGCGCGTTCGCAGCGCTACGCCGTGCGCGAGCCCCTGACGGTAGACCACGTGCTCGCCTCGGCGGCGATCCCGATCGTGTTCCCGGCCATCCAGCTGGGCCGGCGCGGGTTCTTTGGGGATGGGTCGGTGCGCCAGGCGGCACCGTTGGCGCCGGCGGTGCACCTTGGTGCCCGCAAGCTGATCGCCATCGGGATGCGGGCGCACCGGCCCGAACCGGTGATGGAGATACCGGCGGCCGAGTACCCGTCCAGTGCTGAAGTCATGGGCCTGCTGATGCACTCCCTGTTCCTCGACTCGCTCGACGCAGATGCCGAGCGGCTGGAGCGCGTGAACGATCTGCTGGGCCGTCAGGCGACGCCGCATCCGGTGCTCCAGCGGGTAGAGCTGCTCCTGCTGCGGCCCACCAGAAACCTGGGGACCATGGCCGGCAACTATCCCTTCACCGTGCCGCGCACGGTGCGGTGGGTGGTGCGGGGCATGGGGGGCGGGCACAGGCGGGCATCCGACCTGCTGAGTTACCTGCTGTTTGCGCCGCCGTTCACGACGGACCTGATGGATCTGGGGTATCATGACACGATCGGCCGCCGTGGTCGCGTGGAAACGTTTCTCGCCAAGGACGTAACATGAGATGGCTGCTAGCGCTCATCATCGTGACAACATGGTCTCCGGACGCTGCCGGGCAGACGACGCACCTGGAACTCAAGTGGATGCGCGACAGTGAGGAGTACCGGGCCATCTTCCTCCAGACCTATCACGCGGCGGGCGAACAGGTGACCCGCCAAGCGGGCGCGCTCCCACGCAACACCGTCTGGGCGGTGGCGCTCGATCTCGATGAGACCGTGCTCGACAACATCTTCTACCAGTTCGAGCGCGCGGCCTACGCGGCGCCGTTTGACACCGCCTCGTGGAACGCCTGGGTGCGCCGCGCCGAGGCCCCGGCGCTGCCGGGTGTGGCCGAGTTCATTGCGCTCGTGCGCGGGCTGGGTGGGCGCGTGGCGTGGATCTCCAATCGCGATGCGGTGACCGCGTCCGAAACGCGCGCCAACATGGTGGCGTTGGGGCTCTGGAACGATCAGGACCGGCTCTGTCTTCAGATCAATCGAGAACACACCAAGCGCCAACGACGCACGGAGCTGCGGACCGGCGAGGGTGGGTGTGGCTGGGCCGGCCAGCCCGCGCGGGTGCTCGCCCACCTCGGCGACAACATCCACGATATGCCGGAAATGGGCGAAGAAGCGGGGGAATACGGCGTGAACTTTTTCCTGCTGCCGAACCCGAGTTACGGGAGCTGGGAACGTGCGGTGACACGGAGGCCTTCGAGATAAACAGCCGTTCCGGCACAATACTTGGCAGTCGGGCATTGAACTCGCCGTAGACAGCCGACACCGTATGTGTTAAGCTTGAAACTAGGTCACTCCGTTGGGTGTCTGCATTGGGCGGTGCCGGATGTGAGTGCGATGAGGAGGCGTATGCGTAGCATTGTGGTGTCCCTCGCTGTCGTCGTGTCGATGTCGGCCTGCCGAGAAGTGGCCCCCCCCCACCTGACTGGCGTTCCGTCGGCGTCCGCCGCAACGAGTGCCCGAACACTCGATCAGGAGTTCCTAGATATCGACGGGATCGCCCCGGGGTTCGGTGGGGCCTTCTACACGCCCCACGGTATTCTCGTCATCGCCATCGCCAAAGGCGGCGACCATGCCGCCGTCGGTCAGGCGCTACGGGTATGGGCGGCTGATCGGGGACGGATCCGACTTTCCAGACAACTCGACGATCAGGATTTCGCCATTCGTGAAGTTGACTTCAGCTTTGGTCAGCTTTCCGCATGGGCGGACTTGCTGCTTGATCACATCCGGCCTGACATGAGGTGGTATGATATCGACGAGGGAAACAACAGGATTCTCCTCGGCACAAGCGATAGCGTCGCGCGTGTTCGTGTCCAGGTCACGGCTCAGTCATTGGGTATTCCCGATCACGCACTTGACGTGCAAGTCGGTGGTGCTTTCCTGCGTACGACAGACCTGTCCGACCGTCTGCGACCGGCGCCTGGGGGCGTCCGCATTGAACGCGCGGCTAAGAAGGGGTGTACACTTGGAGTCAATACGACGAGTTCGGAGTTGGGAGCAGGATTTTTTACGGCGTCGCATTGCTCAAGCTCGATCTACGCATACGATGGGTCTGCAATGTATCAGAACGTAACGGACGGCAGCAACTTGATTGCGAGCGAGTTTGTAGACCCCGTACCGTTTTCCTGTGCCCATTCGGGAGGCTGCCGACAAGGCGACGTAGCGTGGTACGCGTACACAGGGGAGTCGCTCTCGGACTTCGGCAAGATCGCGAAAACCACAGGCTTCGGATCCACAACAATCAGCTCCGGCTCTCCTAGGTTCTCGATCGACGGTGTCGGATCTTACTTCCAGGGCGACACGGTCTATGTGATGGGCCAACGGTCTGGTTGGTTGGAGGGAACAGTACTCAATACGTGCTTCTACTTCGTTGACGCGAGCGGCGTTCAGTTGAATTGCCAGGTGGTGGCTTCCTTTATTGTTCAGGGTGGTGACAGCGGCGGGCCCGTATTCACACTGTGAACCACCCCGGCTTTTCCGGAGGCTCGGTTAGTTGAGTACCCCGGCCGGGAGG
>JBBDNM010000063.1:0-80392 GCA_040877595.1 Gemmatimonadales bacterium | reverse complement strand
CCCCCGTCTCCCGGGCAGCCTCAGCTCCTTCCCGTCCGTCACCTTGCGATTGAAGTCGCCGATGTTGCGCGCCCCATTCGCATTGAACAGCCCGTAGCGGCGTTCCATCTCCACCACAGCCCACTTGAGCGCCTGCGCGGCGTTCTTGTTGTTCGTGACGACCGCATGGCGCAGGTGCGGCAACGCGTTGTAGCCGGTCAGCTCGACCATCTTGGGATCAATCATCAGCATCCGCAGGTCGCGCGGCGTGTACCGATAGATCAGGCTCGTGATGATGGTATTGATACAGACCGATTTGCCGGAGCCCGTCGCCCCCGCAATCAGGAGGTGCGGCATCCTGGCCAGGTCAGCGATCACGGGCGAACCCTCGAGATCACGGCCCAGAGCAATCGGGAGCGACGCGCGGGCGCGGTCCCACGCCTCGTTGTCAATCAACTCGCGCAGGCGCACCATGCGCGCCGTGGGGTTGGGCACTTCGACGCCCACGGCGGCCTTGCCGGGAATCGGCGCCACGATACGAATGGACTGCGCCCGCATGGCGAGGGCGAGGTCGTCCGCCAGCGCGGCGATGCGACCGACCTTCACGCCCGGTGCCGGGGCAACTTCGTACTGGCTCACCACCGGGCCCGTCGTGCGCCCTACGATTTCGCCTTCCACGCGGAACGTGCGCAGGGTCTCGATGAGCACATGCCCCAGGCGTTCGAGCTCCGCCTCCCCCGCATCAATGCTCTCCCTGGCCGGCGCCTCCATCAACTCCAGCGGCGGCAAGACGTCGAGCGCGTCTTCCGGGGCGATCTTGCCCTTCCGCGTTGTGACGGGCTTGCGGGGCGGCGGCGGCGCGTCGTCGTCCTCGGCGAGATCTGGACCGGGAGGGGCAACACGTGGTCGCGTGGTCGCGTTGTCGCGTGGACGCGCAACGGCGGGAAGTGCTTCCTTCGCGTCCACGCGTCCACGCGTCATCGCGACGACGTGTTTCCTGAACGGGTGCCACTCAAACGTGTAGATCGTCAGTCCGCTCAACACCAGGAGACCCACAATCACCGCGCCTGCCGTCCCCACGATGGCCCGCACACCAAGCACCAGCATGGCCGGGACAAGACCCACCAGCCGCTGCGTGAGCGACCACGCGGCGAGATCGTCCGGGTAGACGCGCTGGCCGGTGACCACGGCGATGGCGTACGGCACGATGAGTGAGAGGCCGGCGGCGAGAATCGCCAGCCGATGCATGGGCGGGAGCTTGATCCATCCGAGTTCGGACAAGCCGGCCAGCAGGGCGATCACGGGGAACGCGACGGCCCCGAGACCCAGTCCATCGCGCAGCAGTCCGCCGAACACGCGGCCCACCGGACCGGTCAGCACCAGGCCGGGAATGAGCGCGAGCCCGAGGAACAGGCCGAGCAGCAGGGCGCCGATGGCGAGCAATTCGCGTCGGCGATTCATGCCGTGACCTGTCGGTCCTGGTACAGGGGTGCCAACGTGTGGCGGTCCACGTGGCTCGCGTCCGCCACGTCCTGACGAAAGCCCAGCCGGATCAACTCGCCCGCATGCGCGCTGGCGCGAATCGCGTGCTTCCAGCGGTCGCCATAGTGTCGCACCAGTTCCAGGGCCGCCACCGCGGCATCGTTGAGCCTCGCGGCGCGGCGGCCACCCTCCGGCAACAACGCCTGGGCGAATCGTCCCGCCGCGTACGCGTCTTCCAGGCAGAACATGCGCTCGCGCCCGGCGCACAGGATCGCGACCCCCTGGGCGGCCTCAACCGCCGGACGCGCCGCTTCCACGACGGCGGAAAAGTTGGTCGCGGCGGCCACGAAGACCGGCCGGCCGGGCTCCGCCACGGCAAACGCCGGTGTGCCGTTGGTGGTGGCCATCACGATGGTCTTGCCCTGCACGACTTCGCGCGTCATCTCGCCCGGCGAGTTGCCCAGGTCAAACCCTTCAATGCGTTCCGCGCGTCGCTCACCCGCCAGCAGTCGCGAGCCCGGGGCCAGCTGCTGCGCAATGCGGATCGCTTCGTCGGGCGCGGAGGCCGGCACCACGGCGCGGGCGCCGTGGGCGAGGGCTTCCACCATGGTGGTCGTGGCACGGAGAATGTCGAGCACAAGAACGGGCCGGCCCGTCACGTCGGCCGGGGTCACACCGAGCGGAGTGAAGAAGACGTCTACCCTCATGCGGGCGGCTGCATCAGCTCCGGGTACCGTTCCAGGAACTTGGTGTCCACGTCACCGTTCACGAACTCGGGATGGTGAATCACCTGGCGGAGGAACGGAATCGTGGTCGTCACCCCTTCGACGATGAACGAGTCGAGCGCCTGGCTCATCCGGGCCAATGCCTCCGCCCGGTCCTTCCCGTGCACGATCACCTTGGCCAACAGGGAATCGTAATAGGGCGGCACCGTGTATCCGGCATAGATGTGCGTATCCACGCGCACCCCAGGCCCGCCGGGCGGATGATAGGCCGTGATGAGCCCGGGCGATGGCTGGAAGTTGCGGTAGGGATCTTCCGCGTTGACGCGGCACTCGATGGCATGGCCACGCAGGCGTCCGCCCTTCAGCGCAATGCTGAGGGGTTCGCCGGCCGCCACGCGAATCTGTTCCTTCACCAGGTCCACCGTGGCCACCATCTCGGTCACCGGGTGCTCGACCTGGATGCGCGTGTTCATTTCCATGAAATAGAAGCTGCCGTCGGTGTCGAGCAGGAACTCGACCGTGCCCGCGCCAACGTACCCGATATGCTTGGCGGCCCGCACCGCCGCATCGCCCATGCGCTTCCGGAGGTCATCCGACAGCGCGGGACTCGGGGCTTCTTCGATCAGCTTCTGGTGTCGCCGCTGGATCGAGCAGTCGCGTTCGCCCACGTGAATCACGCGACCGTGCTGGTCGCCCATCACCTGGATCTCGACGTGTCGCGGCCGTTCGAGATACTTTTCGACATACACCGCGGCACTGCCAAAGGCCGCCAGGGCCTCGTTGCGCGCCAGCTGGAACGACTGCGCGAACTGCTCGGCGTCGCGCGCCACCCGCATGCCCTTGCCGCCCCCGCCTGCCGCCGCCTTGATGATGACCGGAAACCCGATCTGCTGCGCGATGGCCGCAGCCTCGTCGGCGTTCTCGATGGCGCCGGGCGAGCCCGGTACCACAGGGATCTTCAATTCCTGCGACAGCTTCCGCGCGGCCGCCTTGTCGCCCATGAGCCGGATCTGCTCGGCGGTGGGCCCGATGAACGTGACATTCGAGGCGGCGCACGTCTCGGCGAACTCGGGACTTTCGGCCAGGAAGCCATAGCCGGGATGGATCGCGTCGGCGCCGGTGATTTCGGCCGCGGCAATCAGTGCGGGAATCCGGAGGTACGACAAACGGCTGGGCGGCGGGCCGATGCACACGTCATCATCGGCGAAGCGGACATGCAGGGACTCGCGGTCGGCCTCGCTGTAGACGGCCACCGTCTCCACACCGAGCTCGCGGCACGCCCGAATCACCCGCAGGGCAATTTCCCCGCGGTTGGCAATAAGGACTTTCTTGAACATGCCTACGCGGTGAAGCCCGAGGGCATGTCGCTCCCGGGGGCACCCTGCGCCTTGTCCCCACCCTCATCGGCGAACGTCCGATCGGACGTGCCTTCGATGCCGCTGACCCGGAGCGCAAACTCGCTGGCGTTCGACGCGAAGAACAGCGCCTGCTCGTACGAGATCACGCCTTTCTTGTACCAGTTCATGAGGGACTGGTCGAAGGACTGCATGCCGTACTGGATGGTGCCTTCCTTGATCAAATCCGGGATCGCCAGCGCCTTTTCGGAATCGCGAATGTTGTCCCGCACCGCCGCGGTGTTGATCAACACTTCGCACGCCGGGATCCGACCGCCCTTGACCGTGGGCACGAGCCGCAGCGACACCACCGCTTCGAGCGCGGTGGACAGCAGGTTCCGCACCGCGTCGTGTTCGTGCGGCGGGAAGAAGGAGATCACGCGGTTGATCGTCTGCGTGCAATCCGTCGTATGGAGCGTGGCGAAGACCAGGTGGCCCGTGTCGGCCGCCTTGAGCGCCGTGTCCAGGGTGAGCTTGTCGCGGATCTCACCGATCAGGATGACGTCGGGATCCTGCCGCAGCACGTGCCGCAACGCCGAGTCGAACGAGAGCGTGTCGGTCCCCACTTCGCGCTGGCTGATGTTGGAATTGCCGTCGCGATGCAGGAACTCGATCGGGTCTTCGATGGTGATGATGTTGCAGGACCGACTCTGGTTGATGTGGTGAATCATGGCCGCGAGCGCGGTGGACTTGCCCGAGCCCGTCACGCCGGTCACCAGGATCAGACCGCGCGGCTTCATGGAGATCTTCTCGAGCACGGTGGGCAGCTGGAGTTCCTGCACGGTCTTGAGCTCGTAGGGAATGGCCCGGAACACGAACGCCAGCGAGCCGCGCTGCTGGTACACGTTGGTGCGGAACCGCCCGACGCCCGGCACGCCGATGGCGAAGTCGGCCTCCTTGTGCTCGGCGAACTCCTTCACCTGCCGCGGCGTCATGAGCTGCTCGGCAAGGCCCTTCAGGTCTTCGGGCTTCATCGGCTGCTGCGCCAGCTGCACCAGATCCCCGGCGATGCGCACCGTGGGCGGCCGCCCCACCTTCAAGTGCAGGTCGGAGCCGCTCCGCTTCACCAGCTCGGTGATGGCGGCCTTGAAGTTGAACGGAGGGGCCTCAGCCATGGGAATCCACCCGGAAAAGGACCTGACCAAACTCGACCGGTTGCGCGTCCTCGACGCAGACCTCGCGGACCACGCCGGAGATTTCCGCATCGAGCGGGTTCATGATCTTCATCGCTTCGATGACGCAGAGCGTCTGGCCGTGCTTGATGCGGGAGCCCAGCCGCACGTACGGATCGGACCCCGGCTCCGGTTGGGCGTAATAGGTGCCCACCATCGGCGACTTGATCTCGGTGAGCTTGACCGCCGGCGCGGCTGACGGTGCCTCGGCAGGCGGCGGGGCCCCTGCCCCTTGCGCCTCGGCACCCCCAGGCGCCGACACGTGATACGTCGCCGGTCCCTCCGCCAACCCGCCCTTCGACACCCGGACCGTGGTGTTCCAGAAGCCCTTGCGGACTTCGATGGTCTGGGCGTCGGAGCTTTTCAGCAGTGCGAGCAGTTGCTCGACGAGTTTGAGATCCATTTACACCCGCTCGAGGTATTTGTCTTCGCGACGGTCCACACGGATCCGCTGCCCTTCCTCCAGAAACAACGGCACCTGTACCACCGCCCCGGACTCCAGCCGCGCGGGTTTGGTGCCGCCGGATGCTGTATCGCCACGCATCCCCGGATCGGTCTCCACGATGCGCGCTTCGATGAACACCGGCAGCTCGACCAGGATCACCGCGTCGTTGTGCATGAGCCCCGTCACTTCCATGCTGTCGAGCAGGTACTTGAGCTGGTCCTTGCCAATGACTTCGTCGGTGATCGGCACGTCCTCAAATGTCTGCAGGTCCATGAAATGGTACAGGTGGCCATCATGATACGAGTATTGCAGGGGCCGGCGTTCGAGCCGTACGTCGTTGACCTTTTCACCGGCGTTCCAGGTGCGGTCGAGGACGGCCCCGGTCCGGACATTCTTGAGCTTGGTGCGGACAAACGCGCCGCCCTTGCCGGGCTTCACGTGCTGGAAGTACACCAGTTGCACGAGCTGGCCCTCCAGTTCCATCACCATGCCATTCCTGAAATCGGCGGTGGTCGCCACGGCGGGTGCTCCCGATCATCCCAGGGTTAACAGGTCGTCGGCCGGCGTGGAAAGCCAGACCGGCCCCTCCGGGGCAAGGTGCAGGTCGTCCTCGAGACGGACCCCGCCCCAGCCTGCAAAGTACACCCCCGGCTCAACCGTCACCACCGCGCCGGGGGGGAGGACCGCCTGGCTTCCCCGTCCCAATCGGGGGGCTTCGTGGACCTCGAGCCCCAGCCCGTGCCCCAAGGCGTGCCCGAAGGCCTCCCCGAACCCGGCCGCCTCGATCACCCGTCGGGCCAGTGCATCGCCGGCGTCGCCCGTGAGCCCCGCCCGCAGGCCCGCCCCGGCCGCCTGCTGGGCTTCCTGCACCAGCGAGAAGGCGCGGCGCTGGCGTGCGTCGGCGAGGCCCAGCACCACGGTCCGCGTGATGTCGGCGCAGTAGCCATCCACGGTCGCCCCGCAGTCCACCAGCAGGAGGTCACCGACGGTCAGCACGCGGTCACCGGTGCGGGCATGCGGCAGCGCGCTGCGCGGCCCCGAAGCCACCATGGTCGGGAACGGATGCCACTCGCTCCCCAGGCGGCGCAGTGCGGATTCGAGGATCACCGCCACCTCCCGTTCCGACTGACCGGCGCGCACGCGCGCGAACGTGCGGGTCAGCGCCTCGAGCACGAGGGTGGCCGCCGCCCGAATGGCCGCCACCTCCGTCGCGTCTTTGCGCTCCCGCAAGGCCCGCACGAACCCCGCCACCGGTCGGAACGTCCAGGGCAGGTCGGCCTCGGTGAACGACCGCGCCTGCGTCACCGTTACCGTCTCAGCGTCGAATCCGACTTCGGTGCCAGGGCGAGCGCGGAGGCCTTTCCAGACCCGCGCCCAGAGATCGCGCTCCACCACGGTGACCTCGACCACCCCACCGGCCTCGGCTTCCGCCTGGTCGCGATACCGGAAATCCGTGAAGAGCTCAGCTCGTCCCGGCTGCACCACCAATACGCCGGCCGTACCGCTGAACCCCGAGCAGTAGCGAATGTCGGACGGATGGGTCACGAGCAGGGCGGGCAGTTGCTCATCGGCCAGGCGGGCGTGCAGCGCCGCCAGGCGCCGGTCACGCTGGTCGGTCACCGGCGAGCGCGCCGGCCAGGGCCTCGAGCCCCAGCACATAGCTCTGCGCCCCAAACCCGGCCACGATACCGACCGCGAGGTCGGCCAGGAGCGACGTGTGCCGCGCAGGCTCGCGCGCCCAGATGTTCGAGAGATGGACTTCGACGAACGGGATCTTGACGGCCAGCAACGCGTCCCGCAGCGCCAGGGAGGTGTGCGTCAGCGCGGCGGCATTGATCAGCGCTCCGTCGGCCTCGGCCGGCAACCGCTGCGCCAGGTCCACCAGGGCGCCCTCGTGATTCGACTGGTGCCACTGGAGCGTCACGCCCAGCTGCTGCGCGCGCGCCTCGACCAGCGCACGCACCTCGTCCAGCGACGCCGACCCGTAGATGGCCGGTTCCCGCGTGCCCAGCAAATTGAGGTTGGGACCGTTGAGTACGGCGATGCGCACTAGGTCTTGAGGCCCTTGAGCCACGATTTGAACGAGTCGTCTTCACCGCCCTCACCTGACCCGGGCGGCGGTGCAGCCGGCTTGCCGCCGCCGAAAAACTCGTCGAAGGAGAAACCACCCTTCCCCTGCCCCTTCTGCCCCCCTTCCACCCCACCGGATGGAGTGGATGGATCAGGGGCAGGAGATTCTTCGCCGAACACGGCGCCCAGGTTGTATGCGGTCGACGCGGGACGCGTGGGGGTGCCACTGGGCGGTGGTGGCTCCTCGGTGTACGCCTCGTCCATCGTGGGCGCCGGCGACGCTGGCGTGGTGATCGGGGCCGGCGCGTAGCGGCCTTCCAGCACTGCCTGCAGGAACGAGCGCGCCGTTACGCCACCCGTCTCGGCTGCCGCAAACCGATTGACGGCCGCCGCCACGGGCGCCGGGTCGAGCGCCGCGAGCCTGGCCGACAAACGGGCGTCACCCGGACGCTCGGACAACAGTTCCTGATACGTCGCCCGGGCCTCTTCCATCAGGCCTTGTTGCGCATACAGCTCGGCCATCGTCTCGGTCACGACGGGTTCCGGTTCACCCCTCACCTCGTCCACCGCTTCCTCTTCGTCTGGCGGTAAAATGACCGGCAGGCCCGCGAGCGAGCCACGACCCCCTATGTCGGCCCCAATCGTGGGCTCGAGCCCTTCCGTCGGCGCCACACCCGGATCATCAAAGTTGGCCAACTCGAGTTCGCCGCGCTCCATCGGCGCCTCAGCGGGGGCCTCGTCCATGGGCGCCGCATACGCCGGTGCACCATCAAGCGCCGGGGCAAGGTCCAGCGAATGGTCCGCGATGGGTTCCGGTTCGGGTTCCGCTTCCCACACCGGTTCGAGCTCGGGAGCTGCCACCGGGGGGTCCAGCGTGATTGCCGCCATCTCGATGGTGGCCGGAATCGCCTCGTCCTCGGACGCCCGCTCGATCACCAGGCCACCGGGCGCCGGCGGCGGCGCGGGCTCTTCGGCCAGGGCGGTAGGCTCGAAGCTCTCGGCAATGTCGCCGAAACTGACCGACGGTGCGGCCTCCGTCTCCGGTTCTGCGTCCGCCGCCGCCGCGCCACCCATCCCCTCGAGCGCGTCACGCGCCTCGTCGTTCGAGGGGTCCACCTCGAGCAGGCGCGTGAGCCAGGTACGCGCGTCATCCGTGTTGCCCGCCCGTTCGGCGATCTCCCCCATCACCTTCAGGGCGATGATGTTCTCCGGGTCAATCGCGAGGACCCGCTCGAACGCGACCTGCGCCTCGGGGTCAGCCTTCAGATCGAGGTGGCACCGCCCGAGAACAATGAGGGCGGAGACGTAGTTGGGGCGGTCGGCGAGGTGGTTGTTGAGGATGACGATGGCATCCTCCACCCGCTGGTACTTGCGGTAGGCCTCCGCCAACTGGGCGAACCACTTGGCAGGGTCCTCGTCGTAGCGACGCTCCAGTTTTTCGAGTTCAGGGGTGTGCGCCATGGATGGGGTCGAAAGTAATGTTCCGCCCTCCGGGCCGTCAACCGCGCGGCTTGAGATTCCTCTTTGGCACACGTAGACTTAGCCCCTCTCTGGAGCCCCGCACTGCCCTAAGGAACCTGTCACATGATGCGTACCATGCGGAGCTTCGCGAAGTGGATCATGGCCATCGTTGCCGTGGCCTTCGTGGGCTTCATGATTTTCGAGGTCGGGATGGATGCGACGGGCCGCGGGTCGTCCCGCGGCCAGTCTGTGGCACGCGTGAACGGCCGTGCCATCGACAACCAGATGTTCCAGCAGGCGCTCCGGAACGAGTACGACCGGCTGCGGAGCGAAGGGGGCCAGGCGCCCGTCACGCTGGAAGGCCAGCGCCAGCTCGAAGATCAGGTCCTCGAACAGCTCATTCAACAGATCGTGCTGGAGCAGGAATACCGTCGGCGCGGCATTCGGGTGAGCAACGAGGAAGTGATCGCGGCCGCCCGCACGACACCGCCACCCGAGGTGTACGATCTTGAAATCTTCCAGACCGACGGGCAGTTCGACATCACCAAGTATCAGCGCTACCTGTCGTCCAACGCCGACCCGCAGTTCCTCCTCGCGCTCGAAGCGCGGTATCGCGAGGAAATCCCGCGGATCAAGCTCATCCAGCAGGTGACCGCGGGCGTCCAGGTCTCGGATGTGGAACTCTGGCAGCAGTGGCGCGACCGGCACGACTCCGTGACGGCGGAGTTGGTCACGCTCTACCCGGCGCTCGCCATTCCGGACAGCGCGGTCAACCTGTCCGAGGCTAACCTGCGCAACTGGTACCAGGCCAATCGCGAACGCCTGCGCCGAGCGGCCCGCGCGTCCATGAGCTATATCGCGGTGTCGCGCACACCCAACGCGGCCGATACGGCGGCCGCCGCAGTGCGCGCCGCTGACGTGCATGCCCAACTGGTGGCGGGTGCCGACTTCGCCGAGATGGCGGGCAACGTGTCGTCCGATTCCCTGTCAGGGGCGCAGGGCGGTGACCTCGGAGAACAGCGCCGCGGCGTGTTTGTCGCCGAGTTCGAAGCGGCCGCCCTGGCGCTCCGTCCCGGGCAACTGTCCGCTCCGGTCTGGTCACCGTTCGGGTGGCACATCATCCGGCTGGACGCCCGCACGGACACGACCTTTCACGCAGCCCATATCCTGATCCCGGTGGAGCCGACCGGCGACCATCTGGACCTGATCGAGCGTCAGGCCGACTCGCTCGACATCCTGGCCGCCGAGCAGGACGACGGATCGGCGCTCGACCGCGTGGCGCAAGCCCTGCGGACGGCCGTCCTCGTCGCGCCGCCGGTCCACCAGGGCCAACGCCTCGACCTGCATGGTGAGTACCTGGGCGATCCGTCGGTCTGGGCGTTCGGACCGGACGGTATCGTGGGCGGGACGTCACCCGTCATCGAGACTGACGCGGCCTACTACGTGTTCCGGCTCGACACCCTGCACACCGAGGGCGTGCCGCCGTTCGCCGCCGTGACCGAGGACGTGCGTCGGGCGGCGATGCTCGAGGCGAAGCGTACGCTCACGCGTCAAGCCGCGGCATCCCTCGCAACCCGGGCTCGTGGTGCCGGTGGCCTGCTGGACCAGGTGGGCGACCTCCTGGCGGTGCCGAGCACCGTGGGCCCGTTCCCCCGCGTCAGTCCGCCCCCGGTGCTCCAGGGCGCGCCGGACGTGGTGGGTGTGGCGTTTGGGCTGGGCGTCGGACAGATCAGTGACCCGATCGTCACCGAGACGGCGCTCTATGTGCTGCGGGTGACGCGGAAGGTGCTGGCGGACAGTACGGCGTGGCGGGCTCAGCTCGACGTGCAGCGCGCGCAGGCCCTGCAGCAGGCCCGCCAGATCCGCGTGCAAGCGGTCTTCGCGTCGTTGCGGCAGGCGGCCCGGGTGGAAGACTATCGCGATGAACTCGCGCGTCTCGCGCGCGAGCAAGAGGACGCTGGCGGGATGCCCGGGAACCCGTTCGGGTTCTGATTACTGCGAGAGCTTCTTCGGCTCGCCCTCAGACTGGGCCTCACGGGCCGGCGCATCCAGGCGTCGGCCCGTGCTCGCCTCATCGGCCGGCGTGTCAATGGACTGCTGGACATCCTTGATATTCTTCTTGAATTCGCGGATCCCCTTCCCCATGGCCGCCCCCATCTCGGGCAGCCGGCGCGCCCCGAACACAAGCAACAGGATCAGCAGGATGATGAGGATTTCGCTGAAGCCGAGCTGACTGAACATGGCGCCCTCGCTAGAAGAGGCTGCGCGCGATCAGGTAGGCCAGCATCACGCCCACGATCGCGAGCAACGAGACTTGGAGCCCGATCGGACCCAGGGTCATCTGCAAGATAAGCAGGTCAAGGTGGAAGGGCCCAATGGACGGGGTCACCGTCCACGTGAAGAACTCCTTCGCGGGCCCGGCCGGCAGGAACCGCTTGAGCAACTCGGACAGAAACCCACCCAGCACAAACCCGACGGTCAGCACGCCGAGGTAGAACGCGGGTCGCCGCGGGCCGATCGCCACTAGTGCCGCCGTTCCACGGCATACGCCAAGGCCGCCAGTAACGCGTCGCGCGCCTCGCCTTCGGACAGGGCCTCAAGTTCGCGCTCGGCTGCGCGGGCAAATCCCTGGGCCCGTTCCCGAGCCGATTCCACGCCGCCACGCGCCTGCACGATGGCGATCACCTCGGCCACGCGCTCGTCGGAAGGATCCGCATCGTCCATCAGGGCATCCACGGTGGCCCGCTCCGCCGCGTCCAGTTCAGGCAGGGCCGCGATCAGCGGCAGCGTGATCTTGTGTTCCTTGAGATCATGCCCGGACGGCTTGCCCGTGACGTCCTCGGTCTCGGTGTAGTCCAGCACGTCATCGGTGATCTGGAACGCCATCCCGAGGCCGTGGCCGAACCGGAGCAGGGTCGCGCGCAGCGATGCCCCCGCATCAATCCCACCCAGTTCGCACGCCGCCGACACCAGCGAGGCGGTCTTGGCCCGGATGAGGCGTTCGTACGACTCCAGACCGTACGCAAGGCGGTCATGCGCCTCAAGCTGCCGCATCTCGCCCACGGTCATCTCATTGGTGACCCGGGACATCACCTGCATGGGCTCCCACTCCTGGAGTTCGACCAACTGCTGGATGGCGCGGGAGTAGAGGTAATCGCCCATGATGACCGCCACCTGATGGCTGAACAGCGCGTTGACCGTGGGCTGGCCCCGACGCAGCACGGAATGGTCCACGCTGTCGTCATGCACGAGGGTGGCGAGGTGGATGAGCTCGACCACCGCCGCCAACCGCACCTTGCGCTGGTCCATGGTGCCGGTGGCACGCGCCGCCAGCAGCAGCAACGCCGGGCGGAACAGCTTGCCACGCAGGCGCAACAGGTGGGCGTTGACGCCGCCGATCAGGGGGAAGTCATTGCGCACGATCCGGCCGAGCTCCTCGACCGTGGCGTCGAGTTCGGCGCGCACGGGCCGGTGAATCGCGGCCAGCGACTGCGGGGCGGTATCGGTCGCCATGCTTATCCCAAGGCCTTCACGCGATCACTCACGTCCTGGAACGTGATGTCCACCGCGAACACCCGCTGGTAGTACTGGCGCGCATCGTCGCCCTTGTTCTGCATTTCTTCGCACCGGCCGATCCAGTACAGCAGGCCAATCTTGGCTTCGTCGCCGGTCGTGAGATCGGATTCGATCGCGCGACGCATGACCGTGGCGGCCACCGAGTATTGGCCCTTCTCGAAGAAACACGCGCCCAACGCCTCGGCGGTTTGCAACCGTCCCTTGGACGAACGCAAGGACTTCTGGAACTCCGCGATCGCCTCGTCAATCAGGCCCATTTCCTTGAACGCGACGCCAAGGTCGTAGTGGGCCTGCCAGTCGTCGTCGCCGATGTTCGCTTCGATGCCGCGCTTGAACTGGGCGAGCATGTCGGAGAAGTCGCGCTCTTCGTCACCCGTGGGCTCTTCGTCCTCCACGCGCATGCGCGTGTTGAACTCGGGCTCGTCGTCCATGATCATGGCGCCCAAGTCCACGAAGTCCCCGCCACCGCTCGTGACGGGCGCCGCGGCCGGCGCCGCGGGCTCCGGCGCGAGCGAGGCCATCGCTTCGCGGGCCCGTTCGTTGTCCGGATCGTGCTCCACCACCCGTTGATACACGGCGCGCGCTCGGTCGGTGGCCCCACTGCGGAACAACGCATCCGCCAGACCGAGGTACGCCTCGACCAGCCGGCCCTTGTCCCCGCCGCGGAACGCGAGTTCCACGCGCTTCTGGTGGTGCTGCACGCTGTTGGTGTCGAGCCGCAGAATCTCGTTCACCAGGTCGCGCGCATGCGCCCAGTCCTCGGCCTGCTCGTACAACCCGAGCGCCACATCCAGCTCGCCGATGCCCTGCTCCCGCTGGCCCGCTTCGATCAACGCCTCGCCGAGCGTCACGTGCGCACCCGGATCGTCGAGGTTGTCGGCTACCGCGGCCGTGAGCTCGTCCAGGGTCGGAGGGGCAACAAAGTCCTCGAATGGCGCGGTCTCGATCAACGGCAGGTCGGCCGAAAGTCGCGGGGCCGCGGCGAAATCGTCCACTGACACGTCGCCACCGAGGTCCAGATCGGGCACATCCAGCGTCAGGTCGTCATCCAGCTCCGCGACGGGCTCGATCTCCAGCGGTTCACTTTCGGGCTCCGGCTCCGCCGCGGGTTCCGCCGGCAGGTCGATAGCGAACGACGTGCTCTCGATGGCCAGCGACGTGCGTTCGATCTCGAGCGGCGGCGGGGGTTCGAACGCCGTGGGCTCCAGATCGAGCGCGGTGGGCTCGATATCGAGCATTGGCACGTCAACATCCTCAACGGACGTCGGCTCGAATCCGCGATCAATCGCCAGTGGCTCCGCCTCCGCAACCGGCTCGGGCTCGGGTTCGGGTACGGGTGGTGGCGCCGGCTTGGGAGCGGGCTTGGGAGCGGGCTTGGCGGCAGGTTTGGGTGGCGGTGCGGCCGTGGTCTGGCTGTCCGTGCTGTACTCCAGATCGAGAAAGACGAGATCGGATGTCTTGGACTTCTTGGCCGTGGCCGCCGGCTTCGGCGCATCGTCCGGCGAGAACTCCGGATCAATGGCCTTGATACTGGTCAGCGTGGTCCGGGACCGGCGCTCGTCGCCCGTCGCTTCGACCTCATGATACAGCTTGGCAAGCTGCTCCTTGGCCTCCCCATCCCGGTTGGCCGCGCGCAACTGTTCGGCCAACAGCAGGCGAATGTCCTCGTTGTCCGGCGAAAGGTCGGCAAACTCCTTCAGCGCCTTGAAGGCCTCGTTCGTCTTGCCGGCCTTCTGCATGCGTTCCGCGTACTCGAGCAGGTTCTGCTTCGCCTCGCCCTGAAAACCGCGGTCGAGCATGAGCTGCGCGAGCTTGAGATAGATGGGGGTCCGGCCCGGCGCGTTGCGGAGGATCTTGTTGCACAACGCGATCGCGTTGTTGGGAAATCCCTGCTCGGCATAGTGCTTCACGGCGCGTTCGTACATGTCCACCGCGTCGCCGACCTTCCCGTCCTTCAGGTAGAGGTCGCCCACACGATTGAACAGGGCCATCTCGGCCGCCAGGTCGGGCGTGCCCTCAAGATCATCGAGCAGCGCGCGATAGGCCTCGACGGCCTTCGCGACCTGACCCTTGTCTTCTAACTTGCGAGCCTTGGCTTTGAGCTTTTCGACGTCCAGGTCGGACCTCTCCGGAACGTTGCGCGTGAAGGGAACTGCCTCAAGCGATTGAATTTACGGGTGGACCCGGGGGGTGACAAGCCATGCCGCGCACCCAGATTCCCCGCACCAGGGAGCCCCCGTACCAATACGGCAGTTCGCGCCAGTTGTCCACGGCCAGCAAAACGAGGTCGGCACGGAACCCGGGGGTGAGCTGACCCCGCGTCTTCGCCTCTCCGAGCGCCGCGGCCCCGTTGACCGTTATCGCGATCACGGCTTCGGCCGGGTGCATCCGCAACTGGGACACCCCGAGCATGGCCATGAGGGGCAGGCTCACGCCGGGCGAGCTCCCGGGATTGAAGTCCGTCGCCAGGGCGACCGCAGCCCCCGCCGCGATGAGGGCGCGGGCGGGCGCCTGCTCCCGACGCCCGAGGAAGAGCATGGTACCCGGCAGGAGCACGGCGACCGTAGGGGACCCAGCCAGCGCGGCGATCCCCGCCTCGGAGATGCGGGCCAGATGGTCGGCCGAAACGGCCCCGAGCTCGGCCGCGAGCTCCGCCCCACCCGAGCCGTCCAGCTCATCCGCATGGATCTTGGCCCCGAGGCCGAGCGCACGCCCGGCCTGGAGGATCGCTCGCGACTCCGCTACCGTGAAGACGCCCGGCTCGCAGAACACGTCACAGAACCGCGCCATTCCCTGAGCCGCCACCGCCGGCAGCATGTCCGCCATCACGTGCCGCACGTAGCCGGCGCGGTCCGGGCGGAACTCCTCAGGGACCTCGTGCGCGCCCAGGAACGTCGGGATCACGTCCGGGATGCCGTCGCGCAGTGGACCGAGGATTTCGAGCGACCGGAGTTCATCCGCCACCGACAGCCCATACCCCGACTTCACCTCGACCGTGGTGGTGCCCTGCGCGAGGAGAAACGCCAGACGGCGGCGGGTCCGCTCCGCGAGGTCCGCCGCCGTCCGCGCGCGCAGGTCCCGCACGGACGACAGGATGCCCCCACCGGCCTCAGCGATCGCCTGGTAGTCGTCACCGCGTGCGCGACGTTCGTGGTCCGCCAGGCGCGGCCCGCCGAACACCGCATGGGTATGCGCATCCACGAACCCGGGGAACAACACGCCTTCCACTCCCACCACCTCGGCCTTCGGGTGTGCCCGCTCGAGGTCGGCGAGCGGACCGACCGCGACGATCATCCCGTCGTCCCCGATCACCACGCCCGCGTCCGTCAGGACCTCAAGATCCGCCATCTCGGGCCCGCGCCGGGCGCGCGCCGGCCCACGACACGTCACCACCTGCCGGGCGCCGGCGAGCAGCGTGCTCACGGACCCTCGTGCATGGGCATCCGGAGACCGTGCTGCTCGGCCGTGGCGCGCGCCGTCGGGTAGCCCGCCTCGGCATGTCGCACGACCCCGATGCCGGGATCGTTGGTCAGCACGCGTTCCAGCCGACGGGCCGCCTCCGGAGTGCCGTCCGCCACGATCACCTGCCCGGCGTGCAGGCTGTTGCCGATGCCGACGCCGCCGCCATGATGGAAGGACACCCACGAGGCGCCGGACGCGGTGTTGAGCAGGGCGTTCAGGATCGGCCAGTCGGCTATGGCGTCCGAACCATCGAGCATGGCCTCGGTCTCGCGGAACGGAGACGCCACCGATCCCGTGTCCAGGTGATCGCGCCCAATCACGATGGGTGCCGAGAGCTCCCCGCGGGCGACCAGGTCATTGAGTGCGAGACCAAACCGGGCGCGCTCCCCCTGCCCCAGCCAGCAGATCCGCGCCGGCAGACCCTGCAAGGCGACCTGTGCGCCCGCCAAGCGGATCCACCGCGTGAGATGCTCGTCGTCGGGAAACAGCTCGAGCACGAGGCGATCGGTGCGGGCGAGGTCGGCCGGGTCGCCCGAGAGCGCCACCCAGCGGAACGGCCCCTTCCCCTCGCAGAACAACGGCCGCACGTAGGCCGGCACGAAACCGGGAATGGTAAACGCGTCGGCGAGGCCCGCATCCAGCGCCTCGGTGCGAATGTTGTTGCCGTAGTCAAAGGCGACCGCGCCCGCGTCCTGCATGGCCCGCATCGCGCGCACGTGCTCCACCATGGAGGCGCGGGCCTCTGCGACGTACCGGGTTGGATCGCGTTGCCGCCACTCGGCGGCGGTGGCCAGGTCGAGCCCCGCGGGGACGTAGCCGTTCAGCGGATCGTGCGCGGAGGTCTGGTCGGTCACGACATCCGGAATCCACCCGTGCCGTACCATCGCGGGGAGCACGTCCGCGCAGTTCCCCACCAACCCAACCGACCGCGCGCGTCCCGCGGCGGCGGCGGCCGTCACCGCCGCCCACGCCGCGTCGAGCGAGTCGGTCATCTCGTCCAGGTAGCGGGTCTCGAGCCGCCGCGCGATCCGGGCGGGATCCACTTCGATGGCGAGGAGCGCCGCCCCGTGCATCGTGGCCGCAAGCGGCTGAGCCCCACCCATGCCACCCAGACCCCCGGTGACGACGATCCGGCCGGTCAGCGACCCGCCAAAGTGCTCGCGGGCGACTGCGCCGAAGGTCTCGTACGTGCCCTGCAGGATGCCCTGCGTGCCAATGTAGATCCAGCTGCCGGCGGTCATCTGCCCGTACATGGTGAGCCCGCGCCGCTCGAGGTCGCGAAACACGTCCCACGTCGCCCAGCGCCCGACCAGGTTGCCGTTGGCAATCAGGACGCGGGGCGCGTCCGGATGGGTGCGGAACACGCCGACCGGTCGCCCCGACTGCACCAGCATCGTTGCGTCGTCCGCGAGCGTCGTGAGCGTCCGACACATCGCGTCGAACGCATCCCAACTGCGCGCGGCGCGACCGGTACCGCCGTAGACCACCAGGTCATCCGGCCGTTCCGCCACCGCGGGATCGAGATTGTTCATGAGCATGCGGAGCGCGGCTTCCTGCACCCAGCCCCTGCACGTCCGCGTGGATCCCCGCGGGGCGCGCACCACGCGGGGACCGCTCACGCGAGCAACGAGCCGGCCAGGCGCGCGCGCAGACGGACCAGGTCCGGTGCGGGAGCCCGATCGGCCGTGAGCGGGGCGACCACCTCACGCACCGCCCGCCACGCCGCCACCACCTTGGGCGCCGGGGTCGGACCCGCGATGGTCGCCCCGCCGAGCGCTTGCGCCGCGCACAGCAATTCTGCGGCCACCACGTGTTCGGCGTTGGCGAGGACGCGCCGGGCCTTGAAGGCCGCCACCATGCCCATCGGCACCCAATCTTCCTGGTTGGCACCCGTGGGAATGGACTGCACACTCGCCGGCATGCAGAGCGTCCGACTCTCGGCCACCAGCGCCGCCGCGGTCACCTGCACCATCATGAATCCGGACTCGAGCCCCGGCGACGCCGCGAGGAACGCGGGCAGACCTTCGGACAGGTCGGGGTTGAGCAACCGTTCGATGCGCCGCTCCGCGAGCCCGGCCAGCGTCGTGAGCGCCACCGTCACGGTGTCGAGCGCCATCGCCACGTACTGGCCGTGGAAGTTGCCGCCGGACACGACATCCTCGCCCAGCAGCAGCGGGTTATCGGTGGAGGCATTGAGTTCCGTGTCGAGAATCTGCCGGGCGAACGCCAGCATGTCGGCGACGGGACCATACACCTGCGGCGTGCACCGCAGGCTGTAGGCATCCTGGACACGGGGGTCGTTCTCACGATGCGACTCGCGCAGGGCCGACCCCGCCAGCAGGTCCGCGAGCAACGCGGCCGACCGGACCTGGCCCGGATGGGGCCGAGCGGCATGGATGCGCGGGTCAAACGGATCGGGGGTGCCCCGCAGGGCTTCGACCGACATCGCGGCGCCGACGTGCGCGTGATGCCACAACCGCTCGGCATCCGCCAGCACGAGGGCCAGGACCGCGGTCTGGGCCTGCGTACCGTTCACGAAGGCGAGCCCTTCCTTGGGCTCGAGCGTGAGCAGCGCGATACCGGCGGCATCGAGCGCCTCCTTGGCGGGAAGACGGGAGCGCTGGACATCCACCTCACCCTCACCCAGCAGGGCCAGGGCCAGGTGCGCCAACGGCGCCAAGTCACCGCTCGCGCCCACGCTCCCCTGCTCGGGGACCACGGGCAGGATGCCGGCGTTGAGCAGCGCGATGAGACGCTCCGCCACGACCGGACGCACGCCGCTCGTTGCGCGCAGCAGGACGTTGGCGCGCAGCAGCATCATGGCGCGCACGATGTCCGGCGGCAGCGGGTCGCCCACGCCCGCGGCGTGACTGACGATCAGGTTGCGCTGCAGGTCGCGCAGGCGATCATCCGGGATGCGCACGCTGGCCAGCTTCCCGAACCCGGTGTTCACGCCGTAGATGGACCGCCCGCTCGCGAGCAACCGCTCAATCGTGGCCCGCGACGCCTTGGCCCGCGCGATGGCCTCGGGAGCCACAGCCACCATAGCGCCCCGGCGGGCGACAGCGGTGACGTGATCGAGCGTGAGGGAATGGCCGTCAATCGAGATGGACATTGGCCGGAGCATAACGGGAGGAACGGAGAATGGCGAATGGCGAATGGCGAATGGCGAATGCCGAACCAACCATCAGTTCGACATTCGTCATTCCTCACTCGTCATTCGCCATTCGTTGTTGTCTTAGCGACGAACGGTCACCCCGGTCTCCACCGTTCCCATCCAGCGCAACTCGGGATTGCCCGGATCGGTCTGGTACGCCCAATCGCAGATCAGGTAGTCCGCACTCGCGTGCGTGACCCGCAAGGCGCCAAACCGGAGGAACCCGTCGCCACCCGGCATCTCGAACACGTAGCCCCAGCCGGGGACCGCTTCGACGCCCGTCGTGGCATAACCCGTCTCGGGCGCGACATCGATGCTGGTGAGACCACCGACCGGCACGCTGCCGTACACGGCAACACGGACGCCGGCGCGTTGTGGCACCAGGAAGATGTCGTTGTTGCCGTCACGATAGACCCAGAAATCCACGGACGGCGATCCACCGGGACCCACCAGGCCCAGTTCGATGCGCGAGGCCTGGCCATCGCCATTGGCGTCGTCGAAGAACCGGAACCCGCTCCGCGCGGGGTCCACCGAGAGCGGGAACATCAGGACGTTCCGGCCCTCGGGCCGCGGGGTGTCGGCCCTGAGTGGCGACCAGACGCTCTCATCGCCGGCGTGACTCTCGGCGGACGCCGCAAAGCACCGCGCGATACCATTCGCCAACGCCCCGACAAGGAACTCCGGGGCCACCGTCGTGCCCTCGAGGATCCAGCCCGCTTCACACACGTCGGCATCGAGGTCATAGAACGTGCTATAGATACGGTACTGCTTGAAGGCGCTCGGGGCGGCGAGGAAGGCGTTGTCGCTCCATCCGAGGTGGATCGCGCCGTCCAGCGACGTGGACGTGAGCGTCGCCGGTCGCGCCATCCGGGTCCGCTCATCGATATACACCGCGTTACTGGCCGCGCTCTCGCGACCGTCCGTGGACCGCGCGGTCACGTAGTACTCGAGATCCGGTACGCCGATGTCGTGGAAGGTGGTTGACGTGGTGGTGGCCCGGCGGTCGAACGACCCACTGCTCCCTGGGCGCGAATACACCTCGTACGCCTCAAGGCCGCTGCTCAACACGGGATCCCATTGCAACAGGATCCCGGCGGGCAGGTCGGGGTCGCCTGACGGCTCGAGCCGATACGTCAGGTTGGTTGGTGCCAGAAGATCAATCTCCGTGGTCCGGTCGCACGCCATCGCGGCCACCGCCAAGCCTGGAATAAGGAATCGCATAGACGCCCACTCCTGATGGAAAAGTGTCACGTCCCTAGGAAAAGCACGGAACGTGCCACCACATGATAACTCATTAAACCATTGTATTACAACGACTTACACCGACACCAGCTGTATCCGAGTGTCCTCTTTCGTGGACGCGCCTACGTCTCTTGCCGTTCAACTACCGCTCTACCGTCTGCTGGTCGTACTGGAACTTGATCTCGGGTTGGTCCAGCAACGAGATGAAGAAGTTGAACGCGAAGTTCCCGTTCGGCGCCTTGAGGAACTGGAACGTGGCCCGCCACCGGTGCAGGTCGCGCTCAAGGCGCAGCGCATGCTGGCCAAACTCACCGGTGGCGAGATCCACCTGCGTCGTCCACGACACCGACCAGTTCGGGGTGGGATCGAACCCGAGGGCGAGTCCCAGCGTGCGCGCCCCGACCGGGATCGTGGCGGTCTCGCCGGACACCGGGCGCGGGCGGGTGGACTCAAACGTGATCGCCGCGGTCATCGGGCGCCGCCCCGAGCGTTGCGCCAGCGGTCGCCGGTCAAAATCGGCGTACGGGTCGTTCGTCGGGTTCGGCAGGAGCTCCTCCGGCGTGGCCGCCGTGTCGGACACCACTTGGTGCCGTCTGGGTGTCGCGCTCGACCGGCCCGTGAGCAACCCGAGCAACCCGCCAAACGTCGCTTCCGACAACGAGAACCGTGCCGACACCCGGTTCAGGTGCGGCCGGAACACCGCGGAATCGGTGCCCACCGCCCCTTCCCACAGGTCATGGGTCAGCGACACAGAGAACCCCGGCAGCAAATCGCTCGTCAGCTGGTTCGCGAGCGACGGGGTCTGCCATCCGGTCCGCCCTTCCTCTTTCGCTTGCTCGAAATCGTACGTGATGGCACTGGTCTGCAGGCTCAAGAGCTTGATCTTGGGCGCATTCCGAGGATCCGTCGTCGTGTCACCAGCCGGCAAGGCAAGTTTGCCTTCGAGCACCTGCGAGAGGCCGATGCTCACGCGCTGCTGGGCGGGGGAACGCCGTTGCGGCGTCCCGCCCGGTCCGGACACGGCTCGCGCGTACGCCTCGGGCACATCGGCCGCCGGCGCCCAGGCCCACGTCACGAACGGCGACACCTGGTGGCGCACGCGTTCGACAGGCCCCAACCCCGGGAAGAACGCAAACAGCTGCGGGGCCAGCGTGGCGCCCACCGAAACGCGTTTCCCCTGGCTCACGAAGTCGCCCCGGGTATTCCGGTTGCGCAACAACAACGGGCCGGTGGTCGCGTTCGTCACGCCGAGCCGTGGCGTCACTTTCCAGCTATTGGCGAACACGATGGGCAAGTTGATCCCGGTCTCCCAGTTCACGTCGGTGGCGAAGGTGTAGCCGAACGTCTGGACGGTGGTATCGCCTGTCACCGAGTCGACGAGCGTGAGCGTTTGACGCAGATCCTGGATCACATCCGTAACGTTCACGCTGTTGGTCCAGGTCCAGCGACCGATCGTGATTGGCGTGCCCAGGCTGAGCGTGGTGTTCCGACTGCCAAACTCGAGCGTGTCGACCGGCAACACGCTGTCGCCCGGGAGCGGCGGCAACGGCTCCACCGCTCCGCGCTGATGGAACGCCCGCGTGTTGGTGACACTGAACGACGGCGACCAGGTGATGGCCTCCGACAAGGAAAGCGACGCGGGGGTAATGCTGAAGGACGGGAACACCTGGGTGACACCACCCGAGGTCAGTTCCTGGCGTCGACTTGCCCCGAGCGCCATGCTGCCCCAAGCGAATCGCTTGGTGAAGTTGATCGTACTGCCCAGGGTGGCCGTGGCCTGATGCGGGTCCGTGGCGTTGCGCTCGATGATCCGGGCGCTGTTGGTGTAGTCCACTTCGGCGTTCAACGACGTTTGCAGGTCGAAGTTCTGCCGGTGATTCCATCGCAGGCGGAGCGAGCGACTGCCCCCCACCTCGTCCCGGCCGGATTCGAAGATGCGAGACACCGCGAGCCCGCCCCCAAGGAACCGGTTCAGCCAGCGATACCGCACCTGAGCGTTCACCTGGACGTAGTTCTCATCGAACCAGTCGACGGAGGCCTGCGCGTCCACGTAGTCGCTGATGGCGAAGTAGTACCCGATGTTCGCAAAGTGGCGCCGGTACCCGGGGTTGGTACGCACCAGGTCGTTGATGCCGAAGCGCGGTGCCAGGAGGCCGCTGCGCCGCCCCACGCGCATGTCCTGGAAGATGAATGGCAACCAGAGAATCGGGACATCCCGCACGTAGAGGACCGCGGGTCGCGCCACCATGAATCGGTTGCTGACCCACTTCACCGAGCCGGCCGCAAAGTGATAATGCGGATTGGGCAGATCGCAGCTCGTGATGTCGCTGTGCCCGGCGTAGATCCGCACCGAAGCGGAGTCAATCGAGAGCCCCCCCCGTTGCTGCCCGGCCCGCAAAATCCACTCGACCCCCCCTTGCTCAAAACTGGTCAACGCTTCCCCGACGTAGCCGATCCGCGCGCACGTGTCGTAGTACATGCGCCGCCCGACAAGGACCGTGCCTTCCTGGAACAAGGTCGGATGCCCGGCAGCGTCGAGCCGACACGCGTTCTGGCGGAAGTCCACCGAGTCCGCTTCGAGCATGGCGCCTTCCTGCTCGATCAAGGCGTGCCCCCTCAGCTGAATGGCCTGCGAGTCCGCGTGGAACACCAGACTGTCCGACGCATAGCGGGTCGCCTTGAACCCGGCGAGGGCCATCAACTGGCGGAGGACGGAATCTTCGGCGGGAAACGAGCGGGAGGGCGCGGTTGGGAGACCAAGACGGCGGGCGGCGGCGGTGTCCATCGGCTGGCCCCGCGCGGTGGCCGTATCCTGCGCCACGGCAGGCCGGCGTTCGCCCCGAGGCGGCAGGCTGTCGCGTTGGGCCGCCGCGTCCCCGGCCCCGAAGGTCAGGAACCCGAATACCAGCAAGGCCCCGATGGTCGCCTCACGCTTCGATCGCCACACCAACCGGGCCACCAGGATACCCCCTTCGTACAGCAGCATCAGGGGCCCCAGCATCATCATCATGGACAGTGGGTCCGGGGGCGTCAAAAACGCCGCCACGATCGCCGCGATGACGACCGCGATGGGCCGATGCTTGCGGAAGAAATCGGGCGACACCAACCCGGTGGCGGCCAGCAGGACGATGACCAGCGGCAGCTCGAACATCGCCCCGAACGCCAGGATCAACTGCGCCGCGAACGTGAAGTAGGCATCCGCCGTGATCAGCGTCTCCAGATCATCTGAGGCGAAGCCGAGCAGGATCCGCAGCGCTGCCGGCAACACCCAGCGGTAGGCGATCACCACGCCCGTGACGAACAGGATGAGCCCGGCGAACAACGTCGGCACCATGAACCGGCGCTCCCGCTCGTACAGGGCGGGCGCCAGGAACCGCCACAGATGCCAGATGATCACCGGGAGACCCACCACGATCCCGATCACCACCGACAATTTGAGCGTGATGAGAAACGCGTCGGCGGGCCGGGTCACCATGAGGCGACCGGTCGGCAGGAAGGGCTCGATGGGTCGCTTGAGCAGGCCGATGACGTCGAAGTGCTGCACCAGGAAGTAGCCCAGCGCCGTTCCCAGCACCACGGCGATCATGCTCCACAGGATGCGCCACCGCAGTTCCTCGAGATGCTCGAGGAACGGCATTTCGCCCGCGGGAGGCTGGGTGCGGCGAGCCATGGACGGCGGCTCGCGCCCTATTCCTGGTTGGCGCCGAGTCGGTCGCGGGCCAGCGCGGCTTCTTCTGAGCGCGGATAGCCGCTCAGCACTCGCTGGAAGAACGTCCGGGCCTGCGCCGCATCACCCCGCTGCTCGGCCAGCAGGCCAAGCTTGTAGAGGGCCGACGGCGCCCGCGGGGAGTCGGGCCAATCACGGGCCACCCGCTCGTACATCGGTGCCGCGCTGTCCGGCTGGGCCGCGCCCCAGGATTCACCGATGAAGAACACGGCGTCCACGACGCGGTCGTGCGTGGGGTGCTGCTCGAGGAACATCCGGAATCCAGCCCGCGCGGTGGACGGGCTGCCCCGCCGCAACTGCTGCAGGGAGAGTTCAAACATTTCCGTCGGCCCGGGTCCGCCGGCTCCGGCCGACTGGCCCCCCGCCTGCTCCACGGGGACCGGTTGCTGTGCCCGTTGTTCAAGCTGGCGGCGCAGTTCCGACAGGCGCTGCTGGCTCTGGCCGGTGAGTTCCTGGAGCTGCACCAACTGCCGTTGCACTTCCAGCAGTTCGGCCTGCACCGCGCCCTGCTGGAGCTGCAGCGCCTCGGCCAAGCGGCGCTGCTGGAGCCCCAGGGAATCGTGCAGGGCCGCCACCAGCGTAATGAGGCGTTCCACCTCAACGGCCCGCACGGAATCCGCGCGGGCCGATTCGCCCCGCAAGGAGGCGACTGCTCGTTCAACGCGGCGGACGTCGCCCTTGAGCGCACATCCGCTCAGGACGACGGCCGCCGCGAGAGGAACGAACTGCCTGATCACATCCCGGGGGCGACGAGACGCTCGCCACCGGCCGTGATGGTGAACTCGGCACGCCGGTTCTGCGCCCAGGCGGCTTCGTTGCTACCCATCACGAGCGGCTGCTCTTCACCGCGCGACGACGTGCTGATCCGGTCTGCCGCGATGCCCCGCTGGACCATATAGGCCCGCGCGGCCAGCGCACGACGGTTGCCGAGCGCCAGGTTGTACTCGTCCGAGCCCCGTTCGTCGGCATGACCGACGACGGCGATCCGCAAGTTCGGGTTGGCCCGGAGGATCGCGATCTTGACATCCAGCGCTGCGGCATCGCCCGCGCGAATGGATGACTGATCGAAGTCGAAGTGGATGCGCGTGGTCAGGGACTCGCGCAGTCGGGCCATGGCGGCTTCGGCTGCGGCAAGCGAGTCCGAGCGACGCTGCGACTCCAGGCGCTCCCGCGCCGCCTCGCGCTCCTGTCGGGCCCGCTCTTCGGCGGCGCGCCGGTCGCGCGCAGCTTGGGCGATCGAATCGGCCCGCCGAATCGAGTCGAGGTTCGGCTGGGGCGTGACCGGGGCCTGCTGCCCGCCGCCACATGCCGCCGCCACCATCAGGCCGGTCAGCCCGATCATGAGACTCAGTCGAAATGACATATGCCTGCTCCAGGTTGGGTGCGTTCCAGACGTGTGTCTTAAAGATACTCGTGTCGCCGCATGAAGCCAATCGGAATCCTAGTCAATCCGGGGACTCCAAGCCGGGAGCCGGGCCTCACCCAAACGGGTGAGTTGTCGCACGCGACCCGTGTCCAGGTCAATGATCCAGATCTGACGGTTGCCCGTCCGGTCAGACACGAAGGCCAGGTGTCGCCCATCCGGCGCCCAGGTCGGGTCTTCGTTGCGGCCCAAGCTCGTCAACTGCCGCACGGTCCGCGTCCGCACGTCCATCACGAAGATCTGTGGTGCCCCTGCGACATCGCGATGAAAGGCGATGTGCTGGCCGTCCGGCGACCAATCCGGCGCGTTGGACGTACCGGTGACGCCGTAGTCAAATGGCGCGAACAATTCCTGACCCGTGCCATCGGCCTCCATCACGTAAATCTGCGGCGCCCCCGCGCGCGTGGAGACGAACGCGATCCGACGCCCATCCGGGCTATACGTCGGGCTCAGGTTATCCGAAAACCGCCCCACGGTCAGCCGCTGCAGGCAGCAGGTGCGCTCCACATTCCACACCAGGATATCGGTCCCTTCGTCATTGGCACGGCTGAACGCGAGTTGCGTGCCGTCTGGCGAAAACGCCATGGCAAAGTTGAGTCCTTCGGACGTCGGCGGCACGGCCCGTCGCTCGCCGGTGACCGGGTCCATGATCCACAGCCGCGCGCCATCATCGGCCCCGAACTCCATGTACACCAGGCGCTGGCCGCGTGGTCCCCACGCCGAGGAGAGGGCCCGCGTGTTGGCGGGCGAAATGGGCATGAGCCCGGCACCGTCGCTGTCCACCGTGTACAGTCGGCCGCGCTGCAGCAGCAACAGGCGGGTGGCCGCGACGCCCGGGGTCCCCGACACGGCACGCACGATCTCATCGGCCGTGCGGTGCACCAGCAGCCGGAAGTTGGCGTCGCCAATGTCGGATACGCCGATGGTCACCTCCCGACGCACGGCCTGGCCACCCACGTCGAACACCCGCACCCGCACCAGCGACTCGTTGGCCGCCTCGGCCGCCACCGCCCAGTCCGCGCCCAGGGCCGCGTACAACGGATAGTTCACGTAGTCCGGCCGGTTGGCCCCACCGAGACCCAGCCCGAGGCTGTCTCCCGAGGGCAGCGAGATCAACTCGAATCGGTCGGAGTATTCGAGGTCGCGCGCGAGAATGGCCCGTACCGAATCGAGCCGCACGTCGCGCGGGCCACCCAACACGAGCACCCCGGGACGCACGCCGGGTGTGTAGGTAATGCCGACGCGCACCCCACCTGCGGCCTGTGTCGTATCCTGGGCCGCAAGGGTGAAGGGGGACACGAGCAGGCAGGACAAGCCCATCGTCAGGCGCGCCAACGTCATCAGCGGCGTTGTGGGTCGAAGAAGAAGTTCACGGGCAACACATCCGCCGGATAGCCCTCAGGCAGGGGACCGAAGGCCCCCTGGTTGCCGGCCGCCTCGATGGCGCCCTGCGCTTCGAGGTCAAACCCGAAATTGCCCGACCGACGAATAAAACGCAGACTCGAGATCGAACCGTCCCGATGCAGCAGGAACTGGATCTCCGCCTGGAAGGGCTGGTTACCCGTGGGACGATTCCAACGCCGATAAATCTGGGTCGTGATGTTCCGCAGGTACTCCGGGTACGCGAACTCCAACCCGTCGGTACGCACGGTGGCCACGTCGCTGCCTGTCGCAGGAGCCTCCTGAGGCAACGGCTCCGCCGGCGTGGTGGTGCGCGGGGCCGGCTCGCGTCGCACGTCCGGCTGGGCCGCCGGGGGGGGCGTGGGGACCGCCGGAGTCGGACGGGGGCGCGGCGCAATGGGCACCGCCTGCTCCGCCGGACGGTCTACCGTTTCGGGCGCGCGGCGCGCCTGCGGCTCGGGCCGCGGCGCGGCCACCAGGTTGACCTGATACACCGGGGGCGGCGCGGCCTCGCGCTCAGGCAAACCGGTGAGCATGGCCGCGACCCCCACATGCACCATGAGCGTGCCCGTGGCGGCCAACCCGCGCCCGGGGGCGCGGCGCTGTCCGGCCCGTCGCCGCGACACGTCGATCACCGGCGAATCTCCTCGGCTTCGGCCACCAGCCCAACGTTGTCGACCCCGGCCTGACGCATGATCGCCAGCACCTGGACCACGACGCCGTACTCCGCGCGGCGATCGGCTCGCAGGTACACGCCACTCGGCCGCCGTGAGCTCACCAGCGCCGGGAACGCGACACGGAAGTCCTGATAACTGAATGAGGTCTCGTCCACGAAGATGCGTCCCTGCTGGTCCACCGTGACCACGAGACCCTCGCGCGGTTGCAGCGGCCGCGCTTCCGCCCGGGGCAACTGCACGTCCACGCCGCCCTGCATGATGGGCGCGGTGATCATGAAAATGATGAGCAGCACGAACGCCACATCCACGAGCGACGTGACGTTGATGTCTGCCATGAGCGGGAGCTCCCCATGGTCCCGCAGACCGCCGCGCTGGAGCTGGCCCGCCGCCATCTTACAGCCGCCCCTCGCGAGCCAGTGTCCCGACGATCTCCTGCCCGAAGCCCTCGAGTTCGCCAGCGAACAGACCGAGACGGTTGACCAGGATGTTGTACGCAATCACCGCCGGGATGGCGACGGACAAGCCGACCACCGTGGTGATCAGGGCTTCCGCCACGCCGGGGGCCACGGCAGCAATGTTGCCCGATCCCCCGGAGGCAATGCCGAGGAACGCGTTCATCACGCCGAGCACCGTGCCGAGCAGACCGAGCAGCGGGCTCACCGCGCCGATCGTGGCCAGCCAGGGCAGGAACCGCGCCATCGCATCCCGCTCGCCACCCACCTCCTTGGCCAGCACCATGCGCAGGGCCTCCAGTTGGGTCATGGTGAGTGTGCCGCCCTCGGCCCCCCCGGCTCGCAGCGCGCCGGGGCGCAGCTCGGAAAAGAAGTTGACGCCCTCACGCAACAATCGCCCGTACGGCGACGGCGGCAGCTTCATGACCGCGTGGTAGGCGTCTTCCAGGCGCTCCGTGCGTTCGAGTGTCGTAAAGAACCGGTCGCCTTCGCGCCGGACGCGCCGGAACTGCCACCATTTCAGCACGATCAGGAACCACGAGAACAGCGAGAACAGGACCAGCACGCCCAGCACCACTTTGGTGGCAGTGGTCGAGGTGGTCACCAGTTCCCACGGCGTGGTGGGGAGGGCCCCGCCAATCTGCAGCATTACGCCTCCGTCGTGATCCAGCGCCACGTGGCTTCGAGTCCCGTGGCCAAGGTGCATTCCGGCCGCCAGTCGAGCCAGTCGGCGGCTCGGTCAATGGCGACCGCACTGCGCGCCAGTTCGCCGGTCCGCGCGGCCGCATGGGTCACCGGCACCCGCACACCGCTCGCGGTCATCAAGGCCCCTGCGAGGCCCAGCACGCTCGTCTCCACGCCGGTCCCGATGTTCAGGGCCCGATCGTCCAGTTCATACACCGGACGCACCGGACAGGTCGCTGCCAGCACGTTGGCGCGCGCGACATCGCCGACATGGACGTAGTCCCGTGTTTGCGCTCCGTCGCCGTACACCGTGATCGGGGAACCGCGCCGGAGCCGGTTGCAGAAGATGGCGACGACTCCCGCCTCGCCATGCGGATTCTGGCGGGGGCCGTACACGTTGGCATACCGCAGCGCGACGGTTTCGAGGCCGTACATCTGGGCGTACGCGGCAAGGTAGAACTCGGAGGCCAGCTTGCTCACCCCGTACGGCGACACGGGCAGCTTGCGCGCACCCTCGGCGTGCGGCAGGGCGTCGCTCTCGCCGTATACCACGCCGCCCGACGACGCGAACACCACCCGCGGCACCCCACCGGCCCGCGCGCCTTCGAGCAGGTTGAGCAACCCGAGGAGATTCACCTGCGCGTCGAAGTCCGGACGCTCGACCGACACACGGACATCCATCTGGGCGGCGTGGTGGTTGACGACCGTGAAGCCACCCGAGGCAAGCAGGGCCCGCACCACCGGAGACCCGATATCGTCGTGCACGAAGGTGGCCTTGGCGGGAAGGTTCTCGCGCCGTCCGGACGACAGGTTGTCCACGATGGTCACCTCCCAACCCGCCGCCAGATACTGCTCGGCGACATGCGATCCAATGAAACCGGCCCCGCCGGTCAGCAGTACGCGCTGCGTCATCTCAACTCGTCAGGAGTTGGTAGTAGTGAAACGGCGCCGGCGGTCCGTCCTGCTTGGATCGCCCGGCGCCGCTCCGAGAGCGCGGCACGTGCCGCGCTCAGCTCGGCATCTTGCGGATGAGCCGCGCCGGGATACCGGCACGTATGCCGGCACCGTACACCTGCAGCAGCATCCCGCTGCTCGAGCCTTCGCGCACGTGCACGATCTGGAGCAAGCCCAACGCTTCGGGCGGCGCGCCTTCCGGCCGATTGGCGTCCGTCGGACGCAGGATTTCGAATTGATCACCAGGGACCACGCCATCAGCGCGGCCACGGTTCAGGAACACGATGCCCTGCTGCATGTCGAGCGGGTTGCCATCCCGGTTCGTGATGACTTCAGCCATGATGCCATCTTCGATCGCGACCGGCCGCCGCGCGCCGGGATCACGGAACGGCTCGATCGGCAGGGCCACCTGATTGTCGGCCACCCGCTGGAACTGGCTGACCACTTCCGCTTCGATGTCCCTGCCGGCCACGGTGACCACCCGGGCAATCCCGGTCGGGATCACAATGCGGCCCCACTGTGGCACCTGGGGACCCAGCTGCGCGGTCAGCACCGAGTCGCCAACGTGGTACGTTGCGCCTTCGGGCGCCCGCAACAGGATGCTCTCGAACTGTATGGCCGAGGATGATCCGGCACGGGGAATGCCGCGCCCGCGACTCGCCGATCCAAGGACTCGCGCCCAGGGCAGATCTTCGCCCTCGGTCAGGAACCCTGAGGCGTAGAAATCCCCGCGACGCACGGCACGATAGGGGAACGTGGCGGATATGTCGCTCAGACCCGATGTACGATCCGCCGCACGACGCGCGAACACGGTCGGTGTGTTCAGCTGCGCGGGCGGGGGGGGCGGGGGCGGGGCCAGCTCGGGCGCTGCGCCGGGCAGCACCGGCCGCTGTTGGGCCTGATCGCCTGCGGCCACCGTGTCCCGCGGCATGACCGGCGGGGGTGTGGAGTCTGCGGGCGCGACGGTAATGGGTGCGGCGGTCTGGTCGGCGGCCGCCAGCAACAGCTCCTCGCCCGGGAAGATCCAGTGCGGATCCTCGATGATCAGGGTGTTGAGCCGATAAATCTCAGGCCACAGGAAGGGGTCGCCCAAGTACAACTGGGCGAGACTCCACAGGGTCTCGCCCGCCTGGACGATGTGGCGCGAGGGACGCGCCTGCGTCGTGTCCTGAGCGGCGAGCGGCCACGCCATGAGCGCGGCCGCCGCCACCAGGACGATCCTAGAACGGGAGATCGTCGTCCTCGTCATCAAGGGCCTCCGGGAAGTCGTCGTACGACTCCGCCTTGGTCTCCGCCACCACTGCCTGCGCCGCGCGAGCACGCGGGGCCGGCGCATCGTCACTCACCCCACCGCGCCCGGACAACATCAGCAGTTCCCGGGCATTGATCTCGGTGGTGTATCGCGTGTTCCCCTCCTTATCCTCCCACGTGCGGTACTCAATGCGGCCTTCGACATACACCTTGTCGCCCTTGTGGAGGAACTTCTCCGCAATGTCGGCCAAGCCGCCCTTCTGGTTGTTCCACAGCACCACCCGATGCCACTCCGTCTTTTCCTGCCGTTCACCGCCCGGCGTGGTCCACTGCCGGCTCGTTGCCACCGACAGCGTGGCCACCTTGGTCCCGTTTGCGGTGCTCCGGACTTCCGGATCCGCCCCGAGATTCCCGATGAGGGTGGCCTTGTTCAGACTCCGGCTCACAATTGCCTCCGACTGCTATGAAACGGACCATCAGACGGCGCTCAATATTGGGACAGGTAACTCCTTTTGTCAACCAAAGATACGCGTTTTGTAGCCTCCTTACGCATCGGGGGTAACCGGCATCACATCGCAGCGCATAACGACCGCATCTTCGGGAGGTGTACGGTAGTAGCGAGCCCGACGCCCGATCACCGAAAATCCGTGCCGGCGGTAGAACGCCTGAGCCGGGGTATTGGACGCCCGAACCTCGAGGAACAGGGCGCGGGCGCCGGCCTCCGCCGCGGTCGCCTGGGCACGGTCAAGCAACGCCGTGCCGATGCCCTCCCGCCGCCGATCCTGCCGTACCACAATGTCCAGCAGCTCGGCTTCATCGGCCACCTGCCGGATGATGACAAACCCCAGCACACCCACCGCCTCGGCAACAAACGCCGAGACGCCTGCACCGAGCGCGACGAACGCCTCGGCAGGCCACGGATCGCTGAACGTGGCCCGCTCGAGCGCCGCCAACGCCGGGGCGTCAGCGGAAGTGGCCGGGCGAATCAGGTAGGGGACGTCCATGCTCCGCTTCCCACCGTGCCTGCGCTTCCGCCGGGCGTCCGTAGTCCGGAACGAACGCGAACGGGTCGATGCTCTGGGTGGCACCGGCCGCCTGCAAGGCGAGCAACGCCGCCGCCCGCGGGGCGCCGGCGGGTGGCCCAACCGCCGGGCGGCCGGTCCAGGCCAACACCTCAGCGGCGTAGCGGGCCGCACCGTCCCCAACGACGAGCGCCGGTGCGATTGACGCGGCGGCCCGGACGGCGGCAGGGGTGAGACGGGCGGGGGGCATGAGGGTCTCGACGGCCTCGTCGGTCCAACGCCACATGCCGGCGAAGACCTCGCCCCGCAGCGCGTCGTACCACGCCGCCACCGGCTGCCCGGGGTGAAACCGTGCACCCACCCAGGCCGTCGCCATTAACGATGGCACAATCGCGACCGACACGCGGGTGTGCGCCCGGACGATACCCTGCACCGTGGCCGCCCCAATGCGGAGTCCGGTGAAACTGCCGGGTCCATCCGCAAGCACCATCTGCGAGACATCGGGGAGGGTTCGGCCGGCCACACCGAGGACATGTTCGATGGCCGGGAGCAACGCCGCCGCATGCCGCGTGCGACCCAGCACCACCTGCGCGACCAGACCCTCCACATCACCCAAGGCGACACTCGCCCATTCGGTGGCCGTATCCAGTGCCAGCGTCAGGGTCATGCCCGCACCACCCGTCGCCGATCAGGAACGGTGTCGTGCGCCAGCGTGAAGTGCACCGTCGCCGGCGGCACCCACCGACCGCCGCGCTCCGGCCATTCGATCAGCGTCACCCGGCTCATCCGCGCCAGTTGGTCGAGCTCGAGGTCCGCCGCTTCGCCGGGATCACGCAGGCGATACAGGTCCACGTGGGCGATCGGCCCCGCGGGGGACGCATACTGGTGTACGAGACCGTACGTCGGGCTGCGCGCCGCCTCGGCACCCGCCGCGCGGGTCAGCGCGCGAACAAACGTCGTCTTGCCGCTTCCCAATTCGCCCGACAGCCACACGACACTGCCGGGTGGCAACGTGGACCACACCTCGGCGGCGAGGTGTTGCATGCCGTCCACCGTCACGATCTCAGGCATGACGCACCGGGTCGCCAGCCGCCTTGAGCTCGAACAGCTCGTCGCGCAGCCGTGCCGCCAGTTCGAAATCCAACTCGGCCGCCGCCTCGCGCATCTGTTGCTCGATGATGGCGATACGCGCCTTACGATCGCGAACCGGCACCGGCGCCTCGTCCGGCCGCGGCGCAGCGCGGGCGTCGGCAACACGGGTCACAAATCGGACTTGCTCCACCGACTTCCGGATGGACACCGGCGTAATTCCGTGGGCCAGATTGTGCGCGATCTGGATCGTGCGACGTCGCGTCATCTCCGCCAACGCCCGCTCCATGGACCCGGTGACCCGGTCGGCGTACATGATGGCGCGGCCCCGTTCGTGGCGCGCGGTGCGACCCACCGTCTGGATAAGCGAGCGGTCCGACCGCAGGAACCCTTCCTGGTCCGCATCCAGGATGGCGACCAACGCGACCTCGGGAAGGTCCAAACCCTCACGCAACAGGTTGATGCCCACGAGCACGTCGAACTCCCCCAACCGGAGTCCCCGCACGATCTCCATCCGCTCGATGGCATCAATATCCGAGTGCAGGTACCGGACGCGCACGCCGTGCTGCTGGAGATAGTCCGTGAGGTCCTCGGCCATGCGCTTGGTCAGGGTCGTCACGAGCACCCGGTCCCCGCGCCCGGCGGTCGTGCGAATCTCGCCCAGCAGGTCGTCCACCTGGCCTTTGACCGGCCGGACCTCGACTGCCGGGTCCACCAGGCCGGTCGGCCGGATGATCTGCTCCACCACGCGACCTTCCGACAGCGCGATCTCTTCGGCCCCGGGCGTCGCCGACACGAACAGCAAGGTCGGCACAATCGCGCGAAACTCCGTGCCGTTGAGCGGCCGGTTGTCCAGGGCCGACGGCAGGCGGAACCCGTGCTCCACGAGCGTCATCTTGCGGGACCGGTCGCCTTCGTACATGCCACCAATCTGCGGCAACGTGGCGTGCGACTCGTCAATGATCGTGAGGAACTCGGCCGGGAAATAGTCGAGGAGGCAGGCCGGCCGTTCACCCGGATGCCGCGCCAGCAGGTGCCGACTGTAGTTCTCGATGCCGGGGCAGGTCCCGATCTCGCGCATGAGGTCCAGGTCAAATGCCGTGCGGGATTCCAGGCGCTGCGCTTCCAGCAGTTTGTTGGCCGCCCGCAACCCGTCCAGCCGCTCCTTGAGTTCTGCCTTGATGGCACCCAGTGCGCGGTCGAGCTTCGGACGCTCCACCACGAAGTGACTCGCGGGATAGATCGCCGTCCGGGTCATCGGACGGATCGTGTTGCCGGTCAGTGGGTCAATCCGCGTGATGCGCTCGACGTCATCACCGAAGAACTCGACCCGCACCGCCTGTTCATCGTACTTCGGCCACACTTCGACCGTGTCACCACGCACACGGAACGTCCCGCGCTCAAAGGCGACATCGTTCCGCTGGTAGTGGACGCGCACCAGATCGCCAAGAAACGTATCGCGACTGAGGGCATCGCCCACGGCCAGCCGCACCATGAGGTTGCGGTATTCGGCGGGATCCCCCAGCCCGTAGATCGCCGATACCGTGGCCACGACGACCACGTCCTCCCGTTCCATCAGGCTCGACGTGGCGCGCAGGCGCAGCATCTCGATTTCTTCGTTGATGGACGCGTCCTTCGCGATGTAGGTGTCCGTCGCGGGGACGTAGGCTTCGGGCTGGTAATAGTCGTAGTACGAGATGAAGTACTCGACGGCGTTCTCGGGGAAGAATGACTTGATCTCGCCGTAGAGCTGGGCGGCCAGCGTCTTGTTGTGCGAGAGGACGATCGTGGGCCGGCCGAGGGTCGCGATCACGTACGCCATGGTGACCGTCTTGCCCGACCCGGTGACGCCGAGCAGGGTCTGGTGCTTGGCGCCCGCCGTGAACCCCTCCACCAGCGACGCCATCGCGGTGGGCTGGTCACCCGCGGGCGCGAACGGCAGGACGAGCCGGAAGTCGCTCACGCGCCCAGTTCGCGCGCCACGGCCTCATGCCGCTCGACGCGCTGCACCCCTTTCACCCGGCGCATGGCGCGCATCACCTTGGCCAGGTGCGTGCTGTGTTCGACTTCCACCACCACATGGCCGAACATCGCGCCATCACGGCTCGAGAGGTCGGCCTGCTTGATGTTGGTCCCCACTCCCGAAATGGCTTCCATCAGGTCGGCGTACAATCCCCGCCGGTCCTCGCCGTCCACGGCCAGCCGCACCACGAAGACCTCGCCTTCCATGGACTGCCAGTCAATCTCGACGCGCCGGTCACCGTCCCGCGGCATCGTCAGGAGGTTGGGACAGTCGGTGCGGTGGATCGAGATGCCGCGTCCCTGCGTGACGAACCCGACGACTTGATCGCCGGGTACGGGCTGGCAGCACTGCGCATACCGCACCATCAGGCCGGTCACCCCCTGCACCTTCACGCCACGCCCCAACCGGATACGGTCCATCACGCGACCGAACATGGTGGGTTTCGGGGCCTGCAATTCGTCGGGCGGACGCTGGGGAAACAGGGCGCGAATCACCTGGCCCATGGGCAGGTCACCGCGACCAAGCGATTCCAGCATGAGGTCGCTGGATCCGAGCGAGAGGGTCGCGGCGGCCGCCGTCTGGTGCGCCTCATCCGGCAGGTCGAGCCGGCGTCGGCGCAGTTCACGCGCCAGGATCTCGCGACCAAGCTGGAGACTGGTGTCCGCCTCCTCGCGATTGATCCATTGCCGGATACGGTGGCGCGCGCGGGCCGTGCGCACATGGCTCAGCCAGTCGCGACTGGGACGCGCCTGCGCCCCCGCGATGACTTCGACCGTGTCACCGTTTCGCAATGCCCGGTGGAGCGGCGCAATGCGACCGTTCACCTTGGCCCCCTGACACCGGAGCCCGACCTCGGAGTGCACGGCGAACGCCAGGTCAATCGGCGTGGCGCCCCGTGGGAGACGTTTCACGTCGCCCTTGGGCGTGAACACAAAGATCTCGTCCTGGTACAGGTCGATCTTCAGGAACTCCATGAACTCTTCCGGGGACCGCGCATCCTGCTGGAGCTCCATCAGCTGGCGGAACCACGCGAATCGTTCGTCCAACTCGTCGGGTCGCCGCCCTTCCTTGTACACCCAATGGGCCGCGATCCCGAACTCGGCCGTGCGATGCATCTCGCGGGTCCGGATCTGGATTTCGTACAAGCGCCCACCCGGTCCAAAGATGGTGGTATGCAGGGACTGATACGCGTTCGACTTGGGGGAAGCGATGTAGTCCTTGAAGCGCTCCTGCAGCGGCGTCCACGTATGGTGGATCACGCCAAGGGCGTGGTAGCAGTCGCGCACCGTGTCGACCAGGACGCGCACCGCCATCAAGTCGTACACTTCCTCGAACGGCTTATCCTGTTGCCGTACCTTTTTCCAGATGGACCACAGGTGCTTGGCCCGCCCGCTCACGTCAAAATTGGGAATCCCCGCCCGCGCCAGCTCGGCCTCCAGCGGCTCCTTGAGCCGAGTCACCATGGCCTCGCGTTCGTCGCGTCGCGCCTGGAGCTTGCGGGCCAGCGCACGGTACTCGTCGGGTTCCAGGAACTTGAAGGCCAGGTCCTCCAGTTCGGCTTTCACGCCCGCCATCCCAAACCGGTGTGCCAGCGGCGCGTAGATTTCCCGCGTTTCCAGGGCGTTGCGGCGCCGAGATTCTTCCGCGAGGTGTTCCAGCGTCCGCATGTTGTGCAACCGGTCGGCGAGCTTCACGATGATGGTGCGGGCATCGCGCGCGATGGACAACATGAGCTTGCGGTAGTTTTCGACCTGTTCTTCGGTGCTCGACCGGAATTGCAGGGTCGAGATCTTCGTCAGGCCGTCCACAATGCCGGCCACGTCATCGCCAAACCGCTCCTGAATTTCCCCGATCGTGACTTCGGCATCCTCTACCACGTCATGCAACAAGGCGGCGATGATCGTGGTCGTGTCGAGATTCAACTCGACGAGGATGCGCGCCACTTCGGTGGCGTGCGAGATGAAATCGTCCCCGGAGGCCCGTTTCTGCCCACGATGCGCGGCCGCCCCAAACGCGAACGCCCGCCGCACCGCCTCGACATCAATGCGGTCGGCGCGCGCCGTGAGGGCGTCGCTCAGCGAACGGTCCACCACCGAAACCAGCGTGGTCACAACAGGCCTGCCTCCGCAAAGCTGAAGTAGCGGTCTCCCGCCACGATGACGTGGTCGTAGACGGGAATGTCCAACACCCGCCCCGCTTCCACCAGTTGGCGCGTCACCGCGCGGTCGTCCGCCGAGGGCACCGGGTGCCCGCTCGGGTGGTTGTGCACCACCACGATGCCGGCAGCGGCCTCCGCAATCGCGGCGCGAAACACTTCCCGCGGGTGGACCAACGCGGAGTTGAGAATGCCGCGCGTGATCAGGAGCTCGCGCGTAATCCGGTTCTGCGTGTCCAGCGTGAGGAGATGGAACTCCTCAACCGGCAGGTCGCGCAACGCCGGACCGCACCACCGATGCACGTCGCCGGGATGCCGGATGGTGCGGACACGGCCCGGCTCCTCGGTCGCCATGCGCCGCGCCAGTTCCAGGCCGGCCACCACGCGGGCGGCCTTCGCCCCGCCGACACCCTGCACCCCAGCCAAGGCCCCCACGGGCCGACGGGCCAGTGCCCGCAGGGTACCGCCTCCTGCCGCCAGAAGGTCGGCGGCGACCACCAGGGCATTCCGCCGGGGCGAACCCGTCCCTAGGAGAATGGCGAGGAGCTCGGTCACCGTCAACGCGCCTGGACCAAGGCGACGCAGGCGTTCGCGGGGTCCGTCGCCCCCGTTCAGGGGGGAAGCAAAGGGGGAGGCCATGGGACCACGATGGGTCCACATGCCTCCCCAGGCCTAAGCAAAATGACGCAGAATCAGGCGTTGGCGCCGTGGCACTTCTTGTACTTCTTGCCACTCCCGCACGGACAGGGATCGTTCCGTCCCACTTTGGGCTGGTCCGCCGCGGTCGGCTGCGGCCGGGCAGGTGCGGCCGGGGCGCGCCCGCCCACCATCATGTCGGCTTCCGAGGTCGGGTGGACCGCCAGGCGGGGCGGCGGGCGACGCGCGGGCGGCGGCGCGCCCACCTGTACGTGAAACCGGAAAAACCGCTCGGCGAACGTGGTCCGGATGTCGGCCATCAGGTCCACGAACATCTCGAACGCGTCTCCCTTGTACTCGACCAGCGGGTCCTTCTGCCCCCACGCCCGGTACTGGATCGCGTTGCGCAGTTGATCCAGGTCGTAGAGGTGGTCCTTCCACTTCTCGTCCAGCAGGTTGAGCACGATGTGCGCCAACAACCGCTCGTCGAGCGCCTCCATGGGCGGCTGCCCCCGTTGTCCCAACGCCTGCCAGTCGGCCAGGCGCTGGCGGAACGCGGCGACCATCTCGTCCTTGAGATACGTCGCGAGGGCTTCGGCGTCCGGCACCTGCGCGGGGTCGGTCAGGCGCGTGCCGGGCACCAGGAAACGGACCTTCAGGTCCGCCCGCATCGCCTCGCGGTCCCACATCGCGGGATCGGGATCCACGTGGCGCACATAGTGCGTGACGGCCTCTTCCAGCATCCGCTGGGCTTCGGCCTTCAGCTCTTCCCCACCCTCGAGCGCAAACAACCGCAACGAGTACACCACCTCGCGCTGCTGGTTCATCACGTCGTCGTAATCCAGCAGCCGCTTGCGGGATTGGAAGTTCCGGAGCTCGACGCGCTTCTGGGCATTCCCGATGGCGCGGGTCACCAGCGGGTGCGTAATGACTTCGCCTTCTTCGGCCCCGGCCTTCTCCATCCAGCGCGACACGCGCTCAGTCTGGAACAGGCGCATGAGGTCGTCTTCCAGTGACAGGAAGAACACACTCTGGCCCGGGTCGCCCTGCCGCCCGGACCGGCCGCGCAGCTGGCGGTCAATCCGGCGCGACTCATGCCGTTCCGTCCCGATGATCACCAGCCCGCATGGCGGGTCGGTGTTGCACTTCTTGTCGGCGATCTGGGAGGGTGTCAGGTCCGGCGTTTCCCGCTGTTGGCCAAACGGCGCGAGCTTGGCCGAGATCCCGCACACGGTGCACTGGCGCACGCCCAGTCCGAGTTTGATGTCGGTCCCGCGGCCGGCCATGTTGGTGGCGATCGTAATGGCACCCGGCTGCCCCGCCCCGGCCACGATCTGCGCCTCGCGCTGGTGCAACTTGGCGTTCAGGACTTCGTGCGTGAGGCCACGCCGCTTGAGCATGCGCGCCAGGGTCTCGGAGACATCCACCGACACGGTCCCCACCAGGACCGGCAGGCCGCGCTTGTGGTGGCGCTCGACTTCGTCCACCAACGCGTTGTACTTCTCGCGCCGAGTGCGGTACAGCATGTCGTGCGCGTCCACGCGACGCACGGGTCGGTGGGTCGGAATGACCGTCACCTCGAGGCCGTAGATCTGGAAGAACTCGGTCTCTTCCGTCTCGGCCGTGCCGGTCATGCCCGACAGTTTGTCGTACATCCGGAAGTAGTTCTGGATCGTGATCGTGGCGAGCGTCTGGGTCTCGCCGCGCACCACCACGCCCTCCTTGGCCTCCACCGCCTGGTGCAGGCCGTCCGACCAGCGTCGCCCCGCCATGATGCGGCCCGTGAACTCGTCCACGATGAAGACCTGCCCCTCCTGGACGACGTATTCCACGTCCTTTTCGTACAGGGCGTAGGCCTGTAACAGCTTATGGATGATGTGCAGCTTCTCGCTCTTTTCCGCGTACTCGGCTTCGAGGCGCTGGCGAGCGTCCACACGCTGTTCGGCCGTGAGCGATTCATCCCGGTCCACCGCTCCCACGGCCTCGGAGATGTCGGGAATCACGAACAGGTGCGGGTCATCCGGGGACAGTGCCTCGACGCCCCTGTCCGTGAGATGCACCGCGTGGCCCCGCTCGTCGAGCACGTAGAACAGGTCGTCCTCGACGTCACGCATCTTCTGCTGTGTGGCCGGCAGCTTCCGGTCGGCGAGATAGTCGAGCTCGACCCGCTGGACCTTCTGCTGCAGCTGCGGCTCCTGCATCATCTTCATGAACCGCTTGTTCTTTGGCGCACCGCGCTGAATCTTGAACAACATCAGGGCGGCTTCGTAGTCCTCGGGGTTCGCCTCCACCTTCCGGTCGGCTGCGGCGACCAATTCGTTCACGATCGCCGTCTGCTTGCGGAACAGGTCCCGCACCAGCCCGTTGTGCTGTTGGTACTTCCGGTCTTCCTCGTTGCCGACCGGCCCGGAGATGATGAGCGGGGTGCGCGCCTCGTCAATGAGGATGCTGTCCACCTCATCCACGATGGCGAAGACGTGGCTCCGCTGCACCCGCTGGTCGGCGCCGAAGACCATGTTGTCGCGCAGGTAGTCGAAGCCAAACTCGTTGTTCGTGCCGTACGTGACGTCGGCGCCGTACGCCGCCCGCCGTTCCGGGCTCGACGGCTGCGTGTCGTCCAGGCAGGTCACCGTGAGACCCAGCCACCGGAGCAGATGCCCCATCCACTGCGAGTCGCGGCGTGCCAGGTAATCGTTGACCGTGACGAGGTGCACGCCATGGCCCGGCAGCGCGTTCAGGTACAGCGGCAGCGTGGCCACGAGGGTCTTGCCCTCGCCGGTGGCCATTTCGGCAATCTTGCCCTGGTGCAACACGATGCCGCCGATCAACTGCACGTCGTACGGCACCATGTCCCACACGGACTCCTGCCCCGTCACCACCACGGGCGAACCCTTGAGCCGTCGGGCGGCTTCGCGCACGGTGGCGAACGCCTCAGGGAGCAACTCGTCGAGTACGGCCGCGGTGCCGCGCTTGCGCTCCTCGTCCAGCGCCTGCACTTCCTGCTCGAGTTCATCCCGTCGCGCCGGGTCCGCACAGTCGCGCTTCTCGGCCCGGCGCGCGGCCAGCGCATCTTCGAGTTCGCCGACGCGCTCGCGCAGGATGCCGCGGAACTTGGCGGTCTGGGCCGGCAGCTCCGTATCGGAGAGACGCGCCAGCTGTTCTTCGTGACGATGGACCGCGTCCACCAACGGCTGGATCCGCTTGAGCTCGCGATTGAAGCGGGTCCCAATGACCGCCGTGACGAGTTGCTTGAGCATCAGTCTCTTTCCCGGTACAGTCGCCGGTCGGCGATCAACGCCCGAACGGCATCAGGCACGCAATGACGAATGGAAGCGCCGCGGGCGCACCGCGCGCGGAGGTCGGCAGCGGCGATAGCCACCGGCGGCACCGCGAGCGTGGCCGCGACGAGGCCCTGCGCCACCGTTGCCGCCCCCGGACGGCTCAACACCACGATCTCGGCGAGCGTCGGCAACACCTCGGCTTCGCGCCACGTCGCGAGGTCCCGCGCGGCATCGGCGCCAAGCAACAACACTAACTGGTCTCGCGGATAGGCGGCACGAAGGGTGCGCAGCGTGTCCACCGTGTAGGAGGGTCCCGGACGGTCCAGCTCGCAGCGGTCCACCACAAACCCCGGCTCCCCCGCCACCGCCACCGCCAGCATGGCCAGCCGGTCCTCCGGCGACGCGCCGTGATCACCCTGCTTGAACGGTTGCTGTCGGACGGGCACGAACCGCACTTGGTCGAGGGACAAGCCCTCGAGCGCCGCACGGGCCACGATCAGGTGACCGTGATGAATAGGGTCGAACGACCCGCCGAACACGCCGATGCGCACGACGCCCTACGGCGCGAGGGGGACGGGACACCGGGCATCCAGTCCCGGATGCTCCGGATAGAAGCGGCGCAGGTGCTCACAGGTTTCACGCTGCTCTTCGTCGTACCCGAGGCGATCATACGTTGCCACGAGCCGCAACAGGGCGTCGGGAGCGCGACGCGAGTCAGGCCACTGCTGAATGACGCTGCGATAATAGAGGATCGCCGAGTCGTAGGCCCGCAGGCGGAAATAGAAATCGCCCGTGCGCAGGTCCTTCGTGGCGAAACGGTCAACCAGGTCCAACGCACGCTGCTGCGCCACTCGGGCCGCATCCGACGATGGATACCGCGTCAAGAGTTCCCGGTACACCGTCAAGGCGGTTTCGCCGTGCGTCGGATCCAGCTGGGGACGGCGCCACATCCGGGTCAACGATTCGCCGGCGCGCAGCAGCGCCGCCGGCGCCCGGGCGTGGTCGGGAAACTCGTCGGCCACGCGACGGAACTCACGAGCCGCGCCGAGATGGTCTCCATCGTCTGACAGGCACTCCGCCAGGTAGAACCGGGCCTCCGGCAGGCGAGGATCCCGGGACGGCAGGTCGCGGGTCAGCTGCGCAAACCCGCGGGCCGCCGCACCGCAGTTGCCGGCCTCGAATTGTTGCACGCTGGCCGCAAAGAGCGCCTCCGGCGTCGGGAACGACTCCGGCCGGAACCCCCCGCCACAACCGATCAGCAGCAGCGTGGCAACCGCGTATCGCACAGCCATCAGGCGTAACCTCATCACGGGAACACGGTCCCCGCATTCATCAGTCGATTGATCCGCTCCACGGCACGGACCGCGATCGTGTCCCCGTGGGCCGCCCCCGCTTGCGCGCGGAAATACGCTTCGATCGCCGCCTCCGCATCTCCCAGGGCCAAGGCCACATCGCCAAGCCCAAGGTATGCCGCCCGACCGCCTGCGGTGTTGTCCCCGCTCTGAACCGCGCGTTCGAACCAGGCACGCGCCTCCTGAGGACGGCCCGCTCTCAGCTCCCGATGCCCCAGTTCGACGGCGCACGCCGTCGCTCCGGCGGCGGCATCGGCGATCGCACTCGGCGCCCGCTGACGGCGCGCAATACCCTCGTACACCGGCAACGCCGCTTCGCACCGACCGGCCCGCCGCAGGGCGTCGCCGTACGCGTGCAGCAGCGAGTCCTCCCGCCCGGCATCGGGCGCCAAAGCGGCGGCATACGGGAGCAGGGTCAGCGCCTCGGCGACCGCCGGCCGGTCGCCCAGCACCTCGGCTAATTGCGGGCCGAACGCGGTCAACGCACGGCCGGCCGCCAGTTCCCGCAAGGCGGTGACGGCCGCCCGCAGCCCCGCCCGGTCACGTGCGCGCAACGCCTGCTCCGCGACGCGCTGGAGGCCATCCACGGCCTCCCCAACACGATTCCGGTCCTCCTGCCCCAGGGCCCGATACTCCTCGACCGCTGCCAGCAATTCACCCGCCTGGAGCGCTGCGGCACCCGCCTTGGCCCGGAGGCGTCCGTCGGGCGCCCGCTGCACCAGCGCGATGCGATACTCGACCAGGGCCTCGCCGTGACGGCTTGCCAGATAGGCGCGATCACCCAACGCTTCGTGATTGGCCGCCGTTCCCTGACACGCCAGGGCGACGAGGCCGAGCAGCACCCGGCGCACTACGCCTGCTCCGCGCGGGTGAGTAACGCGAGATAGGCGGTGATCCGCGGATCATCGGGATGCGCCTGGTGCGCCGCCTCCCAGATCGTCTGCGCGGATTGCGGGTCGCCGGAGAGGTAGGCCGCGAGCCCCAGGGAGGCCTTCGCCGCCACGAGCCCGGGCCGGGCCTCGACGACTGCTTCGAGCACATCCCGCGCCTCGAGCGATCGCCCGGCATCCAGCATCAGTTTGCCGAGACGAAATCGCAGGTCATGAAATGCCGGCCCCAGCCGGAGCGCCTGTTGGTACTGCTCGATGGCCCGTCCGAGTGCGCCTGACTCCACGTAGGCTTCGCCCAGGTTGGCGTGCAGGTTGGCGAGCTTGCTCGCATGGTGACTCGGAATGCCATCGCGCTCCTGGCCACCCACCCGCTCCGCCCGGTCGAACGCCTCCTGCGCTTCCTCACCCCGGCCCAGTTCTCCGAGAATGATGCCGCGATGGATGAGGGCTTCGACGTAATCCGGATTGCGCGACAGCGCCTCATCAAGCGCCTGGAGCGCGCGGTCCGACTGTCCCACGAGATGGTAGGACACGCCGAGCAGGTGGTGGGCGTCCGCAAAGCCCCGCCCCCCGGCGATGAGCTCCTCGAGCTGGAGCACCGCGCCGTGGTAGTCGTGGAGATCGAAGCGCTCACGCGCCTGATCGAGCAGTCGTCCGGGCCGGTCGTCCATGCGTTACCTCGAACCAGTCCACGAAGTCGGCGATACCGCGCGCCAACGGGGTTGTTGCCGTCCACCCAAGAGTCGTTCGGGCCCTGTCCACCCGGGCCGCCGTGGCCCGCACATCGCCCGGCGCCGCCTGGCGCCACTCGGCGCGATCCGGCACGCCGAGGGCGCTCGCAAGCAGTGCGCGAAAATGATCCACCCGCACCGGCTGTCCCGCGCCCACATTCGCCACCAGCAGTTGCGGCGCGTCAGCCGCGGTCCACGCGACGGCCCGACTCACGGCCTGCGCGACATCGCCGACGTAGGTGAAGTCGCGCAGTGCCGATCCATCGCCATATTGGGCGACGGGCTCGCGCGCAGCGAGTCGTGACGCAAACTGCCACGCCGCCTGATCCGGACGTTGCCCCGGCCCATAGACGCTGAACAGGCGAAGCATCGCCACCCGCGCACCCGTCCGCACCGCACGCGCCATCACCAGTTCAGCCGCGCGCTTGCTCGCCGCGTACGGCGACGCGGGTCGCAACCATGCCGTATCCTCGGCAAACGGCGTGGGCGCGTTGCCATACACCGACGACGAGGACAGGTGCACGAGTCGGCGCACACCGGCGCGTTGCGCCGTCGTCACCACGGCCGCCGTCGCATACACATTCGCGCGGGCGACACCGGCCGCATCCGCGATGCTGGACCGCACACCAGCCCGCCCCGCCGCATGCACCACCACCTGGGCCCCGCGCACCAGCGGGCCGAAGCAGTGACGATCAAGCACGTTCCCCTCGACAAACCGGAAGCCGCAGCGGCCCGCGAGCTCGGCGAGCGCCCGGACTTTATGATCCCGCGGGTACGCCTCGTCGAAGCTGTCGATCCCGATCACCTCCAGCCCCTCGCCCAGCAACCGCTCAACGACGCGGCAGCCCACAAAGCCGGCCGCCCCCGTGACCAGCACACGCGTCACGTCGCGGCCAGCAACGATCGGAACCACGGGATCGTACGGTCCAATCCCTCGTCCAACGAGACCTTCGGCTCCCAGCCGAGTTCGGTCCGCGCCTTGGTGATATCCGGCTGCCGCTGTCGGGGATCATCCACCGGCAGCGGTTCGTTGACGATCCGCGATGTGGAGCCTGTCTTCCGTATGACGATCTGCGCAAGTTCCCGCACGGTGAACTCGCCCGGGTTGCCGATGTTCACCGGGTCAGCCGACCCGCGCTCGAACAACCGAAGAAACCCTTCGATCAGGTCATCCACGTAACAGAATGACCGCGTCTGCGAGCCATCCCCGTATACCGTGAGGGGCTCGCCCGACAACGCCTGCACGATGAAGTTGGAGACCACCCGCCCGTCGCGCGGCCGCATCCGCGGGCCGTAGGTGTTGAAGATCCGCGCGATGCGGGTTTCCAGTCCGTGCGCGCGATGATAGGCCATGGTGATGGCCTCGGCGAATCGCTTCGCCTCATCGTACACCCCCCGCGGGCCCACCGTGTGCACGTTGCCCCAATAGGTCTCAGGTTGCGGATGCACGAGCGGGTCGCCGTAAATCTCCGACGTGCTTGCAAGGAAGAACCGCGCGCCCTTGGCCCGCGCGAGCCCCAGGGCCTTGTGCGTGCCCAGCGAGCCGACTTTCAACGTCTGGATCGGCAGCTGGAGGTAGTCAATCGGGCTGGCCGGCGACGCCAGGTGGAACACGCCGTCAACCGCCCCATCCACCTGAATGAAGCGACTCACATCCTGCTCGAGGAGCGTGAACCGCGACGGATCCACGTGCGCAATGTTCGCCCGATGGCCGGTGAGGAAGTTGTCGACACCCACCACGGTCCACTCCTCGGCGATCAGGCGATCGGTCAGGTGGGACCCGAGAAACCCCGCTGCTCCGGTGACCACCGCCCTCACACGACCTCACCACGCCCGACACCGACGTACCGGAACCCCTGCTCACGCAGCTTGGCCGGATCGTACAGGTTCCGGCCGTCCACGATGAGCGGCTGCCTCAGCGCCGCCTTGATGCGACGAAAGTCCGGGTTCCGGAACTCATTCCACTCGGTGACAATCACGAGCGCGTCCGCACCGGTGAGGGCATCGTACGCGCCGTGGCAGTAGTGAATGCGGTCACCGAAGACGGCCTGGGCCGTCTCGTGCGCCTGCGGATCGTGCGCGGCCACCGAGGCCCCTTCGTCCAACAGGCCTTCGATGAGCGGGATGGACGGACTCTCCCGCATATCATCCGTCTCGGCCTTGAACGCGAGGCCCCATACGGCCACGCGACGTCCATGAAGCGACCCGCCCAGGGCCGCGCGCACCTTGGTGAGCAGGCGCCCCTTCTGCCGGGCATTGACCGCCTCGACCGCCTGCAACACGTCCAGCGTGACGCCATGATGGTCGCCGGTGCGCACCAGGGCCTGCACATCCTTCGGGAAGCACGATCCGCCGTACCCCGGCCCGGGAAACAGGAACGCCGCACCGATGCGGGGATCGGTTCCCATGCCTTTGCGCACCATGCTCACGTCCGCGCCCACCCGCTCGCACAACTCGGCCACCTGGTTCATGAACGAGATGCGCGTGGCCAACATGGCGTTGGCGGCGTACTTCGTCATCTCGGCCGATGCGATATCCATGAAGATGAGGGGATTCCCCGTGCGCACGAAAGGGGCGTAGAGCTCCTCGAGGACCGCGGCGGCCTCCGGCGAGTCTACACCAACGACCACGCGGTCAGGCCTGAGGAAGTCGCCAACGGCGGCGCCTTCCTTGAGAAACTCCGGGTTGGAACACACGTGAAACGGCACGTTCGTGCGTTCTGCCACCGCGGTGCGGACCTTCTGCGCCGTACCGACCGGCACCGTGCTCTTGGTAATGACGACCTTCGTGTCGTTCATGTGATCGCCGATGGTCCGCGCCACCGCCAGCACGTGCTGCAGGTCGGCCGAGCCGTCTTCTCCCGGCGGGGTCCCCACCGCGATGAACACGACCTGCGAGGCCTCGACCGCCGCGCCCACGTCCGTCGTAAACGTCAGCCGGCCTTCCCGCTGGTTCCGCGCCACCAGCGGCTCCAGTCCCGGTTCGTAAATCGGAATCCTGTTCTTCTTGAGATTCTCGATCTTGTCTTCGTTGACGTCCGCACAGATGACGTCGTTGCCCGTCTCCGCCAGGCACGCGCCCACCACCAGGCCGACGTAGCCGGTCCCAATCACGCCGACTTTCATGCGTGCGGCGCTCGCGGAAGGATGTGGCGCGTGTCCACGGAACGGCGCGCTGCGCGCGCCACCAGAGCCCAGTCCACGGTGCGGTGATCCGTGGTCACCACGACGCAGTCGGCGGTGGCCAGCGTCGCCTCGGTCAACGGCACCGACGACCGGGTCACGCCGTCTTCGACAATCGTCGGCACATGGGGATCGTGATACGTCACGTCGGCGCCCTGCTGGTGCAGCAGGCGCATCACGTCCAGTGCCGGGCTTTCCCGAATGTCATCAGTATCCTTCTTGTACGCCGCGCCGATCACGAGAATCCTGGCCCCACGCACCGCTTTGCCATCGTCGTTCAGGCGCTCAGACACCTTGCGTACCCAGAAGTGCGGCATCTCGGAATTCACTTCGCTGGCGACCTCGATGAACCGGGTCTTGTAATTGAGCCCGCGCATTTTCCACGCCAGATAGTGCGGGTCAATCGGGATGCAATGCCCGCCAAGCCCGGGACCCGGGGTGAACTTCATGAAGCCGAACGGCTTGGTGGCTGCCGCCTCAATCACCTCCCACACGTCCACGCCCAGCTTTTCACACACGATCGCCATCTCGTTCGCCAGCCCGATGTTGACGCTGCGGAACGTGTTCTCGAGCAACTTGACCAGTTCCGCCGCTTCCGGCGACGACACGGGGACCAGGCGGTCAAACGCCGGGCCGTACAGTGCCAACGCGACCTCGTTACAGGCGGCGGTGACGCCCCCCACCACCTTGGGCGTGTTGCGCGTGTGCCATGTCGGATTGCCTGGATCCACGCGCTCGGGACTGAACGCCAGGAAGGCATCCGTGCCCACCGTCAATCCGCGGGCTTCGAGTCGCGGCTGCAACAGCTCGCGCGTCGTGCCGGGGTACGTGGTGCTTTCCAGGATCACCAGCTGGCCGGGCCGGACGGCAGCCTGCACGGCGTCCGCGGCGGCCAGGACATACGACACGTCCGGATCCTTGGTCTTGGAGAGCGGCGTCGGGACGCAGATCGAGATCACGTCCACTTCGGCAAGCCGCGACATGTCCGTCGTGGCGGCGATGCGACCGTCCTTGGCAAACGGCGCCAGCACGCCCGTCGGCACATCCTGGATGTGGGAGCGGCCCGCGTTGATGCCCTGCACCACGCGGTCCTGGACGTCGAAGCCCAGCACGCGATAGCCGGCACGCGCCAGCTCGACGGCGAGCGGCAGGCCGACGTAGCCCATGCCGATCACGCCGAACACGGCCTCCTGCGAGGCCGCCTTGGCCTTCAATTCCTGCCTGTAGGTCATGGGAGTCTCACCGCCGCGCCATCGGCGTTGAGTGATTCACTGGCGCGCTCGAGGACCCGCACCACCTCCACACCGCTGGCGGCATCGGCCCGCGAGGATTCTTCCCCGCGCGCGACGCCCAGGAAATGCCGGATCTCGGCCGACAGGGGTTCCTGGTTCGAGATCCGCGGGACATGAATGTCGCCCTCACGGACCGCCAGACTCTCGCCATACGACTTGTACTCGGGCGGCCGATCCACGCCTTTGTCAAAGATCTTGAGCTTCTCCCGCGGCTGCATATCGTCGAAGACCACCATGCGCTCCGAGCCGACGACCGTCAGTCGTCGCTCCTTGTGGGGGTCAAGCCAGGAGACCTGTGCGTTGGCCATGATGCCCGAGGCAAAGTGCATGGTCAGGAACACGACGTCCTCAATCCCCGGCTGCAAATAGGAATGCCCCTGCGCGCTTACCTGCACGGGGGCCTCGCCAATCAGGTACAACGCCACGGCGATGTCATGCGGCCCGAAACTCCATAAGGCGCTCTCATCCGGCCGCACCTGGCCCAGATTCACCCGCTGGCTATAGAGGTAGTACACGTCGCCCAGCTCGCCGCCGGAGATCATGGCGCGCAGTCGCTCGATGGCCGGGTGAAAGAGCAGGAGGTGTCCCACGACGACGGGAACGCCCGCCGCTTGCGCTGCCTGCGCCACCCGCTCCGCGGTCGCCACCGAGAGCGTGAAGGGTTTCTCAACCAGCACGGGCAACCGTCGCTCGATCGCCATCATCGCCAACGGTTCATGCGACATCGCGGAACTCGCGACAATGACGGCATCGGCCGCCCCCATCGCCACCGCAGGATCGTCCGTCAGCAGAATGCCAGGATACTGTCGGCCCATCTGTTCCCGCCGCTGGGGATCCAGATCGCAGACCACCGTCAGCTCCGCCTCGGGCATGGACGCCACCGTCCGCACGTGGTTGCGGCCCCAGGCGCCCGCCCCAATGACCGCCACGCGCAGCCGGCTCATGTGTGGAACTCCCGCACGGCCGCGATCACCTGGTCCCGGTGGGCCTCCGGCAACTCGGGATAGATCGGGAGCGATACGACCTCGGCGGTGGCACGCTCGGCGGCGGGAAATTGCCCCTCCCGGTACCCGAGTGGCGCAAAGCACGGCTGTTGATGCAACGCCTTGGGGTAATACACCGCACACCCGATGCCCTGCTCCTTGAGCCGGGCCACCAGGGCATCGCGCCGCGCCACGCGCAGCGTGTACTGGTGGTAGGTGTGCTCATTGGCCGGGTCACCTGGCGGTGTCACGACATCGTTCAGACCGGCGAACGCGGCGTCATACACCGCGGCATTGGCTCGCCGCGCGGCATTCCACCGATCAAGATGCGGCAGTTTGGCCAGAAGCACCGCGGCCTGGAGCGTGTCCAGGCGCGAATTGAACCCGACCTCATCGTGATGGTACTGCTTGGCGCCACCGTGGGTGCGCAGCCGCCGAAGCCGGTCGGCCAGCATCGCGTCATGCGTCACGATCATCCCGCCGTCACCCCACGCGCCCAGATTCTTGCTGGGGAAGAACGAGTAGCACCCCGTCGTTCCCACCGTACCCGCCATGGGCGTACCGCCCGCCATCCGGCGCCGAGCCCCAATCGCCTGGGCCGCGTCCTCGATGACGGCCAATCCGTGCCGCTTGGCCAAGGGCATCAAGGCCTCCATCGCCGCCATCTGCCCGTACAGGTGGACCGGGACCAGGGCCCGGGTGCGCGGTCCAATCGCCGCCGCCACGGCCTCGGGGTCGATATTGAACGTGTCCGGCAGGATATCCACGAACACCGGGCGACCACCCGCATTGTGGATGGCACCGGCAGTCGCGAAGAACGTGAAGGGCGTGGTAATGACCTCATCGCCCGGCGCAAGATTCAGGGCCTTCAGCGAGAGCATCAGGGCGTCCGTACCGCTCGCGCAGGCGATGGCGTGCGAAGCACCCGCATAGCCCGCCAACGCCGCTTCCAGACGACGCACCGCATCCCCCATGATGAAATCGGTGGCGTCCATCGTCGCCTGCAACGCAGGCATGATGTCGTCACGCAGTTCAGCGAACTGCGCGCGCAGGTCCAACAACGGGATAGCCAATGTGGTTACAGGTGTCGGGTCCGGCCCGGCAAGAGAGTTACGTGGCCGTGTGACAGCCACATACGTGACTTCCAAGTCTAGCTTCAAATGTTACTCAGACACCAGCAGGGAGGTCAACACGAACGAGCGCCCCATCGGTCTCCTGATACGCCGTCCCGCAGGCCGCGCACCGACCCTGTCCCTCGGCCAGCCGGAGCCGCTCGCCACACTGGCACATCCACCCCACGCGTCGGGCGGGCACACCCACCATCAGCGCGTAGTCCGGCACATCGCTCGTAATGACCGCGCCGGCACCGATGAAGGCATACGCACCCAGGGTCACGCCACAGACAATCGTGGCGTTGGCACCGATGGACGCGCCGCGCTGGACCACCGTTCGCAGATATTCATGCTTCCGCGAGACATGGCTGCGCGGATTGACGACGTTCGTGAAGACGCAGGATGGCCCGCAGAAGACATCGTCCTCCAGTTCCACGCCCTCGTAAATGGACACATTGTTCTGAATCTTGACGTTGTTCCCGATGCGCGTGCCCGGCATCACCACGACATTCTGCCCAAGGCTACACCGCTCCCCGATCACCGCCCCAGACATCACATGGCAAAAATGCCAGATTTTGGTGCCGGTCCCCACTTGGGCGCCGTCATCGACATAGGCGGATTCATGCGCAAAGAACTCAGCCATGACACCCTCGTTGCACGTTGCACGGTGCACGTTGCATGGTCATTCGTCCCCTACCACTTGCACCTCGAGTTCGAGTTCGACTGCAAAGCGATCCCGTACGACCGTCCTGACGTGCGCGATCACCGCCAGCACATCCGCCGCCCGAGCGCCCCCGGTATTCACGATGTAGTTCGCATGTACGGGCGACACCTGGGCCCCACCGATCTGGTAGCCCTTGAGTCCCGCCGCATCAATCAGGCGACCGGCCGTCTTGCCATCGGCGCGGCCCACGGGATTCCGGAACACACTGCCACAACACGGCTCCTGGAACGGCGTGCCCTGTTTCCGCCACCGGTAATGCTCACGCAGGTCGCGCGTCAGCACCGCCGGATCCTCCTCGGCCAAAGCTACTTCGGCTTCCAGCACCACCACCCGCCCAAGGTTGCTCGCGCGATACACCCAGGCGATGGCGTCCCCGACGCGCTCCTCGGCCACCCCAGACGCATTCACCAGCCACACCCGGCGCACGACGTCCCGAAACTCCTGCGCGTGCGCGCCGGCGTTCATGTAGACGCCACCACCCACCGTGCCCGGCACGCCCACCAGCCGATGCACGCCAGCGAATCCCGCGTCCGCGGTGCGCCGCGCAAGCAAAGGCGTCGGCAACCCGGCCCCGGCCCGCCAGACCCCCGCTCCCACCGGCGTCAGTCCTGCAACCGCCCGTCCCATCTTCAGCACCACCCCCGCAAAGCCGCTATCCCGCACCAGCAGATTGGACCCGAGCCCAATCACCAACCACGGGAGTCCCGCTTCCGCCGTCACCGCCAGCGCCATCGCCACATCCTCGGCGTCGACCGGCTCGACCAAGGCCGCCGCCGGCCCACCAATGCGATAGGTGGTGTGCTCCGCCAGCGGCTCGTGGAAGCGCACCCGCCCACGCAGGCGCTCGGCGAGGGGCGCCAGGGCGTTCACGCGCCCACAACCGTCCGATGCGGCAGGCGTTCGTACCACTCCTGCAAGCACCGGACCTCGCCCGGCCGGCTCCGGAGTGCCAACACCGCATCACAGGCCGCGCTCGCGGCCGACATGGTCGTGGTATACGGCAACCGTAGTTGGAGCGCCATGCGTCGGATCAGGTAATCATCGCGTTGGGTCAGCTTGCCGAGCGGGGTGTTGATGAGGAGCTTGACCTCACCCGACAGCACCAGGTCAATCGCGTTCGGCCGGCCTTCATGCACCTTGAGTACCACCGAGGCCGGCACCCCCCGTTGACCGAGGTAGCGCGCGGTCCCCTCGGTGGCGTGGATACGGAAGCCCATTTCGTGGAACCGGCGGACAATCGGCAGGACCGTCGGCTTGTCGTGGTCGTTGACTGTGACGAACACGCCACCCTCGAGTGGCAGGGCCGCATCGGCCGCGACCTGGGCCTTGGCGAACGCCATCCCAAAGCTGTCCGCGATCCCCATGACCTCGCCCGTCGAGCGCATTTCGGGCCCGAGCAGGGTGTCCACGTTGGGCAACTTGGCAAACGGAAAGACGGCTTCCTTGACCGCGACGAATGGCAGGTGCACTTCGTCCGGCACGCCCAGGTCGTCGAGCGAATGTCCCATCATCACCGCCGCCGCGAGCTTGGCCAGCGGCACGCCGGTCGCCTTGCTCACGAACGGCACGGTGCGCGACCCGCGCGGATTCACCTCGAGCACATAGACAAGGCCGTCGCGAATCGCGTACTGCACGTTGATCAGCCCCACGACACCGAGCGCCTCGGCAAACGCCTTGGTGTGGCGGCGCATCTGGTCAACGGCTTCCTCCGCAATGAGGTACGGCGGAATCACGCAGGCCGAGTCGCCGGAATGGATGCCCGCGTCCTCGATGTGCTGCATCACACCGCCAATTACGGTGCGCTTCCCGTCGCAGAGCGCGTCCACGTCGGCCTCGAAGGCGTCCTCGAGGAACCGGTCAATCAGCACGGGGTGGTCGGGTGAAACGCGCGCGGCCTTGTGGAAGTAGCCGCCGAGTGACGGTGCATCGTACACGATCTCCATCGCGCGCCCGCCGAGGACGTAGGACGGCCGCACCAGCACCGGGTAGCCGATCTGTTCGGCGATCGCCAAGGCCTGTTCCACCGTGGTGGCCGTGCCATTCGGCGGTTGGGCCACGCCAATCTGTCTGGTCAGCGCCTCAAACCGTCGCCGATCCTCGGCCACATCCACCGCCTCAGGACTGGTGCCAAGAATCGGGACACCCGCCGCCTCCAACCCCTTGGCCAACTTGAGCGGCGTCTGGCCACCCAACTGGAGCACCACGCCCCGTGGTGACTCCAGCCGGACGATCTCGAGCACATCTTCGAGCGTGAGCGGCTCGAAGTAGAGCTTGTCCGAAATGTCGAAGTCCGTTGACACGGTCTCAGGATTGGAATTCACCATGATGGTCTTGTAGCCCAGCTCGCGCAGCGCGAGCCCCGCCCGGACACAGCAATAGTCGAATTCCACTCCCTGGCCAATACGGTTGGGACCGCTTCCGAGAATGACCACGCCCTCGTCCCCGAACGGCTCGGACTCATTCTCTTCGTCGTAGGACGAGTACAGGTAGGGCGTTGACGACGGAAACTCCCCGGCGCATGTGTCCACCATCTTGTACGCCGGATGCATGCCGAGGTCCCAGCGCCGCGCCCGCACCTGCGCTTCGGTCTCCCCGCGCAACTGCGCGAGCTGCCGGTCGGAGAAGCCCTGGCGTTTCATGGCGCGGAGCGCTGTCGCATCCACGGCCTGGGCCGCGGCATACTGGTCCTCGGCCTCAATCAGCTCCGCCAGCTGATGCAGGAACCACGGATCAATCCGGGTGAGCGTCGCGATCTCGCTCACGGTCAACCCCGATCGAAACGCCCGCTTGATCTGGAAGATCTGGTCGGGTGTGGGACGCCGCAGCGCGGCCTTGAGGTCGTCCAGCCCCTCGCTCTCCAACCCGTCGTCCGATGGTGTGCCACCCGTGACCCATCCCGCCCGATCAATCTCCAGGGCGCGCAGTCCCTTCTGGAACGCCTCCTTGAACGTGCGCCCGATCGCCATGGATTCGCCGACCGACTTCATCTGCGTCGTGAGCGTCTGGTCGGCCGTGGGGAACTTGTCAAACGCAAACCGGGGGCACTTGACCACCACGTAATCGAGGACCGGCTCGAACGAGGCCGGCGTCGTCTTGGTGATGTCGTTCGGGAGTTCGTCCAGCCGATAGCCCACGGCCAGCTTGGCGCCGATCCGCGCGATCGGGAATCCGGTCGCCTTGGACGCGAGTGCCGACGAACGGGACACGCGCGGGTTCATCTCGATTACGAGCTGCTCACCGGTCTCGGGGTGGACGCCGAACTGGATGTTGCACCCGCCGGCGGCCACACCGATCTCCCGGATGATGGCGATCGCCGCGTCACGCATGGTCTGGTACTCCCGATCGGTCAGGGTCATGGCGGGTGCCACCGTAATCGAATCACCCGTATGCACACCCATCGGATCGAGATTCTCGATCGAGCAGATGATGACGACGTTGTCCGCCGCATCCCGCATCACTTCGAGCTCGAACTCCTTCCACCCCAGGATGGACTGTTCGACGAGCACGGTGTGCACCGGCGACAGTTCCAGCGCACGCACCACCATTCCCTCAAACTCGTCCTGGTTGTACGCCACCCCGCCGCCCGTACCACCCAGCGTGAACGACGGCCGCAGAATGGCCGGATAGCCCGTGGATGCCACGAGCGCCAGCGCGTCATCCATCGAGCGGGCCACGCCGCCCTTGGGTACGGCGAGCCCGATGCGCTGCATCGCCAGCCCAAACTCATGCCGGTCTTCGGCCATCCTGATCGCGCGTGCATCCGCCCCGATCAACTCGACGCCGTACTGCTCCAGGGTGCCGTCTTCCGCCAACGCCATCGCCACGTTCAACGCCGTTTGCCCGCCCATGGTGGGCAACAGGGCGTCCGGTCGCTCCCGCTCGATCACGCGCGCCACCCACGCCGGCGTCACCGGCTCGATATACGTGCGATCGGCGATTTCCGGATCGGTCATGATCGTCGCCGGATTCGAGTTGACCAGGATGACCCGGTATCCCTCTTCCTTCAGCGCCTTGATGGCCTGCGTCCCGGAATAGTCGAATTCGGCCGCCTGCCCGATCACGATCGGGCCGGAACCGACGAGCAGGATGGACTTGATGTCAGTCCGCTTGGGCACGCAGAACCTCGCGCAGCGTGGTGTTGAGATCGTATCGTGGGCTCCAGCCCGTCGCGGCTCGCAGGCGACTCGCGTCGCCCACCAGTTCCGGGAGATCGACCGGTCGCACCAAGGAAGGATCGGCCACGGGTCGCACCTTCGCGCCAGCGAACTCGGCCAACCGCTCGAAAATGGACCGAATGCTGACCCCCACACCGGATGCCACATTGTAGATCGATCCGTCGAAGGGGACCTCCAGCAACCGCACGTAGGCCTCCACGACGTCGTCTACATGGAGCAGATCCCGTACCGGATCGAGGTTGCCGACCGGCACCGTCGCCTCGCCACGCCGTGCCGCGTCACGAATGCGTCGGGCAAACGCGGGAACCACAAACTGCGCCGACTGGCCCGGACCTGTGTGGGGGAACGGCCGCACGATCACGAGGGCGAGTCCGGCGCGTCGATGCACTTCCAGAGCGGCGATCTCCGCACCCAACTTGCTTGCGGCATAGGGCGAAAGCGGCGCGGTCGGTGCGGTCTCCGGCCTCGGTCCCGCTCCAGCCCCGTAGACTTCTCCCGTCGAGACAACGAGCAAGCGCGCTCCCGCCACCGCCGCCGCCTCGGCCAATCGCGCCGTGCCCACGGTATTCACCTCCCAAGCCCTGGATGGCCGCTCGCGCGATTCTCGCACGGACGACACCGCCGCCAGGTGCAGCACCAGATCCCATCCACGCTGTACCACGCCCCGCACGCTGGCGTCGTCGGTGAGTTCTAGTGGCACCGCTGGAATGCCCTTGGGGGCCACCGTCCCAACACCAAGCGCCGCGGTCACGAGCTGTCCTTGTGCCGCCAACCGTTCCACCAGACGCCGGCCGACGAACCCGCCACCGCCGGTGACGAGGATCTTCACCGACGCTGGTCCTTCAGACGTGCCAGGTCGGCGTCCACCATCATGTGGACGAGACCAGTGAACGACACGGTCGGTGTCCACCCCAGATGCGCGCGCGCTTTGGATGGATCGGATAACAGCAGGTCCACTTCGGCGGGACGGACAAAGCGTTCGTCCATGCTGACGTAGGGGCGCCAGTCGAGGCCCAGATGGCCAAACGCCACCTCACAGAACTCCTGGACCGAATGCGTTTCGCCTGTGCCCACGACATAATCGTCGGGTACGTCGTGCTGCAGCATCCGCCACATGGCATCCACATAGTCTCCCGCGAACCCCCAGTCCCGCTGCGCGTCCAGGTTTCCGAGGCGGAGTTCCGTCGCCAAACCCAGCTTGATGCGGGCGACCCCATCAGAAATCTTGCGCGTCACAAACTCCAGCCCGCGCCGCGGCGACTCGTGGTTGAACAGGATGCCGCTCACCGCGTACATGCCGTACGACTCGCGATAGTTGACCGTAATCCAGTGCCCGTAGAGCTTCGCCACGCCATACGGCGACCGGGGATAGAATGGCGTCGATTCCCGCTGCGGCGTCTCCGCCGCCTTGCCAAACATCTCGGATGAGCTGGCCTGGTAGATCCGGGCATCCCGCTTCGCCAGTCGGGCGGCTTCCAGCAGGCGGGTCACGCCGAGGGCCGTAAATTCGCCCGTCAGCACCGGCTGGCTCCAGCTCGTCGGCACGAAGCTCTGGGCCGCCAAGTTATAAATCTCATCAGGCTGAATATCCCGGATGACCATGGTGAGCGAGTGCTGGTCCAGCAGATCCGCCGAGACGATTTCCACCTTGTCGAGCAAATGGCCGATGCGCTCGTAGGAATCGTGCGAGGTGCGCCGGACCACCCCGACGACCCGGTACCCCTTGGCCAGCAGCAGCTCGGCCAGGTAGGAGCCGTCCTGGCCTGTGACCCCCGTAATCAGCGCTGTCGGCATACTTGAGTCTCCGCCCGCAGTCGGGTATGTTTTACGTCTGTGGTTTTTTGACGAATACCGGATTCATCTGGAGCCTGATCATGGCCCGCACCTGTGCTATTTGCGCCAAGGGACCGACCACCGGTCACAATGTGTCCCACGCGAACAACAAGACCAACCGGCGTTGGTACCCCAACCTGCAGACGGTCCGCACGTTGGTGGATGGCCAGCCGCGGCGTATCCGGGCCTGCACCCAGTGCATTCGCTCGGGCCGCGTCACCAAGGCCCCGCGCGGCCCGGCGCTGGCCTGATCTCGTTGGCCGACCGCTAGAAAAAAGGGGACCCTCGGGTCCCCTTGCTCTTGTCTGCCAGCGTGGCCCCATCACTCAGGCAACAGCTCGATGCGAGCCGTCTCGGCACGATCGCCGACGCGGTGTCCCAGCTTCACGATCCGCGTGTACCCGCCCGGCCGGCCCGCAAACCGCGGCCCGTATTCCTTGAACAGGCGTCCGGTCGCTTCCCGATCCTTGATGCGCCGCTCGACCTGGCGCCGCGCGTGCAGATCGCCGCGCCGCGCAAAGGTGATCAGCCGCTCCACGAACGGGCGCAACTCCTTGGCCTTGGCCTCGGTCGTCTCGATCCGCTCATGCAAGAACAGGCTGGCCGCCATGTTGTTCAGCATGGCCCGCTTGTGCGTGGAGGTGCGGCTGAGCTGCCGACCCTTGGCGCGATGCCGCATTAGCCCTCCACCTCATCCGGCGCAGGGGAACCCACCGTCACGCGGGGCGGCGTCCCACCATCGGATACGACCAACTCGCCTGCGCGCTCCTCAAACTTCATGCTGAAGTTGAGCTGCTCGCGCTGCAGCAGGTCCGCGATTTCCGACAGGGCCTTCTCGCCCACGTTCTTGACCTTGAGGAGGTCGTCTTCGGCCAGGCGCACCAAGTCACCCAGCGTGTTGATGCTGGAGTTCTTGAGCGAGTTCACCGAACGCACGGAGAGACCGCAATCGTCAATGGAGCAATCGAGTCGCTGCCGCAACTTGTCGTCGCCGCCCTTGACCTGACCAGCCTCCGCCGGCGCCGACGGCACCTTGCCGAAATCAATGAAGCTCTTGACGTGCTCGTCGAGCAGCGCCGCCGCATAGGCGACCGCATCTTCGGGCGGGATCGTGCCGTTGGTTTCGACCGCGAGCGTCAGACGATCGTAGTCGGTGCGCTGACCTACCCGCGTCTCCGCCACCGTGAAGTTGGCGCGGCGCACCGGATTGTAAATGGCGTCAATGCGCACCAGGTCCACCGGCATGGACCGGTCGGATGGATGCTGCGAGGCCTCGACATACCCGCGGCCCTTGTTGACGTGCAACTCGCCGTGCAGATCACGATCTTCCTGGAGCGTAAGCAGCAGGTGATCGGGGTTCACGATCGTCGCCGCCGAATTGACCTCGAGGTCGCGCGCGTACACCGGCCCGGCCTTGGTGACCTTGACCTTGATCGCGGTCTCGTGCACGTCTTCGGAAAGCACCAGGGTCAGCTGCTTGAGCCGCTGAATGATCTGATGCAGATCCTCGACCACACCGGGGATGGTCTGGTGCTCATGCACCACGCCGTCCAGTCGGAACGCCCATACGGCGGAGCCGCGCAAGGACGACAACAGCATGCGCCGGAGCGAATTGCCGAGGGTATAGCCGTAGCCCCGTTCCAGCGGCTGGAGGCGGAACTCGGCGGCGTTGGGGTTGTCCTCCCGCTTCGTCATTTCGACGACGGAGGGGCGAACCAGTCCAGTCAGGTCAATAGCCATAGTTACTTCGAGTAGAGCTCGACGATCAGCTGTTCCTGCGTCGCCACGGGGATCGCGTCCCGCGTCGGCAGCTCGGTCACCTTGCCCACCGCATGATCGGCATCGACTGCCAGCCACGCGAGCGGGGCGGCCCGCTGGCTCTGTTCCAGCGCACCCTTCACCGCGGCGAGTTCGCGACTCACCTCACGAACTTTCACTTCGTCATGGGCCCGGACCCGGAACGACGGAATGTCGACCAATTGGCCGTTCACTTCGACGTGCCGGTGACGCACCAGCTGACGGGCCTGTCGGCGACTCGTCGCGAAGCCCATCCGATAGACGATGTTGTCGAGCCGCGTCTCGAGCGCCACCAGCAGGTTGTGGCCCGTGACGCCCGGCTCGTGCCGGACCCCTTCGAACGTGTTGCGGAACTGGCGCTCCGTGAGCCCATAGATCCGCTTGACCTTCTGCTTCTCACGCAGCTGCTTGGCATACTCCGATACCTTGCGGCGGCGCGCCGTGGACTGGCCATGCTGCCCCGGGGCATACCCGCGGCGCTCGATGGCGCACTTCTCGGTGAGGCACCGCGTGCCCTTGAGAAACAACTTCGTACCTTCGCGTCGGCACAGTCTGCAGGCCGGCCCAGTATAGCGCGCCATGCGTCAGACCCGCCGCTTCTTCGGAGGACGACACCCGTTGTGCGCAATGGGCGTCACGTCCCGGATGGACATGATGTGGAGCCCAGCCGTCGCCAGGGCTTGCACGGCCGACTCGCGACCCGACCCGGGCCCCTGCACCCGCACATGCACGCGCCGGACGCCGAGATTGAGCGCCTCGCGCGCGCAGTTTTCCGCGGCGACCGTGGCGGCGAACGACGTGGACTTCTTGGAACCCTTGAACCCCGACTTGCCCGCCGACCCCCACGTCAGGGCATTGCCCTTGGAGTCGGTAATGGTGATGAGCGTGTTGTTGAACGTGGCCGTGATATGGGCCATGCCCTCCGACTCGACCACCTTCTTGGCGCGCTTGGGTGCGGCAGGTGTAGGACTGGTTGGCTGACTCATGGATTACTTCTTCGTGACCTTTTTCTTGCCCGCAATGGCCCGCCGCGGGCCCTTCTTGGTGCGAGCATTGGTGTGCGTACGCTGTCCGCGCACCGGCAGTCCGCGCCGATGCCGCTGGCCGCGATAGCTCCCGATGTCCATCAGACGCTTGATGTTCATGGCGACTTCGGTGCGCAAGGCGCCTTCGACGCGCGCGCCCCGCTCGATCGACTGACGCAGTCGCGCGACTTCGGCGTCCGAGAGATCCCGGACTCGTGTCGCCGCGCTGACGGCGGTCTCTTCGAGAATCCGCCGCGAGGTGGCGGGACCAACACCGTAGATGTAGGTGAGTGCGACCACCACGCGCTTCTCGCGCGGGAGGTCTACGCCTGCGATACGTGCCATGATCAGCCCTGCCGCTGCTTGTGCTTGGGAGAACGCTTGCAGATGACGAGCGTTACACCACGGCGGCGCACCACTTTACAGTGCTCGCAGATCGGCTTCACACTCGAACGGACTTTCACAAACGTGCTCCTTCGGAATTACGCCAGTTGTACGCGCGATTTTCGCGGCCAGAACGGTGAATATAGATGGGGCCTAAACCGACCGCAAGTGAGGACCACACCCCAATTTAGGGGGTGATTCGCACTTCGCGCAGGCGCCACACGTCGCCCTCCAACCGAAACCCGAAATACAGCGATTGGACCTGCCGGTCGCCAGTTCCACGCACCCCAAACCCTCGTTCGAGTTCCGCGTAGGCATGCCCGTCCGCCACCTGGCGCACGTCGCGGACGTCGAGCTGGATTTCTGACGCCCCGGCCCAGAACGCGACCAGCAGTCGGACGGCGTGCGCCGGCTGAAGTCCTTGTGTGGCAGGGACTTCCGGAAGGCGTAACCGTACCGTGTCGCTGGTGGCGAACAGGGCTCTCGCGTCATGACGGATCCAAGCCGAGCGTGCCGCTTCGACGGCGACAGCGAGGTCCACCTGCGCGACGGCCGTCGGGCCCCCGAAGGCGCCGAGCACCACAAGTATCAGCCCGCGTCGCGACATACGGCATCATACACGGCGGCGGGGTCTGTCGCTCCCGTGATGGGCCGCCCCACCACGAGGTGGGTGGCACCCGACCCGACCGCCTCGCTGGGCGTGGCCGTTCGGCGCTGGTCGTCGGCCGACGCCCCGGCCGGGCGAATGCCGGGGGTCACCACCCACGCGGCTGGACCTAGGACCGCGCGCACCTGTTCCGCCTCGCTGGGCGAAGCCACCATGGCCGTGAGTCCCGCGCCGGCGGCGGCCCGCGCCAGACGGGCCACTGCGGCCTCAGTACTGGAGGGACGGCCAACGATCTCCGACCATTCACCCGCATCGTGCGACGTCAACACCGAGACGGCCGCCACGCGCATGGCATCCCCACCAGCCTGGCGGGCCGCCGTCATCATGCGCCCCCCACCGAGCGCATGGACCGAGACCAGATCCACGCCCCAGGCGGCAGCGGCCCGGACACTTCCTTCGACCTGATGCGGAATGTCGTGCCACTTGAGATCGAGGAAGACGCGAAGCCCGCGCGACTTGAGTTCCTGCACGAGCGCCGGGCCCTCAGCCACAAACAGGGTGCTGCCGACTTTGACCCAGCGCAGGCCGGGCACACGATCCACCAGGCGCAGCGCCTCCGCCCGGCTCGGATGGTCCAACGCGACGATCACCTCAGCCATGTCGTCGCTCCCACCGTGCGGCCAGTCGTTCCGGCACGCGCGGATCGGCCAGCGCCGCCGTCCCGATGGCCACCAGTGTGGCACCTTCTTCCCGGTAGGCCTCCACATCCTCAAGGGAACGGACACCGCCCACGCCGATAATCGGCACCGGAACCGCCGCGCGCACACGACGGACCGCGAGCAGACCGATCGGCAGGAGCGGCGGCCCGGAGACCCCCCCCTGCCCCACCGCCACACCTCCAGCACCGGGGACCGTGTTCACAACCGCGATGCCGGCCGCCCCGGCCTCCACGGCGACGGTCGCCGTGCGGCCCACGTCGGCGAGCGTCGGCGCCAGCTTGGCGATGAGCGGACGGGTCGTCTCGCGGGCACAGCGTCGCACGACTTCGCGCAGCACCTCGTCGTTCGCCCCGAAGTGCTCACCGCCACGGGCCGTGTTCGGGCAGGACAGGTTGAGTTCGAACGCCGTCACCACATCGAACCCTGCCAGCCTGCCGACCACCTCACCATACCCCTCGACGGTGTCCCCCACGACGGAAACCACGACCCGCGCATGGTGCAGATGGGATGCCAGCCACGGCAGCTCCTGCTCGGCCACCACGGTCACGCCGGGATTCGCCAGGCCAATCGCGTTGACCATGCCACCCGCGAATTCCGCGACGCGCGGTGCCGGATGCCCGTGTCGTGGCTCAGGACTGACGGACTTGGTGATGATCCCGCCCAGCCGGTCGAGTGCGACGGTGCTGTCCAGTTCGCGGCCGAACCCGGCGGTGCCGGCGGCCAGCATGATGGGATTCTGAAAGTGGGTGCCGAAGGCGACGATCACGGCGTTTGCGCTCGCAGCGCAACGAACACCGCATGGAGCGAGTCTTCGACGATGCGGTACCGCTCGCCCATGTCGCCCAGGAGGGCGCGGTAGTACACCGATGCGGGATAGCGGGTGGCCAACACCGAGCGCAACGAATCGCGCGCGGCCGGCAGCGCCTCCATGGCCGCCACGATGGCCTTGGGTGCCAGCGCCTCGTCGTCCGCCCGCCGAGCGACTTCGAGAAAGAGTCCGCCGGCCAGCCCTCGGGTCCGCAGGGAGTCACGCGCCAATTCGGCAGCCAGGAAGAGGCCGGCCGGCTCCTGCCGGTTCTCGACGGCGGTCAGAATATTGGGCAGCACCGTAAGCCCGCGCCCCACGATCTGCACGGCGCGGCCCCCCGGAGCGGTCACGCGTCGGACCGCCGCGAGCATGACCGCGATGGAGTCAGCAGCCTCCGGTCGGTTCAGACGCAGCATCACGAGGAATGCCTCGGCCGCCCGACCTTCCACCGAATCCGGTGCGACCGTCCGCACCGCCGTGAACAGGTCCCACGCCTCCTGACCCGCCCCCAAGGCTCGCTCCCCTTCCGCCAACAGCAATCGGGCGCGGACACCGGGTGAGACATCCCCTCGCGCGCCCACGTCCAAGGCGAGTCGCGCGGCGTCCGCCGGGGCGACGGGCGACAACGCCGCCAGCGCTTCCCGCCACTCTGCCTCCACCAGGGGGGCGCGCAGTCGGTCGTCCATCGCGGTGGCCGCCTCGCCACCCCGACCCATCCGAGCGAGCGCCGTGGCGGCCGTCATCGCGCCGGCCGGACCGGCCGACCGGGCGTCCGCCAACGCGCCCTCCCACTGCCCTGCGGCCAGGTAGGTGCGGGCGCGCAGTGCCCGCGCTTCCGCGGCGCGCGGTCGGTCGCTGTCGGCCACCGGCCCCAACAGCACCAGCGCCGCACCGGGTTCCCGCATGAAGAGGCGGCACTCGCCGGCCACCAGTCGTGCCGCGTCGACCACACCCAGGTCGAGGCTTGAGTCGATAGCAAGCTGGAGCGGCTCGGTCGCGCGTTGACACGCATCCATGCGCCGCAACGATTCTCCCCACAACAACCACGCGTCATCGCGCCAGCGACTGGAGGGATACCGTATGGCGACCGACTCGGCCTTCACCGCGGCGCGAGACCACAGCGACCGCGCTTCACCGATCCGACCCTCACGCTCCGCCTTGCGGGCCTCATCGGCCAGCCGGTTCGCGTTATAGAGCCCGTTGTAATACGCACAGGCCCCGAGCGACAGCACGAGGCCCAAGGTGAGGAGGCGTTTCACCGGGCGATCCCGACGTCCGTCTTGTCTTCGTAGCGGCGCAAGTACTCGATGACCCCATCCGCGATCGCGAGCGCGAGCTGTTGCTGGCCTTCCGTCGATGCCAGGTAGCGCGCATCGGCCCGGTTGGTCGCAAACCCGGTTTCGACGAGGATCGCGGGACGCGTGGCCGTGCGGAGGACCGCGAGGCGCGCTTGCTGCACCCCCCGGTTGCGCCCGGGATGCACCGCGGCCGCTTTCGACTGAACGAGATTTGCCAAGAGGGCCGACTCGCGCAGGAACTCGTTGGTCTGGAGATCGCGGATAATGAACCACAGCGGGTCGTCGTCAGGAATGATCGTGCCCGTCTCGTACCGCAGGGCCTCGTTTTCCAGCGCTGCAACTCGCGCCGCGTCCGCCGTGAGCGCTTCACCGAGGAAGTACGTGTGCGGTCCGTTCGCCGCCTCGTAGCCGCGGCGAGGTGCCAACGCATCGACGTGAATACTCACGAACAACGAGCAGTCCGCTCGACACATCGGAGCCCTGTCGAACAGCCCGATGAGGGTGTCAGTGGTGCGCGTGAGCGACACGCGTAGTCCCCGCTCGCGCAGGATACCTGCGGCGCGTCGGGCGATCGCCAGGGTGACGTGCTTCTCCGTCACGCCCACCGGGAAGAACCGGCCGGGATTACCGCCATCGGTGCCGCCGTGTCCCGGATCGAGCATCACATGATGGTCTTGCCGCAGGCCCCACCGATTGGGCGCGCGGCGCGCCGGTTGGGCCACCGGTGGCGCGGACGTGCGGGCGGGCGGTGCGGGCTGCGCGACCGGCACCCGCACCACCGGCGTCAGCCCCCGCTCTTCAAACCGCGCCGCCAGCGGGTCCCAGCGGTACCCCTCACTGAAACGTGCCGGAATCATCTCGGCGAGAAACTGGAGCGGCACGAACAGCGTGTCGGACACCTGGTACGCGCCACCGGCCAGCGGCACCACGGCGCCCGCCTCGATGGCCACGGGCGCATCCAGCAGGAAGCGGAACGGTCGTCCGCCGAAGGTTACTTCCGCCCACCCCGCCCGGAGCGTCGCGGTCAACGGCAACCATTGAGCGAGCGGCGCGGTCGGGAGGGCGGGATACCCGCGGTGCATCGCCACGCTGATCGTCCGCTCACCTCGCGCGGTGGCGACGATGACCGCTTGTGGCGTCCGGGGACCCTCGGCCGCCAACGCGGCCACGATGAGGAGGACCGGCGTCACGGGCGACGCCCCACGGCGCGACGCGCCTCCCGCTCGGCATCGCGGCGCTTCAAGGTCTCGCGCTTGTCGTGTTGCTTCTTGCCGCGCGCCAGGGCGATCTGGATCTTGGCCCGACCGCCGCTGAAGTGCAGGTCGAGCGGCACGAGGGTCAGGCCCTGCTCGGCCACCGCACCGATCAAGCGGCGAATCTCCTGGCGATGCAGCAGGAGCTTGCGACGCCGCACGGGCTGATGCACAGCGTAGCCCGCCGAGCCGTAGGGCGAAATGGTCATGCCGTCGAGCCAGACCTCATTGCGGTGCACGACGCCGAACGCCTCCTTGAGACTCACCTTGCCTTCGCGCACCGACTTGATTTCGGTGCCGGTGAGCGCGATCCCAGCCTCCCACGTGTCCAGAATGTGGTAGTCGTGGCGCGCCTTGGGATTGCGGGCCACGACGGCGCCTTGATCGGCGCCGGACGGTGCGGGGGGCTTCTTCACGTAACCCCAAGCTAGGAAAGGAGTTCCCTACAGTCAATCGGCTGGGTTGCGTGGTGGGGGTGCCCGGCCTACAATTCGCGCCATTGCCGAAGTGGTGGAACTGGTAGACGCGCTGGCTTCAGGAGCCAGTGGGCGCAAGCCCGTGGGGGTTCGAGTCCCCCCTTCGGCACTCCGGAAAACCGCATGACGAATGACGAACGTTGAATGACGAATGACGAACGGGGATCACTTCGACATTCGACATTCGACATTCGACATTCGACGTTCGACATTCGGATGTCGTCAGTACCTCCCGATCCCCTCATCCACCTCATCCGCCCATGCCGCCACGCCACCGTCCAGGTGCGCGACGCGGTCGAAGCCCATCTGCCGCAGGAACTCCATCGCTCGGTACGAGCGCGACCCGTGGTGACAGTACAGCACCAGGTCCCGGTCGCGCGGCAGTTCGTTGAGGCGCTTGGGCAGCTGTCCCATGGGCACGTGCAACGCGTCGGGAAGGTGACCGAGGCCCCATTCCCAATCCTCGCGCACATCAATGAGCACGGGAGGCGCGGGTTCCTCGAGGCGCGCGACCAGCCCTGCGGGACTGAGGTTTTCCGTGCGTGACATTTCGTGTGCAGGCATCCCGCAGAACAGTTCGTAGTCCTGCAACGTGGTAATGGTGGGGTGATCACCGCAGACCGGACAGTCGGGATCGCGGCTCAGGGCCATCTCGCGCGTGGCACCGGCCAACGCGTCGAACAACAGCAGTCGGCCGATCAGTGGGGCCCCGAGGCCCGCCACCAGCTTGATCACTTCCAGCGCCTGCAACGACCCCACGACACCGGGCACCACGCCGAGTACACCGGCCTCCTCGCACGACGGCACCAATTCGGGTGGCGGTGGCTCCCGGAACAAACACCGGTAACACGGCCCTCCCTCGGCGGCGAACACGCTAAGCTGGCCTTCAAACCGATAGATCGCGCCGTACACGTCGGGTACGCCGGTGAACACGCAGGCATCATTGACGAGATAGCGGGTCGGGAAGTTGTCACTGCCGTCCAGCACGACCTCGTAGGCGCCCACGATCTCGAGGGCGTTGGCGGACGTCAGCCGCGCCGGGTGCGGCTCCACGGTGACCAGCGGGTTGAGATCACGGAGTCGGGCGACCGCCGAGTCGAGCTTGGAGCGGCCGATGGCGCTCGTGCCGTGGAGGATCTGTCGCTGGAGGTTGGTTTCGTCAACGGTATCGTCGTCAACGATCCCGAGAGTCCCGACACCCGCCGCCGCCAGGTACAAGGCCGCCGGCGAGCCCAACCCTCCGGCACCCACGAGGAGCACGCGGGCGGCCATGAGCTTCGCCTGGCCTGCCTCACCAAGCTGCGGCAGCGTGAGGTGTCGGGCGTAGCGCCGAACGGCCTCGTTGGGGAGCGCCACCGTCGTCGTCAGCGCGCTCCCGGCACGCCCGGCTCGGTCATCGCCCGCAGGTCCAATATGGTCTCCAACTCCGCCGCCGAGAGCAGGCCCTTGTCGGTCACCAACTGGCGCACGGTGACGCCCTTGGCCACGGCTTCCTTGGCGAGCTTGGCGGCTTCCGCGTATCCGATCTTGGGGGCCAACGCCGTCACGATCGCGGGCGACCGTTCCAGCCAATAGGCGCATTGCTCCGCATTGGCCTCGAGGCCCGCGATGCAGCGGTCGGCGAACACGCGGCTGGCATTGGCAAGGATTTCCATGGACAGGATGATGTTGTGGGCGATCATCGGCATCATGACGTTCAACTCAAGCTGACCCGCCTTGCTCGCCGCCGCCACCGCCGTGTCGTTCCCGAACACCTGATAGCACACCTGGTTCACCATCTCGGCAATGGACGGGTTGATCTTGCCCGGCATGATGCTCGAGCCCGGCTGCACCTCGGGGAGGGTGATCTCGTTCAGCCCGGTGCGGGGGCCCGACGCCATGAGGCGGATGTCGTCGGCAATCTTGCCAAGATCCATCGCGTAGGTACGGAGCGCGGCGCTGAAGGAGGCCTGGTCGCCCATGGACTGCATGAGCTGGACCTTGTCCTTCCCTTCCCGGAGGTCCACGCCGACCATCGCCTTGAGGTGCTTGACCATGAGTCCGGCGTACGCGGGTTCCGCGTTCAAGCCGGTGCCGACCGCGCTCCCGCCGATGTTGAGTTCCCGCAACCACTCGGCCGCCTCCGCCAGTTTCGCCCGGTTACGCTCGACGGACCGGCCGTAGGCGGTGAATTCCTGCCCCAGCCGGATGGGCGTCGCGTCTTGCAGGTGCGTCCGTCCCGATTTGATGATGGCATCGAATGCCCGCCCGCGGTCGAGCAGCACCGCCGCCAGGCGGTCCAGCGATTCGAGCAACGCGGGCAGCAGGGCCAGCGCGGCCAGGCGAATGGCCGTCGGGATGGTGTCGTTGGTGCTCTGTGCCATGTTGACATGATCGTTCGGGTGCACGGGGTTGTACGCCCCGCGCTTGGCGCCGAGCATTTCGTTCGCCCGATTGGCGAGCACCTCATTCGTGTTCATGTTGTGGCTGGTGCCGGCCCCTGCCTGATATGGATCCACCACAAACTGGTCCCGGTGCATGCCGGCCAGCACTTCGTCGGCGGCGGCCACGATCGCGTCGGCGCGTTGCGCGTCCAGTCGGCCGGTGTCCTTGTGGGTGAGGGCGGCGGCTTTCTTGATCCAGACCATCGCGTCGACAAACGCGGCGCGGGGTCGCAGACCGGAGATCGGGAAGTTGAGGCGGGCGCGTTCGGTCTGGATGCCGTACAGAGCAGACAACGGTACGGGCAACTCGCCGAGCGGATCACGTTCGATGCGGGTGTCGGTCATGGGGCAAATCTAATCGGAGCAATCACCGAGCGGATACACGAAGCCGCAGTTGCTGCACGGGTGCTTGCACCCCCAGGGCCGCGACACCACCGGATGCCCGCACCGCAGGCATCGCAGCGGTTCAGACGAGGCGGACGGCGCCGGTGAGGAAGGGGTTGGTGCGTCGCTCATGGCCAATCGTGGTTTCCGGTCCGTGTCCGGGACAAACGACGGTATCGTCGGGCAAGGTGAGAAACGATCGTTCGATGGACTGCATCAGGGCCGCGCCGTCACCGCCGGGCAGGTCCACCCGACCGACCGATCCGGCAAACAACACATCGCCACCCCACACGACGCCCTCCGTCACGAAGGCCACATGGCCGGGACTATGCCCCGGAACGTGACATACCGTGAACGCGGTGCCGCCGAAGGTCAGGATTTGCCCGTCACGCAAGGTGTCGGTCGGCGGTGGGAGCGGTGGTACGATCGCGCCGAAGAACATCGCTGCCTGTTGGGGCACGGCGTCGTAGAGTGGGCGGTCGGCCGGGTGCAGCCAGATCGGTACACCGGTGGCTTCCCGAACGCCGGGCACGCCGAGCACGTGGTCAATGTGGGCGTGGGTCAGCCAGATCGCGGTGAGCGTCAGGCGCTCGCGGCGGAGTTCCTCGAGCAACAGGTCCGCGTCTTCCCCGGGGTCCACCAGCACCGCTTTCCGGCGTTCCCGGTCCATCAGCAACCAGCAATTCTCCTGAAAACTGCCGTTCATCAGGCAACGCCGTTCAAGCGCCAACCGCCGCCGCCTCCTTGCGCTCGGCCAGGTACTTCTCGACGGCGATCGCCGCCGTCGTCGCGTCGCCGACCGCGGTAGTGATCTGGCGGGTCAGCTGGACGCGCAGGTCACCGGCGGCGAACAGGCCGGGGATAGAGGTCTGCATGTGGGTGTCGGTCACGATGTAGCCCATCGGATCATGGTCGAAGTGATCGGCGATGATGCCTGAATTGGGCGTGAACCCAATGAGGATGAACACGCCGCCCACATCGAGCGTCGTGGACGCGTTGGTGACCGTATCCACCAGCCGCAGGTGTTTGACGCCTGAGGGCTCGCCGACAATCGCTTCCACGGCCTTGTTCCAAACGAACTCGATCTTCGGGTTGTTCTGCGCTCGCTGTTGCAGCAGCTTGGACGCGCGCAGGGTGTCGCGCCGATGCACGACGTACACCTTGCTGGCGTAGCGCGTGAGGAAGTCCGCCTCTTCGACGGCGGCATCACCGCCACCGATCACGGCGAGCACTTCGTTCTTGAAGAAGGCGCCATCGCAGACGGCGCAATACGACACGCCCTTCCCGGCGTACTCCTTTTCGCCGGGCACGCCCAGCTTGTTCGGTGTCCCGCCGGCCGTCACGATCACGGTGTGCGCCCGGTACGTCTTGTCCATCTGGGTCGTGACGTCGAAGTCGCCGTCTTCACGCTTGGTGATCTTGTCTACCGTGTCGGTGACGAATACGGCACCGAACTTGCGGGCGTGATCAGCCATCTTGCGGGCCAACTCGGGCCCCAGGATGCTCTCGAAGCCAGGATAGTCTTCGATCTTTTCCGTATTGAGGAGTTCACCGCCGGGCAGACCGCGCTCGATGAGCAACGCGTTCAGCATGCCGCGGCCGGCGTACATGGCCGCACACATGCCCGCAGGACCGCCGCCGATGATGATGGTATCGTAGACGTTCGAATGAGATTCAGACATCGTCACAGCCTCGATAGACGTTCAGGAAGTTTCACAGACTGACCAGGCTCTCGTCCGGACCGGGCGCCCCGCGTCGCGCAAAAGCCACCGTCCCGTCCTGATGGATCAGCACGACACTGCGTTGAATGCCCTTGCCGTCCGCCTTCAACACGCCGTACGCCCGCGACACGGCGCGTTCCGGATCGGACAACAGCGGGAACGTGAACTTGAACTTGGTGACGTAGCGCTCGTGGCTCGGCACGGACGCCGGGTTCACCCCGAACGGTTGCACGTTCTGCTCTCGATACATGGCCATCTCATCGCGCACGGCGGAGAGTTGGCGGTTTCAGCCAGGCGTATCGTTGCCCGGATAGAACGCCAGCAGGACGTGGCCCTTGGCCAACAGATCCCGCAGCCGGTACTCCCGCCCGTCCGAGCCTTCGAGGACAAAGTCAGGTGCCGGGGCGCCCGCCTTGATCAGTTCGACATCGCTCATGCGTGTTGGCGCTCCTGGCCCGCGGGGCGGGCGCGTTCGAGTTGGTGCAGCCAGACGTCGGGTACGTCGAGGCCGCCCAGCGGCGCGCGGCGCGACCCTTGCTCCTGTGAGACCCCATGCCAGTCGGATCCGCCACTTGGCAGCAGGCCCATACGGTCGGCCAGCTGGCGAATGCGTCGGCGCTGGGCCTCGTCATGCGCCGGGTGGACGACTTCGATCGCCGTGACGCCCTGCTCGCGCAACCACCGGACGTGTTCGTCCGTGGCGCCGGCGCCCAAGTGGGCCGCAGACGTGACCCCGCCCAGCCGATCCACCAAGCCGGTGACCTCCGCCACGTCCGGCAGCACCTTCGGAACATAGGCACCGCGGCCCCGGCCAAGGAAGCGGTCGAAGGCTTCCTGGAGATGGCCGACCACGCCCCGCGTGACAAGGGCGCGCGCGGCGTGCGGACGGCCCAAGGCCCCGGATCCGGCTTCCGCCCGCACGTCATCCAACGTTACCGCCAGGCCGAGGGTTCCCAGGCGATCCACGATTCCCTGCATGCGTTCGGTGCGGTGGGCGCGTTGGGTGCTCAGAAAACCTTGCAAGTCGGCTGAGATGACGGGCAGGAAGTAGGCCAGGAGATGCATCTCGCCCCACGGTGCGGCGGCGGAGAACTCGCATCCGGCAATGATCGTGAGGCCCGGCGGTGCGGCCTGTTGGGCCGGGACGACACCGTCCGTTGTGTCGTGATCCGTCAGGGCCATCGCCGAGAGTCCCGCGGCGGCGGCGCGGCGGGCGACGTCGTCGGGGGGATGTTCGCCATCAGACGCGGTGGAGTGAACGTGCAGATCCACGCGTCCCACGGCTCAGGCCTCCGCCCGGCGGTACCTCGTCTCGGGACTGGTCGCCGCCGGTTGCGAAACCCGAAAGAGTGCGAGCAGTTGCGCATCCGACAGCTCCGTCAACGCCGCGGCCCGGCGTCGCGAGCCGGTGGGCGAGAAGCGGGCCACGCGCCGAAGGCGATCCGGCCCGGCGCCGTGCTCAAACACGAGCGCAAACTCATCAGCGTCATAAGGCGTGACGCGCCCGGTGAGGCCCACCGTCCACCGCGCGCCGTCCACATCCAAAGGTCGGACCATCAGAGGGCTCCTTCGGGGAACGCTTCCAGGTCACGCTTCACGTCGGCCATGAACCGATCGGCGTCGGCCCCATCCACGATGCGGTGGTCGTACGCAATGGAGAACATGGACATGGTACGAATCGCAATGACGTCCTGGCCATCGTCGAGCGTCATGACCTTGGGCCGCTTCTCGATGGCCCCTACGCCGAGGATGGCGACCTGCGGCTGGTTGATGATCGGGGTGCCGATGTAGGAGCCGAACACCCCGGGATTCGTGATCGTGAACGTACCCTTCTGGACTTCATCGGGCACCAGCTTCTTGGCGCGCGCGCGGTCGGCGAGGTCATGCATGGTCTTGGCAATGCCGAGCACCGACAGTTCGTCCACGCCACGGATGACAGGAACGATGAGGCCCCAGTCGAGGGCGACGGCGATGCCAATGTTGATGGACTTCCGATAGATGATGGTGTCGCCGCTCACCGACGCGTTGAGGACGCGGTGCTTGCGGAGATTATCGGCGATCACCTTGGTGATGAACGCCATGTAGGTCAGCCGGGCGCCACGACCCTCGTATTCCTTCTTCTTCTGGTGCCGCAGGCCGGCAATCTTGGTGAAGTCAATCTCGTAGAAGCTCGTGACATGCGCGGACGTGCGGCGCGACATGATCATGTGGTCGGCCGTGAGCTTCCGCATCTTGCTCATGGGTTCGACACTGTCGCCTGGCCAGGGCGCGACCTCGGGATGGAGCACCGCCCCACTGCTCCTCCCCCCGGATGGAGCAGGGGCAGCGGACCCCCGCACCACCGGGACCTTGGCACCCCCGCCGTCAATAAACGCGAGGATATCCTGTTTTGTCACCCGCCCGGCGTAGCCGGAGCCCGCGATGTTCGCAATATCCACATCGTGCTCGGCGGCAATCTTCCGTACGAGCGGCGTGGAGCGGGACTGGAGCCGTTCTTCCATGGTGCCGGCGGCCGCCTTCGGCGTATCGGCCTTGGGGGCGGGCTTGGGCGCTGGCGCGAGATCCGGAGCCGGTGTTGCGGGCGGCGCCTTCGGAGCCTCCGCCTTGGGCGCGTCGGCTTTGGGCGGATCGGCCTTGGCAGGCGCGGTCGCGCCCGCGGTCGCTTCCGAATCGATGATCGCTACAACGGTCTGGACCTCGACCGTCTGGCCTTCCTGGACCTTGATTTCCACCAGCACGCCCGCCGCAGGAGCCGGGATCTCCGCATCCACCTTGTCGGTCGAGATCTCGAGGAGTGGCTCGTCACGTTTGACGGTTTCCCCCACCTTCTTGAGCCACTTGGAGACCGTACCTTCGGCAATGGATTCGCCCATCTGGGGCATGATCACGTCAATGCGGGACATTCGGCGGGTCTCTCCTCAAGCTGGCCGTTCACGGCCGCGATTTTGATCCGGTCACGCGTGAATTTGGGTCGGTATTTCGCAGCGAGGGCCCTACCGTGAGGCATGCCGATCGTTCAACCGGCCACCAAATGGTGCCACGTCACGCTCGCCACGCACCGCAACCGACGCCTGTTCAAGATAGCGGCGGCAGCACGCTTCTGCGAGCGGCAGGTTCTGGCCGTTTGCGCCGGCCGGGGGTGGGTGGCGGATGCGGTGCTGGTGCGTCCGGACGGCGTTCAGGTGCTCATCGAAGTTCCGGTGGATCTGGGTCGAAACGTCCTCGCGGAACGACTCAAGGCCGACCTCGGGGATGCCCTGCGGAAGGGGCGCCTCCTGCCACCGTGGAGCCGTAAGGCGTTTGGGACGGGGCATTGGTGCAGCGTGGTTACGAACGCCGCCGGGTTGCAGGCCCTTCGCCGGCACCTGACCCGCGGAACGTGACGATCGCTAGTACCGAAGCAGCCAGCGGCTGGCCTGCACGATATCCCCGACCTGCGGCAGCACATAGTCTTCCAGGGTCGGCGCGTACGGGAGCGGCACGTCATGGGCCGTGACGCGCTTGACCGGCGCGTCGAGCCACTCGAAGCATGATTCGTTGATCCGCGCCGTGATTTCTCCGGCGATGCCGCCCGTGCGCGTGTCCTCGTGCACGATCAGGACGCGATTCGTCTTCTTCACGCTCGCGAAGATGGCTTCGTCGTCCATCGGCAGGAGCGTGCGCAGGTCCAGGACTTCCACTGACCCGCCACCCTCAGCCGCAATCGCTTCAGCGGCTTCGAGTGCCTTCCAGACCATCGCGGACCACGTGACGACGGTGAGATCAGTACCCTCACGGGCCACGCGCGCCTTGCCGATCGGCGTAAGGATCTCCTCCCCTTCGGGAAGGTCTTCCTTGATGCGGCGATACAGGAACTTGTGCTCGAAATACAGCACCGGATCGTCATCGCGAATGGCCGACTTGATCAGACCCTTCGCGTCGCGCGCTGTGGCGGGCGCCACAATCTTGAGTCCCGGCGTATGAAAGAACGCTGCTTCGGGGTTCTGCGAATGGAACGGGCCGCCGCGGACAAAGCCGCCGGACGGGCCGCGCACCACGATCGGGGTCTGCAGTCCGGCCCGGTAGCGCGCGGTGGCTACGTAGTTGGTGAGCATGTCGTACGCGCACGACACGAAATCCATGAACTGCATCTCGGCCACAGGCCGGAAACCCATGTGCGCGGCACCGGCCGCCGCGCCGACAATGGCGGCCTCGGCAATCGGCGTATCAATGACCCGCTGCTCGCCGAACCGGGCATGAAATCCATCGGTCACTTTGAACGCCCCGCCGTAGATCCCGATGTCTTCCCCGAGGATGAACACCCGCTCGTCCCGCTCCATCTCCTCCCAGAGCCCTTGGCGCAGCGCCTCGAGATACGTCACTTCCGCCATCACACCCTCCGGTACCACAGCGGGGACTCCGCTGCGATGGTCGCGTATACGTTGGTCAACGCCGTCTCCGGCGCCGGTAACGGTTCGTTCTCACACTCGGCCACGGCAGCATCCAGGTCCGTCAGGACCTGCGTTTCGATGCGCTCGAGTTCCGACCGCGTGGCCCAACCCCTGGCAAACAATGTGCCTTCGTACAGCGCGATGGGATCCTTGGCTTCCCATGCCGCGATCTCGTCTTTCGGCTGGTAGCGCTGGTCGTCGTGCTCGGCATGCCCCTTGCGACGATAGGTCACCACCTCGAGCAACTGCGTTCCACCCCCGCCCCGCGCCGCCGCGATCATCTCCTTGGCGGCGGCGTAGGTCGCAAGTACGTCATTGCCATCCACGGTCCGGGCGGGAATCCCGTAGGCGACCGCTTTGTCCGCCAGGCGCTTGACCGCGGTTTGCCTGCTGATCGGCGTCGAATATGAGTACCCGTTGTGCTCGGCCACAACCACCAGCGGGCAGCGTTGCACGGCCGCCAGGTTGATCCCTTCATGGAAGGTGCCCGTACTCATGGCCCCATCGCCGACGTACACCATGCCCACCCGCGACTCGCCCCGCATGGTGAACGCCATCGTGATCCCGGCCATGACCGGCACCATATCGCCCAAGTGCGAGATCTGGCCGAGGTAGCCCAAATCGAGATCGTTGAAGTGCACGTTCATTTCGCGGCCGGCGGTGGGGCTTTGCGCCTTCGCCATGTACTGACGGAAGATCTCGACCGGTCGTGCACCCTTCACCAGCATGGCACCCATGTTGCGGATGAGCGGCGAGAGGATGTCGCCGTCCTGCAGCGCAAACGCCGTGGCCACACTCTCGCCTTCCTGACCCAAGGAGCGAAAGAGCCCGCCAATCACCTTGGTCTGACGGTACAGGTTCACCAACCGCTCCTCGAGGGAGCGGGTCAGCCGCAGGTGGTAGTAGATGCGGTGGAGTTGGTCCCGCGTCAGCCCGGCCGGTAGGGCCATCGCTACACGGACTTCGGTGCGGCGGGATAGCCGGCGGCGGTCACGACCGCGGCCAACTCGTCGGGCTGGACGCCGGGTGCCGCGTCCACTTCGGCCTCGCCTTCCGCGAGCAAGACCGCGACGTGCTGGACGCCATCCACGGCATTGAGGACCTGCGTGACTTTGCTGACGCAGTGCTGACAGTGCATGCCGGAAATGGTCAGGGTGGTGCGATTCACGCGCGAAAGGTGGAGAAAGGGATCAGGGAATTCAAGGCAGGCCGCGCGGCTCAATACGCCCCGCGCACCTCGTGCGCCTCATGTACGTGCGTGTGCACGGTGGCCAGGAACCGCTTGGCGAGTTTGTCGAGTTCACTCTCACCCACCTGATCGGTGTCCACGGTGATCAGCGTGTAGTGGCCACCATCGGCCTGCACGGTCACCGCGACCTTCCCGATCGCCCCCCCATACGTGCGACGCTTCTCTTCGCGGTTGCCCGGCGACAAGCGGCCGGCGAAGAACGTGTCGGCGGCCTGGAGGGCCTCGGCGATCGGCAGGGATGTGCGATGGCAGTAGCGCATGCGATCACGCAACCGGGGGTGGGGTGTACCGCGCGAGTCGCAGGCTGTTGCCCACCACACTCAAGCTCGAAAGCGCCATCGCTGCACTCGCCACGACCGGACTCAGCAGCAGGCCGGTGAAGGGGTACAACAGGCCCGCGGCCAGGGGAATGCCAAGGACATTGTACAAGAAGGCAAAGAACAAGTTGACGCGAATCGTGTGCATGGTCCGCCGCGAAAGCTGAATGGCGGTCACGACCGCCATCAAGTCTCCACGGATCAGCGTGACGTCGGAGGCCTCCACCGCCACATCAACGCCCGTGCCGATGGCGATGCCCACGTCGGCCTGGGCCAGCGCCGGCGCATCGTTGATGCCGTCGCCCACCATCGCCACGCGCCGTCCGTCGGCCTGCAACCGGCGAATCTCTTCCGACTTGTCGCGCGGTTGGACCTCGGCCACCACCCGCTCAATCCCGATCTCCTTCCCCACCAGTCCAGCGGAAACCCGCGTGTCGCCGCTCAGCAGCACCAAGTCAAAGCCCATCGCGCCCAGCGCCTTGATGGCCGGCTTGGCCGATGGCTTGATCGCATCGGCGACCACCAGCATCCCCTGCACCGAGTCGTTGACGACGACCAGCGTGGGCGACCGGCCGGCCAGGATGTGGCGATCGGCGTCGCCACTCAAGCTGCCCAGCTCGATGCCGCGCTCTCGCGCGTGCCGCACGCTGATCACCTCGACCAAGTACTTCCCCACGAGGCCGCGGGCCCCGCGACCATCCATCGCGACGAAGCGTTCGACCGGTGGCACCTGGAGGTTCTTGGCGCGCGCCGCTTCGACGACCGCATGGCCCATCGGGTGTTCGGAGCGTTGTTCCACCGCGGCCGCCAGCCGAAGGATGTCGGGCGGCGGCACCGTGGATCCATCGGCGCGCTGGGCGCCCAGGATGTGCGTGACCGTCGGCTTGCCCTCAGTCAGGGTGCCGGTCTTGTCGAAGACGATGGTGTCCACCTGCTGGAGGGCTTCCAGCGCCTCGCCACCCTTGATGAGGATGCCCGACTGGGCGCCCCGACCCGTGCCCACAAGGATCGCGGTCGGTGTCGCCAGGCCCAAAGCGCACGGACACGCAATCACGAGCACGGTCACGAGCGCCACGGTGGCATAGACGAGCCTCGGTTCGACGCCGCTCGCATACCAGACCACGAACGCGAGAAGGGCGATCGCGAGCACCACGGGAACGAAGACCGCGGCGACACGGTCCGCCAGCTTCTGCACGGCCGCCTTGCCGGCCTGCGCCTCTTCCACGAGTCGCACGATCTGCGCCAGCGCGGTATCGCGGCCCACCGCGGTGGTGTCGAACGTAAACGATCCGGCCCTGTTCAGCGTGCCGCCGGTCACGCGGTCGCCCGGTCCTTTCTTTACCGGCATCGGTTCGCCGGTCAGCATGGACTCGTCCACGGTGGATTCGCCTGAGGCGACCACGCCATCCACCGGAATGATCTCGCCCGGCCGCACGATGACCATATCCCCTACCTCCACCTCGGCCACCGGAATGTCCTGGTCCGTCCCGGCACGCTGGACGCGGGCGGTCTTCGGCTTGAGGCCGAGCAGTCGGCGTACGGCTTCGGATGTCCGTCCCCGGGCACGCAATTCGAGCAGTCGGCCCAGCAGGATCAGGGCCACAATCATGTTGACCGACTCGAAATAGACCGCGTCGGGCAACCCGGCCCCGCGGAAGAGTTCGGGCAGGAACGTGGCCACGGCGGAGTACAGGAACGCCGCCCCCGTGCCCAGCGCGATCAACGTGTTCATGTCGGCCGTCCGGTGACGGAACCCGCTCTGCGCCCCTCGGAAGAACGGGCGCGCACTCCAGAGCAGCACCGGCAGCGTCAGCAGCAGCTGGGTGGCCTTCATCCGGAACGGATGGGCGCCGCTGTACTCGTACAACCACGGCCAGAGACCACGCAGCAGGCGGTCGAACGGCACCAGCACGCGGTGCCACACATCCACATGGTCGGCGGCCATAAGGGGCATCGCGCCGATCATCGTCAGCACGGCCGCCAGCGCGGCGACGACGAAACGGCCGCGCAGTCGGCGCGCTTCGCGCCGGTGCTGTTCGCGGTCGCGCGCCACCGGATCCTCTTCCGCGATCGGCTCGGCCAGCGTGTACCCCGCCGCCGTGACGGCGCTCGCGAGGTTGGCGGCGGTCACCAGGCCCGGCACATACTCGACCCGGACCGTCTCATCAGCCTGGTTGGCGCTGGCTGACAGCACGCCACGGAGGGCGCGAAGCTGGTCTTCGAGCCGCGCGGTCCCGCTCGCATAGTGCAGGCCGTCCACCCGGAACCGCGCATCGGCTTTGCCACAGTCGTAGCCCACCTCGCGTACGGCCTTGACGAGGTCGGCCACGCTCGTGTTGACATCGGACAGGAGGACGCTGGCGCGGCCGGTGGCATAGTTGACCGTGGCCTCGGCCACGCCGGGTTGCTCGACCAGTCGCTTCTGGACGGTGAGCGCGCAGGCGCCGCAGGTCATGCCCTCGACGGGCAGCGTGATGCGTTCAGCCATGCTTCGTGTGTCCGCGGCCGAGATTCACGCGGGCGGCTTCGCAGCCCACCTGTGCCACCACCCGACCGCGCAGCACATCCTTCGCGCAGCGAAACGGGTAGTCTCCCGGCTGCGTGGGCGTGAACTCCACGATGGTCGTGGCAAAGGCGGGCAGGTCACGTTCGAGGTTGAGCGTGGGGAACACGACGCGCTCGGAACAGGGCGCGGTTTCTTCGCGCACAAAGTGGAGGCGGACCGGACGACCCGCTTCCACCGGAATCGTGTTGGGTTCGTAGCCGTCCCGGACGGTGATCGTCACATCCTGCACGCCGCCGCGTTCGGGCTGCGCGATGGCCGCCGGGCGCGGTCCCAGGAACCACCACAGTTCCCATGCCACCGCGGCCAGGCCGAGCACCACGACGATCAGGACGTCAATCGTCATCGTTACGACGCGTCGTAGTCGTAGTACTCTACGCCGAGGTGCGTGATCTGGTCTTCACCCATGAGCCACCGCAGCGTGTTCTTCAGCTTGGTGTGCTGGATGAACAGATCGTGTTCCGGCGTGAGTCCGGGCGCGGCCATCGGGCTCTTGTAGTAGAACGAGAGCCATTCCTGGATGCCCTGCATCCTGGCGCGCTGCGCCAGGTCGGTGAAGATCGCCAGATCGTGCACGAGCGGCGCCGCGAGGATCGAGTCGCGACAGAGAAAGTCAATCTTGATCTGCATCGGATAGCCGAGCCACCCGAAGATATCAATGTTGTCCCACCCTTCCTTGTTATCCCCGCGGGGAGGGTAGTAATTGATCCGGACCTTGTGGTAGATCTTGCCGTAGAGATCCGGGTACATGCTTGGCTGGAGGATGTGTTCGAGTACGCCGAGCTTGGATTCTTCCTTGGTCTTGAACGATTCCGGGTCATCCAGCACTTCGCCGTCGCGGTTGCCGAGAATGTTGGTGGAATACCACCCGGCGAGACCCAGCATACGGGCCTTGAGCATGGGAGACACGACGGTCTTGACCATCGTCTGCCCGGTCTTGAAGTCCTTGCCGCTGATCGGGACCCCGTTCTTCTTGGCCAGTTCCAGCATGGCCGGGATATCCACGGTCAGGTTGGGGGCGCCATTACAGAACGGCACGCCCTCACTCAACGCAGCCCATGCGTAGAGCATGGACGGGGCGATGGATGGGTCGTTGGCCTCCATCGCCTTTTCGAACGTCGCCAGGGTTTGGTGCGTGGGACCTGGCTGAAGGAAGATCTCGGTCGAAGCGCACCAGACAATCACCAGGCGGCTGCAGCCGTGCTTCTTCTTGAAGTCCCGCATGTCCTGGCGCAACTGCTCGGCCAGGTCACGCTTGTTCTTGCCGGTCTTGACGTTGGTGCCCTGGAGTCGCTTCACGTACTGCTGGTCGAAGACCGCCTTCATCGGTACGATGCCCTTGAGGTAGTCCTTGATCGGTTCGATGTGCGGCGGCTCGAGGACACCAGCCACCTGGCACGACGTGTAGGCGTCATCGGGAATGGGATCCCACGCACCAAACACCAGGTCGGCGAGCCGCGCGAGTGGGACGAAGTCGCGGATGGCGGGCGTGCGGCCTGCGGTGCGCTTGCCCAGTCGGATGGTGCTCATTTCCACGAGCGAGCCCACCGGCTTGGCGGTGCCGCGTCGAATGTTCTCGACGCCGGCGATATAGGTCGTGGCCACGGCCCCGAGGCCGACACACAGCACGCCGAGCTTCCCCTCGGCCGGGGCGATGGTCCGTTGTTCCCGCTTCGTCACGCCGTCAGGTCCTTTCCCGATGAGTTTCGGCCAGCTCTGGAATG
>JBBDNM010000062.1:0-80976 GCA_040877595.1 Gemmatimonadales bacterium | reverse complement strand
CGAGCGGCGCGGCCGAGAGCATCACAAGACTGGCGACAATTCGGCGCATCTCAGACTCCTGCTGGTGAGCGGTCAGGGCCAAGAATAGCTTCCGCGCATGCGGATCGCATCCCTCAGCTTCTTGACCCTTGTCAGCATCTCGTGCGGACCACGCGCCGAGGCACCGCCATATCGCGTGGCACACCCGCTCACCGGCCAATGGACGCTCCGATCAGTCGAGCACCGATCCGGGATTCGGCTGGAGATTCGTGTGGATTCTGTCGCGCGCGACTCGGCGTACGGAGCGCTCACATTCTATATGGCTGGCAACGCGGGGTTCCTGGTACCGGAAGACTGGGGACCGCTGGTGGGCACGGTGCGGGCCGATACCGCTCGGCTGGTGGTGGGGGCTGGCGCCCGCGCGCCCGCCATCGGGCTACACGGCGTGGTGGGCCGCGATACGGTCCGGCTGTCGGCAATGTGGATCGGGGCGGATACCCTGCCCGGTCCGTCGGTCCTGGTGCGAACTACGGCTTCGCCACCGTAAGGCTGTAGCCCGACAATCCACGGAGCTCATACGACCGCGCCGCGACCTGCTGGAGCGAGGCGGAGTACTGGTCGGGCTGCTTCACGTCACTCACCGTTGCCCGAACCAGCGTGCCCGGCACGATCGACCCGGTCACAATGGCGCGCACCTGCGCGTCATTCACGCGGGTCATCCAGACTTGGCAACCGGTGCAGCCGGCCGTCAGCGACGCGATGGTGTTTGGCTCGGCCGCCGTCAACGTGAACGCCACGGCACCGTCCTGCTGGTTGGGACTGGCGAGCGCAATCACCAATTCACCAGCCTGCGGCCCGGAATCGCACGTCGCCAGGACGACAACCGTCATGAACGGGAGCAGGCGCTTCATGGAGCACCTCCCAGACGCTGTATGGCAGCCATGTGGGCGGCCGAGGGGGTGGCGCCGGTGAGGGTGACCCACGCCAGGAAATCGCCGATATCAAGCTGACCGTTTTGGTTGCCGAGCAGGTCGAGGTAGTTCCGTTCGTTCGCAGTGAGCGCTCCCATGTTGCCCAGCACGGCTTCGACCACGGCACTCGTCGCCAGCGTCGGCGCAGAAACCGTGATGGGCACCTGGACACCCATCTGCAGGGCCCCTGACGTCACGACGATATTGGCGGTGAACGTGCCAACCTGCGTGGGTGTGCCGGATATGGTGCCGCCGGCATGGATCAAGCCAGGAGGCAACGCGCCGGACGGCATGGTCCAGACATGACCGACGGGACCACCAGTAGCGGTCAGGGTGTGTTGAAAGGGCGCGCCCATAGTGGCCGGCGGCACGGTTCCGGCTGACAACACGAGCGGTGCCGCAAACGTGGTCGTGACATTCCACGGGTGGCCGGGATGAAGGAGCAGGTTCGCTTGGGTGGTGACTGTGTCACCCGACCACCCGACGAAGATCGATCCCTCGTTCGGCTGGGCCGCGTACTCCGTCACCGCCGCAATCGCCGCTGTACCGGATACAGGATTGCCAGCCGACGTCACCACGCCCGGGCCAACCACGTTGATCGTGACCGGCACGCCCCACGCGTTCAGAAAGCGCACCGCACCACCGGGTGTGAGTTGCTGAATCTGCTCGAGGGAAGCCCACGACGGCGTCCCGCTGTTCCCCGCCGACCCGGGGGTCGTGTTGTGATTCCAGATCGTCCGGTTCGACGAACCCGGAAATGGATCGCCGGCATCGCCGCGATTCGTGCCGTTCATCAGGTGATCCGCGCCATCGGCCTGCTCAAGTGCCAAGGCGTGGGGCAGGCTGGCATTCACGGTGTTGCTGAACCGGCGACTGGCCATCAACGCGGAATCCACGTGCCAGATCAGCAGTCCCGGCCCGCGAATCTGACCGTCAGAGCCCAAGGCCTGCCGGTTCTCGAGCAGGAAGTACTCGGTTGTCTCCGGGATGGGAATGATCAGCACCGTATCTGACGTCTGCACGGGGGACAGGTCAATCGTGGTATTGACCGGTGCCACGACCTCGGTCACCCATCCGAGCTCCGCGCGCGACCACGCTTCCATGTACGCGGGGCTGGTCGGGACACGGTAATTGCCGGAACTCATCAAGCCCCATTCACCGATACCCTGACTGACACCGGCGCCCGTGTTGTAAAGGTCCGGGAGCCCCAGCAAGTGTCCGGTCTCGTGCGCGACGACGCCTGGAGCTTGCGGCTGATTCGACGCGCACCCACTGTTGCCACCCTGACCTCCCTGGATGATGTAGTCACGCACGCGAATATTCCCGAAGCCCGCCTTCGCGCTCACGTCGTTGGTAATGATGGTGACACCCCACCCTGCAACGACCCATCGGTGCGCCCAAATGGTGTTCGTGGCGGCCGTGTTGACTGCACGGCAGGCGCCGTCCACATCGGGGTGGAAGATGACGACCGCATCCACGAACCCATCGTCGTCCCCGCTGTTGGGGATTCCATCCGGTCCGTCATTATCGTACTGGCCAAAGTCGACGGTTGGATCCCACGCCACCACCAGTTCCTGAATGAGGTTCCCGACGCGGGCGTTGCCGCAGAGCCCCTGGCACCCGGCCCCGCCCTCGTAGAACGTCGCGTCCTCGCTCACGCGACGCCATTCGAGGACGTCTCCGGTGACCTCCAGCCGGCCGTCGGAGATCTCGTCGTAGTAGGTCGTGAGGGTGTACGGCGGAGCGGCGGCTGTCCCCAGCATGCGAGACTGCAGCGAGGACATGGGTGAGTGGGCAACCAGTGCCGTCGAATCGGTGTTGGTGTACAGCGCGAGGAAGATGGGCATGCGCAGGGTGCCCTGGAACACGCCATCAACGCTACGCGCCGCCATCGGGCCGCCGCTCTCAGCGCGTTGCGCGGACCTTGCCGCTCCGAGCGCACGGGCACGCACCGTCCAGCCGTTGTCGCGGGAGAATTGAAACGCGTCTGTGTCGGTCATCAGGCGGGTGTAGTAGCCCTGCGGTGGACGGGCGCCGCCGTTCTCGCGGCCGCGTTGCTCGACATCGCCGCCGGCCTGGGCAGCCAGGGATGGCGCGATGCCAATGACCATCACCAGTCTCACGAACCGCGTTACCATCGTACCTCGCGCACAATGAGCGCACTCAGGACCCCGACTCCCACCCCACCCACAACATCCGACGGGAAATGCTTCCCCGCCGTAATCCTCATCACCCCGGTCCCGAACGCAAGGGCCCACGGCACCCACGCCCGCCAGGTGGTCTCCCCGTCCAGCGACCGGCGCGCCCACCAATACGTCAGGGCCGCCGCCACCGATCCCGACACATGCGCCGACGGGAACGACTGGCGGCTGTCGGGATCGTCCAACACGCCAGCCTCCAGCGGATCCGCATAGAGCAGGGGGCGATGCCGCGCGAACGTCACCTTGAGCAACTCGGTGGCCGCCACCGCCCACGAGGTGGCCTGCATTACCGCCACTGCGCGCGCCCGCCCCTCGGGTCCCTCGTTCCAGAGGTCCAGCACCGGCAGGCCGACCGCCGCAACGCCGGTGATCCAGCTTCCCGTGGACCAGCCGCTGCGATATGGCGCGACCGCCCAGCGGTCGAACGCGGGCAACGCGGTCCGATCACACGGTCCGCAGGGGGCCGGGACACTCGGCGTCACACCCAGGAGGGTCGGAGTGAGATACACCAGGCCGGCCCCCACGAGCCACGCGGCGTCCGCCGGGCGGACTTGTGCCGCAACGGGTTCAACGTGGCCTAAGTGCATGCACACCATGAAGATGGGCAGTCCGGCAGCCACCGCCCGGCGCTTGTGCGCACGCCGAGCGGGCGGTAGCTTTTCCGGGCTCCTGACCCGTGAACCCCGCCGACGAGGCCCCGTGAGTTCCACGACCCTCCAGAATGTTTCGTTGTTCGATAAATGCCGCGCCTTTACGCGCGCGGAGGAAGTGAAAGCTCTCGGACTTTACCCGTACTTCAAGGCCATCAGCAAGGCCGAAGACACGGTCGTCATGATCGAGGGGAAGGAGCGGGTCATGATGGGGTCGAACAACTACCTCGGCCTGACCCATCATCCCAAGGTCCTGGAAGCCTCCCGCAAGGCGCTCGACCGCTACGGCTCCGGCTGCACCGGCTCCCGCTTCCTGAACGGCACGCTCGACCTGCATGAAGAGCTCGAAGCCAAACTCGCCACATTCTTCAGCAAACCCGCCTGCCTGGTGTTCTCCACCGGCTACAACGCGAACCTCGGCCTGATTTCCGGACTCCTCGGCCGCGGCGACGCCGTCTTTATTGACAAGCTGGACCACGCCTCGATCGTGGACGGCGCCATGATGTCGTTCGGCGAAACCGTGCGGTTCAATCACGGCGACCTGGATCATCTCGAACGCCACCTCAAGCAGCACGAGGACAAGGGCAAGCTCATCGTGGTGGACGGCGTGTTTTCGATGGAAGGCAACATCGCCGATGTGCCGGGTCTGGTCCGCGTCGCCCAGAAGTACGGCGCCGCGTTGGCGCTGGACGATGCCCATGCGACCGGCGTCCTCGGCCCGAAGGGCGACGGCACAGCGGCGCATTATGGCATGAGCGACCAGGTGGACATCGTGGTCGGCACGTTCTCCAAGTCGCTCGCGTCCATCGGCGGGTTCATCGCGGGGCCCGAACGCGTCATCAATTACCTCAAGCATCACACGCGGCCCCTGATCTTCACCGCCGCCCTGCCCCCCTCCAACACGGCGGGCGTGATCGCGGCGCTGGAAGTCCTGCAAGACGAGCCGGAACGCCGGACCCAGTTGTGGAAAAACACGAAGCGCCTTCAGGAAGGCTTCCGCTCTCTCGGCTTCGACATCGGCCCCACACAGTCGCCCATCGTACCCGTGTTGATCGGCACGCTCGAACACACGCTCCAGTTCTGGCGCATGGTGTTCGATGCCGGCGTGTTCACCAACCCGGTGGTACCGCCGGCGGTGCCACCCGAGCAGTGTCGCCTCCGCACCAGTCTGATGGCGACCCACACAGCAGACCAGATTGATTCTGCGCTTGAGACGTTCGGCACGCTCGGCAAGGAGATGGGGATCATTTCGTGACCGCCGTCTCCATCCGCCGAGTGGAAGGCAGGCAGGACCTCGAACGCTTCATTGCCCTGCCCTATGATTTGCACCGTGGGGACCTGATGTGGGTCCCCCCGTTGCGTATGGACATCCGCACGCTGTTGTCGCGGGACAAGAATCCGTTTTTCGCGCATGCGGATGCGGAGTACTGGATCGCGGAGAGGCTGGAGAAAGGGAGCAAGGGAGCAAGGGAGCAAGGGAGAAAGGGAGGAAAGGGCGGGAAGGGAGAGGTCGTGGGGCGCATCGCCGCCATTCACAACCACGCGCACAACCGGTTTCACAACGACAGCGTGGGCTTCTTCGGATTTTTCGAGTGCGTGAATGACCAGGAAGTTGCCAACGCCCTGTTTGCGACCGCCTCGACGTGGCTCAAGGACCGGAGCCTGACCGTGATGCGCGGGCCGGCCTCGTTCTCGACCAACGACGAGTGCGGCCTGCTGGTGGATGGATTCGATACGCCGCCCACCCTGCTGAACCCGCACAACCCGCGGTACTACATGGAGCTCGTCGAGCGCGCAGGCCTGGTGAAGGCCAAGGACCTGTTCCAATACCAGAGTACGACCACGCAGTTGCCCGAACGGCTGCTGCGGGGCGCTCAGCTGATCGCCCAGCGGAAAGGCATCACGCTGCGCGCACTCAACAAGAAGCGGTACGACGAGGAGATCGGGTTGATCAAGAAGGTCTACAACGCCGCGTGGGATCGAAACTGGGGATTCATCCCCATGACCGACGCCGAGATTGATCACCTCGCCAAGCAACTCAAGCCGGTGGTGGTGCCGGAGCTCGTCTGCTTCGTCGAGATGGGCGGTGAGGTTATCGGGTTTGCCGCCGCCCTGCCCGACCTCAATGTCGCCCTCAAGAAGAACCCGTCCGGCCGCCTGTTCCCGGGCATCGTCAGGGTGTTGTGGGCCGCGCGCAAGATCTCGCGCATTCGCATCCTGTTACTCGGCCTGCTGCCGGCGTACCGCAAGACCGGCGCCGACGCCTTGATGTATCACTGGCTCTGGGAGAAGGCTCGCGCGCGCGGGCACGACTGGGGCGAGGCCGGTTGGATCCTCGATGACAACGTGGCCATGAGCAACGCGCTCGAGCACATCGGGTTCCGCCGCTACAAGACCCTCCGCCTGTACGACCGCACCCTGTGAAAGCATTCGTTACCGGGGGCACGGGCTTTGTCGGCTCCCACCTGGTGGAACGCCTGCTGGCCGAGGGGCATGACGTCACGGCGCTCGTGCGCTCGCAGCCCAAGGCCGACCGCCTGTTTGGCGCGCGCGCGCCGCATTACCTCCGGGGCAGCCTGCATGACACCGACGTCATTGCGCGCGGCGCCGGCGAGGCCGAGGTCGTGTATCACCTGGCGGCGCTGACCGCCGCGCTGGGCTGGCCCGAGTTCCACCGCGTCAACGTGCAGGCCACCGAGAAGTTGCTCGCCGCGACCGCGGGGCGGTTCGTGTTTGTCTCCAGTTTCGCGGCGGCGGGACCCAGCGAGCCCGGCCGGCCGTTGCGTGGCACCGAACCCGCACGCCCCGTGACGCCCTATGGGCGGAGCAAGCGCGCAGCTGAGGAAGCCGTCGAGCGTCATGCGGGCGAATGGACCATTGTCCGGCCACCCACCGTGTACGGACCGCGCGATGTCGAGCTGCTCCGCGTGTTCAAGCTGGCCCGCTGGGGCCTCGCTCCGGTGTTTGGGACGGGCGCGCAGGAACTGTCACTCATTCATGTGGACGACCTCGTGGCCGCGCTGCTCGCCGCGACGGCGGTCCCCACACGAAAATCCTGGTTCGTCGCGCACCCCGAAACGGTTACCTCCCGCGAATTGGTCACCGCCATCGGGCGTGAGGTGCGTGGGAAGGCGCCATGGATCCTGCCCATCCCAGGCTTCCTCGCCCGGGGCGCGCTGATGCTGACGGGTGCGGCCGCGCGGCTTGCGGGCAAGGCCACATTGCTCTCGCCTGACAAGGCACCGGAGTTTCTGGCGCCGGCGTGGACGGCCGACCCCAAGCCCTTCGAGACGGCCGCCGGCTGGAAGGCCGCGATGAATCTGGAGCGCGGGCTGGAGCACACGGCGTCGTGGTACCGGCGGCACGGATGGCTCTGACCGCCACCGACAAGCTGCTGGCGGGGTGGCTTGGGTTGGTCTCAGATGCACTATGCTGTTGATGCGATTGCGGGACTAGGTATCGGTCTCTTCATTGGCCTCGTCGCAAGTAAGGGAGGGACGTGGAGCAAACACACGTGGAGCAAGAAGACGTTGAGCGCTACGAACCACCCAAGTGGTTGTGGAGAGCCCAGATGACTTTGCCCACCCGGTGGTTCAGGTTGTTCAGGTCCCTCCACACCTCGTAGGTGATGTACTCAATATCCCGAGCCAGGATATACCAGTGGGCCACCTCATTCAGAGATTTCTTCGCGATCCCGAGGTAGCGCAGAAACTCCTTCTTTGAGGAGGCGACGCTGCCTTCCGCGATGTTCGCCGACACCGAAGCCGCGGACCGTCGTAGCTGGTTCGTCAGGCCAAAGCGTTCGTCAGCCGGAAACGATCTCGTAAGCTTGTAGACGCGGATGGTCTGGCGATGACTGAGTTGCCAGGCTTCCAGTCGCTCGAAGGGGTGCATCACGGACCATAACGCGGCCGGCGATCCCGCCGTTAACCAGAATCGCGCACCTGAGGGCTGAACTAGCGCTTGGAGCGCTCCACGTGTGTTTGCTCCACGTGTGTTTGCTCCACGTCTCTCCTTCCCTTGAGGAGAAATATCGAGGTAAACAGAAGTATCGAGGCCCCCGTCACAATCGCAAGCGTCCGCGTGGAGAGATTGAGGGCTGGGCCGAGCCACGCAAAGAACCACAGTCGCGGAAAACGCCCCAGGAATGTCGCGAACAGGTAGCGCGGAACGGAATAGTTGGCGAGCGGCGCCATGATGCGCACCGCCCAGTAGGGCAACGGCGACCAGCTGCACATCCAGATCGTGAAGAACGGCGCGCGGGTAAACATGCGCGTGAGGCGCCGCACGAGGGCGTTGTCGCGCGCGGGACGCATCGCCCGCGTGTGCAGCAAACGTTGGTAGAGGTAGTAGTTGAGGCCTTCGATGTACAGCGTACCGGCAATGCCAAACGAGGCAATCAGCACCGCTGGGTACAGCGTACCGAACAGCATCAGGATGGGTTCGTACGTGGCGGGCAGGAACATCCCGATGGGGCCATTCACCCACACCGTCACAATCGTAAAGCCCACCAGTCCACCCGCGTCGTCTGATCCCAGCAACAACACGACGATCCCGATGATGGCGAGCACCAGCGTGCCCCGCACGACGCCATCCCACGCCAGACTCCCGCGACGGCGGGTCAGCCGCTGCCACCACGTCACGCCGCAGCGTCCAATCCGTCGGGTACCGGCAGCCCCAGATGGCGCAGCAGGATGGGGAACAGATCGGGCGTGCGGATCGGGCCGGGCCACGCCTGATTGGCGGCTACCAGGCACCGCATGTGTTCACCGTGCAGCGAGCCGTGGCCGGATCGGTGCTCCGGTATTTCCCAATCGGCGCGCAGGTCGGCGCCGGGCGCGGCAATCACCGCCAGATCGCCGGTACGCGCTGAGCGAAACAACTGGAGCAGCTGCATCGGCGCGTCGGGAAATGCCCCGTCGTGGCTCAGGGCCAGCCATTCCCGTTCATGCCGCTCGGCGGCGGCGCCAAGAGCCAGCGGGTCGCCGGTCTCCGGCTGGTAGGCAATCCGGCCGTTCCCCCGATCCCTCAGGCGCGCGCGCCCGCCCGGGCCCACCGCGACCACGTCGTTTCCTTCCGTACCCACCACGAACGCGATCCCAGGCAGGTTGGCCAACCACGTGACGATGCCGTTGGGGATGCCACGGAGCCCTGATTCCATAGCCGACACCGTGTAGCGCTCGGCGCGCTGGTCGCCAGGATGGAAGTAGACCTGCGCCGACGCATTGCCGGAGACCATGACCGCGGCCTGCGGGGTGCGACGCCACAGGTGCAGCGGATGGCGGAGAACCGGCACGCCCCTGCCCTCCAGCGCCACGGCGATATCGGTATGGCGATCCACACGGGAAAGCCCATGATCGCTCGCGAGAACGATCAGGTGATTGCCGTCCGTGCCGCCTGCCTTGGCGAAGTCGCCAAAGATGTCGTCGAAGGCGCGGTACGTATCGAGCACGTCTTCGTGCCACGGATCGTAGAAGTGTGTGACACCGTCCACGCCGGGGAACACGGCAAACGTGAACCGATGCCGCTGACGTGCCCGACGCACGAGTTCCGCGCCAACGGCGCGCTCAAGCAGGTCGTACCCCATGGTATAGTGCGCGAGTCCGCCCCACAACGCGCGTGCGCGGGTCGCGCCTTCACGGCCCGGCTTCAGCCCACGGTTAAAGGGCGTACAGAGCGCGACGCTGTCGGGTTCGAGGTCGAACACGGTCCGCATGCCATCCGGCAGGTCGGAGTTCAGACGGCCTCCCTGATACCCGCAATAGCTCCGGACGTGCTCCCGATCACGCCACCAGTGCCCACCGTAGTGGCGCCGGTCGAGCCAACGAATCCCCGGCACGTCACAGGTGCCGGGGTAGCATCCCGTCAGGAATGGCAGGTAGGCCACTCCGGTGGTCGAGGGAAAGACGGTGGTGGCGGGCGTGATACCGCCCGGTTCCAGCAGGTGACGACTGACGTGCGGCAGGTCGCCGCGATCCACCACATGACGGAACACGTCGGGACGAGCCCCGTCGAGGATGATCAGGGTGGCGCGGGGGGGCATCGAGAGACGGGAGACGGGAGACGAGAGACGGGAGACGGGAGATAGGAGACGGGAGATGGCGGCTGTGTTCCGTCTCCCGTCTCCCATCTCCCAGCTCTCGCTATTGGGTAATCGTCAGCGTCGCGACCATGCCAACCATTTCATGCGGCGTGCAGAAATAGTTGTAGGTGCCCGTCGGGGCGCCGGCAAAACTGATCTCATACACGGCATTCGGTGCCACCATGAGCGCGCCGGACAGGCTGCCCATGCGGTTGGTCATCGCGGCGTTCAGGATCGCCTCGGCGCCGGCCGGAATCCGGTCACCGTAGAAGGCGACGTTGTGCGGAAATCCGCTGATGTTGAGCCAGCGGACGCGGTCGCCCTGCCGGATCGTAAGCGCGGCGGGGCTATAGACGTAATCGCCACCCGCGGTGAGCTCCATGCGCACTTCGTGCACGGCACCCTGCGCGGCCGGCTGCGCAGCATCGGCTGCCGGCGTCGCGGCCGGGGCACTGTCAGATGAACCGCTCTCACCACCACCACACGCAACGGCAACGAGGACCAACCCTGCCAGAATCGTACGCATATGCTGACCTGCTCCTTGAGACGGAACGATGGAAGGGGACTTTGTGAAAACCTTCACAAAGTAATCGGTCCCCGACCGCCTCGCAAACCTTCTATTACTTTATCCCCTAATGCCCGCCCCCGCCTGTACCCGCCTTGGCCGATACTGCCAGGAACTCCACCTCACCCTGTATATCGCCGACACCAGCGACAGCGCCGAGACCCAGAACGACCTCGGGACCTGGCTGCTCGGCCACACGGAGCGCATCAGCTTCGGGAAACCGTATCGGGCGGGGGGCGAGGTGCTGGTGGAGGCGGTGGTACGGGTGCCGTGCAAGCATCTTGAGAAGAACGTGCAAGGTGCACGGTGCAAGGTGCACGGGCATATCGGGTCGTTACCGAGATCCGTGCCCCATGGGGAGGACGCGACAAGAAGGCATCCGGATGGCCGCCACACCGTCTTTCACAGAGGGCGCATGCGCACGCTCGCCCTGGCGCCCACGCGCACGCGAGCCCTTCCGACCCTCGGGACCAATCCGTGTGTCGGAGCCCCGTGCCGCACCGCCGACAACACCCGCGGAGCCGCCTGTTGTCGAGACCTCACGCTCGACATCATCCTGCCCGCCGACAAGACCCACGACGAAGACCTGCTCCGCAGCCGCAAGTCACCCTACCTCTGCAAGGTGGAGCGAGTGGATGATCGTTCCATGGAGTGCGAGGTCATCTCGGCCTGCGACTACCTGACCCCGGACGACAAGGTCACCTGCGTGTTGCACGACCGGAAACGCCCCGACGGCTCCAATGCCAAGCCGGGCGTGTGCTACGAATGGCCGGATTTTGACCGCAAGGGTTTCACCGGGCATCCGGGCTGTGTGTTCCTGACCGACGCCTCGTGATACTGCTTGGGCTTGCGCTCGCCGCCCTGATCGGGGCGAGTCTGGGTCTGCTGGGCGGTGGCGGATCCATCCTGACCGTTCCGATTTTCGTCTACATCCTCGGCATGGCCCCGAAACCAGCCATCGCCATGTCGCTCGCCGTGGTGGGTACCACCGCCGCCGTGGGCACCATCAGCCACTGGCGTCAGGGCCATGTGGTGTGGCGCGTGGCGGTCCCCTTCGCGCTCGTCGCGATGGTCGGCACCTTCCTCGGCGCGCGGCTCGCCACCCTGGTCACCGGCACCGTCCAACTGGTGCTGTTTGCCGTGGTCATGCTGGCGATGGCGGTCGCGATGTTGCGCGACCGATCCATGGACGCCATTCCCGGCACGCGGCGTGGCGGCATGGCGCTGATTGCGATCGAGGGCCTGGTCGTTGGCGTGTTGACGGGGTTGGTGGGCGTCGGCGGCGGGTTCCTGATCGTACCTGCGCTGGTGCTGTTCGCGCGGGTCCCCATGAAAGATGCCATCGGGACATCCCTTTTTGTCATCGCCCTCAAATCGTTTGCGGGGTTTGCGGGCTACCTCGATCAGGTTGAGGTGCGCTGGACCTTTCTGGCGGGCTTTTCGGCCGTCGCGATTCTGGGCGTGCTGGCTGGGAGTCGCCTCGCGCGGCATGTCCCGGCCGCCCGACTGAAGCGGGCGTTTGCCGTTTTCCTTCTCGTCATGGGCTCGGCTATCTTGATCGAGCGAACTTTCGGATGAGTCATGAGCGTACCTGAGATTCCCCCCGACGAACTGGCCCGTGCGCTTGCCCAGGGCGAGCGCGTGCAGGTGCTCGATGTCCGGGCGCCGCATCGGCTGGCCAACGGCACCATCGAGACGCCGGCCACCGCGCGGTTCGTGAACATGCCGAACTCGCAGTTGTTTGCCCTCACCGACCCCGCCGCGACGGGGCTCGACACCGATCGGCCCGTGATCGCCGTCTGCGGGCACGGGAACGCCTCGCGACAGACCACGCGCTGGCTGCTGAGCCACGGATTCGCCGCACGGTCGCTCACCGGCGGCATGGCGGCCTGGGACCGACTGCTGGTCCCCCACGCGGTGCCAGCGCCCGCCGGGTTTTCCCACCTGATCCAGTTCGACCGGATCGGCAAAGGCGCGCTCGCGTACCTGCTCGTGGCCGATGGTGCGGCGCTGGTGGTTGATCCACCACGCGATGCGTCCGTCATCCTCGCCGAGGCCGAGCGCGTTCACGCCCGGATCATCGGCGTCGCCGATACGCACGTGCATGCGGACTATCTGTCTGGTGCGGTCGCACTCGCCGAGCAATTCGGGGTGCCGTACTACCTGCACCCGGCCGACGCGGTGTATCCGTACGACGGGACACCTGGGACCATCGGATTCGAGAGGATGGAGGAGGGGCAGGAGATTCGTGTCGGCAAGGCCGTGGTCCGCGTGCTCCACACGCCGGGCCACACGTCGGGGAGCGTAACGCTGGTGACCGGTGATGCCGCGCTGACTGGTGACTTCCTGTTCGTCCTGTCCATTGGGCGCCCTGACCTCGCCGGCAAGACCGCCGCGTGGGCGGAGGACCTGTGGCACTCGCTCGAACGCGTACGCGCCGAGTGGCCGACGAGCATGCGGATTTTCCCAGCCCACTACGCGGGGGCCGACGAACGGGGATCGGACGGCGTGGTATCCGTGGCGTTCGGCGACTTGCCCGGCCGCAACGCCGTGCATCGGATGCAGGACAAGGCTACGTTCGTGCGCTGGGTTCTCAAGCGCGAGAAACCCGCCCCCGATGCCTACCGGGAAATGAAGGCGATCAATATTGGCCTTCGCAGCGTATCTGACGAGGAGGCCGAAGTACTGGAATCCGGGCGAAACGAGTGTGCCGTGATGTAGTTGTGCAAGTCTGCGCCCTTGATTCGTCCCCTGCTGTGTACCTCCCATCAGGGGATTTTTCATGCGCGGAGTCATGAGAGTACTTGGAGTTCTGGTGTCGGCGCCCCTCGCGGCCCAGGGCTGGATCGAGCCCCTGCCCGGTCGCCCGCGGCCGGCAGTCATGAGCGTCGTCAAGATTCGGACGCAGGTCGATGTCACCATCCGTGGCAGGATCGCGGAAGTTGTTGTCAATGAATGGTTTATGAACCGTGGCGGCCCCTTCGGTGAGGCCGACTACCACTTCCCGCTGCCCGGCGAAGCGGTCTTCGGCAACTACTCCCTGTGGCAGGGAGACCAGGAACTCCGCGGCGAGATGATGCATGCCCAGGACGCCCGCCAGATCTACGAAGACATCGTCCGCCGCCGCCGCGACCCTGCGCTCATCGAGTTCGCCGGCCGCGGGCTGATTCGCGCCCGCGTGTTTCCGTTCGCGCCCGGCGAAGAGCGCCGTGTCACGCTGCGCTACGTGCAGATGTTGGATGCCGCGGGCCAGGCGCTCGGGTTCCGCTACGTGGCAGGCCGGCGCGACTCGGTGCCGGTAGCCATCACGGTCACGGTTCCTGACGGCGCGCAGTTTCTCGAACCCTTCTCCCCGACCCATGAGCTGGACGTGCGCCGCGACCGCGGCCGATTGGTGGTCCGTCCAACCGCGCGCCCCACCGGCGAGATCGCGATCTTCTTCCCGCCCGCCGAGCCAACCGTAGGGCTCACGATGGTGACCCATCGCCCTGCCGGCGAACGCGACGGCTGGTTCATGCTGACGCTCACGCCGGGCAATGATGCGCAACAATCCGTGCCCCGGGACATTGCGGTTGTGGTGGACGTCTCCGGCTCGATGTCGGGCAGCAAGATGGAGCAGGCGCGTGGCGCGCTGCACCAGCTGTTGGGCACACTGACCCCGCGCGACCGGTTCCGGCTCATCGCGTTTGGCCCACAGGTGCGGGCACAAGCACCGGACTGGACACCCGCCACGCCGGACGCGGTACGCGAGGCGCGCACGTGGGTGGATGGCCTGCGCGCGGATGGCGGCACCAACATCGCGGGCGCCCTGCAGGAGGCCTTCCGCGTGGAACCGGCCGCGCAGCACCTGCCGATCGTGCTGTTCCTGACCGACGGCCTGCCCACCGTGGGCGAGCGGGACCCGGAAGTCATCGCCGACCACGCCGAGTCGCAGCACGGGCGCGCTCGGGTGTTCGCGTTCGGCGTGGGCTACGACGTCAACACGTACCTGCTGGATCGCCTGAGCGCTGCGGGTCGCGGTCGCACCGAGTACGTCGAGCCCGATCAGGACATTGAAGCGAGCGTGGGCCGTCTGGCGAGCATGATCAGCCGGCCCCTGCTGACCGATCTCGCTCTTACGTTGCCCGCCGGCATCACGGATGTGTATCCGCGCCAGTTGCCGGATCTCTTCCAGGGTGAAGAGCTGATCATCTTCGGGCGCTACCGCGAGGCACGCGGAACGCAGACCATCGCCCTGATGGGCCGCGCGGGCGGCGAATCGCGTCGGTTCACGGTGCGGGCCGATCTGGCGCCCACGGTGGAGGCGAATGACTTCGTGGCCAAGCTCTGGGCCGGGCGCAAGCTGGGCGAGTTGCATCGGCAGGCTCGACTCGAGGGCGCCACGCCTGCGCTGATCGCCGAGATCCGCGATCACGCATTGCGGTACGGTCTGTTGAGCGAGTACACAGCGTATCTGGTGCAGGAACCGCAGTTCGCGCTCAACGGTCGCGTGACGCCGATGCCAGCGCCGGCCGCGCCGGGCGCCGGCGCCTCCGGGATGGGCGCGGTGCAGCAGGCTGAGCGAGACCGCGGTCGGCGGGAGCAACGCACCCTCGTTCAGGCGACCGCGGCCGAAGATGCCGTCGCGGCGCAGTTCGCACCGAGGGGCACGGGGCGCACGGTGGCGGGCCGCGTGTTCCGGCAGGAAGCGGGTGTATGGACCGATGCGTCAGCGCGGGACAGTCTGCGGTTGGTGCATATCGCTCCGTTCAGCCCGGCGTACTTCGCGGTGCTGCGGGCGTTGCCGGAATTGGTACCGTACGCGGAGGCGTTCGACGCCGTCACGGTGGCGGGCGTCCGGGTGCGGATTCGCATTGCCGAAGGTGGTCGCGATACCGTGTCCGGCGTGGACCGGCTGGTCGCGGACTTCCGCGGTCGGTAGGTAGGTTCCGCTCGTGCCAACCGATTGGGCGAGCGTGTACACCGCGACGTGGGGAGACCTGGTTCGCTTCCTGCACCACAAGGTGTGGGACGCGGACCGGGCCCGCGACCTGGCGCAGGAGGTGTTTGTGCGCGCACTGGACGAGGACCCAGAGGACGCGCGTGCGTGGTTGTTCACGGTGGCGGCGAACCTCGCGCGCGATGAGGCGCGCGGAGACATTCGGCGCCGCCACAAGCTCGAGTTGATCAAATCGGAACCCGCGCCCACTGCGCCGGATCCGATTGAGGAGATGGAGCGGGGGCAGCAGCTGCGTTTGGTTCGGGAGGCGTTGGCCCTGCTGACGGATCGTGACCGCGACGTGCTGCTGTTGTGGGATGCCGGGTTGGATTACGAGGCGATCGCCGGCGAGACCGGGCTCACCAAAGGCGCGATCGGGACCACGCTGTCCCGCGCGCGGAAACGACTGGTCGAGGCGTATGAACAGATCGGAGGACGCGATGCTGCATCTGGATGACGCGGTCATCGCCGAGTATATCGACACGGCGGTGATCAGCCGGGACCACGAACGCCACCTGAGCGCGTGTGCCGAGTGCCGCGTGCTGGTGGAGGACGCCGTGCGGGTGCGCGAGCAGGCGAAGGCGATCCTGCACCGCGGGCTCGCGACCGCGGATCCACCACCGTTCACTGGGATTCTGGCACGCGCGGGCCGGACGCCCGTGCGCCGTCGTTCGTATCGGGGTCTGGCGTGGGCGGCCACTGTGGCGTTGGCCGCCGGGCTGGGCTGGTACGGTCGAGCGTTGGTGCTTCCGGCCCCGACCCCGGTTGTCACCTACATCCAGGTGCCCGTGGGCGAGTCCCTGATCGTGATGGCTGAGGCACCGGCGTCGGAGGCGCCCGCTACTCCGGCCGCGCCAGCTCCGAGTCCGGTGACCATGGCGGACCTCGCGGGTCCCACAACCTCGGGCGCAGGCGCTGGGACCGGAACGGTCGGCGGGATCGAGCGGCTGCCAGCGGCCCCGCCACCCGAACGGGCCTTTGCCCTGCGCCAAGCGGAACCAGAGGCTGCGCAACGCCTGGGCCGCCTTCGCGAGGAGCAGGACGCCATCTCGGACTGGCGCGCGGTCTCGTTGGAGGAGGCGCAGACCATGCTCGGCGGTGACTTGCAGACCGTGGCTGGTCTGCAGACGCTGGGCTACGCGGTGCGCGCCGTGCGCGGCGGCGTGGAGGTGCGCACGGAACAAGTGTTGGGGGGTGGTGCGGTGCTTGAGCTGTTGCAGCGACGCCTGCGGGACAATCTCCTTGCCGCGGATGCCGTGCGTCGCGGCGACTTCGAGGTGTCCGGTCGCGCGCCGATCCCGCGTGACTCCCTCCGGGCGCTGTTGCTGCGCCTGCAGTAGACGCTGCTGGCGGACCTCACCGGCAGACCCTATACTTGTTCATCCTTTTTCCTGTGGGGTCTGCCATGGCGTGGATGCAACGGTCCGTCCCAATGATGTTGCTCGCTGTCTTGATCGGATGCGGCGACTCGAGCGGCCCCAACGTCACGTTCCCAGCGCTCCCAGCCGAACTGCTCGACGCGTTCTGCGTGCGCGGTGATCGCGCGCCCGGCGACGCGATCTCGGGAACCATCTCGACCGGCGATTGCCAGCTCGACGACGGCTCCTACTACGAGGTGTGGCGCGTCCGCGTCGGCGAGAGCGGGACGTATCGCATTGGGGCCGAGTCCGAGTTCGACAACTTCGTGGTGCTGCTGCGCCTCGAATCGTACACTGGCGAATCCGCCACGCTCACGACTATCGCGGCGGACGACGACTCGGGCCCCGGCTTCAACGCCCTGATTGCGGGCGCGTCGCTCCAGGTCAACCTGGACTACTTTGTCGTCATGAATGGGTTCGGCAGCGACGACACGGGACCGTACACAATGGAGATCACGCCGGTCGCGTCCCAGCATGTCGCGGCGCCGGACCTGCCGGCGGTCACCGTCAAGCAGGCGAAGTAAGGCGCCGCAGGCGGATCAGCTCAGCCATTACCGACACGCCGATCTCCCCCGGCGTGTCGGCTCCGATCCGTTCCCCAATGGGCACCTTGACTCGCGCCAGTGCCTGCTCGCTGACGCCGGCCTGCGCCAGCGCCTTCCAGATCACCGCCTGCTTCCGCCGACTCCCCAACATCCCCACGTATCGCGCGGAAGTTCCTGCGACGGACTGAACCACCAGCGCATCCTGCGCGTGGCCGCGCGTACAGGCGATCACGTAATCGTCCGCATCCCATGTGAACCCGCGCAGCGCCGCGCGCAGGTCATCCACCACGACCTCCGCTCCGGGAAAACGATCGAGGTGCGCGAACTCCGCCCGGTCATCCACCACCGTGACGCGGAAGTCCGTGGCAGCGGCTACCCGCGCGATGGCCTCGGCCACGTGACCTGCCCCGAACAGCACCAGGCGCGGTGCCCGCGGCACGCGCTCTTCAAATACCTCGCCCGAGGGCATGTCACCCACTACCACGGACGCCTCGCCCAACCGGGCCAGCTTGCGCGGTCCTCGTTCCCACCGGTGCGCGGTCGTCACCTGCCCCGCCACGCGCCGGTCGATGGCGTCCGCGACGGCGGCATACAGCACCGCGGCTTCCGGTACGACGGGCTCGAGAAAGAGGTCCACGGTCCCGCCGCACGAAAGACCCAGGTCGCCGGCCACGTCGCTGTTGAGAGTGTGTTGCACCGTCACGGGCCGATCCGTGCCCAGCGCCTGCAGGATGACATCGGCCTCCACACATCCCCCGCCGACGGTCCCCACGCGCCGCTCGGGCGAGATGAACAGTTTGGCGTCGGACGCCATGGGCAATGAGCCGCGCCGTCGCGACACCGTGGCGAGCGCCGCCCTGGCGCCCCGCCCCGCCGCTTCCGCGGCCGCGCGCCATACGCCCGCGTGGTCGCTCACTGAACGCCGAGTTCCTCGAGCCGCGCCACCGCGCGACGCAGATGCGGGATCACAATGGATCCTCCCACCACGAGTGCCACCGAGAACGCCTCGAAGAACTGCGCCTTGGTGACGCCTTCCTTGTGCGATTCGATGATGTGGTAGGTGATGCAATCATCACATCGGAGCACCATCGAGGCGACCAGGCCGAGCAGCTCCTTGGTTTTCGCGTCAAGCGCCCCGGGTTCGTACGTCCGGGTATCGAGATTGAAGAACCGGTTGATGACGAGATTGTCGGCCGCCGAGATAGCGGCGTTCATCTTCGAGCGAAAATGCTCGAACTCGGCGAGGGAGTCGGTCATGCGGGGAACATAGGCGGCGAGACGCCTCGCCGCCTAGTGGTGCACCATCTCTTTCACCTGCTCGGCCAGACGGGGGCTTACCATGGGGAACATCTTCGCAAACGCCCCATAACTCAGCAGGAACAGGCCGAGGAACCCGAGCGTGATCAGGACGGCCGGGAGGCCGAGCGTTTCACGCGCGCCGTACGAGGGCACCACCTGCACGTACTTCTCCAGCCACATGCCGCTAAAGCTGATCAACGCGAACAGGCCGAACGTGAGCGGCGTGGTCTTGGACTTGACCCAGATCAGCCCCCAGAACGGGATGGCGAACACCATCAGGCCCACCATGATGGTGACCGGCTGCCACTCACCGAAGATACGCCAGAACAGGAACGCGGTTTCCTCAGGCAGGTTGCCGTACCAGATCACCAATACCTGGCTGTACGTGAGGTACGCCCAGAAGACCGTGAAGCCGAAGATCAGCTTGCCCAGGTCATGGAACTGCTGGCGACCGATCAACTGCTCCAGACCCAGCGTCTTGCGCCAGTACAGGGTCATCATGGCCAGCATGGTGAGCCCGGTCAGGAACGACCCCATGAAATAGTAGGCGCCGAACAGGTTGCTGATCCAGTAGGGCGCGAGCGACATGATGAGGTCGAACGCCAGCAGCGAGTACAGGTAGGCGTACAGCAACACCAGGACCGGCGCCAACCAGTGAATCTTGTGCTCGTTCTGGGCCACCTGCTCCGGCGTGCCGGTGTAGTTCCCGAGGATGAAATCGTACTTCATGCGCTTGAGTCCGGTCGCCGCATCCCGCAGCGGCAGCAGGTCGGGGCGCAGGTCGAGCATGACGAAGCGGATGGACACCAGCATCACGATGACCAGGCTCAGCAGATCGCGCCAGAACACGAACCCTTCGGTGAGCCACGGCCCGCGGGCGGGGGTCGGGCTGTCGATCCACGGGAACAGATGGTCGCGCCCGATCCACAGCACGAGGAACCCGAGGACGGCCACGGGGAGAAACGCCACGCCGGCTTCGGCGAACCGGACGATCGGGCCGGACCACTTGCCCTTGGTGATCTTCTGCACGGCGGCGAAGATGACCGCGCCCGTCGAGAGCCCCGTGAAGAACACGAAGTTGACGAGGAAGAGCTGCCAGGCGAGATGATGCTGCTCACCGTGCGTCAGCACGAGGAACGCGCCCGTGCCGATGACGGCAAGGATCGCGCCCACCAGCAGCATGCCACCGGCCGGCGCGTGGGCCGCCCGCGCGTAGGCGTCCGCATGATTCACGGGGGCGCTCATCGGGCGGCTCCCTGGAGCTGGCGCACGTAGTTGACCACGTGCCACCGGTCCTCGCCGCGCAGGCGATCACCATAGGCAGGCATCAGGCCCCGGCCGTGGCGCGTGATGGCATACAGCATGCCGTCGGAATGCCGCGCTGCGATCGGCGTCAGCAGGCTCGGCACCCACGGCAGGTTGGTGCCGACCGGCACCGGCCCCTGACCATCACCCATCGCACCGTGACAGGGCGTGCAGTAGATGTCGTACCGCTCGCGGCCCCGTTCGAGCGACAGCGCGGTCATCTGCACCGGGTTCCGCAGCGCGTTGATGCGCGCGAGATCGTCGGGCCGGTTGGTAATTGGGGTCGGCGCCTCGCCCCCCGTCACCGGGACGGTGCCTTCGACCGGCGGGCGCGGCGTGGGCCACTTGTACGGCTGCACCGCGAGGCCCCTGGTCATGGTGGCAAAGAGCGGGATCAGCTTGACGGCTTCATCCGGCCCCGGGAACCGCTGCCACTGGTCTCGGGTGCATCCGCTCAGCAGCAGGACCGCGGCGATGACGGCGAGCATGGGTTTACGCGGCAACGCGCACCTCCACCGCTCCCGCGGCATTGAGCATCTGTTCCACGGCGCCGCGCCGTTCCGTGGGGCACGGCACGAACACGCCGATCTGGTCATCGGTAAACCGGGGATCGTAGGCGGCCGCCTTCCGGGTCAGCAGGATGTGCACCGCCAACCCCGTCAGCGTGGCGATGGCGCCAATCAGGATGGTCAACTCGAACCCGATCACGACGTACGGGATCCACGACGGAATCGGCTTGCCCCCCACCACGATCGGATAATCCAGCGACATCCAGATGGTCATGGCAAACCCCGAGGTCACGCCAACCAGACCGCCGACCAGGGTCCAGAGCCGGACCGGGCTGATCTTGTGGCCCACGGCCTCCATCAGCGCGTGATTCGGCGCCGGCGAATAGACCGTGAAGTCCTTGTAGCCCAGTTCCTTGAGCGAGCGGATGGCCGACACCGCCGCGTCTTCATGGAGGAAGGCGGCGAGCACGCCGCCGGGATGCGCCGACATCAGTGCGCTCCTCCCTTCCGTGGCATCGGGATCACTTCTTTCACCTCGGTGATCGAGACGGTCGGGAAGTTCTTGGCGAACAGCAGGAACCACATGAAGAACCATCCGAAGCTGCCGGACAGCACCAGCCAGTCCGCCCAGGTGGCCGAGTAATGGCCCATCGCATAGGGCTCATACTCGAACGACAATGAGACGACGATGATGACGAACCGCTCGAACCACATCCCGAGGTTGACGAAGAGCGACAGGACAAACAGCGCCGGGATGCTGCGACGGATCTTCCGGGACCACAGGAACAACGGCAGGAGGCCGTTGCAGATCAGCATGGTCCAGGTGGCCCACCAGTAATCGCCGAACGCGCGGTTCCAGAACGAGGCCTGTTCGAACGGGTTCCCGCTGTACCAGGCGATGAAGTACTCCGTGACGTAGGCATACGCGACGATCATGCCCGTCAGGAGCATCAGCTTGCTCAGGTTTTCAAAATGATCTTCGTGGATGTACCGCTCAAGCTTGAACACCTTCCGGATGGGCACCAGCAGGGTGATCACCATCGCGACGCCGGAGTAAATGGCGCCCGCCACGAAGTACGGGGCGAAGATGGTAGCGTGCCAGCCGGGCACGATGGCCATGGCGAAGTCCCAGGACACGACGCTGTGCACGGAGAGCACGAGCGGCGTGGCCAGGGCGGCCATGTACATGTAGGCCTTGGTGTAGTGGCGCCACTGCTGGTCGGTGCCGCGCCAGCCGAGTGCGGTGGCCTGGTACAGCTTCTTGCGCCAGCCGGTCGCCTTGTCACGCAGCGACGCGATATCCGGGATCAGGCCGACCATCAGGAAGAGCGTGGACACGGTCAGATACGTCGAGACGGCGAACACGTCCCAGATGAGCGGCGACTTGAAGTTGACCCACAGTTGCCGCTGGTTCGGGTACGGGATCAGCCAGTACGCGTACCACATGCGCCCGACATGGATCAGCGGAAACAGGCCGGCGGTGAGCACCGCGAAGACTGTCATCGCTTCCGCGGTGCGGTACACCGCCGTGCGCCACGCCGACCGGAACAGGTACAGGATCGCCGAGATCAGCGTGCCCGAGTGCGCGATGCCGACCCAGAAGACGAAGGTCGTGATGTACACACCCCAGAAGACCGGCGTGCGGTAGCCCGCGAGCCCGAGGCCATAGCGCACCTCGAGCAGGACCGTGATCGCGCCCGCCAGGAAGAGCACGACGGCGGTCGTGAGCAGGGCGTAATACCCTTTGCCCGGATTGCCGAGGGTGGCCGCGATATCGCGGGTGATCTCGGCGTACGTGGGCTGAGGGGCCTTCCCGGTAGCCATCACCTCAGGCCTCCTCGAGGTGGCGTACCTTCATCAGGTACGTCACCGCGGGCTTGGTGTTGAGTCCCTCGAGCACGCGATACCCGCGCGGGTCGGCGGCCGTCCGCGTGACCTGGGCTTCCGGGTCCATCATGTTGCCGAAGGTGATGGCGTCCGCCGGGCAGGTCTGTTGGCACGCGGTGCGCACTTCGCCATCCACCAGCGCGCGACCCTCCGTCGCGGCCCGGTGTTGTGCCCCGCGAATACGCTGGACGCAGAACGTGCACTTCTCCATGACGCCCCGGGACCGCACGGTCACGTCGGGATTGAGCATCCAATGCATCGGGTCCGGCCAGGCAAACTTGGGCGCGCCGGGTTCCGACATGTCATACCAGTTGAAGTAGCGGACCTTGTACGGACAGTTGTTGCCGCAGTACCGCGTGCCGACGCAGCGGTTGTACACCTGGCCGTTCAGGCCGTCCGGCGTGTGGTACGCCGCGAACACCGGGCAGACCGGCTCGCAGGGGGCGTTGCCGCAGTGCTGGCACAGCATCGGCACGAAGCGGGTCTCCAGCGGCTCGCCGTGCTCGCCGCCCTCGAAGTACCGCTCGATACGGATCCACTGCATCGCGCGGCCGCGGCGTACCTGCTCGGCACCGATGTACGGCACGTTGTTCTCGGCGCTGCACGCCGCCACACAGGCGTTACAGCCCGTGCAGCGCGACAGGTCAATCGTCATGCCCCAGCGCGTGTTGCGCAGGGCGTAGGGGCCATAGTCCGTGGCGCGCCGTTGGGCCGCGGCCACTTCATCAAGCAGGTGTTCCTCGCGCTCGGGCACCGGGGCCGCGTGCGCCACGTGGAACGGGTGGTCCAGCGCCCCGTGGGCGATGCCGCCCAACGTGACGGCCTGCGCGATCCCGCGACCCAGCTGGCGATTGCGGCCCTCGGTCTTGGCCAGGCGCTCGTGGCGGCTGGTGCGCGTGAGCGACACCGACACGTAATGCTGGGCACCACCGAACACCGCCGCTTCACCCGGCAACAGCGACCACGTGTTCACACCGACGCCGGTGGCGTAGCGCGTGTAGGCCGTATGCCCCTGGCCCAGCGGCATCGCGACCACATCGGGGCGCAAGCCGGGGTAGAGGTAGGCGGGCACTGCCACCGTGCCCTGCGCCGACGTCACCTGCACCACGTCACCTTCCATGATCCCGAACCGGTCAGCCGTGTCGGGATGAATCTCGACCCACGATCCCCAGGTCATCTTGGTGACGGGATCGGGCAGTTCCTGCAGCCACGGCACGTGCGCATCGCGACCGTCATAGAACGTGGACGATGGGTAGGCGATCAGCGTGAGTTGGCCTTCGGTCGGTGCCCACGCGGGATTCGTGACGCGTGTGGCGCCCGCCGCTAACCGTACGGTGGCGGGACGCGCTTCGGTCCATACCCCGCCCCGCTGGAGGGCGTTGCGCCAGAACGTGTCGAACGGCGCGCGATCGCCGAGGGTACGCTGCAGATCGGCCCAGCGCGCCTGCACGTATTCCTTGTAGGTGGCCTGGCGCGGGGTGCGACCCATCCGGCGGCTCAGGTCGAGCAGGACATCACCGGTCTGGCGCGTGTCGAACACCGGCGCCATGGCCGGCTGGAGCAGCATCTGCACGCCGGCGCGGGGCTGCCAGTCATTCCACTGTTCCATCGCATCGTGATCGGGCAGGACCACGTGGGCCCAGGCCGACGTCTCGTCCTGGAACCGGCTGAAGCTCGCGACGAACGGAATGTGGCCGAGTGCACCGCTCACATTCAGCGCGCTCGGGCTCGCATGCACCGGATTCGCGTCGTGGATCAGCAACACCTGAATGCTGCCCGCCTCGGCAGCGACCGTGAACTCCCGCAACGTGGCGTAGCCATCGCCCTGGCGGAGTCCGTGGCCGTACTCGACCGTGTGGCCGATGTTGCCGGCCACGTAGTTGAGCACGTTGACCGCGGCCGCCGTGCGATGCGCGTCGGCATGCTGGGTCCCGATGCCGCCCGGCAGGGCCACGCTTGGGCCCGCCGCAAACTCCTGGGCGAGCCGCGTGATCGTGGCGGCATCAATGTCGGTGGCCTGCGCCGCCAGGTCGGGCGTGAACGACGCCAGGGCCGCCCGCAATGAGCGCGCGTCCGCCGGCGGGCGGCCGAGCCCGCGTTCGACGATCACCTGCGCCATCGCCAGGGCCAGCGTGCCTTCCGAGCCGGGCGTCGGCGCGATCCACTCGTCGGCGCTCATGGCCGTGCCGCTCATGCGCGGCTCGATATGCACGTACTTGGCCATGCGCCCGTCGCGGTAGCCGTGGGCGTCGGCAAAGCCCCGCGTGTACTCGACGGGGCTCATGAACGTTTCGAGGAAGTCGGCGCCGAACGACAGGATGTACTGCGCGTCGGCAAACCGATACAGCGGCACTTCGTCGCGGCCGAACGTCTCACGGCTGGCGTGCCGCACCGCTTCGTGGGCAAATGCCTCGAACACCAGGCGGCGACCGCCGATGGCCGTGACGAACTCCCCGATCAACGCGTCCAGCGAGCCCGTCTGCGTGCCGTGCATGAACCACACGGACCCGGCCGGAGCCGCCTGCAGGCGGGTGGCGACTTCCGCCAGCGCCGCTTCCCACTCGGCCGGCGCGAGCCCCTCGCCCTGGCGCATCATCGCGGAGCGGTTGCGATCGGGGTGATACGTGGCTTGGAGCGAGGCCTGCGAGCGGGCGCAGAGCTTGCCGCGATTGATGGGCGCCTCGGGGTTGCCCTCGAGCTTCACCGCCCGGCCCTCGCGGACCTTGACGTGGACGCCGCACCCGGCGGCACATCCGCGGCAGGTCGAGGCGTAGTAGGTGGCGACCCCTGGGATCTGGTCTTCCACCGGCACCATATACGGAATGAGCTTGGCCACGTCATCCGTGGAGCAGCCCGCCAACGCCGCGGTACCGCCACCGGTGACGCCCAGCACCTTGAGGAACTTCCGTCGGTCCATCCCGTCGGTCATTGGTCGGTCCTCTTAGTAGTGGCAGGCCGTGCAGTCGGTGGTCTGACCGCGCTCTTTATGGCAGTCAAGGCACCAACCCATCTTGAGCGAGCTGAACTGCCAGACCTGCACCATCTCTTGCACCGGGCCATGGCACTCCTGGCAGGCCACCTGGCCGGCCACGACGTGCCGCTGGTGTGGGAAGCGGACGAACTGCGCGAGCTCGTGGACCTCTACCCACTCCACGGGCGTGCCGCTGTTATGGGCCTCCGCCAGCTTCTGTACTTCCGGGCTCTGGGTCTGGACGACCATATGACAGCCCATGCAGACCGCCGTGGAGGGCAGGCCGGGACTGCTGCTGACCTCGACGTACCCGTGGCAGTACCGGCAATCCATCTGGTACTGGCCGGCATGAATGTCGTGACGGTAAAGAATCGGCTGGCGCGGGCCACGGAGGTTGGTGGTGTCCACGTCGCGCGGGGCCTGGAAGGGCTCGAACGACTGCATCGTCGCCGACGGCGCGGTTTGGCTGGTCTGCATGGCGCCGACCAGGACCACAAGGAGGGCGCCGGTCATCAGCACGCCGCTTGCCTTGGCCATGGGCCTGACCCACTTCGCCATGAATCCGCCTTTGAAACCGGGGTGTTGAGTGGGCCGAGAACGAAAACCGGGCTTACGGCCGCGGGAAAAGTATGGAGTGGTCCGGCCTCACACAACTACCGAACGGGCCAGCGCCCGGACCTCGTCGTCCTTATCGTCTCGGCAGGCGGCCAGGGCCGTTCGGGCGGCCTCGTGCGGGAGTGTGGACAGGGCCCGGGCAGCCGCCCGCCGAAGCACGGCGTGACCCGACCCACCAAACATCGAACGTCCGCTGAGGATGGCGGCCAGGACTGGCACGACCTCGGCCAAGCCCAGGGCTGCCAGCGCTTCGATCGCCGCGAGCTTGTCATCCCGATCCCCCCGCTTGAGCGTCCCATCCAGATCCACGATGGCGTCCCGGCGACCCGACGCACCGAGGACCGCGAGTCCGGCCCGGCGCACCACGGGCTGTTTGTCCGAAACCAGGTGCCGCCCCAGTACCGTGGCCACCGCCCCGCGCCTTGCCGCGGCCGTGGACCCCGCCGCGACCCGCACGGCCGCGGATTCGTGTCGGGCCAACCGCAGCAACCATCCTTCCACCACGGCGCCCGCCCGGGTGCTCTCCCTGAGCGCTTCGGCAAACGCCTGCGCAACCGCGGGACTGCGATGCTCGGCGAACGAGCGGCCGGCGGCCTCATCCAGCAGCCCCAACCGGTCCAGCAGCAGAAACACCGCCGGATCACGGCGCTGGTCGGCCAGGTCCACCAGGGCTCGGCGCGCCGCAGGCAACAGCGCGCGCACATGCTGCTCGATGGTGGCGGGATCGCGGCCCACCCCGCGCTGCCACACATCAATGAGTATGGCGACCAGTTCCGCACGTTCACCCAGACGCTGGAGGGCGGTCTCCACCGGGTTGCGATACGCGGCGCGCTCAAGTCCCGTATGTCGGGCAAGGCGCGCCACCGCCTCCACAACCTGCTCCGGCCCCTGGGCCAGGGCCGCTTCGATGGTTCGCTCCGTCTCGGCCACCGCCTCGATCCACACCGGCAACTCACCCTCGGGATTCAGGGGATCGTGACCGGCGGCGTCAGCCGACCGGAACAAGTGCGGATCGTCCAGGGACATCCGCGGCACGATGGTGGCGCCGGAGCGGCGCAGACTGGCCCGGCCCTGCGCCCGCTCGATGAGGGCCACCAGCTCGCTCGGCGTGCCTGGGCGATGTGCCGGGTCCTTGGCCAAGCCCGCGATCAGCGTGTCAGCCACGGCAGGACGCAGGTCCGGCCGCTTGGTGACGAGAGGCGGTACGGTTCCGGCCTGATGGGCCGCAAATACCGCCTGCGCCGACGGCCCGGTGAACGGCGGCTCCCCCGCCAGCATTTCGTACAGCACCACCGCGAGACTGTACACGTCGCTCCGGCCGTCCACGTTCGGGTCGGCGGCCGCCTGCTCGGGCGACACATAGTACGGCGTGCCCACCACGATGCCGGACGCCGTGCGGAAGTTGGCGTCGCCGCTCATCGCCTTGGCGATCCCGAAGTCCGTGAGCAGCGCCCGCCCGGTGGCCAGTTCGAGCAGGATGTTGGCCGGCTTGACGTCACGGTGGATCACGCCGGTGGCGTGTGCGGCATCGAGGGCCGCGGCGACATCGCGCGCAATGCCCAGGGCCACGGCATACGGCTGGGGGCCCTCACGCTTCATGCGGTCGGCGAGCGACTCCCCATGGACGCGTGGCATGGCAAACCACGGCAACCCGTCGTCAGGTCCCAGGAAATAGATGGGGACGATATTGGGATGCGACAATCCGGCGGCGACACGCGTCTCGCGCCGGAAGCGCGCCGCCAGTTCCTCGCTACCGGCCAAGGCAGGCAACAGGACCTTGATGGCCAAGTCCCGTTCGAGACGCAGGTCCCGCACGCGAAACACCATCGCGCACCCGCCGCGCCCCATCTGTTCTTCCAGACGGTACCCCTCGCCCAACGCGGCCGACACACGCGCCGCCAGCCGGTCGGTGGCACTCTGCGCCGGCAACCACACCTGACAGTTGGGGCAGCGGAACAGGTCCCCCGGCGCTTCGCGCCCGCACTGGGTGCAGCGCTTGGGCCGCTCCTTCATGCGCGCGCCTCGACGCGATCGAGATAGCGCACCACTTCCAGGGCCATCGCCCGCAGCAGGGTCGTCTCCCGCCCGTCGAGCGGCGTCCGGTGCACCATCGTGCGGATCGAACGCAGGATCAGCTCGGGTTCGCGCGCCTTGAAGAAATCCACGCGGTGCAACGCCGCTTCAACGTCCACGAAGAGGCGTTCCACCTGATCGCGGCTGGCGGGTTCGGCCTCCCGCTTGGCCGGCTTGAGCGGCGCGGCGGCATCGGCGGCCACGAACAGCTCGTACGCCATGACGTTGAATGCCTGCGCGACGTTGAGGGAGGGATAGTCCGGATGCGTCGGAATCACGACAGCGCGGTGGCAGCGGTCCAGGTCGTCATTGGATAATCCCTTGTCCTCCGGGCCCAGTACGAGCGCCGCGAGACCGTGAGCACTCTCGGCGAGGATCTCGGGCGCCGCGTCACGGGGGCGCTGGTAGTTCCGCTTGGCCGTACGTCCGCGCGCGGTGAGGGCCACGACGTGCGTGCAGTCGGCCAGGGCAGCGTCGAGCGTGGGGAATTCCTGCACGCGCTTGAGCACATCACCCGACTGGTGCGCCACCCCCTCGATGCGGCGGACATCGAACTCGGCTGGTTCCACCAGCCGGAGGTCGCGCAGGCCATAGTTCTTCATCAACCGCACGATGGACGCGAGGTTGATGATGTTCTGCGACCGATGCACCACCACGACGCAGTTCACAGCCCCAGTTCGCGACGCGCCTCCGCTGGCAAGAGGGGAAGCACCAGACGAATGGGCACGGTGAACGCCAAGCCCGGCCCTTCACGCAAGCCCCGGGCATGCACCGACACGACCGTCCCGGAGGCGTTGAAGATCGGACTGCCGCTCGACCCCGGGACCGTGAATCCATCGTACTGGATCATGTCTTCGGACACTTTTGAGAAGTATCCACCGCTCAGGGAGGTGCGCACGGTGCGGGTGGTCTGGTCGTAGGCGGCGGCAATGCCCGTCGGGAAGCCAATGGAGGCAGCCGGTTCACCCTGGCGTGCCGCATCGCCGCGCCAATCCACTGCCGCGATGCGCGCGCCGGAGTAGCTACGCAACCGGAGCACCGCCAGATCGGGTCCCTGGGCATCCGCGACGGCGATAATGTCCGCGCGGAACGGTGTTTGCTGGTCCGCCATCATCACGTGCACCGAATCCGCGCGCCGGCCATCGGGCGTCACCACGTGCCGGTTGGTGACGAGATACCCGGAGGCGGTGAGCACGAATCCGGATCCATCAAAGGCGCCGCCCGCTGAGAAGGCCGTGACCAGTCCGACGGCGGCCTGATTCCGCTCGGCGATGTGCGCCAGATCCACGCCGCGCACGGCCCGGAGCCCTGCCTCCAGCTCGGCGGCGCGTTCCTCCGCCGCGCGCATCGCCGCGCGAATGCTGTCGAGCGCGGCGCTGGAGCCGCTCCCACCCCCCGATTGGAGCTGCTGCCGCAGCCGCGCGGTTTCCCGCTCGGCGGCCACGCGCAGCGAATCGCCGGAGGCCAGCTGTTCAGTGATCAACGCCTGCGAGCGCGCGAGCGCGCCTTCGAGCTGCGTGGTGCGTCGTTCGGCGGAGGACAGCGCGTTCCGGAGGGAATCGAGCACTGCCACCGGTGCCGACCCGGCGCGCGCGGCAAGGATCTCGGACGTGAGGCGGCGCACCTCCGCTTGCGCCGCCTGACTGACCGAGTCAGCGGCCAGGCGCTGCGCCTCGAGCACGGCCTCGGTCCCCCGCACGCGGAGCTCACCAACCCACCACAGGCCGCCGGCCGCTCCGGCGAGCAGCACAACGAACGTCCACACAATCGCGCGGACCCGATCCCGGCTCTTGCGCTCCGTCTCCTGAATCAAATCCTTGAAGAAGAGCGTGCGCCCCTTCCCCGCGAACGAGCGTCGTGAGTCCTTCGGGGCGCCCGAGACCACCACCGGACGCGGCGGAGGCGGGGCCGCGGACGCTGCGACGGATGCCGCGCCCGTGAGGGATTCCACCACCAGCTCCGGTCCGTGATCACCGAGCTGAATGCGATCCCCGACGTTGACGGGACGCTCGCCCTCCACACGTTGGCCGTTGAGCAGGGTGCCGTTCCGGCTCTGGGCATCCCGCAACACGACCGATCCATCGGGCTTCTGCACGATCTCGGCGTGCACCCGCGACACGGCGGCGTCACCCGGCTCCACCGGTCGCAGTTCACACTCCCGCCCGCGACCAATCCGCTGGCGTCCCCCCTGCCCCGTGAACGTGTTGCCGCTGGCACCGTGCCGCAGCGTGACCACCAGGCCGGACGGCGGCTTCGGTGGTTCTGGCGCCTTGGGTGGCGGCGGCGGAGCCGGCTTCGGGGGCGGCGGCGGTGGCGGAACCGGTTTCGGTGGCGGCGGCGGCGCCGGGATATCCACCGCGTCCATGGGCGCCGTCCTCTCCGGGTCCACCGCGCGTACTGGAGCCTCCGCGATGGTCTCGGCGATGATCCGTTTGGTCACGGCCTCGACCTGAAACCGCAGCCCCTGCTGGCCAAAACGGATTTCCACGTCCGCCGTGAGCCGCAATGGGGCTTCGGGCGTCACGCGGGTGCCCTTCACGAACGTGCCGTTGCGACCACCCGCATCTTCGACATACCACGCACCGTCGCGGTGCGTGAACCGGGCATGCGATCCCGAGACGACTTCGCTGCCCGGTCCCGCCACCACGAACTCGGAGGAGGGATCGCGACCAACGCGGACCAGTGCCACGTCGTCGAACTCGATCCGGCTGTGGTCACGGAGATCGTGGAGTCGGAGATAGGCCATGTGATGGCGAACATACAGCGCGCAGCGGCCCCCGACCAGATTAGCTTTGCTTTCATCCATGGCCGCCCCCTCCCAACCTTCTCGACCCTCTCGGCCGTCCCAGCCGCAGGTCCTGCCGACCGTTGACGCTCCCCGCCTGTTTACGCGGGCCGAGGGCGTGTTCGCCGGGTTCTTCGAGTTGGAGGAACTGGTGGCCGCCAACGAGGTGCGCGCGCTCTTCCGGGCCCGCCATGCGGTACTCAAGCGGCGCGTGGCCCTGCGAGTTCATCTCGAACCCCAGGGCGCGGGGCGCGACTGGTTCGTGCGCGAAGGCGAGCTGCTCGCACTGGTGGATCATTCGGGCGTACGGCCGGTGTTCTCCGCCGGGTACCGGGGCGACTGGGCCTACCGCGTCAGCAAATGGATTGACGGCGAAAGCCTGGCCAGTGCGGTGGACCGCGCACCGCGGCCCCTGCCCGCCGTACTCCAGCTGGCACGCGACCTGATCGGCGCGCTCGACCACGTGCACTCCACCGGAATCGTGGTTCGGCGAATCACGCCCGAGTCCCTCATGCTCGACCGATTGGGCCGCGCCGTGATCACGGACCTGCGGTGGGCCAACCGCTGCATGGATGTGGCCGATGTCCCGATCGTCGCGAACGAAGCCCTGCCGTTCCTTGCGCCGGAAGTGCGCAATGGCGCGGCCGGGGACCCGACCGCCGACGTGTACACCGCGGGCGCCCTGCTGTACTTCGCGGCCACGGGACATGCTCCTGAAGCGGAGCCGGCCCTGTTGATCCCACCGCGCGAACGGCGGGCCAGCACGCCACAGGCGCTGGAGCGTGTCATCCTCCGCGCACTGCAGGCCAGCCCCAGCACCCGGTTCCTCTCCGCCCACGAGATGGGCGAGGACCTGGTGTCCGACCTCGGCGACCTCGAGTTCCACACCCATGTCGGCCCGCCCACCGGCGACGACGCAGCCCAGACGGAGAAACGGCTCCGCCGTGCCCTGGGCGACGACTACGAGCTGTTGGGCGAACTCGGCGCGGGTGGGTTCGGTCGCGTGTACCTGGTGCGGGATCTGTCGCTGGAGCGCGAAGTGGCGCTCAAGGTGCTGCATACGGGTCTCACGGCCCATCCGGATGTTGTGGAGCGCTTCGTGCGCGAGGCGCGCCTCGCCGCCAGCCTGAGTCATCCCCACATCGTGGATGTGTACGGCACGGGCGGGCGCGGTGGGTTCATCTGGTACGAAATGGCGTACGTCCCGGGCGAGAACGTGGCGCAACATGTGCGCCAGCACGGACCGCTGCCAGTAGCCCGCGCGGTGAAGCTCCTGTTGCAGAGTCTCGATGCGCTCCAGCACGCGCACCAGCGTGGGCTGGTGCATCGCGACCTGAAACCTGAGAACGTGCTTTTGGAGCGCCGATCGGGCGACGCCCTCATCACCGACTTCGGTCTGGCGCTGACCGTGACCGCCGGGCAACCTTCGCGTCACCACTCCCGCTCGGGCACGCCGGAGTTCGCGGCGCCCGAGCAACTGATGGGCGAGGCCGTGGATCTCAGGGCCGACCTCTATTCGCTGGCGCTCGTGGCGATCTTTGCCCTCACCGGGCAGCCGCCGTTCGGGAGAGGCACGATCGAGGCCATTCTGGCGCGGCAGAATGCCGGCCTGTTGCCGGATATTCGCGCCGCGCGGGACGATGTCCCGCCCGAGTTCGTGCGGGTCCTGCTGACCGCGGCCTCGTGCGACGCCGAGATGCGGTACCCGTCGGCCGAGCGCTTCCGTCAGGCGGTGCAGGCGGCCATGCGACGACCGCGATTCAACCCGCTCCCGCGCCTGCGCAAACTGTTTCCCTTCTAGGCGGATCGTCTATGCGCATCGTGCTCTTCAGCGTCCTCATGTGTCTGGCTTGCCGCGGTGCAGGACCTGCAGCCTCCGCGCCCCCTGCCCCATCCGCGGCCGGCCCCCCAGCCGACGGCACGCTGTATCGCCGGCTCGGCGGCTACGATGCGATCGCCGCCGTCGTCGACGACTTCATGGGTCGCTGGCACCAGGATTCCATCCTGGGACCGTTCTTTGCACACCTCGATACGGACGGGATGCGCTACGTTCGCCAGATGGTGGTCGATCAGCTCTGTGCGGCCGCCGGCGGCCCGTGCTTCTACGTGGGTCTCGACATGGCGACCGCGCACGCCGAGATGGAGATAACGCCGGCTGTATGGAACGTCGCGGTGCAGCATTTGCTTGCCACGTTCGATGCGTTCGGCATCCCCACGCGAGAGCGGCGCGAGTTGGATGCGATTCTGCGGGCGGTGCGGGCGGAGATCGTTGGGAGACGGGAGACGGGAGACGGGAGACGGGAGACGGGAGACGGGAGACGGGAGACGTGAGACGGGAGGCGGGCCGGACCGTCACGCTGGCCTTGGCGCAGCTCGCGGCGGACGCCGACCCGGCCGTCAATCTCGACAAGGCGCTCGACGCCATGCGTCGCGCCCACGCGCTGGGTGCCGGTCTCATCGCGTTTCCCGAGCTCGCGGTCACGCGGTTCTTCCCGCAACACGAGGGATACGGCGGGGCGCGGGCGCTGGCGGAGCCGATTCCCGGCCCCACGACCCAACGCATCGCGGCCGCGGCCAGGGCGCTTGGGCTGGTCACCGTCTTCAACCTGTACGAGCAGGCCGGCGACCGTTGCTACGACAGTTCCCCCGTGTTCGACGCCGATGGCACGTTGCTCGGCGTCACCCGCATGCTGCATATCACCGAGTACGCCTGTTTTCACGAGCAGCAGTACTACGATCAGGGTGACACCGGCGCGCCGGTGTACGACACGGCGGTGGGCAAGATCGCTGTCGCCATCTGCTACGACCGTCACTACCCGGAGTACATGCGTGCCCTCGCACTTGGCGGGGCGGAGGTCGTGATCATTCCGCAGGCCGGCGCGCTGGATGAATGGCCGGAGGGATTGTTCGAAGCCGAGGTGCGGACGGCGGCGTTCCAGAACGGCTACGTGGCGGCGCTGTGCAACCGCGTAGGCGTCGAGGAGAAGCTCACGTTTGCCGGCGAATCGTTCGTGGTAGACGCGGCGGGCGCTGTGGTGGCGCGCGGGAAGCGGCTCGAGGAAGATCTCCTCGTCTGCACCGTGGATCTGGATGCGAACCAGGCGTCACCGGCGAAGACGTTGTTTTGGCGGGATCGGCGGGCGGATCTATATCAGAGCTGGTTTGAGATTTAGGTACAAGGTGAAGGGTGTAAGGTGTAGGGTGTAAGGGAATGGCACACCGTACACCCTACACCTTACACCCTATACAGTAATCGCTTCCGTCTCCCGACTCGGTCGAACCGGCGCGTGCGGCACGGCCGCCTCCGAGGTCTCCTGCGGCAGGAAGTACCGCTTGATGACTTTGTCCAGGTCGTCCAGCAGTGAGTACATCACCGGCACAATCACCAACGTGAGGAACGTCGCGAAGGTGAGGCCGGCAATGACCGCGATGGCCATCGGGCCCCACCAGGCGGCCTGTTCCCCGCCCCAGTAGAATTCCGGCGCCAGGCGCGTGTAGAGGCCGAGAAAATCAAAGTTGAGCCCAATGGCCAGTGGCACGAGGCCGAGCACGGTGGTGATCGCGGTGAGCACGACCGGGCGGAACCGGGTGCGACCGGCGGTGACCACGGCCTCCCGGCGCGTGAGGCCGTCGCGATCGCGCAGAATGTCGGTGTAGTCAAGCAGCACGATAGCATTGTTCACCACCACGCCGGCCAGCGAAATCACGCCGACTCCCGTCATGATGATGCCGAACGGCATGCGGAACACGATCAGCCCGATCAGCACGCCGATCGTGGAAAGCACGACCGAGCTCAGGATGATGAGCGGCTTGGTCACCGAGTCGAACTGGCTGACCAGGATAAACCCGATCAACAGCACAGCCATCACGAACGCGGCGGACAGGAAGGCCTGGGCTTCGGCCTGCTCTTCCTGCTGGCCGCCGAACGCGAACGTGTAGCCCGCGGGTAACTCGCGCTCGAACGGCGCGAGCAGCTCACGCACCTCGGCGACCACGGCATTGGCGTTGTACCCGGCGCGTACGTCGGACGTGATGCTGACCACGCGGTCCAGGTCCTTCCGGCGGACATCGCCCATGCCGGTGCCGACGTGCCACGACGCCACGGACGACAACGGCACCTGCGCGCCGTCATCGGTGGCGAGCATCAAGTCGCCCAGCGCCGAGAGGTCGCTACGCCACGCCGGCGCCAGCCGGACCGTAATGTCGTACTCATCCTTGCCATCGCGGTACTTGGACGCCTCCGTGCCGTTGATGGCGCTACGGACCATGAAGCCGACGTCCTGCGTGTTCAGACCCCACAACGCGGCCCGTTCACGGTCGACGTTGATGACCAGCTCCGGCCGGCCGCCTTCCATGTCGCTGGCCAGGCCATCGAGCTTGGGATACGCCGGACTGTTTTCCAGAATGCGTACAACCTCGGCGCCAAGGTCGCGCAAGACTTCGGGGTCTTCACCCGCAATCTCGATGGCGACCGGCGCTCCGCTCGGCGGTCCACCCTGCATGGCCTCCACGGAGATGTGCGCGCCCGCTACGGTACGACCGATGGTCTGCCGCATCCGTTCGAGCGTCACGAAGCCGTCGGTCCGGCGATCCTGGAAGTCCACGAAGTTGACCGCGATCGTCGCCAGGTGCGACCCATTGCTGGGGCCGCCGAAATTCTGGCTCACGCGGTTGCCTGACGTGGCCACCACGGACTGAAAATCCTCGCTGCCGCTGAGCGCGCGCAGTTCGGCCTCGAGACCCTGGACCATGGCGTCGGTCGCTTCCAGCCGAGTGCCCGCCGGGGCCTCGACCTGCACGTACACGGTGGCCGGCGGAATATCTTCGGGGAAGAACTCAATCCCGGCATTCAGGACGCTGAAGGCCATGATCGCCAGCACCATGGCGCCGGCAGCGGCGGCCAGCATGCGCAGGCGGTGTTCCAGCGCCCAGCGCAAGAGGTGCTCATAGCGGCTTATGATGCGGGGAAGCGCTGCGGTCATGAACCACGCGCCGATGGGTGCCGCCACGCGCGTATGGAACTGCCAGATCAGGATACCGGTCAGGATCAACAGCGGCGGCGCCAGCCACGCACCCGACCCGACGATCAGCATCGCGACGCCACCACCACCGATCAGGGTCCACCGCGCCGCAGGCGTCATCGGCGGCGTGCGCGCGCCTTCCAACTCCAGCAGCAACGAGCACAGGACCGGGACGATCACGAGTGCGACGAACAGCGAGGCGGAGAGCGTGATGATCAGCGTGAGCGGCAGGAACTTCATGAACTCGCCCACAATGCCGGGCCAGAAGGTCAGCGGAAAGAACGCGGCGAGGGTGGTGAGCGTTGAGGCGATAATGGGCACGGCCACTTCGCCCACGGCATACCGTGCGGCCGTCTTGCGGTCAAATCCCTGTTCGACAAAACGATAAATGTTCTCCACCACTACGATGGCGTTGTCCACCAGCATGCCGAGCGCCAGGATCAGCGCGAACAGCACGACCATGTTCATGGTCATGCCGGTCAGTTGCATCACGCTGAATGACAGCAGCATGGACATCGGGATCGCGAGACCGACAAACGAGGCGGTCCGCATACCGAGGAAGAACAAGAGGACGGCGACCACCAGAATGAGCCCCGAGATGATGTTGTTCTCGAGGCTGCTCACCATGTCGTGAATGTCTTCGGACTGATCCGCCGTCACCTTCACGACGGTCCCCACGGGGAAATGGGCCTCGCGGCTCGCGAGGACATCCCGCACGGCCTCGGCGGTCGCGATAATGTTCTCGCCGGCGCGCTTGGAAATGGCCAGCGACACCACCGACTGCCCGTCGAGGCGCGCATAGGAGTCCCGTTCCTTGAAGCCGAAATCCACGGTGGCCACGTCACGCACGTAGATGGCCCGCCCGCCCGCCACCTTGACCACGATGTCGGCAATGAGCGCCGTCGCCTCGAACTGGCCGGGCACACGCACGAGGAACTTCATGTCCCCCACGTCCACCGACCCGCCCGGGATCGTGACGTTCTCGTCACGGATGGCGTCAATCACGTCACCGTACGCCAGGTTGTAGAACTGGAGCTTGGCCAGGTCCACATCAACCTGGACCTCGCGTTCCAGTCCGCCCGACAGGGTCACTTCGAGCACGCTCGGGATCTGTTCGATGCGATCCTGCAGGTCTTCGGCCACCTCCCGCAGGCGCACCAGCGAATAGGGCCCGGCGATGTTCACCTGCATGATCGGGAACTGCGCGAAGTTGATCTCGAAGATGCCCGGCTCCTCGGCGGCTGTTGGCAACCTGGGCTTGGCGATGTCCACCTTCTCGCGCACCCGCTGCAACGCCTCATCCATATCCATCCCCGCATCGAACTCGACGATGATGGACGAGTAGCCTTCCACCGACGTGGACGTGATGCGTTTCACGTCGGCGATCGTGTTGAGCTCTTCTTCCAGCGGGCGCGTGAGCAGGGTCTCGATATCGCGCGGCGCCACGCCGGTATAGATCGTGTTCACGACCACCATCGGCACCACGATTTCGGGCGACGACTCCTTGGGGATCGTGATATACGCCGAAAGCCCTGTCAGGATGATGATCGCCGTCATCACCAGCACCACTGTGGGGTGCCGGATGGCGAGCGACGTGAGGCCGAACTCCCGGAACTCGCCGGGGGCGTTGTGCGGCGTCATCAGTTCCTCCCCGCGGCAGCGGCGGCAACCACACGGACGCGCGTGTTCGGATCCACCAGCTGTTGGCCGAGCCGGATCAAGCGGTCGCCGGGCGCCAGGCCCTCTTCAATTACGACCTGGCTCGCCCACGCCGGTCCGAGCCGGACCGCACGCGCCGCGGCAACGGTGCGTCCCTCCCGTTCTTCCACCACGAACACCTGATACCCGGATTCGGTGCGCAGCACGGCCTGTTGCGGCACGACCAGCACGCCGGTCCGCTGTTCGCGCACGAGTTCCACGTTGGCCACCATGTGCGCCTTGACGAGATTGCCGGTGTCATCCAGCTGGATTTCCACGGGCACGGTCCGGTTGACGCGATCCACGCTGGCCGCCACGAACGTGACGCGGCCGGCAAAGCGCTGGCCGGGAAGGACATCAAACGTCACGATGGCCGCCGACCCCGCGCGGATGGCCAGGGCCGCACGCTCCGGCACGCCAGCCTCGATCTTGAGTCGACCGGCCGAAATCACGCGGGCGATCGGCATGCCCGGCGTCGCCATCTCACCGGCTTCGATGAGTCGCGCATCGAGCACCCCGTCCACCGGAGCCCGGATGCGCGTGTTCTCCAGCCGCGCCTCGAGCTGGGCGAGCCGCGCGGCCGCCGTCGCCGACGCGCTCCGCGACTGTAGGAACGCCATCTCGCTGCCGATGCGCTGATCTTCCCACAGGGTGCCCTGGCGCTCAAACTGCTGCGCGGCGAGTTCCGCCGCGGCGCGCGCTTCGTCCACCTGGGCCCGAAGCACCGAGGCGTCGAGCTCGGCGATGACCTGGCCGGCGCGCACGCGCGCACCCTTCTCGACCAGGAACCGCGTGACCTGGCCCATTTCCTCCGCCGACAGCGTCACGTTGTGCAGGGCCGCGGCCTCACCGGTCACGCGCAGGTACTCCGTGAAGTCGGTCGGGGCGAGCGTCGTCACCTCGACGTTCACGATGCGCACGCCCGTCGTGTCGTCGCCCTGGACGGGCACTTCGGCTTCGGAATCCGCGCAGGCCGCCACCACAAGGAGGGCGGCAACGGCCATCAGATACTTCGTCGTCATGACTAGAACTCCTGCCCGTCGCCCACAGCGACGGTACCGACAGCCGCTTCAAGGGCCGATCGGGTCGTGAGGTAATCGTAGACTGCCTGCGCGTAATTGAATTCCGACTGCCGGAGCGCCACTTCGGCATCGGTGATCTGCAATTGGGACCCCGTCCCCGCCCGGTACTCGGCGGACGCGATCTCGAACCCGCGTCGCGCCTGCTCGACCGCCCGGCGTTGGCTGGCCACGCGGTCGCGCGCCTCGGCCAGCCCGTCGAACAACGACTGCAACTGATGGGCCGCCTGGTCTTCCGTGAGTGAGGCGACCGCCTCCGCCTGGGCGAGACTCGCCCGCGCCTGCGTCACCCGGGCCGGCCGCGTGAAGCCGCGGAAGATCGGCATCTCTACCCGGATGCCGCCAAAAAACGACGTGGTGCGCGAGTTGGCATCGCCGAAGAAATTCGGCGCGCGATTCTCCTGCGCCGTGATGTTGTAGTTCGAGAACAGCGACACGCGCGGGAAGTATTCCGCGATCTCCACTTTGACGCGGGATTGTTCCAATGACACGGCCAGCTGCGTCTGCCGCACGTCCGACCGATCGATCGTTGCCCGGCGCCAAGCGTCGTCGTAGGTGAGCACCTCAAGCCCCACACCGCCGGAGGCGGCCAGCAGCTCGAGGTTGGCCGCATCATTCCCGGTGCGGTCGTCCACGACGACGGTGTGCAGGGATCCGCTGACCACAAAGGCCACTTCCGGCTCCAGGCCGACCGTGATGGCCAGCTGGCGACGCGTGGCACGCACCTGATCGCGAGCGCGGCGGAGATTGGGCTCCAGATTCGCCAGCTGAACCTCGAGCCGCAGCACGTCGTAGTCGCTCGCGAGTCCCTGCTGGTTCAGTGCCTGGGTCTCGGCCAACGTCTGGCGCACGCGTTCGACGGACTGCGCGGTCAGCCGTTCCTGCTCCGTGGCCAACAGCACATCGAAATACGCACGCCGCACGGTGGTGACCACCTGTTGCGCCACGCCGCGGGCACGTTCGTTTTCGAGTTGCCGGAACCGGCCGGCCGCGCCAATGCCGACCAACACGCCGTACTCGAACAGCGTCTGGCTCAGCGTGAGGCCGGCAAACCATTGATTGTCCGCGCCGAAGCGGACCGGGATCAGGTCGTCCGGATCCGCCGTCGGATCGAAGATGATGGCGGGCAGGAAGGCTTCCTGCACGCGGAAATTGCGCTGGTACGACGCACTGGCCGACACGTCGGGCATGGCCGTCGCGAACGCTTCGGTAACGCGGGCGTTGGCGCCGCGCACCGCGGCCTCGGCCTGGGCAAGCTCGCGATTGTTGGCGAGCGCGAGCCGAAGGGCCTGGCCGAGCGGGAGCGTATCGGGGACTTGGGCTGCAAGCGTCCAGGGCACCAGCGTGGCGCCCATCAACCACCGTATCATGGAACGGGTCACGGTCCTTTCGGGTCCGGCGCGCGGAGGCCGTGCGCCAACAGATCGCCGAATGCGGCGAACATCACTTGCGGATCACCGGGCAACTGCGCGTTCTGGCACTTCTCATCCCCGATCCGGCAGGCCAGATACAGCGTGACCAGGCCGTGAACGAGGGACCAAAGATATACCGAAGATATGTCCGGATCGCCAGAGCGCATCTGGCCGGATTCCATGGCCCGGACGACCGCCTGGCGAAGCACGGGATAGCCGCCACCGCCGGGCAGGTCTTCGATGGCGCGGGGGTCGGGGGCTTCGGCGCCGAAAATCACCCGGAAATACGCCTCGTTCTCGAATGCAAACCGGATGTAGGCTTCGCCGATCGCGCGGATCCGGTCTATTGAGCCCTCCGGCTGTTGCTCAGCGGCCTTACGGACCGCTTCGTCAAAGGCTTCAAAAGCGCGGCGACTGACGCGGTCAACCAGGTCCTGCTTGCTGGCGAAATAATGGTAGAGCGCGGTGGCACTGACCCCCACACGATCCGCCACGGCGCGCATCGAAATGGCCTCGATACCACCTTCGAGTATCAAGTCCCGCGCGGCTTCCAGGATCTGGGATTCTTGTTCGCGAACTGCCACTTCTTGCGGAGACAACCTGCAAGTCCTTGTCAGACAACGACTTTAATAGTTTGTTACTGATTTCACAATCTTAACGGCGTTAAGTTAACAAGGTTAACTACGGAGTCAAGTGTTGAAGAGTTTCAGGGATGGTCCCGTCACGCCACGCCGGTTGCGGAGTTCGGCCTACGGTTGCTTCCTGGCCAGTTCTTTGCGGACGTGATCGGGGAGGCCCGATGGGGTGACATCGGTGGTCGTCGCGAAGCGCCGCACCGGAATTGGCGTCTGCGCGGAGGGCTGGCGTTCGGCTACACTTGGGTAGGTGACCGCACCGCGCATCCTCCTCCTGCCCGGCATGGCCCTGAACGCCACGATCTTTCCGGCGTTCGGGGCCGAGTCGTTTGGGCCGGATTTTTCCGACGGCCCGGGCGGCCCGGGGGCGGGCATGGGTGCGTACATGGATGCGCTCGACACGTTCACCAACACCCCGTCATGGCGTGACGCGACTCGACGCATCGTGGTCGGCCACAGCTTTGGTGGGATGCTCGCGCTGGCGTGGCTGCTCCGCCACAACGGGACCGGGCAACCACCGATCCACGGACTCGTTCTGATTTCCACGACCGCGGGCCCGATGTATGATGTGGCGGCCGTCCGCCTCCCGCCTTTCCGCCTTCCCGCCAAGCCCCTGATGCCCATCTGGAACAGTGGCATCGTCAGCGCGGCGACCAAGCTCATCCTGGGTGGTGGCCGCACCGGGACCGTGGACTTCCAGCAGTATCGCGGCCGGAGTGAACTGGCGGTGGGTATCGCCGGCTGGCGCCAGACGACCGTGCGGGGGCGCCGGGCGTATCGCGCCGGGATGGTGGGTTACGACGTGCGGAACCGATTGCAGGAGGTCAACGTTCCCGCGATCGTGCTCCACGGAACCCATGACACCTACTTCCGCGTGCGCGAGGCCCAGGCGCTCGCCACGGGCCTCTCAGCCGAGCTGCGATTGCTGCCGGGGGCGCGGCACGTTCCGCCGCTGTCGCATCCGCAGGCGGTGCGGGCCGCGGTGGCGGCACTCAGTTGAACGCACGACGCGCGGGAGAACCCCAGGCCCTCCCGCGCGTCACAAGACGAGGCGGTGCCCCGTCAGCGCGGCGTGATTTCCGAGATGTTGAGCGTCGCCCGCACCATGGTCGACCCGTACGTACCCACCCAGATATCGTAGCGGCCGGACGCGGCGTTCGGGATCGTCACGAGCGGGTTCCGGTTCCCCAGGCCGTCGTCGTTGCAGACCCACGACCCATCCGGCAGGTTGATCAGCAGCGTCGTGTCGTCATCGGACGTGGAGTAGAAGTGGAGCGTGCGCTTGGCATTGCCACTATAGTACATCTTGACGTCGGGTGCGTTGGCTACGAACCCGTAGGCACAGCCGCTTACGCTCACCTGGATCGAGCCGCCGGCCGTGAGTTCCATGCGGTGCGGATCCGGCAGGAAGCCCCCCTCCAGCCGCACCTCGCCGTACGTGGGCCGCGCGCCGGGGTCCTGCGCGGTGAGTGTGGGCGCCGCCGTCAGGGCCGCGCCGAGGAGTCCTGCCGTAATCAGCGTACGCATGGTCTGCCTTTCCGTTGGTTAGCGTGAAACACCCTTGCCATCAGTGTCCGGCCTCATCGTGTTCATGCTGCCTCTCCGCGTCCAGCACATTCTTCTCCGCCCGATCGATGGCGACCCGAAGGCCGCCAACCAGTTCGCGCAACTGGCGGTACTTGGCTTGGGTGTGCCCACCGCGCTTGGCACCCATGGCGACCTGATTGGCCGAGTCGGCCATCACGCCCAGGCCGTTGTTCATGAGCAGGCGACCGACGTCCGCGGCGGCGCGGCTCAACGATTGCGCCATGGAGTCCTGAGCGGACCTGGCGGAGCAGTACTGTTCGACCAGCGAGTGGACTCGTTCAACCTTGCGGCGCACGAGCTGCAACGTGTCCATCGCTTTCTGCGCCTTGGACGACAGCTTCAAACCCGCCATCTCGGCCTCCTAGCTCCAGCGGAACAGCCGTAGCGCGACCGCGAAGCTCGCGACGCCCCAGGCTGCGAGGATCCCTAACCACCCCAGTATACCCCCCAGTCCCGTGCCATCCAGCATGACCGCGCGTAAGGCGTCGTTCAACGCCGTGAGCGGCAACATCTGAATGTACAGGTGCATGGCGTCCGGAAAGTTCGCCCAGGCAAAGAACACCCCCGAGAAGATCCACATCGGGACCATCACCAAATTCATCAGGCCGGAGACGCCTTCAATGGTGCGCGCCCGCGCCGCCACCAGCAAGCCCAGGCCTGAGAACGCCGTCGCCCCGATGAATACCACCGCCAGGAACGCGATCAGTCCGCCGCGAAACGGCACGCCAAAAACGAAGATGCCAAACAGTACGACCGCGGCCACTTCCAGCACCAGGAAGACGAGCCGCGCGAGAATCTGCGACAATAACAATTGACTCTTGGGCATCGGCGACGCCAGGAGCCGCTTGAGCAGGCCGTTCTTCCGTGTGCGCACCAACCCGAACCCGATGCCCCAGAGCCCCGTGCCCATGATGTTGAGACCCAGCAGGCCCGGGATCAGGAAATCAATGTAGCGCGAGCCCTTTTCGGTCACGCGCACTTCGCGCACCTCGCGGACATCATGCCGCCCACCGGCCTCCTGCAAGGCGTTGTTCACCAGCATGCGCGCGAGCCCGCTCTCTTCGCGGGTTTCGTCGAACGTGAACGTGATCGGTTCTCCCGGTGTCACGAGCAGCGCAATGCGACCCGTGCGCAGGCGGCGGGCGCCCTCGCCGGCCGACAACGCTTCAGCGCGGATGCCGTCGGCTTCGCCCAGCACGCGCTCGACCTCCACCCAGTCGGCCGTACCCTCGACGACGCCCACCGTGATGGCCTGGGGCCCACGGTTCTTGAACGCGAGCCCAAGCGCCAGCGCAAGGAGCACCGGGAACGCGAACACCCAGAACACCGCCTCCGGCTCGCGCAGGAGCTCCCGCACGCGCCACAGCGTGAGCTGGACCAGCGGGCCGCCGTGTCGCTCAGCCATCGCGCAGGCTCCGACCGGTCAGCTGCAGGAACACGTCTTCGAGCGTGGCGTGATGCGTGGCGAGCTGGCTCAGCGTGAGTTCGCGGTCGCGCAACAGGCCCATCAGGGCCGGCACGGCTTCATGGACGCGGGTCACGGTCAGCCGCATCGCGCTGGTCTCGGCGCGGACGGCCCGTACCCCCGGCAGGGGTTCGAGGTCGGCCACCGACGGCATGCCGTCTTCGACCGCGAACTCCACCACGTGCTCGGCGCCCAGACCCGCGATGAGTTCGCGCGGCGTCCCCAGCGCAATCACCTTGCCGTGATCCACGATGGCGACGCGATCGCAGAGGCGTTCCGCTTCATCCATATAGTGCGTGGTCAGCAGGACCGTGCGGCCACGGGAACGCAGGTCGAGGATGATGTCCCACAAGCCGCGCCGAGCCTGCGGGTCGAGACCGGCGGTGGGCTCATCCAGGAACAGCAGCTCCGGATCCGCCACGAGCGCGGTGGCCACCGCCAGCCGCTGATGCTGCCCGCCCGAGAGCTGGGTGACGCGCGCGTTGCGCTTTTCCTGCAGATTCACCTGTGCCAACGCCCTGTCGATGTCCGTACCTTCCTTATAGAAGCTCCGGAAGAGGCGCAGCACCTCGATGACGGTCAGCTTGTCGGGGAACCTGGTTTCCTGGAGGGCGGTGCCCAAGCGCTCACGAAGCGCATGGCCGTTGCGTTCCCAGGTCTGGCCCAGCACTTCCACCGCACCCGCATCGCGCGCGGTCAGGCCCTGCAGGATCTCGACCGTCGTGGTCTTCCCCGCACCGTTCGGACCAAGCAGGCCGAAGCATTCGCCGCGACGGACCTCGAGATCGAGGCCGTCCAGGGCGATCACGTCGGGCGGATAGCGCTTGACGAGACCGCGACAGCTGATGGCAAGGTCGGACATGGCGAGAGAAGATACTCACGCGGAGGCGCGGAGACGCGGGGACAGTAGATTCACCGTCGTGACGATTGCCCTCCGCATCGCCGCGTACATCGCGGTCAGTTACCTGGTCATTGTGTTCGTCGCCTGGCTGATGCAGGACCGGCTCGCGTTTCCGTCGCCGCGCCATGTGCTCGGTACCCCGGAGGGCGGCGAACGGGTCGCGATTCGTACCCACGACGGACTCACGCTCAGCGGATGGTTCTTGCCTCCCGCCCGCCCGACCTCCCGCCCTGCGCCTGCCGTCATCTGGTTCACCGGCATCATGGAAACCGTCGGCGCGATGGCGCCGATGCTGCTCCAGATGCGACTGCCCGGCGCCGCGCTGCTGGCCGTGGACTACCGCGGCTACGGGGAGAACCCGGGCAAGCCGACCGAGGCCGACGTCTACCGCGACGCAGAAGCCATATGGGACTGGCTTGCCGCGCGACCGGACGTGGATGCGATGCGGATCGCGGTGTACGGCCGCTCGATCGGCGGCGTGTCGGCCACGTGGCTTGCCGCGCACCGCACACCGGCGGCGGTGGTGCTCGACGCGCCGTTCACCAACGCACGCGACATGGCGCGGCGGCACTACTGGTTCCTGCCGCGCATCATGACGCGTCTCGACCTCGACAATCTGGAACGTCTGCGGTCGGTGGACGTACCGGTCCTGATCCTGCACGGAACGCAAGACCGGATCGCGCCATTCTGGATGGGGCAGCGTCTGGCGGACGCCGCACGACAGGCCACCCTGGTGCCTATCGAGGGCGCCGGACACAACGAGACCTACGACGATGCGGGGCCCATGTATCGCGACACGGTCCATGCGTTCCTCGCCAAGGCATTCGCCACCGATGCACCCTGACTTTTCGCCTGACGATTTTGAACAGACGCTGGCCCGCGTTTCGCATATGGCTGCCGACTACCTGCGCGGCCTGCCGGACCGCCCCGCGTTTGTGCGACCACCCGATGACGTGATTGCCCGGTTCGAGCGGGCGCCGCTGCCGCTGGAAGGCACTGACGCGGCCACGATTCTCGCCGACCTCGAGCGGGACGTCCTGCCCTACTCGCTCGGCATCGGGCATCCGCGCTGGTGGGGCTACATCCGCGGCAGCGCCGCCCCGATGGGCATGGCGGCCGACCTGCTGGCCGCGACCATGAACAACAACTGCGCGGGCTCGGCGCAGATTGCGACCTGGGTGGAGATGTGCGTGATGCGGTGGCTGGCGGAACTCGTCGGCTACGAGCTGTCCGCCGGCGGCATCCTGCTCTCGGGCGGATCTGCCGCCAATTTCGTGGCCCTGGCCGCCATGCGCGAGCGCCTGTTGCCCGGCAGCCGGAAGACCGGACTTGGCCAGCTGGGCATCCGGCCCGCGGTTTATGTGACGCACGAAACGCATTCGTCCATTCGCCGTGCGGTTGAGATGCTGGGCCTGGGCGATGACTCGCTCCGGCTCGTACCCATGCGGGGCCGAGTGTTCGACATCAAGGCTTTGCGCGCCGCCATTGCTCGGGATCGTGCGGACGGTTGCCTGCCCCTCTGCGTGGTGGGGACCGCGGGCACCGTGAACACGGGCGCGATTGATCCGCTGGCCGAGCTACGCAAGGTGGGTGATGACGAAGGGCTGTGGCTCCACGTTGATGGCGCGTACGGTGCCGCGCTGCGCTCGTTGCCCGAACTGGCCGACCACTACCGCGGCATGGAACTCGCGGACTCCCTTACGATGAACCCGCACAAGTGGCTCTACGTGCCTTATGAGGCGGGCGCGGTGCTGGTCAAGGACCGGAACGCCCTCACCCAGGCGTTCGCCACCAAGGCCGATTATCTCGAAGTGGAAGACAACGACTGGTACAACGGCCCGCTCTGGTACCACCAGCAGGGGCCGCAGCTGTCGCGGGCGTTCCGCGCGCTCAAGGTGTACGCGGTCATGCGGCGGATGGGACTCAAGGGATACCACGAGCTGTGGCGCCACGATCTCGCCATGGCCGCGGAGCTCAGACGTCAGGTGGCGGCACACCCGCGCCTGGAACTGGTGGGTGAGACCGACCTTTCTATTGTGTGCTTCCGCTACCTCCCGACCTCGGGCCACGCCGACGCAATCAACAAGAAGTTGGTGGACCGCCTCCAGAAGGACGGTCGGGTATTCCTGTCGGGAACGACGGTGGACGGGATCTACTGCCTACGGGCATGTATCGTGAATGCGAGGACGGAGATGCCGGATATTGCGGTGGCGGTTGAGGTGGTCGTTGAGCTCGGCGGGAAGGCGGAAGGGCGGGAGGGCGGGAAGTAGGCGGTTCGCCCGTCCCGCCTTCCCGACTTCCCGCCTTCCCGCCATCTTACTCCGTATGCGACTCATCCCCCTGCTTGCCATCGCTCTCGCCGGGCAATCCGTGCTGGCCCAGCAACCCGCCGATTTGATCGTGGTCAACGCCAACATCTGGACGTCGGACGTCAACCGGCCACGGGCGGAAGCCTTGGCCGTGCGGGACGGCCTGATCGTCTTTGTCGGCAGCCGCCGCGGGGCGGAGGCCATGGCCGGCCCGCGCACGGAACGCATGGATGTGGGCGGCCTGACCGTCATCGCCGGCATGGTGGACGCTCACGCGCACCTGCTGAACCTTGGGCTTGCCCTGCGGCGGGTGGACCTGGTGGGCACGCGGTCGCTGGACGACGTCATTGCCCGCGTACGGGCCCGGGCCGTCGACACGCGAAGCGGCGACTGGATTCGCGGCCGGGGCTGGGACCAGAACCTCTGGGCCGACACGCGTTTCCCCACCCATCAATCGCTGTCCAGCGCGGTACCCGATCATCCGGTAGCCATGACCCGCGTGGATGGGCACGCGCTGTTCGTGAACGCCCGCGCGCTTGAACTGGCCGGCATCACGCGCGACACGCCCGACCCGAGCGGCGGCCGCATCATCCGGGACGCCGACGGCGACGCCACCGGCGTGCTGGTGGACAACGCGATGGCGCTGGTGAACCGGGTTATGGCCCGTGAGTCGGGCGATGAGACGCGCGCCGCCGTACTCGCGGCCATCGCGGAAGCCAACCGGTGGGGCCTGACCGGCATTCACGACGCTGGCGTGAGCGAAGGGCTCCTCTCGGTCTACGAGGAACTGGCCCGCACCGGCCGCTACCCCTTGCGCAACTATGTGATGGTGCGGGACAACGAAGCGACACTCGACCGGTTGATGGAGCGCGGACCGCGCCTCGCGGTCCACGACCGCCTCTGGGTGCGATCCATCAAGATCAGTGTCGACGGGGCCCTCGGCAGCCGAGGGGCGGCGATGATCGAGGAGTACAGCGATGAGCCCGGCGTCACCGGTCTCATCACCTTCCCCGATTCTGTGCTCCGCCGCATCGCCGTCAAGGCACTCCGCAGCGGGTTCCAGCTCAACGTGCATGCCATCGGCGACCGCGCCAATCGCATGGCCCTCGACGCCTTTGAATGGGCGCTTGGCCAGGCACCCCGTGGCGATCACCGGTTCCGAGTGGAACACGCGCAGAACCTGCACCGCCAGGACATCCCGCGCTTTGCCCAGCTCGACGTGATTCCCTCCATGCAGGGCTCGCACCAGACCAGCGACATGGCGTGGGTGCCGAACCGCATCGGCTGGAACCGCAGCCAGGGCGCCTACGTGTGGCGGTCCCTGCTCAACACCGGTGTCGTGATTCCCAACGGCTCAGACTTTCCGGTCGAGCAGGTGAACCCGTTGATCTCGTTCCGCGCCTTCTTTACGCGCATGGACAACAACGGCTGGCCGGCCGGCGGCTGGTTCCCGGCCGAGCGTACGACGCGCATGGAGGCGCTGCTCTCGATGACGCTGTGGCCGGCGTATGCGGCGTTCATGGAGAACGAGTCGGGATCGTTGACGGCGGGCAAGTATGCGGATTTTGTGGTCTTGAGTCAGGACATCATGACGGTGGATGAGCGCGCGGTACTGGATACGGAGGTTGTCATGACGGTGCTCGGCGGACACGTGGTCTACCGGCGGTAGCGTCCCCTTGCACCCTTGCACCTTTGCACCTTTGCGCCTTTGCACCTTTTTGCACCCTTACCCGGACTCCGTACTCCTGACGCGCAACGTCAGTATCCCGACCCCCGCCACGACCCCCGCCGCAACCAGAAACGGCAAGCGCGTCCCGATCTGAAAGACGTACGTTGCCCAGATGGGGGCAAACACCCGGGCTACACCGCCGAACGTTTGTTGCACGCCCAGTACCTGGCCGCGCTCATGAGCGGGAGCGCGATGCGTCACCAGCGCCGAGGTCGCCGGAAACAGCAGCGCCGTACCCACAGGCACCAGTCCCATCACCGCCGCAACCATCCAGACACTCTGGGTCAGCGGGAGGAGCAGCAGGCCCAAGGTCATGATAAGCGCGCCCGCCCGCATGAGACGGACCTCGCCAAACCGATCCACCAGCGGCCCGAGCAGTACCGCCCGCATCACCACCCCCACCAATCCGTTATACACGAAGAAGTACCCGATGGTACGCTCCGTAATCCCGAACTCGGCTCCCAGGAACAGCGCAAACACCGCCGTCATGGACATGAAGCCCAGCATGCCGGTGGCGTAGATCCAGATGAGCTTCGAGATGTCGTTCGCCGGCTTGAGCACGACCTCGGCCATGACGGTACGGACGGAGCGCATGATCGGCTCGGGTCCGTCCGTGGACGTGCGCGGCTTCCGCACGTTGGTCTCGGGCAGCCACCGCCACGCAAACCCGAGATTGATGGCACACAAGGCCGCGGCGAGGATGCCCGGCGCTTCGGGACCCAGGTTAGCCGCAAGCGATCCGAGTGCCGGGCCGATCATGACCCCTGCCGACGTCGCCGCCGACAACCAGCCCAGCGCCTTGGCGCGCTCCCTGGGTTCGACGGCGTCCCCGATGTACGCCTGCGCTACACCCGTGGTGCCGCCGCCCGCACCCTGAATGATGCGGGAGAGGAACAACATCCAGATGGAGGTCGCGAATCCAAACACGAGAAACCCGATGGACGAGCCCAACAGGCCCACCATGAGCGCCGGCCGACGGCCAAAACGGTCCGACACGCGGCCCCACAGCGGCGAGGAGGCCATCTGCGCAATCGAGAAACTCGCGATCATCCAGCCGATAGTCGCGGGACTGGCCTCCAGCCGCAGCGCGTAAAACGGCAGCAGCGGGAAGATCATCGCGAACCCGATCATGTCCACGAACGCGATGCCGATCAGGACGGACAGCTTCTTGACCGACGGATTCATCGCCGAGTGCCAATCAGCATGGCGCCGGCGGAGATCAGCATCAGCACCACGCCGTACGCGGCAGCCTGGCCGACGTCATAGCCTCGCAGTACCGAGAGAATCTCGATCGAGATCGGCCGGGTGTGATACGTGTAGAGCACGATGGACGTGACGAAGTCGCCGAGTGCGGTGGCAAATGCCAGGGCCGCTCCGGCCAGAATCGCGGGCCGCAGCAGGGGGACCGTAACCCGCCACATCGTGCGCGCGCGTCCCGCGCCCAGCGACGCCGCCGCTTCATCCAGCGCGGGATCGAGCTGACGGAAGCCGGCCAGGATGGAGCCGGCCGCAATCGGCAGGTTCCGGATCAAATACGCCAGCGGCAAGATCGCGAGCGTCCCGATCAACACCACCCGTCCCACCCACGGGGCGTGCACGCTGAACGTGGTGGCGACCGCGATGGCGAGCACGGTGCCCGGCACCGCCCAGGGCACGTTGGTGAGCGCCTCGATGGCCCGACCCAACCGCGCTTTGCGTTGCACCACCATACGACCGGCCCCTAACGTCAACAGCACCACGCCCACCGTCGCGACGGCAGCCATCCAGAGCGAGTTGACCATCGGCCGCAACCGTTCGGGATCGGCCAGCAGCGCCGCGTAGTTGCCGAGGGTCCAGGCCGGAGGAATCAGCTCGGTGGTCCACGTGCCGCGCGGCACCAGCGAGACCACCAGCAACGTGAGATGCGGCAGCAGCAGGAAGAGCGCGAAGGCCCAACCGAGCCCGGTGGCACCCCATCGCGCGAGCGGCGCGCGAATCGCGTGCGCGTCAGGCGCCGCACCTTTCTGGAGCACGGCGACGTTGCGAGCGCCGCGCCCACGTTCCAGCAACCAGAGTCCCACCAGGGCGACGATGGCCAGCATGGCGGTCTGCACCATCGCGAGTCCGTCGTTGCCGTTGAGCTTGGTGGAGACAATTTGCGTGGTCATCACGCGGAAGCCGCCGCCGAAGATGTACGGCGCGCTGAAGGAACCGAGTGACGTCATGAACACCAGCAAGGCCGCCGCCGCGATCTGGGGACGGAGCAGCGGCAGCGTTACCCGCCGCAGCGTCTCCCACCGGCCGGCGCCCAGGGACTGCGCGGCTTCGAGCATGGATGCATCGAGCCGAGCCAACCCCGCCCGCGTGAACAAGTAGAAATACACATACATGGAATACGCATGGACCAGCAGAATGGCCCCGGCCCCCTGCAAGCGCCACGGTGCATTGGCGAGCCCCAACACCACCTGCACGCTGCGTGCTACGAACCCGCTCTCGCCGTACAGGAACATGAACGCCAGCACCCCGACCAGCGGGGGCAACACGGCGGGCAGGGCCACGAGTGCGCCAAGCATGCGGCGACCGGGAAAGTCCAAGCGCTCAAAGACAAAGGCGACCGGTATGCCGATCACCCCTGCCAAGGCCACACTCGCAAACGAAATCCACAGCGTATTCCACAGCGCGCCCCACTCTTCCCGATGCTCGGCAAACTCGCGCAGGTTGACGAGCGACCACGCGCCATCCGCCCGGAAGGCCTCGATCAGTATGAGTCCTATCGGGTAGACCACCAGCCACGTGAGCAGGAGGGCGAGCAGTACGCCCCAGGGACGCTTCACACGCTGTCCCGGTTGAACGATAGGGATCGGCGGGCGGTGACGTGCACCTTCGCTTCCAACTCGGCGGACGCCATGGGGGCCTCGATCTCGAGCGTCCCCGCCGCGGTGGACACGCGAAAGAGCGCGCGCCCGCCCAAATACCGCCGCTCGACGACGGTCCCGGGCAGGCCCGAGTCGGTGAACACCACATCTTCCGGTCGCACCACCGTCGTGACCGCACCGGTCGCCGAGCCGGCGGTCGGCCAGTCCACATCACCCACCCGCACCCGCCCAGGGGCGGTGATCGTGCCGGGAAGTGCACTGGCCCGGCCGACGAACGTGGCCACAAACTGGTTCTGCGGATGTTCGTACAGCTCCGTCGGCGTGCCGAGTTGCTGGAGACGACCGTCCTTGAGCACGGCGACCAGATCGCCCAGCGCGAACGCTTCTTCCTGTTCGTGGGTTACCAGGATCGTGGTGATCCCGATCTGCTTGAGCGCGGCGCGCAGCTCGGCGCGGGTGCGTTCGCGTAAGGAGGGATCCAGGTTGGACAGGGGTTCGTCCAGAAACAGGAGGCGCGGTTCCGGCGCCAAGGCTCTCGCCAGTGCCACGCGTTGCTGCTGACCGCCGGACAGTTGCCCGATGCTGCGCGACTCGAACCCGGCGAGGTCCACCAGACGCAGCACCTCGGCTACGCGCGACGCGCGATCGGCGTCCTTGGACAAGCCAAACGCCACGTTCTCGAACACCGACAAGTGGGGAAACAGCGCGTAGTGCTGAAAGACCATGCCGAACCGCCGAGCGGCCGGCCCGAGCGGCGTCACGTCGCGGCCTTCGACCAGGATGCGCCCCGCGTCGAGTTGCTCGAAGCCTGCCAGCATGCGGAGCGTGGTGGTCTTGCCGCTGCCACTGGGCCCGAGCAATGCGAGCATGGCACCGCGCGCGAGCGTAAACGAAAGATCGGCGACCGCCTGATGGTCGCCGAAGCGCTTGCTCAGCCCTTCGACCTGCAGGAACGGCGCGGTCACGGGGCGCCCTTGTTGCGGACGTGACGGTCCCACCATTGCATCCAGTCGTTGCCGCGATCCGCGAGCTGCTCCCAGTCCATCTCGGCCACCACCATCTGCGTGCGCACGGCAATGTACCAGTCGGGCACCGAGTCCGCCGGCAGATCGAGACGGGCCGGCAGGCGGTAGACCGCACGCGCCGCCATCAACTGGGCCGCAACCGTTCCGACCCACTCGACAAACCGCTGGGCCGCCTCCGAGTGATCGCTGCCGCGCACGATGGCGATGCCGTCCACGATGACCGGCGCGCCGCTCGTGGGGAGCACGAACCCCACCGGCGCTCCGGTACCCTGCGCGATCAGCACGTCGGGCAGGTCCCACAGCGAGACCAGGCCCTCCTGGCGAATGAGTTTCTGGTCGAGCAGCGAGGGATTGAGCGCGTACTCGCGCGTGTTGGCATCCAGCCGGCGCAACCAATGGAATCCCCAGGCGGTGTCGCCGGTCTCCCGCAGCCCGCGCTGGATGATCATGCCGAAGATCGCGCGCATGGTGCCGGACGCGATCGGATCACGAATCAGCACCTGGTCGTGCCACGCGGGCGTGAGGACGTCATCCCAATCGGACGGCGCCGCTCGGCGGCCATCGTCCGCGCTGTCGGGATGTCGGAGCGCGGCGGCGTTGTAATAGATCACGCCCGGCGTCTCGTACGCGGCGAAGAAGAGGTCGCCCGCTCCCCACCCATGCGGGGCAATGTGGTCCGCCCAGCTCGGCCGATAGGCCGTCAGCAAGGATTCCGCCGCCGCCCGCGCGAACAACGCCGAGGGCCCGCCGAACCAGACATCGGCTTGGGGGTTGGCACGCTCGGTGCGCACACGATCGAGGGCATCCTGCGAGCCCATGTCGAGGTAGCGGAGGTCAATGTCGGGGTGCGCGGCCTCGAAGCGTTCCTCGAACAAGGACAACAGATCGCGGCCGTGGGGGGAGTAGACGACGAGAGGCGTCCGCCCGTCCCCACACCCCACAAGAAGTGCAAGGAGCAGGGTGCAGGGGGCAGGGAGCAGGGTCGCTCCGCTCGCGCCCCTGCCCCCTGCCCCTTGCCCCCTGTACGCTGCACTTGCTGTTGCAGTCATGGTTCACCTCGGAAGGCCAACAGATTCAGAAACAACCGAAGCGCCCCCGCATTCCCCGCCGGAATCGCCCGAAAGAAGCTGATCCCAGTATAAATGAAGGAGCCCGCGCCCACGCGGGCGGTGAGCAGGCCTCCGCGTACCGGGTCCAGCCCCGGGTCCTGCATCTCGAGCAACGGCACATACGCGTCGTCCCATGTACCCGCAAAATACAGGCCGCGTTCCTGCGGCCAGTCGAGCCAGTCGTCATCGGTGATACGATTCGGCGTACGGAAGACTGCGTGGTCGGGCTGGAGGAGGCGCACGGGCGCCGTTTCGTCGGTGATGCGGTCGTGCGGACGGCGAATGGTCAGTGGATACGGCGCGAAGTTGCCCGTCACGAACTCGTATTGCTGGTACTGCACCACGAGACGTCCGCCGTCGCGCGCGTAGGCGAGCAGGCGCGCATTGTGTCGCACGAGGTTCGCATCCGCTTCGTACGCGCGCGGACCGACGACGATGACATCGAACACCGAGAGGTCACCGGTCGCGAGCACGGCAGAATCGAGCACCGTCAGCGGCAGGCCAATGCCCGTCAGCACCTCCGGGATCCGGTCGGCGGCGCCTCGGACGTATCCGACGTTGCGCAACTCGGGAAGCGTGATGGGTGCCACCGCGACCTGGATCTCCGTCAACGGGAGATACTGAACCGGCGCGATGTGCGGATAGTCGATCAACCGCACGTCCCGGAAGAACACGGCGCTGTCACGCAATTCCGACTGCGCGAACACCCAGACCCGCACAGGATAGCTGGCGCGGGCCGACGGGGGCTCTGGAAGGCGCACCGGGACCTGCCGGGATTCGCCCGGGGCCAGCAAGATCGCCTTCACCATCGGGAGCAACCAGCCGGGAGTGGTCAGCTGGAGGTCAACCGTGATCGAATCCTGCCGGTAGCTTGTGATCTGTAGCTCGATGGTCCGCGGCGAGGAATCGTTGTCAGGCCAGATCACAATCTCGGGGGACGCCGCGACACCGATGCGAGGCACGACCCGCACCTGCTGGCGCACTTCACCCAGCACCTGGTCGCGCAATCGAAACGTGGCCGTCGGTCCCGGCTGGAACGGGAGCCCGCGATGTGCCGGATCAACCGACGACCAGTCGTACATGGCCCCGTTCATCCGGCGGTCCAGAAAGTATGGGTTCGATGCCGTATACGGTCGCCACTCACGCGTCGCGCGCCGGAGAACTGAATCGCCGGGCGCCCATTCTTCGACCACCAGTTCAACGGAGGCATCGGCGGCCACCACCGGTTGCGGCGCGCGAACGTCGCGGAGGTGCCCGCGGGCCACGGCGATGACCTCAGCCGGCACACCGGGGGTATTGGCCAGCGCCATCACCACCGCCGGCATGTTGGCCGCTGCCAGGTGGCGACGAAGCGAGTCGGCCGTGCGGGTGACGGGCGTTTCCTCGATGGGCACCCCGGCAAACAGGCTCCCGCTCCCCGCCCCCGTGCGATCCTCCAGCAACGCGAGCCGCAGCGTCGTCGGACCGATCGTCTGGAGTGACCCGAAGTTCTGTGATCGATGCTGGCTGCGGGAATCCATGGCCATCTGGTGAATCGTCTTCCCCACCCGATGGTCCATGACGCCACCATCAATCTCCAGCGTCACCTCGGCCTGCGGCGCGCGTGCGCGAAACAGACGGAGCGGCGTCCACGGCTCCAACCCTTCCTCGGTCATCAGTGCGGGATACACGGACCGATCGCCGGCCACCGCGAACCCGCGCAGCGCCATCTGCCCCGAATACTGGTGCTGGCCGTGCCCATCGCGCGGCGTGCCGCTGAACACGGTGACGATCACATGCGGCCGGAACCGTCGGATGATCCGCACCACATCCTTGAGAATGGAATCGGTGGACCAGAAGCGCTCGGTCTCTTCCAGTGAGCGCGTGAACCCGAAATCGTACGCGCGGGTGAAGAACTGGTGGGCCCCGTCAATGGCGCGGGCAGCTTCCAGTTCCCGCGTCCGCAAAAGGCCCAACGCCACGCCCAGTTCGTCGCCGATCAGGTTCTGGCCGCCTTCCCCCCGTGTGAGGGAGAGATACGCGGCGTCCGCACCGACGTGGCGCGTCACCCAGGTCAGCAGCTCCGTGTCTTCATCATCGGGGTGGGCCCCGATCATCAGGACACGGCGCGTCTCCGCCAGATGTTGCAGAAGGAAATCGAGTCGGGCGACCCCGCCGGTGGTTGGCGGACCGGGCTGTTGAGCGGAAAGGCCTATCGCGATGCAGAGGCCCAGCAGGACGGAACTAGGCCGCCTGGCGAGCAACAACAATGCTCCGCAACCGTTCCGCGCTCGGATCCTGCGGGTCGCCGAAGGGTTTGGCATGGCCACCCGGGTCGAGGACCACCGAGGGACACACGAGATCACACTGGTAGGCGCTCATCCGTTCCTTGACCGCCTGGGTGGCGACGGCGGCCGCCGCCATCACGTGGCCGGCCCCAAGCTTCCGGACGGTTTCGACTGCGGCGAGCATCTTCCATGGCGTAATCACGTGCCCATCCACGACAACCACCGTGTGTTCCTCCAGGGACCGCATCTGCCGCTGACCGCGGAACAGGAGGCGTTCGGTCTTGACCGCGCGGCGGGCGGCGTCAATGGCCGCGTCGAGCGTCTCGAGCATGTTGAAGCGGGGTTCGAACTGGCGGTCAATCACGGCGTCGCCGTCTTCCGCCACGGCGCCGATAATGCCCATCCCTTCCAACCGCACGTAGGCGCCCACGATCACGTCAAAACCGCAGACCATGGCCTGGGCCGCGGCGGCGGCGATCTCCACCCCGGTTGGGGTGATCCCCAGCAACACCGCGGGCGGACGCACCCGGCCCGTCAGGAGCCGGCCGAGCGTGGCGCCTGCCGCGCTGCGGGTCGGGTACAGTGGCTGAGGGTCGCTCACAGCGGGGAATCTGGCCCCACCCTCGCCGAGTGCGCAACGGGGCGGCTATATTTGACGCGTTGGATCCCTCTGACTCCTGCCTGGAGTTCCGCGATGACCTCCGTCGCTGCTGATACCCGGAAGCCCGTGCGCGAAGTGTCCGAAAAGGAAGCGCGCGCCGTCGCCGAAGGGGCCCGCCAGAAAGATTGGAAAGCCCCGAGCTTCGTGCGCTCGCTCTTCGAGGGCACGCTCCGTCTTGACCTGATTCACCCCTGGCCCGATGTCGTGGATGCCGAAGAGGAAGCGCGCGCCAAGCCCTGGCTCAAGCAGCTCGCCGCCTTCATGGCTACGGTGGATGCCAGCGCCATTGACCGGAACCGCAAGGTGCCGCCCGAGGTCATCGACGGCCTCCGAAAGCTGGGCGCGTTTGGCATCAAGATTCCGCAGGAGTACGGCGGCCTGGGCTTCACGCAAACCACGTACAACCGCGCCATTTCCCTGGTCGGCAGCGTGGACGGCTCCATCGCCACCTTGCTCTCGGCCCATCAATCCATTGGCGTGCCGCAACCGCTCAAGCTGTTCGGCACGGATGCACAGAAAAAGCAATACTTCCCGCGACTCGCCAAGGGTGCCGTGAGCGCCTTTGCGCTGACCGAAGACACGGTCGGCAGCGACCCCGCCCGGATGACCGCGACGGCGGAGCTCACCCCGGACGGCCAGCACTGGATCCTGAACGGCGAGAAGCTGTGGTGCACCAACGGGTCCATCGCCGAGATCATGGTGGTGATGGCCAAGACCACCAAAGGCATCACGGCGTTCATCGTCGAGACCGCGTGGGAAGGCGTCGAGGTCGTCACGCGCTGCCATTTCATGGGATTGCACGGCATCGAGAACGCGGTGATGCGGTTCACCAACGTCAAGGTACCGGCCGACAACGTGCTCTTGGGGGAAGGCAAGGGGTTGAAGCTCGCCTTGATTACGCTCAACACCGGGCGGCTGTCCATTCCGTCGGTGGCGGCGGGGGCCGCCAAGAAGTGTGTCGAGTACGTGCGGAAGTTCGGCCAATCGCGCGTGCAGTGGGGCCAGCCGGTGGGCCGGCACGATGCCGTGGCACAGAAGATCGGCGCCATCGCGGCCGATGCCTGGGTCATGGATGCGATGTCGGAAATCGCGGTCATGATGAACGACCTGAACTACGACATCCGCCTCGAAGCGGCGATCGCCAAGATGTGGACCACCGAGCGCGGCTGGCGTATCGTGGACGACACGCTCCAGGTGCGCGGCGGCCGCGGGTACGAGACCGAGTGGTCACTCAAGGCGCGCGGCGAGGAGCCCGTGCCGGTCGAACGCATGCTCCGCGACTTCCGCATCAACCTGATTTTTGAAGGTTCGAGCGAGATCATGCGGTTGTTCATCGCCCGCGAGGCAGTGGACACGCATTTGAAGGTGGCGGGCGGTCTGGCCCAAGCCGACAGCTCGATGGGGGCCAAGCTGAAGGGCTTGGTGTCGGCCGGCTTGTTCTATGGGTGGTGGTATCCGTCCCGCTGGCTGGGGTGGGGTCGTTGGCCGCGCTACCGCGAGTTCGGCAAGCTGGCCGCGCATATCCGCTATGTGAACCGCACATCACGGCGGTTAGCGCGCGGACTGTTCCACGCCATTGTCCGGTTCGGGCCGGGGTTGGAGAAGCGTCAGAGCGTGCTGGCCCGACTGGTGGACATCGGGGCCGAGCTGTTTGCCATCACGGCGGTGTGTGTGAAGGCCCAGAGTCTCCGCACGAGTTCCGAGGCCGAAGAGCGCGCCTTTGCCGAGAAGGCCGCGACCCTGGCCGATGTGGCGTCCAAGCTGGCGCGGCGCCGGATCGAAGACCGGTTCGACCGGCTCTTCGACAACGACGACGACGACGTGTACCAGATGGCGCGGCGTGTCCTGGCCGACGAGTATCTCTGGCTGGAGCGGCTCGGCACCGTTTCGTGATGTAGCTCACACCCGGAACGCGTCGTAGCTGCTTGCCGATAAGGGTCCGCAGGTGCAAACTTGCTGACCCTCCCGCCCATTGGAATTGCATGGCCGCGCGCCGGGCCCGCCGCTTGTCCCTGTTGCTCGCCGTGCTCACGGCGGGGGGCTTGATCGCGAGCTGTACGGATTCGGTCAGTCCCGCCCCGAGTATTGAGGGGCGGTTCGGGATCGCGCCGCTGTTCCAGAGCCAGTTCGCGGGCATCATCCCGCTCAGCTCGATCCAATTCGTCATCCGCCGGTCAACCGACACCCTCCCTGCCCGCGACACGACGATCCAGCTCGCGGTCGGCCAGGATTCCGTGGAGCTCGTGGTCACTGTGGCCATGTTCAGCTCCAGCGAAACGTTCACGCTGGAGGTGGCGCTGCGTGACACGAGCGGCGTCGTGGTCTTCCGCGGCGGGCCGGTGCCGGTCACCCCCACCAGCGGGACGGCGCCGCCGCCCCTCGTGTCCATCCCCATCACGTATGTGGGAGTCGGCAGCCAGGCGGCGTCCGTCCGGATCCTGGGGCCGGAACCCGTGCCGTTGCTGGCGGGCGATTCCGTGACGCTGGTGGCTGAGGCCCTGGACTCCGCGGGCGTCCCGATCCCCAACACGCCGATTGCCTGGGAGTCGCTGGATACCGCGCGCGTCGTGGTGCCGAACCCCGCCAACGGCCTGATCCGGGCGCGCGGCACCCGCGGGACCGGACTGGTGGTCGCCCGCCTTCTCACCAATCAGGCCGACACGGTCACCGCGTCTATCCAGCCCGCGCCGAGCGCGATCGCCGTGCAGGGAGGGAACGCCCAGACGGCGATCGTGGACAGTCTGTTGGCGCAGGAGCTCGTGGCCCGCGTGACCGCGACCGACGGCCTGGGGGTGGCGGGTGTCTGGGTGCGGTTCGCCGCCACGGCGGGTGGCGGGCTGGTGACGCCCGACTCGGCGCTCACGGACGCGAGCGGGGATGCGCGCGCGACCTGGCGCCTGGGCGGCGCGGCCGGTGCCCAGACCACGCGGGCGACCGTGGCTGTTGCCCCGAGCCTGACCACCGACTTCACTGCGACCGCGATCGCGGGTGACCCGGCCGCCATCGCGATCGCGGCGGGCGACGGGCAGACGGCTGTTGCCGGTGTCGCGGTGGCCGTGTCGCCGGCGGTGACCGTGACGGATGCGCACGGCAACCTGGTGCCAGCTGCGTCCGTGACGTTCGAGATCGTGCAGGGTGGCGGGATCCTGACCGGTGCCGCGGCCACCACCAACGCGTCCGGCATCGCCACCGTGGGCTCCTGGAGCCTCGGCGCGATTGTCGGACCAAATAGCCTGCGCGCGTTCGTGATTGGCACGGCGCCCCAGACGGTGAGCGTCACCCATCAGGGCTCCCTGCCCACCGACACCACGCGACTCCGCGACGAGGCGACGCCACTTAACGCTCCGCAGGCCGCGGAGATGGACACGCTGGCCGTGACGTTCACCGCCACCGCGATTCCCGGCGCCGCGACCACGCTCACGATCCTGGCCGGCAACGCGCAGACCGACACGGCCGCCGCCGTGCTCGGCGATTCGCTGGTGGTGCGCGCCACCGACGCCCTCGGCAACACGGTACCCGGCGCTGTGGTGACCTGGGCCGTTGCCCTTGGTGGCGGTAGCACGAGCGCGGCCAGCACGGCGGCTGACGCCAACGGGCGCGCCGCCATTCAGTGGACGCAGGGCACGTTGGCCGGGACCGCCCATGCGGTCACCGCCGCCCTGGCCGCCGTGGATACGGTGACCTTCACCGCGACGGTAACCCCGGCGACGCCGACGCAGCTCGCGTTCACAACCGATCCGGTCACGGCCAACGCGGGCGAGGCGCTGAATGCTACCGTGGCCATTCATGACCAGTACGGCAACGTCGCGACCGGAGCTACCGACGGAGTGACGATGGCCATCGTGGGCGGCACCGGCACGAGCGGCGCCCTGCTGTCAGGCACGATGTCCCAAGCCGCTGTCGCCGGCGTCGCGACGTTCACGGGGCTCTCGATTGACAGCGCCGGCACCAACTACGCCCTGCAGGCCACCGCCACGGGCCTGGCCGCCGCCACAAGCGCCACCTTCAACATCACGATTGGCGCCGCCGCGTCCGTGCTGGTGGCGCCGGCCCTCGACTCCCTGCACGCCCTGACCGCCACCGCGCCGTTCACGGCCGTGGCGCGCGATGCCGGCGGCAACGTGATCGTCGGCGCCGTGTTCACGTGGGAAGTGACCGACTCGAGCATCGTATCCATTGATGTGGCCGGCGTTGTGACCGCCATCGCCAACGGGACCGTGAGCGTGATCGCCACCACGGGGATTGCCGCCGACACGGCGACGCTCGTGGTGGACCAGCGCGTCGCGACAGTCGTGATCGCGCCCTCCGATACTACCCTGACGTTTGCGGGCGCCACCGCGCCGTTCACGGCCACCCTGACCGACAGCCTCGGCCAGATGGTGGCGACCGCGGTCCTGTGGGAGACCACCGACTCCAGCGTCGCGACGATTGATGGCACGGGGCTTGTCACGGCCGGCCTGGCCGGCACCATCTCGGTGATTGCGACCGCACACGGCGTGGCCGACACCGCCACGCTGACCGTCGGCCAGACGGTCGCCAGCGTGGTCATTACGCCCGACAGCACCGACCTGGCGTCTCTCACCGACACGGTGCGCCTTGCGGCCACCGCGTTCGACCTGAGCGCGACCGTGGTGCCGGGCGCCACCATCACGTGGACGTCGCTGTCGCCGGCCCTTGCCAGCGTGGATGCAAACGGCCTCGTCACCGCGCTCGCCAATGGCGTGGCACTGGTTGAGGCCGCCTCCGACACGATTACCGACACGGCGCAGGTGGTGATCAATCAGGTCGCGGCCAGGCTCGCGTTTGATGGGCAGCCGACCACCGCGCTGTTGGGTGTCACGATCGCGCCGGTCATCACCGTGACGGTGCGTGACGCCCTCGGCCAACTGCTGACGACGGCCACCGACAGTATCACCATCAGCCTGCTCGATACCGCCGGCGCCGGCGGGATCCTGTCCGGTACCCTCGGGGTGCTTGCCGTGAGTGGCCAGGCGGCCTTTGACGACCTGAGCGTGGACAACGCCGGCGGTGGGTACCAGCTGGTGGCGACGGCCGTTGGTCTCGCGCCCGATACGAGCGCCACGTTCGACATCACGTTCCCGCCGACCGGGGCGTTCTGGGCGGAGCCGGTGAGCGGCAGTTGGAACGATCCGGCCCGCTGGAACACGGGTCTTGTGCCTACGGCACTCGACACGGTACGCATCATCGCGAGCGGCAGTTATGTCGTCACGGTCGGGTCCGGCGTCTCGGCCGCGGCCGCGGTGCTTGAGGTAGGATCCAGCGCTACGGTGAGCATCGAGGGCGGCACCCTCACGGTCGATACGGCGGGCCTCTTCGGCCCGACCACCACCTTGGCGTTGTCGTCGGGCACCCTCACTGGACCGGCCACGATCACGATCGACGGCGACCTGCTCTGGTCGGGCGGCACCATGAGCGGCACCGGTGTCACCCTCGTGACGTCCACCAATTCGGCGACGCTTACTGGAACGGCCACCAAGGCCCTCAACACGCGGACGTTCCGGAACTTCGGGACCGTCGTGTGGGACGGCGGCTGGTGGCAGCTCACGGGCAGCAATCCGACCCAGGTGGTCAACGAGGCGGGGGCCACGATCGACGCCGTGGGCGGCCGGCGGCTGACTTGGGGCACCACGAACGCGGGCAAGTCGTTCGTGAACGACGGGACCCTGCTGGGGGCAGGCGATTCGGTGGACGTACTGTTCACCCACAACGGCACGGTCTCGGTGGCGTCAGGCCTGTTCGTGATTCAGGAGGGTGGCACGCTGCGTGGCACGGTGGACGTCGTGGATTCCGCGGCCCTCCGGGTCCAGGATGCCCCCGTCACCGTCGAAGCCACCTTCGAATACCCGGGCGCGGGACGGGTTGAGCTTCTGAACTCTACCCTCACGCTCCCGAGCGGCGATTCCCTGGCGTTCTCACGCTTCATTCAGTCGGGCGGAACCCTCGAGGGGGACGGCACCCTGACGGTGGCCCGCTTCGCCCAGTCGGGCGGGATCTTCCAGGGAAGCGGGACCCTTACGGTAACGGACTCCCTGATCTGGAGCGCCGGAACGCAGAGCGGCTCTGGCACCACCCAGGTGTCGGGGGGGGCAGTGGCCTATCTCACGAGCACCAGCACCAAGGCCCTCAGCACGCGGACGTTCCGGAACTTCGGGACCGTCGTGTGGGACGGCGGCTGGTGGCAGCTCACAGGCAGCAACCCGACCCAGATCGTGAACGAGACGGGGGCGACGATTGACGCGGTGGGCGGGCGCCGGATCACCTGGGGCAGCACGCCGACGGGCAAGAGCTTTGTGAACGATGGGACCCTGCTGGGCTCGAACGACTCCGTGGACGTGGTGTTCACGCAGGCCGGCACGGTGTCGGTCGAAGCAGGGCGGTTCGTGATTCAGGAAGGCGGCACGCTGGGCGGCACGGTGGACGTGGCGGATACGGCCATCCTCCGGATCCAGGACGGACCGGTCACGCTGGATGGGACGTTCACTTACCCCGGCACCGGCCTCGTCGAGCTCGTGAGCTCGACCTTCACCATCCCCGCCGGGGACTCGCTGGCATTGCTCCGCCTCGCGCAGCTGGGAGGCATTCTTCAGGTCGGCCGTCCGCTCACCGCATCCGAGTTTGTGCAGTCGGGCGGGTCCGTCGAGGGCGATGGCACGCTGACGGTCACAGACACGATGACCTGGAGTGCCGGAACCCAGCGCGGCACCGGAACCACGATTCTCGCTTCCAGCGCCACGGCACATTTCACCGGCGGCAGCACGAAGGTTCTCGACACGCGGACGTTCCGGAACTTTGGGACCGTAGTGTGGGATGGCGGCTGGTGGCAGCTCACGGGCAGCAATCCGACCCAGATCGTGAACGAGACGGGAGGGACGATTGACCCAGTGGGCGGGCGCCGGATCACCTGGGGCAGCACGAACGCGGGCAAGAGCTTCGTCAACAACGGGCTCCTGCTCGCCGAGTCGGACTCGATTGAGGTCAGCTGGACCCAGCAGGGGACGGTGACCGTGGCGGCGGGCGGCCCCCTGGTCATCATGGGCGGCGGAACCCTCGGCGGCACGGTGGATGTGGACCCGGCCAGCGTGCTCCGCTTCCAGAGCGTGCCGGTCACCTTTGCCAGCGACTTCTCCTTCCCGAACACGGGACGGATCGAACTCGTGGGCACGACACTCACGGTGGCGGCCGGCGACTCGATCGTGTTGCCGCGGTTCATCCACACGAGCGGCACGCTGACCGGTGGCGGCTGGCTCACCGTCACCGATTCGCTGCTCTGGAGCGCCGGTACGCACGCTGGCACCGGCACGACCTACATCCCGGTGGGGGCCACGGCGGTGCTGACGAGCACGGCAACCAAGTTCCAGAACCAGCGGACGGTCCACAATGCCGGCCTGATCCAGCTCGACAATGGCGTCTGGCGGCTGGACGGCAGCAACCCCACGACCCTGCTGAACCTCGGGACCTTGGAGTTGGTGGGGGCCCGGACGATCGAGTTTGGCACTACGCCGACTGGCAAGGCACTGGTGAACGACGGCGTGCTGCTGGCCGCCGACGGCGGCACGATCGACGTGCCTTTCACGCAGAACGGCCAGCTCACGGTGGGGCCCGCGGTGCTCGACCTCCTCGAAGGGGCCACCCTGGGCGACACCGTGGACGTCGACCCCGCCGGCGTGCTCCGCTTCCAGAGCGTGCCGGTCGCGTTCGCGAGCGACTTCTCGTTCCCGAACACGGGACGGATCGAGCTCGTGGGCACGACGCTGACGGTGGTGGCCGGGGATTCGATCGTGCTGCCGCGCTTTGCGCACACCAGCGGGACGCTGACGGGCGACGGCTGGCTCACCGTGACCGATTCGCTGCTCTGGAGCGCCGGTACGCACGCCGGCACCGGCACGACCTACATCCCGGTGGGGGCGACGGCGGTGCTGACGAGCACGGCAACCAAGTTGCAGAATCAGCGCACGTTCGCGAATGCGGGGCTGGTGCGCCTCGAGAACGGCATCTGGCGGCTCGACGGCAGCAATCCGACCGCGGTGCTGAACAGCGGGACCATCGAGTTCGTGGGCGCCCGCACCATGGACTTGGGCACCACGCCCACCGGCAAGCTGCTCCAGAACGACGGCGTCCTGCTCGCGTTGAGCGGCGGCACGATCGACGTGCCGTTCACGCAGAACGGCCAGCTCACGGTGGGGCCGGCGACGCTGATTCTGGATGAAGGCGCGACGCTGGGCGACACGGTGGACGTGGACCCCGCGGGCGCGCTCCGCATCCAGAATGTCTCGGTCGTCTTTGCCAGCGATTTCCGGTTCCCCAACACCGGCCGGGTCGAGCTGATCAACAATACGATCACCATCGCCGCCGGCGACTCCATCGTGCTGCCCCGCTTCGCGCAATCGGGCGGCACAGTGGCCGGTGACGGCGCCCTGACCGTGACCGACTCGCTCCTCTGGAGCAGCGGCACGCAGACCGGCCCCGGCACCACTTACCTCTCGGCGACCGCGACGACGCTGATGACGTCAGGCAACACCAAGGTCCTGAGCCAGCGCACGTTCCGCAATGCCGGCCTGGTACAGCTCGTGACGGGCATCTGGCGGCTGGAAGGCAGCAACCCCACGAGCGTGGTCAACACCGGGACCATCGAGTTCCTCGGCACCCGGACCATGGACTGGGGCACCACGCCGACCGGCAAGGCGCTCGTGAACGACGGGACGGTCCGGGCAGATAGCGGTGGCGTCATTGACGTGGCGTTCACCCAGACCGGCCTGCTGGACGTCGGCCCGTTCGCCCTCACCCTGGACGGAGGCGGCACGCTGGGGGGCACGGTGGACATCGATCCCGCCGGCCGGGTACGCTTCGATGGCGTCTCGGGCACGGCGTTTGGGTTTGGGGGCGACGTCGCGTTCCCGAACAGCGGCATCCTCGAGCTGGTCAACGGCACCCTGACGGCGGCGGCGGGCGACTCGATCGTCGTGCCGCGATTCCATCACAGCAGCGGCACGGTGACCGGCGATGGCGCCTTCACGGTGCGGGACTCGCTCCATTGGACCGCCGGCACCCACGCTGGTATCGGGACGACCTACATCGCGGCAACCGCTACGGCGATCGTGCCGAGCACCAACATCCGGACCATCAACCAGCGCACGTTCCGTAACCAGGGCGTGTTCCGCATCCCGGACGGCGGGGTCGTGCGCCTCGAGGGCTCCAACCCAACCACCATCCTCAACGAGGTCGGGGCCACTTGGCTGATGCAGGGCAGCGCCGACGTGGACTGGGGCACGACGTCCGTCAACAAGCTGTTCGTCAACGACGGCCTGCTCTGGAGCCTGGCGGGGGTCGGCAACGGCAATCGGTTTGACGTGGGGCTGATACAGAACGGCGTCCTCCGGGCCGACACCGGCACCACCACGCTCGACCGGGATCCGTTTACGCCAAGTGCGGGGTCCCGGCTCGAGGGTGACGGCACGCTCAACCTGCTCGCCATTGATCCGGACACGCTGTTCGGCACGATCGATCCGGGCGCCTCACCCGGCCGGCTCACGATGGTGGGCGACGTGGTGTTCGACGCCAGCGTGATCCTGCTGGCCGAGGCGAGCGGCCCTGTGCCGGTGAGCGGCCACGACCAACTGGTGGTGGACGGCGTTCTTACGCGGGGCGGCACGCTCGACGTCCAGCTGTTCTACACGCCGACGGTCGGCGACCGTCTCGCCGTCCTCGTGGCGGACAGCACGGTGGGCGCGTTCGGCAACGTGCTCCTGCCCGCCATCGAGGGGATCGCGCTGGACACGCTGACGGTGATCGTGGCCGGCGGCCCGGACACGTTGCTCGTCCTGGCGGGCAGTTCCGTGGCGTCGAGCATGGAGTTCACGGTTCAGCCCGCCAACGCGCCCGAAACGCAGACCCTGAGCGCGATCCAGGTCGCCCTCAAGGACGCGTCCGGCAACACGGTGACCAGCGACGATACCACGCAGATCTCGATCGAGTTCCCGAACCTGCCGCAAGGTCCGGTCCTCTGCCAGATCTGCCCGCCGGTCCTGTCCGGCACCAAGACGGTCACGGTGGTGGACGGCGTCGCCACGTTCAATGATCTGAGCGTGGACCGGTTCGTGAGCGGGGTGACCGTGCGCGTGGTCACCGCCGGCCTCGACAGCGCGGTGAGCGGGGAGTTCATCATCACACCCACCGGCATGACCGACCTGTGGACGGCCGCCGCGGCCGACGGCGACTGGGCGAACCCTGCCAACTGGGACGACGGCACCGCGCCGACCAGCGGCGACAACGTGTTCGTGCCGTGGTCCGCGCCGAACTATCCCACCGTGGGCGCGCTTGCCACCGTGGGCGACCTGATCGTCGAGATCGGCGCGTCGCTCACCATCGCCGACGCCGTGACGCTCACGAGCCTGGGCGTCGTGGACGGCGGCATCTCGAGCATCGCCGGTCCCGGGGTGCTCGAACTCGGCGGCACGGGTCCGCTGGGCGTCAAGGGCGTCCTCCCGAGTCTGCTCATCACCGGCGCGCGCCAGGCGACCGGCGGCATCACGGTAAACGGCGACCTGACGATTGCGGGTGCCGGTGCTGACCTCGAGGTCAACGCCAGCGTCACGGTGACCGGCAACCTGGCCACGCAGACGGGCGGGACGCTGACGCAGACGGTCGGCACGGTGCTGCGCGTGGACGGCTCGGTGACCATGGCCGGCGGCAGCACGGCGGGCCGGCTCACCGCCGGCGACCTCAGCATCGGCGGGGATTTCACGCAGACGGGCACGTCCAACGCGTTCCGGGCCAGCGGCACGCATCGGACGACCCTGGACAACCCCACGCTCGCCACGGTGCACTTCGACACGCCGGGCACCACGACCGACTCGTCCGGATTCGGCCACCTGAGCCTGTCGGCCGACAGCACGCATTTCACGAGCACCGCCTGGCTCGACAGTTCGCTGGTCGTGAGCGCCAACGCCCGCGTGGGTAGCCCGGGCGTGCTTGGGGTGCTCGGAAACGTCACCGCCGGTTCGGGCAGCGGTCTTTCGGTCTCGGCGCTCACGGTCGGCGGCTCCCTGTCCGTATCGGGCGACTATGACGTGGCCAACACAATCTTTGCCGGGGCGACGCAGACCATTCCCCTGGGCCTGCCCTATCAGGCGCTCACCGTGAATGGCACCGCGTCCCTGCCGGGCAACCTCACCATTGGCGCGGGCCTGACGGTCGACCCGTCGGGGACCCTGAACATCGGCACGTCCGACATCACGGTGCCGACCGACGTTGCCGCGGGCGGCGGCGGCGTCACCGGCTCCACGGGCCGGGTCATCATGACAGGATCGGCCGGCGGGGAGGTGCTCCAGGGCACCGTCGTCAACCTAGAGATCCAGGACAGCATCGTGCTGGGCGGGCGGACCACCGTCACCGACTCTGCTGTCGTGTCCGCCGGATACCTCGACCTGAACGGCGCCACGTTCGATGTCTCCACCGGGACCTTCCTGACGCGCGGGACCGGGACGTTCATCATGCAGGCGAGCGACAGCCTGCTGGCCGGCAACCTGAGTTTCGGCGGCGGCTCCACCAACGGGCTGCTGACGTCCGGCCGGGTCGTCAGTACGGGGACGAGCATTTCGCTCGGCGTATCCGGCGACTCGGCCGCGTACTACGCGTTCGGGAACCACGTGACGGAGCTCGCGAGCATCTCGGCGCCGACATCGATCGCGATGGGCCCCGGCAGCCAGATCCACCATCTCGAGGTAACGGGAGGAGCGAACAACTTCACGACCACGCCGATCCGCATCGCCGGCGACCTCACCGTCAGCGACGGCCAGTTCACGCCCAACACAGCCGACCTCATCGATGTCGGCGGCAACTTGGTCACGACTGGAAGCGGGTACATCATCATGGCGGCGTTCGCCACGATCCGGGTTGCCGGCGACGCCGCATTCAACGGGGCTACGGGTCTGTGGCAGTCCGGCACGCTCAACGTGTTGGGCAATTTCACGCAGACCGACACGGGCTCGAGCACGAGCTTCGCGGCGGACTCGAGCTTCACGACCATTCTCCGGCCCAACGCGATCGTTTCCTTCACGACCCCAGGGCCCGCCGCGTCGCATTTCGGCCACGTGCGGCTCACGCGATCCGCGAACCAGGGGGACTCGATCAGCCTCGCGTCGGACGTCTATACCCACCGTGTCTCGGTGCAGGATTCCGCCGGTGGTGGGCCGGTGATTGTTGGTGGCCCTGGGGCACTGGCTGTTCGCGACAGCTTGATTCTGAGCGGCGTCAACCTTGAGGGCGCCATCGTCCGGCCGCGCCGCGTGAACCTCGAGGGCGTGCTGCACTTCACCCCCTCGTCGAGCAATATCTTCCAGCCGGACACCGCCGTGTTCCTCGGCGTGGCGGGCCCCCAGTTGATGCCCGCCGACGGTGCGTACCGCACCGTGATCGTGCGCGGCGACTCGGTGGTCGCGGACGAGGTCTCGTCCTTCAGCATGGACCGGCTCGTGATTGACGGCGGTGGCCTGTTCGCCCTCACCGGGTCGTTCGCTGGCGTCACGGTGAACGGAGACCTGATCACGGCCGATTCCGGCACCCTGCATATGGCCTTCCCCGAAGGGGCGCTCACGGTCCTCGGCAACGTCGTCTTCGGCGGTGGCTCGACGGCCGGGCGGCTCCTCAACGGCACGATGGTCGTAGGCGGCGACTTCACCCAGCTGAGCGGTGCGTCGGATTCAAGCTTCCACGCCACGCTCGACCACGTGGTGAGCTTCCAGAGCGCGTCCCCGCGCGGGAACCACATCCTCACGTTCTCGGATGCCACCGGCGCCTCGCGGTTCGCGACGCTCGCCTTCGATCCCCCGGCGGAGGACTCCATTACCCTTGCGTCCCCCGTGCGCGCCGCGCGGGTGTTCATTTCCGACTTTGAAAGCGGCGGAGCGCATGTGGAGGTGACGGGCTTGTTCCCGCTCGTCAGCGATACCCTGCACCTGCTCGGCGTTGGGGGGGGGACGGCGGCGATCACGACGCTCCGCGCCGTGGTGTCCAGCCACATCGAGCTTGACGACGCCGGCGGTTCCGGCAACGTGGCCCTTGCACCCGATACCATCGAACTCGCCGGGCCGATGACGCTCACCAGTCCGCCGTTCAGCAACGTGGTCGTGACCGACAGTGTGGTCCTGAATGGAACGTCAAATGTTGCTTCACTGCACGTCGGAGGATCGGGCCTGGTACGCTGTGACAGCTGCACCATCAACACGACAACCTTCGCGACCCGCGAGAGCGGCCGGCTTCTCCAGTCCAGCGCCATGGAGATAAATGCCGATACGGTGATCTTCGCCGGAGCGTCAACCGACAGCGCCATCACTGGCGGGACGCTCCGCGTGGCCGCCTACTTCCGCCAGTTCTCAACCACCAACACGCGCTCCTTCGCTCCAAGCGGCGGCCACACCACCGTCTTCCGCGGCGACACGGTGGACTACCTGATGGACGACCCCGACACCTCAGGCACCGCCGGGTCGCAATTCGCACGGTTCCAGGTGGATACCGGCACCGTGGTGGTGCTCGGCAGCGACGTGGCGGCCACCAACCAGCTGCAGACCGGGGCCGCGACAGGGCCCGTGGCCAAGCTGCTGGGCGGTGGAAATCGCGTGTTCGTCAGGGGCGTCAACGTGACCAACGGCCTTGTGATGGACGACGCGCCAATCGTCCTGACCGACGGAGCAACCATTACCGCGTTGGACAACGTCACGTTCCAGAACATGGATCCGACGACAGATTATTTTGCACTCGAGCGCTCGGACATCGGGACGTTCACGTTCAACAACATCGACTTCGGCACCGCCCCCAACAGCGGCGTCTTCTATCTGGTGGTGAACGGGCTGGTACCAACGTTCACCCTCAACATGTGCACCCCGACCCCGGCAACCGAGCCGACCTTGTCCCTCAACGTGCTCGGCAGCGCCATCCTGAACTGGGACCTGTGCGGGTAAGCCATGGTAGTGGGTCATGGACCATTACCGTAAGCCATGCTCCCATTGACGTCAGAACCGAGGGCCATACTATCCGTGGCCCGAAACCAGCGCCGCTAGGCGTGTCTTCACACTTTATCCATGAGGAGTCGTCCCATGCGTTTTCCCAGTTGTACGGAACCCGGCCCCTTGGTATTTTTGGAACCCCGTTACCAACCCCCTGTGGAGGATTCGTGCGTACCTACAAGAAGTTCGGCACCGCTGCCGCCCTCGTGTTTGCGGTGGCCTGCGGCGACTCAAGCGGCCCAGGCAGTTTCGGTCCGGCCGAAAAGACCGCGCTGACCAACGCCCTGACCGCGTCCGGCGCGTTGGCAGGATCGCCGGTGGCGACCTTCGCTGGCCTCATCATCAGTACGCTGGAAGAAATCGGCACCATGTCGGGCGCCACGTCCGGCCAGCTGACGCGCGACCTCGAGTCGGGCATCAGCGCCGCCCTCGCCGCCACCTCGTACGACGGCGTCGGCGTCATGATTGACTTCAACATCGCCATCCCCGGCAGCGATCCGTTTATCGGCGCCGCCACGTTCGTCTTCGGCTGGAACGGCCTGAGCACCAGCACCAACAACGTGGATGAGTTCGTGTCGGCCGGGCTCGTGGACCTCGGGACGGCGGTCCCGCCCATGGGCAGCCGTCCGATACCGGGCACCAGCCTCATCACCATCGCGACCGCCACGTATTACGAACGGGCCACGTCGTCGCAGTACGATGGCGTCTCCGGCACGATCAACTTCCTCACCATTGGTACCACCGGCGCGGCGACCGCATGCGTCGGCGCCCCCGCCAACGTGACCTGCACGGTAGCGCCCGGCACGGTGAGCGGTAATTTCGCGTTCGAAGCGGAGAAGGATATCGGCTCCGGCGCGGACACCTACAGCCAGAGCCAGATCAATTTCACCCTCCCAGCTATCCGAGTGAGCCTCACGGTCGCGGCCGCGCAGTAAGCACAGGTTGTTCCGGAACGCCAACGGCGGGAACGGGAGGTTCCCGCCGTTCGTGTTTCAGACCGCTTCGAGGGCCGCGCCCAAGTCGGCAATCACGTCTTCGTAGTGCTCGACGCCCACCGACAGCCGCACCATGCCCGGCGTAATCCCGGTACGCAACTGGTCTGCCGGGGAGATGTCCGAGTGCGTCATGGTTCCTGGATGCTCGGCCAGCGACTCCGTGCCGCCCAGGCTCACCGCCAGCTTGACCAGCCGCAACGCGTTCAGGAACCGGAACGCGCCCGCTTCCCCACCCTCCACATCGAAACTGATCATGGAGCCGGGCGACACACACTGCCGCCGGTACACCGCGTACATCGGATGCGTCTCGGGCATGTCGGCGAGGTAATGCACGGTCTGCACTTTGGGGTGCTCGCGCAGGAAGTCGGCCACGTATCGCGCGTTCTTCATCTGCGCGGTCATCCGCATCTTGAGCGTCTCGAGCGACCGCAACAGCAGCCAGCCGGTCCACGGCCCCGCCATCGAGCCCATGAAGGTCCTGAGCGTCCGCACCGCGGCCATCGGGTCCGCCTTCCCCAGACAGGCGCCGGCAATCAGGTCACTGTGGCCCCCGATGAATTTGGTGGCCGAGTATAACACCAGATCCACGCCTTGTTTCAGGGGATGCTGCCACAGGGGACCGAGGAACGTGTTGTCCACCATCACCACCGGCCGCGCGGGCAGCGTGTCGGCCCAATCGGACACACCCTGCATGTCCACCAGCGCGTTGGTGGGATTGGCCGGCGTCTCGATATAGACGACGCTCACCCGCCGGCCGGCAAGACGATCCGTCAGGCCCTGCATGGCCTGATCCACCGGCACCCCGGCTGGGAATCCGACGGGCTCCACGCCAAACTGCGGCAGGTAATGCGTGAGGAAGTATTCCGTACCGCCGTAGAGCGGCTCCGAGTGCACGACCACATCACCCGGCCGTACGAACGCCATGAGCGCGGTCGCAATCGCCGCCATGCCGCTCTCAAACACGGCGCCCACATCCGCTTCATCCCACAGACACAGCCGGTCTTCAAGAATCTCGAGATCAGGATTGTTGAGCCGGCTGTAGATCAGGCCCATTTCTTCGGTCGGCCCCTTTTCGCGGAGCCCGTAGGCGATCTCGAAGAAGGCCTTGCCCGCTTCGGCACTCTCGAAGACAAACGTAGACGTCTGAAAAATCGGACATTTGACCGCCCCTTCCGAGAGCCGCGGGTCGTATCCGTAGCTCATCATCAGGGATTCCGGACGGAGGGCGTGGTTGCCCAGGTGACGGGATTTCTTCATGCGTGGAAGGATGGTAAAGAGGTCTTCAGGATTCCCTAAAGACCGCCTGAAGCCGTCTTGTCGAACTTGACGGTCATGCGAACCACCCTCTCCCTGCCCTGGCGCCTCGCGCAAGGAACCGCCGTCGTGGTGCTGGCGGCGTTCGTCGCGGCCCTGGCCCTGGACCGCCGCGACGTGCTGGACGTGTTCTGGATGATCGTGATCCCCGTCCTGCCGGCGAGTTTCCTCGTGGCTCCGATGCTGTGGCGCAACGTGTGCCCGCTGGCCACCATCAACCATTGGACCGGCGACCGCACGGGACGGCAACCGCCCTCACCGCAAACCCTTCGCCTGCTCCAGTGGACGGGCGTCGCCCTGCTGTTCGTCCTGGTGCCGCTGCGCCACGTGGTGCTCAACACCATCCCCGTCGGCATGCTGGCGCTGGTGGCGGTGGTGGGCGTTATCGTGCTCCTCGCCGGTGTCCGCTGGGCCGTGCGGGCCGGGTTCTGCAACGGGCTGTGTCCGGTGCGGCCAGTCGAGCTGCTCTACGGCCAACGGCCGCTCGTGGACGTGCCCCGCGCCCGGTGCGCCACCTGCGTGCTGTGCGTCCCCGTGGGTTGTCCCGACGTGTGGCGCGCACGGACCATGCCGCGCCTGATCGACAACCACGCCAACCGGCCGTGGTTCACCGAGCCGTTCGGGTTCTTCACGCTCGCGTTTCCCGGCCTGGTGCTGGCCTACTTCCTCACGACCGACCTGACACCCTGGACCACGGTCTACGGGCTCATGCTCGTGCTGGTCGCCGCCAGCGTCATGACGCTGGGCGGCCTGATCGCCCTGCTCAGGCCGTCGCGGGCCCTCGCCACGGCGGTACTCGCCGCCCTCGCCTTCGGGTTGTACTACTGGTACGCCGCGCCGGGCTTCGCCGAGGCGATCCGCCTGCCCGGAGGCCCTTGGCCCGTACGCACCGCCGCCGGCCTGCTGCTGCTCGTCTGGGTGGCGCCGCGCGGGCCCCACGGCAACGGCCAGGGCGGGTGACCCTCCCGGCCGCGCTCGACAACAGCCCGCCCGTCCTGCTCGCCCTGATCGCCGGGCTCGGCACCTGGTTCCTGACCCTGTTGGGCACGCTGCCGGTGCTGTTCTTCCGGACCGTGCCGCGACGTCTCATGGACGCGATCATGGGGTGCGCGGGCGGCATCATGGTGGCGGCCGCCTGCTGGTCCCTGCTGGTGCCTGCGCTCGAGGTCGGCGGGGTGTGGCGCACCCTGGGCGGGTTTCTGCTCGGGGCGGCCACGTTGTGGGCGCTGGATCAGGGCATACCCCACCTCCATGCCGAGTTTCCTGACGAAGCCCGCCGCGAAGGTCCACCCAGTCAATGGCGCCGCGCCACCCTGCTCATGGCCGCCATCACGATCCATAACCTGCCGGAAGGCCTCGCCATCGGGTTGGGATTTGGCGGCGGCGACGCCACCGCCGGATGGGTACTGGCCTTGGGGATCGGTCTCCAGAACATCCCGGAAGGCCTGGCTATTGCCCTGCCGCTGCGGCGCGATGGCATGAGCCGGTGGAAAGCGCTGTGGTGGGGGCAGCTCTCAGCCGTGGTCGAGCCCGTCGCCGCGGTGGCGGGCGCTGTGTTCGTCGGCCTGAGCTTCGGGCTCCTGCCGTGGGGGCTCGCCTTTGCCGCCGGCGCCATGATCTATGTCGTCGTTGAGGAACTCCTGCCCGAGACCCAGCGTTCAGGAGCGGTAGACCTGACCACGGTCGGCTTCATCGCCGGCTTTGCCCTCATGATGGGACTGGATCAACTATGAACGACGTCACGCTCGCGTGCCCGTTCTGCGGGACGCTCAACAAGATCGACGTCACCAAACACGCCCTCGGCCCCAAGTGCGCCGAGTGTGCCAAGCCGTTCCTGCTCGACCGGCCCATCAAGGTGACGGAAGAAGATTTTGACCGGACCGTCCTGCAGAGCGACGTGCCCGTGCTGGTGGACTTCTATGCGGATTGGTGCGGCCCGTGCAAGATGATGGCGCCGGCCCTGGATGAGATCGCCGCCGAGCACGCCGGACAGTTGGTGGTGGCAAAGGTGGATACCGACCAGAGCCCATCCATCAGCCAGCGCTATAACATCCGGGGCATTCCGTTCTTCGGACTGTTCAAGGCAGGCCAGATGGCCAAAAGCGCCGTAGGCGCGGTGGGCAGGCGTGGCCTTGATGACCTGATAGCCTAGACGCCGTTGGCCAGTACGCCTTCCATGGCCTGCGTGAACGTGTCAATATCCTGCAACGTCGAATAGACATTCGGCGTCACCCGAATGCCCGGGCACGCCGCATGACCGATGGGCGTCACGATGATGCGCCAACGGGTCCACAGGTGATTGGTCAACGCAGCCGGCTCGATGCCGTCAATCCCGATATTGGCCAAGGCGCACGACTGCGCCGGGTCGAAGCTCGTGTAGAGCCGCACCCGCGGCCGGCCTTCCATCACGCGCATCCAGCGATCCCGCAGGAACCGCAACCGCGCCGCCTTCCGCTCGGCCCCGATCCCATGGTGAAACACCAGCGCCTCGGCGATCGCATTGTGGTTGGCCGCCGGATGGGTGCCGATCTCCTCGAACTTCCGGATATTGTCGCCCTGCGTTTCAGCCGCCGCCATCAGCGGCCACGTCTCGGCAATCAACGGCCGACGCACGTACAGGAACCCCGTCCCGATCGGCGCCAGCAACCATTTGTGGAGCGACGTGCCGTAGTAATCGCACTCGAGGTCGGCCAGCGTGAACGGGAAATGCGCGAACGCGTGCGCGCCATCCACGATGGTCTTGATGCCGCGCGCACGCGCCATGCGACAGATGTCCCGTACCGGGAAGATCTGGCCTGACAGGTTCGTGATGTGACAGAAGTGCAGGACCTTGGTGCGCGGCGTGATGGCCCGCTCGAACATCTGGGCCAGAGACGCCATCGAAGGCGGCGGATCCGTAAAGGCGAGCTGGGTCAGGACAATCCCGTCCCGCCGTACGCGCTGATCCCACGTGGTGAGCATGCGGCCATAGTCCTGGTCGGTGGTGATCACCTCGTCGCCCGGGGCCAGGTCCATGCCCAACTGCGCGATCTCGAGCGCCTCGCTCGCGTTGCGCGTGATGGCCAGTTCTTCGGGATCACAGCCAAACTCCTGCGCCAGCTGGCGCCGGACGGCTTCGACCTCGGGCTCCAGCACCCGCCACATGTGATAGACCGGCGCCTGGTTGGAAATATCGAGGTACCGCATCAGGGCTTCGTGCACCACGCGCGGACTGGGACACACGCCGCCGTTGTTCAGGTTGATCAGGGTCCGGTCGAGTGTGAACGCCTGCTGGATCTCGCGCCAGAAGTCTTCGTCAGTCGCTACGTCCGTGGCAGACCGCCCGGCGACGGCGTCGGCCGCGCGCGCGATGCGCCTGAGCCCCCCCTCGCGCGGCACCGGCAGGCCGGCCAAGGGGAGGGCGGCCGTGGCCCCAAGGGCCTGCGACAGGAACGATCGACGTGATTGCGTACGCACAAAACCTCCGTGTACTCCGTGGTTCACGCGGTTCCCCGCACGGCCAATACCACGCCCCCCACCAGGAAAATTGTCGCAAAGAGAAACCACTGGATAGCGTAGCTCAAATGTGGCCCGTCGTCGAGGGCGGGCGGTGTAACCGCCACAAGCCGCTCGGGCGCGTCCGCCGGCAACGCCAGCCGCCGCAGCACGCCGTCCAGCATCACCCCCACCACCGTGGTGGAGTCCGCTTCGCGATAGGCGGCGAGATCAACCGCCCGTGCGTCGGGCGACGGCACAAAACCGCGGTTCACCCAGACCCCCATGTCCCCCTGCACGAGTGGCGTGAGAATCCAGACCCCCGGTACTCCGTGATAGGCGCGGTTGGGGACGACGGAGTCGCGCGCAAACTGAAAGGCGCCGTGGATGCTCACCGTATCGGCGAGTTGTGCGGCCAGGGTCACATTGGCTTCGCGCCGCTCGGCCAATCGGTCGAGTTGCCACAGACCAAGGCGCACGCAGACGACGGCCACCACCACCCCGACCAGGATCGGGAACAGGCGCTTCACGCGGAAACGCGCCCCACGATGACCTGCGGGTGCATATCAAGAAAGAGTCCGGTCTCGACTACACCCGGATGATCCTTGAGCCGGCGCACAAGCTCGGCCGGCGTCGTGATCCCGGTCGGAAACCGCACATCAATGATCCAATGGCCTTCATCGGTGACCACGGGCTGACCATGGCGCTCGCGCAGCGCGGGCTCGCCGCCCAGCGATCGCATCAGGTCGAAATGCGTCGTGTGGGCGAACCGCACGACTTCGACCGGCAGTGGCGCCTTGGTGCCGAGCTGTTGGACCAGTTTCGACTCGTCCACGACGATGGCCAGTCGCCTGGACGCGGTGGCCACCATCTTCTCGCGCAGCAGCGCGGCACCGAGGCCCTTGATCAGGTTGCCCGACGGATCCACCTCGTCGGCGCCATCAATCGTGAGGTCAATCGCGTGATGGTCGTTGAGGTTGCCAACGGGAATGCCGACGGCGACGGCCTGCTCGTGCGTGGTCTGCGACGTGGGGACACCGATGATGTCCTTGAGCGTGCCCGCCTTGAGCCGGCGGCCGAGTTCGTCCACGACGAGGGCGGCGGTGGATCCTGTGCCCAAGCCCAGCACCATGCCGGACTGGACGAGGTTGACGGCCTCGAGAGCGGCCCGTTGCTTGGCCGCGTGTTGGTCAGTCAACGGAGCGCCTCGATCATGGCCAAAGATGCCATATGGACCACGGAACGGCCAAGGGCCCGGAGCGCGGCGACATCGCCCGCCGCCTGGGCGTTGCAGAGCGTACCGAACGTGTACGGCCGGCCCGGAATCTCCACGTCGTGCGTCGGCGGGTCCGACACCACGATGAACCGGCCAACCGGCGGGCCGCCCTTATGCAGTTGACCTGACGAATGGAGGTACCGCGGTCCCCAGGCGACCGTGGCGACCGCACCGGTGCGCCGACGCAGTTGACGCTGGAGTTTGGCCAGTCGCACATCGCCGGCGACAGACGGGGCGCCGTAGACCAGGAGCGCGACATAGTCGCCGGGCGCCGTGCCGTCGAGCAGGCGGACAAGGTCGTCCGGGCCGTCCGCGGCGGCGGCAGGCGGGGTGCCGACGGAGAGCAGCTGGGCGGTGCGCGTCTTGGCGTCCTGCACATCGGGCTGGTCGAACGGGTTCACCCGGAGCACGTGCCCGATGACCGCCGTAGCGAGGGACCATCCGTAGAACAGGCGACCCAGATCATACGGGTCACGACCGTTGAGTCGCACCTCGCTGGTGACGGCATCCGACGCCGCGGCGTCCGGGTCGCCCACGATGGGTACGATGCCCTTGCCCCGCTTGCCGGTGCTTTCCGCGATCAACTGATCGAGCCACAGCCCGAATCCGCGCAGCGCCGGCCGCTCACGCAGGATGAGCTTGTTGCGCCCAGCCAGCGCATGCTCGCCCAGCGTCAACCCGATGGCTTCCCATGTGGCGGCAGCGATCCGCGCCGTACGCGCGCCCTCCAGCAGTCGGCGCACATTGAGGCCGATCAGCGCGGCCGGCACCAGCCCGAACAGCGACAAGGCGCTGAAACGGCCCCCAATGTCGGCGGGATTGATGAATGCGGAGTACCCGCGGTCGGCGGCGCGGCGCGCGAGCGCCGTGTCGGGATCCGTCACCGCGATGAAGCGGTCGCCCGCTTGGCCCGTGGCCGCCCACGCCCACTCTTCAAAACACGCGGTCTCGATCGTGGTGCCGGACTTGGAGGCAATGAGGATCAGATCGTCGGGCCCAAGCGTCGGGACGGCGTCGGGATGCGTGCTGTCCCACAGGCGCAGGGACGGCCGGCCCGGTTGCTGATGGAACGTGCGCCACACGACCTCGGGCGCCAAACTCGAGCCCCCCATCCCGGCAAGAATCACGCGTCGGGCGCCCTTGGCGCGGTCCGCCATCGCTTCGAGCGCTTCGCAATGCGCGGGCATGGTCTCGGGCGTGTCCAGCCAGCCGAGTCGGTCGGCGACCTCGGGGCTGGCGGGATCGTCAACCCAGACGGTCGGGTCGCGATCGAAGATGCGGTCAACCAGGGCGGACAAGCGCCCGCGCCCGCGTCACGACCGCATCGGTCGTGATTCCATACTTCGTAAACACGGTCTTCCACGGCGCCGAGGCACCGAACCGGTCAACACCCAGCACGTCACCACGATCGCCCACCCAGCGCCACCACGACAACGGGTGGGCGGCCTCGATGGCCAACCGTGCGGTTACTGCGGGAGGAAGCACGCGCTCGCGATAGCCGGCATCCTGCTCGGCGAACACTTCGAGGCACGGCACGCTGACCACGCGCGTCGCGATACCATCGGCCTCAAGTTGCTCCTGAGCCGCCACCGCCAAGTGCACTTCCGATCCGGTCGCCAACAGGATCACCTTGGGCTTCCCGCCCTTTGCCTCGCGCAACACATACGCGCCTTTCTCCGTGCCCCCCGTGCTCTCCGTGGTAGCAACGGCCGGCACATCCTGCCGCGTCAGCGCGAGCGCGACCGGCCCTCCGCGGCGCAGTACGGCCATCTTCCACGCGGCGACCGTTTCCACCGCATCCGCCGGCCGGATCACCCACAAGTTGGGAATCGTGCGCAGCGTCGTGAGCTGTTCCACGGGCTGGTGGGTCGGCCCATCCTCACCCAGCCCAATCGAATCGTGCGTGAACACATAGATCACGTGCTGGCGCATCATCGCCGCCAGCCGAATGGCCGGCCGCATGTAGTCCGAGAAGATCAGGAACGTCCCCGCATACGGCATCACCCCACCGTGCAGCGCCATCCCGTTCAGCACGCCACCCATGGCGTGCTCGCGGATGCCGAATCGCAGGTTCCGCCCGGCGCGATTCCGCGCCGAGTAGTCGCCGCTCGCCGCGATCAACGTGTTATTCGATGGCGCCAGGTCGGCCGAGCCGCCAACGAGTTCCGGCAGTGCGCCGGCGAGCGCGTTGAGCGTGGTGCCGGACGCCTTGCGGGTCGCCATCGCCTTCCCCGCCAGATCCGGCAGGCTCGATTCCCACCCACCCGGCATCGTGCCGGCCAGCCGCCGGTCGAGCTCGTCGGCCACATCGGGCCACGCGCTGCGGAATGCCTGATACCGTTTCTCCCACACCGACTGCAGTGCCTGGCCGCGCTCGCGCGCCTTGCGCCACTCCTTGAGCGCGGTTTCCGGCACGTGAAACGGCTCGTGCGTGGGCCAGTTGAGGGCATCCTTGGTATGGCGCACTTCGTCTTCGCCGAGCGGCGCGCCGTGCGCGTCGGCCGTGTCCTGTTTGGTCGGGCTGCCGTACCCGATATGCGACCGCACGATGATCAACGACGGCCGCGACGTCTCGGCCTTGGCCGCCACAATGGCCGCGTCGAGCGCCTCAAGATCGTTGACGTCGTCCAGCGATTGGACATGCCAGCCGTAGGCAAGAAACCGCTGGGCGGCATCATCGCTGCAAGCCAGGTCGGTGGACCCGTCAATCGTGATGCGGTTGTCGTCGTAGCACCCGATCAGCCGCCCCAGCTGCAAATGCCCCGCCAGCGACGCCGCCTCATGGCTCAGGCCCTCCATCAGGTCGCCGTCCGACGCGATGAACCAGGTGTGATGGTTCACCACCTGCTCGTTGGGTCGGTTGAACTGCGCCGCCAGGTGCGACTCGGCGAGCGCCATGCCGACCGCATTGGCCATCCCCTGCCCCAACGGGCCCGTGGTGGTCTCAATCCCCGGCGTGTGCCCCGTTTCTGGATGCCCCGGCGTCTTGCTGTCCCACTGCCGGAAGGCCTTCAAGTCGTCCAGCGTCACGTCGTAGCCGCACAGATACAGCGTGCTGTAGAGCAGCATGGACGCGTGGCCACACGACAGCACCACACGGTCGCGGTTGATCCATGCGGGGTCCACCGGATTGTGCCGCACGTGCCGCGTATAGAGCACGTAGGCGAGCGGCGCCAGGGCCATCGGCGTGCCGGGATGCCCGGAATTGGCCGCCTGCACCGCATCCATGGCCAGGGTGCGGATGGTGTTGATGCAGAGGAGGTCGAGGTCGGACGGGGGCATGGTCTAAACTACTTCGGTGCACGGTGCA
>JBBDNM010000061.1:0-20765 GCA_040877595.1 Gemmatimonadales bacterium | reverse complement strand
CCGCCCCAGCCAACGTGGCGGCGACAAACTGGCCGTGGAACTCTTCCCACAGCCGACCCACCCACCCACCCTGCCATCCAAACGCCTCCACCATGTCTTTCCACGCGAACCAGGCGATCATCGCGCCCACGAACGTGTCCTGCACGACAGTCTTGAGCTTCCCCGCCCCCGCCGCGGCAATCACGATGCCGCGCCGCTTGGCCACCTGGCGGAGTACGGTCATGAAGGCTTCGCGGCCAACCAGGAGCACGGCCACCCACAGCGGGAGATGCCCCCACCACGGGAACTCGTACTGCTGCATGCGGAAATTGGTGATCCAGTAGATCGGGATCAGGGTCGCGATCAGGAGCAGTTTGTCGGCGAGCGGATCGAGGATCTTGCCCAGATCGGTGACTTCGCCGCGGTCGCGCGCAATCTTGCCGTCAAAGATGTCGCTGATGGCCGCGGCGAGAAACACGACAAACGCGATCGCCTTGGGAATCCATCCCTGGATGAACGGCAGGAGCGCGATGACGGGCGTCAACGCGATACGCGCCACCGTGAGGATGTTGGGCAGCGTCCAGATCACGCCGCCTCCCGGATCAGCTCAGGGCCTTGAGGACCAGCTTGGCCACGGCCTTGAGCGTCTCGAAGACGCCATCCCCGCTCACCGCCACGGCTTCCAGGTAGGGCGCGCGCTCAATCCACTGGCCACCCACGTTCTGGATCAGCTTGTTGCCCGGATTGAACGGATCCGGCGTGTCCTTCTGGCGCGCCGGGTCTTCGACCGGCCACCCGGGATTCAGGGCCGCCTGGAGATCCTTGATCGGGGCGGCGTTCGGCAAGTCGCGCTTGTTGAACTGCACAATGAATGGCGTCTTGGTGAGGTCATACCCGTACTGCGCCATGTTGTCGTACAGGTTCTGCATGGCCTCGATATTCGCTTCCATGCGCTCGATCTGGCTGTCGGCGACGAACACCACGCCGTCCACGCCCTTCAAGATCAGCTTGCGCGAGGCGTTGTAATAGACCTGGCCCGGCACCGTGTAGAGGTGGAAGCGCGTCTTGAACCCGCGAATCGTACCCAGGTCCACCGGGAGGAAGTCGAAGAACAACGTGCGTTCGGTTTCGGTCGCGAGGGACACCATCTTGCCCCGCGTGTCCGGCGCCACCTTGGCGTAGACGTGCTCGAGATTCGTGGTCTTGCCGCCCAACCCGGGACCGTAATACACGATCTTGCAGTTGATCTCCCGGGAGGCATAGTTGATCATCGACATGAGTGTGCCCTGTTACCCGAAGAGCTTGTCAATTTCGTCGTCCGCCCCGTCGAGCACGCTCTGCGGCTTCTGCCCGGAGGCCAGCCGGCTGAACATCTCTTCGAAGAGCTGCGACAGGTCCAGGACGGTCTGCTTGACGCGGAGCCGAACCAGACCGACGGTCGTGCGCTGGTCGAACAAAACCACCAGGATCACGCGCCGGGCCACGTCGGCCAGGTACATGGATTCCTTCTCGCCCTGGTGAAACAGCGAGGCAAACTCGGGCTCGCCGATCATCTTGGCCAACTGATCGTTGGCACTGAAGTCGGCGGCGGTGAGTGACGCAAACGCGGCCGAGTCGAAGTTGAGCTTGTCGCCCACGTTGGCCAGCAGCTGGCCGGTGCGGTCTACCAACAGCGCACAACGCGCGTTGGCTTCCTGCAGCAACGCGTTCAGGTGCTCGGTGATCTTGGTGTGGTCGCTCTCCGCGAGCGACCACGATCCGGCGCCGGTCTCCTTCATGACTGTCCGCCTTACCCGAGTTTGGCTTCCATGCGTCGTGCGATCATTTCCGCGCGACGGCGCAACATGGGCTGCGATTCCCAGGCGATGTAATCCCGGAGCACGCGGACCGCTTCCACGCCCGGATGCGCCGCCAGATACCCCAGCGCCGACAACCGCCGGAGCGGCCTGCCGCTGAACAAGTCCCGCCGGTGTCGGCTGATGGACTGCTGGGCCATCAACGCGCCCGCCAACAGTCCAACCCCGAGTCCCCCGATCAGGGCCGCCCAGCGCCGCCGGGTCATCCGGCCATCTCCCGTCGCGCGGCCATGGCCTGCGCGATGGTGACCCCATCGGCGTATTCCAGGTCGCCACCGACCGGGAGACCGAGCGCGATGCGCGTCACGCGGACGTCGACCTCGCGCAACACCCCCTTGAGCCACGTCGCGGTCACTTCACCCTCCATGGACGGGTTGGTGGCCACGATCACCTCGCGTACGACGGAGCCATTGGCGAGGCGCCGCTCCAGTTCCGACACACGCAGGTCGTCCGGCCCCACGCCATCCAGTGGTGACAACAGCCCGCCGAGTACGTGGTAGCGGCCCCGGAACTCGCCCGCCCGCTCGATGGCGCCGATGTCCGACGCATCTTCCACCACACACAACATGGTCGCGTCGCGTCGAGGGTCCGCGCAAATGGCGCAGGGATCGGCCTCGGTCAGGTTGCCACACTCGGAACAGGTGCGCACGCGTTCCGCTGCGGCATCCAGGGCACGGGCCAGCACCGCAAGCGTCGCGCGCGGCTGGCCCAACAAGTGATAGGTCAGCCGTGTGGCCGTCTTGCGGCCAATCCCCGGCAATTTGGCAAACTCGGCGGTCAGGGCGTCAATGACCGACACGTCAGATCGGGAGCGAAAAAGGCAGCGGCAATCCGCCGGTCACCTTGCGGAGCTCTTCGGCGTACAGTGCCTCCGCGCGCCGCTGGGCCTCCGCCACCGCGGCCAGCACCAGATCTTCGACCATTTCGCCGTCGCCACCGGTCAGGGCCGCGGGATCAATCTTCACCGTGCGGATACGGCCACGACCATCGGCCGTCACGGTCACCATCCCGCCGCCGGCCGACCCGGTCACCGAGCGTTCGGCGAGTTCGGTCTGCATGCGCGACAGCCGGCCCTGCATTTGCTGGCCCAGCTGCATTATCTGTGAAAAATCAGGCATTCCGGCCATGGTGTGACCGTGCAAGCTACCGCCCGGTCAGAGGGGCCGCAAGCTATTCCATGAGCTCGAGATCGAGACTTTCGGCGAGAACATCAAGGGCGGGATCCTTGGCCCGATACCGGGCCAATCGTTCGACCTTGTCTGCCACCGGATCGAGCCGTTTGGTCGGGGCCGGAGGCGCCTGCGTCGCGGCCTGGAGAGCGCGAAACGCGAGTCGCACTGCCTGACCTGTCCGTGCCCGGACGGCGTCCACCACACTCGCCGACGCCCGATCGAGCGTTTCCCAATGGCTCCCGTGGGCCGCCGCAAGCTCGACGGTCAGGAGGTCGTCATCCAGCGCCACGGGTCGGGAGGCCACGAGCGCTTCCTTGAGGATGGGTCGTTTGGCCCCGACATCTTCCACCACCTGCAACCAGGTGGCCTGAAGACTCGGCAGGTCCGGAGGCGTCGGGCGGTCGACAGACCTGGGTTCTGCAGCCGCCGCCCGCGGCTCAGGGCGGGGTGGTCGCTCCCGGGCGGGCGGCGAGAGAGCGGACGGTGGCGCCGCCGGGGCCGATGAAGTCGCCTTGCGGTCGAGCAACTCGCGCAACTCGATCGTGCGGTCCATCAGCGTCCACTGCACGATCAACGCCTCGACGTGCAACCGCGCGTTCGGGCTCCTGCGAATCGCCGTTTCCGCATCCTGCAGCAGCCGCAGCATGCGCAGCACGTCGCCCGCGACATACCGCTCCGCCTCGCGGTCCAGCGCCTGGCGCATGGTCTCGGTCAGTCCCGTCGCCTCGGCGCCCACCAATCGCATGAGCAAGGCGCGCAGGGTATCCCCCACTCCGCTCACAAACTCGGCCAGGTCGGCGCCGCCGGCTGTCAGCTCCTCGACGAACGGGAAGACATCGGCCACCCGGCGTTCCGCCACCATGGCCAACAGCTCCGCGAACCGCTCATCCGCGATGAGGCCCAACGTGGTCCGCACCCGCTCCACCGTCAGCGTGCCTTCACCGAAGGCGACCGATTGGTCCAGCAGCGACAGCGCATCGCGCATCCCGCCGGCCGCCACGCGCGCAAGCAGTACCAGGGCATCGTCATCCGCGGCCAGCTGCTCGGCCTTGGCGACCGCCGCCAGGCGCGCACGAATGGTTTCCAGGCCGATACGACGGAAATCGAACCGTTGCACGCGGCTCAGGACTGGCCCAGCGGCGTTCGCGATTTTCTGGGGTTCGGTGGTGGCAAAGACAAAGACGACGCGCGGTGGCGGTTCTTCGAGAATCTTGAGGAGCGCATTCCACGCCTCACGCGTCAGCATGTGCGCTTCGTCAATGATGTACACCTTGTGGCGCTCGGGACCGCTGGCGGCGTACATGGCGCGCTCCCGCAGATCCCGCGCATCATCCACGCCCCGGTTGCTCGCCGCGTCAATCTCCACCACGTCCAGGTTGGCCGAGCCCGACCAGATCCGGTTGCAGTCGTCGCACGCACCGCACGGCTCGCCGTCGGCGGCCCGTTGGCCGCAGTTGAGCGCCATGGCAAGCACACGCGCCGCCGTGGTTTTACCGACCCCCCGCGGTCCGGTGAGCAAGTACGCATGCGCCACGCGATTCTTGGCCACCGCGCCCTTCAATCCGGCCGCGACGTGCTCCTGCCCCACCAACTCCGAAAAGCGGCGAGGACGGTACTTACGGGCGAGGGCCGTGTGGGACATGGGACGGGATGCGCACCTGGATCGAGTCCACCGTGCACCGTGCACCGTGCACCGTGCACGGGAGGGGTGAGGCGGCAGGGCAAGAAAGTGCCCCAGGCTCCCCGGAGCGACGTGCGACATCGCTTAGCGCTGCTCCCTTTCGGGCCTGACGCGGTTCACGCGTGCGCGCCCTCCGGACCTGGGGCGAGGGGAACTTAACCCTGCGAACGGCGGGCGGCTATCGGAGCCTTCGGTGCACGGTGCACGGTACACGGGTGGTGTGGAAGGGCCCTTGCACCTTGCACCTTGCACCTTGCACCTTGCACCTTGCACCTTGCACCTTGCACCTACCTATCTGTGTCCCCCCGCCCGATTCCACGTCTCCGGCACCACCAGCACCAGCAGCGTATAGAATTCGAGGCGGCCGAGCAGCATCAAGGCGCTCAACACCAGCTGCGCGGCGCTGCCCACGTCGCCGTAATGGGATGCGGGACCGACGGTCCCGAGTCCCGGGCCCACCGACGACATTGCCGAGAGCGAGGCACTCATGGCGGTGATCAGATCGTGGCCCAGCGCGGTCAGGGCCACCGTGCCGAGTGCATGGGTGAACATGTACAGAGCCAGGAAGGCCAGCACGTTGAGCACGATATCCGGCCGCACGGCTTGCCGCCCCAGTCGCGTGACGACCACGGCTCGTGGGTGTCGCACCTTCCGGATTTCGTTGAACACGTGCTGGGTCACGACCGCCGCGCGGACCACCTTGAACCCACCGGCGGTCGATCCGCCCATGCCACCCATGAACATGAGGCCCAGCAACAGGACTTGCAGCAAGGCGGGCCACGCGGCAAAGTCTTCCGTAGCGAAGCCCGTCGTGGTGTGGATGGCGACCACGTTGAAGGCGGCGGCCCGGAAGCGGCCGGACGCGCCGCCTGCCCCGACCGACAGCACGGCGAACGCAATGGCGATCACCGCCACCGTGGAGATGAGATACCAGCGGAACTCCGGGTCGCGCAGCATGGCCATGGGTTTGCCCGACAACGCGCGCAGGTGCAGCGTGAAGTTGGCCGCCGCAAGAAACATGAACAGAATGGTGATCCACTGGATGGCGGGCCCGAACGCGCCCAAGGATGCCGTGCGCGTGGAAAAACCACCGGTCGCGAGCGTGCTCATCGCGTGATTGATGGCGTCGAACGGCGCCATGCCGAGCACCAGATACGCGAGGCCGAGCACCACCGTGAACAACGCATAGACGCCCCAGAGCAGACGTGCCGTGCTGGCAATCCGCGGCGTCAGGCGGTCATTGGAAATTCCGGGCGCCTCGGCCCGGAATAGCTGCGCCCCGCCGACACCGAGCAGCGGCAGGATGGCGACGCCCAGGACGATGATCCCCATGCCGCCGACCCAGTGCGACATGCTCCGCCACAACAGGATCGAGCGCGGCAGGTCTTCGATGACCGGAAAGACGCTGGCGCCCGTCGTGGTGAACCCGGAGACCGACTCGAACAGCGCCGCCGGAACGGAGGGCACGACACCGGTGGCGAGAAACGGCAGGGATCCGAACGCCACCACCGCGAGCCACCCCAACCCCACGACCGCGAGTCCCTCGCGCGGGTTGATGGACACGACCTTCGGCGTACCCAGCCACAACGTGAGCCCCGCCAGGCCGGTAGCCCCCGCGGCAATGAGCCACGGTCCGAGCAGTCCCTCGCCGATCCCCAGTCCCGCACTCGGCAGCATCGCCCCGGCTGACCACGCCAGCAGGGCGCCCACGACATGCAGGACTTCGCGCAGGTTCACGACGGGAACAGGCGGGTCACGGCGCTGATCGCGTTCGGCAGGGCGAAGATGATGGCGGTATCCCCGGGCTGGAACACGTGGTCGCCGCGCGGCACGATCACCTCACGGTTGCGCACCACGGCCGCCACGATCGCGTCGTCTGGAAAGTCCAGTTCGCCGAGGGGACGGCCCACCAGCGGGCTCTCCGCGCGCACCTCAATGGACATCACCTCCGCGTCACTCTCCTTGAACGTCGCCACCCGGGTGACATTGCCGCGCCGGACGTAGCGGAGAATGGCGTTGGCCGCTGAGAGCCGCGGGCTCACGGCGGCATCGAGCCCCAGTCGCCGCGCCAGGGGAATGAAATCGCTCTTGTTAACAAGGGTCACGACTTGCCGCGCCCCGGCGTGATGCGCCACCAGGGAGGCAATCAGGTTCGTCTCATCCCGCTCGGTCAGCGCCACGAAAGCATCCATGCCGCCCACGCCTTCCAACTCCAGCAGCTCGATGTCCGTCACGTCGCCGTTCAGCACGAGCGTCTTGTCGAGTCGTTCGGCGAGATCCTGCGCGCGCGCGCGGTCGGCCACCAGCATCACCGGCTGCACGCCGTGCTGTTGGAGCAGGCGCGCCAGATAGTAGGCCTCGGTGGACCCACCGCCCACCATCACCCGCCGCACGTCCGTTATCTCGTGACCGCACAACTCGAGCGCGCGCGGAATATCCTGAGCGGCGGCGACGACGTAGATGTGGTCGCCAACCCGGATTACCGTGTCCCCGCTGGGAACGGTGGTCACCCCTTCCCGTTCCAGCGCCACGGTGAGCAGGGCCCGGCCCCCTTCGCCGCGGCCGATGTCGGCCAGCGTGCGGCCGGCAATCGGCGCGGTCGCCGTGACGAACAGCCCGATCAGCTGGACCGCGCCATCGGCAAACTCGTGGACGTCGGTGGCGGCCGTGGATTGGAGCAGACGGAACGCCTCAAGCGCCAACTCGCGCTCGGGATTGATCAGCAAGTCCACGCCAAACCGTCCCGGCTCCAGCTGGCCGTGCTCACGGTAGAAATCGGGGTTAGACACGCGCGCGACGCGCACGAGACCTTCCCGCACAGGCGCCGTCATGCAGCAGACGAGGTTCACTTCATCAATGGAGGTGACGGCGAGCAGCAGTCCGGCTTTATCGATTCCCGCGTCCTTGAGCGCCGAGGGGCTGGCGCCACTCCCTTCTACCACGGCCACATCCAGGTGTGCCTGGACGTATTCCAACCGCTCGTCGTTGACATCCACGACCACGATGTCGTGGCCTTCCTTGGACAGCCGGTCGGCGACGTGGTAGCCCACTTCGCCGGCGCCAACAACAATTACGCGCATGTGCGTCCTCTCACGCCAGCGCCGCAGCGATTGCGTCGCCCGCGGCGCGAATGTCCCGCTCGGTGACATCGCGGTGCGTTACCGCCCGCAATCGCGTGGCGCCGAACGCTACCAGCAGCACCCCCTTGGCCGCCAGCCGCGCGGCGGCGTCGGCCGAGTTCCACCCCAGCAGGTCCAGCATGACGATGTTGGTCTCGGGGGCCGCCGCCCGGACGCGTGCGTGCCCGGCGAGCGCGTCGGCCAATCGCCGCGCGTTGGCGTGGTCCTCGACGATTCCGTCGAGATGGTGGTCCAGCGCGTAGAGGCACGCCGCCGCCAGCACCCCCGACTGCCGCATGCCGCCGCCCAGCCGTTTCCGCAGTCGCCACGCCTCGTCCATCAGGGCCCGCGACCCGGCCAGGCATGATCCCACGGGGCACCCGAGCCCCTTGCTGAAACTCACCATCACCGTCGTGGCGTGCCGGGCGAGTCGGTCGAGCGGGAGGTCGAGCGACACTGCGGCGTTCCAGAGCCGGGCGCCATCCAGGTGCAGCGGCAGGCGGCGTCCCGCCGCGAGCGCGCCCAGGTCGGCAAACGTCTGCTCGGGCATGACCCGGCCGCTCGCCGCATTGTGCGTGTTCTCGACCGCGAGCGCTCCGATGCGCGGCACAAACCGGCCGGAACGCAGGGCCGATTCCACCAGGCCCACCGTAAGCAGGCCGTCGGGCGTCGGCACGGGTCGCGGCTGAATGCCCCAGAGGGCCGTAAGCGCCCCTTGCTCGTAATGCAGGAGGTGGGCGTCCGCCTCAAGGATCAGTTCGTCACCCGGCTGCACGTGCAGGCCGACGCCCACCTGATTCGCCTGGGTCCCCGAGGGAAAGAACAGCGCGGCCTCATGGCCAAGCAGGCTCGCCACGCGCTCTTCGAGCTGTCGTGTGGTCGGGTCACCATCCAACACGTCATCACCCACTTCGGCCGACGCCATCGCCTGGCGCATACCGTCCGACGGACGGGTGACGGTGTCGCTGCGCAGGTCAATCGAGGTCATATGAGGGCTTCTCGTTGCTCACGTTGCCGGCGGGCAAGGTCGTACGTCTCCGCCACTTCCCCCCCTGCCAGAAACACCCAGGCCGTGTAGTACACATAAAACACGAACAGCAGCGCCGCAATCGCGTTGGCATTGGTGAAGAAGCGGTCAATCGTCGCGAACTCCGACAAGTAGAACCCATACAGCTTCTTGCCGACCTCGAACGCCAGCGACGTGAACATGGCCGCCACCAGCGCAGTGTCCCACCGAACGCGGCGGCTCGGCGCCACCGTATACACCAGGAAAAACAGCAAGGCCGCGGAGGCCCACGCCGACAGGGTCGCGAGAAAGCGGCCACCATAGGATCCATCGAAGAAAAAAGCCGTGACCAGCGTGTTGACCGCAATCAAGACGGCACACGCGGCCCCAAGCCCGACGTCCAGCAGTTTGGCCAAGGGATACGCCCGGGACTCCTCGGTGTCGAACACCTCGTTCAACGCCGCACGAACCGACCCGAACAGGCGACCGGAGAACCACACGAACAGCGGCAGGCCCGCGAGGGAGAGCTGCGTCCGGCTGGCCACGACCTCCGTGAGAGCCTGTTCCACCCGGCTAAACGGGTCGCGCACCGCCTGATGTCCCGGCAGGAACTGGTCGAACACCATGTGAATGGTGGCTGCCGGATCCGCCGTGCCACCGAGCACGAAGCCGATCCCCGCGAGCATGAGCAGCACGAAGGGAAGAATCCAAAGGAGCGCGTCGAAGGTGAGCGCGCTGGCGAGAAAAGGGATGTTGTCCTCGAACCCCGCCGAGAGGACGCGGCGGAAGAACCAGCTCGGCGTGAAACGCCACCCGCGGCGCCGCCGCGCCGCGGGGACGTCGTCAGGCGTTTTCGTCGTCGCTCTCGCCCGACCGGCTCTCGGCGAGCCGTCGTTCCAGTTCGTCACGCGCCGAACGCACGGCAGCGCGGCCAGCATCCACAACGGAACGCGCGCCCTCGCGCTTCTGGTCAATCGAGCGGCGGGCCGTGTCAATCTTCTTCTCAACCGTGGCCTTGGCACGCTCGTACCCATCGCCGACCATGTCCTGCAGGTCGTCGAGGCCTTCCTCGGCGGCATCCCGCAGGCGGCGTACGCGATCCGTCAGCATCGCCCGGGTTTCCTCGCCGCTGCGGGGCGCCATCAGCAAGGCGATCCCGGCACCGAGCAGGAGTCCCGTGAGGAATCCGCCCACGCCGCTGGATTTCTCTACGACCACTACCGCACGATCATCGTGTGACATACTGCCTCCTCATTCGCCCGCATCGGCGTCATCGGGTGCCGCCACCGCCGCTTTGGCGGGAGCCGCATGCCGGATGGCCACGGGTCGCACGTGACGTGCCACCGCGTCGGCCGTACCGCTCACCTTGAGCTGGTCAAACAGGAACCCGAACCGCGCCTCCAGATCAGCCGCGATGGTCTCGCGGACGGAGGCGGGCAGATCCCACAGCTCGCGCTTGTGCGGGCCGATCGCCTTCTTGCGGGACTTGTAATAGAACTGTTCGTCCGAATCCTTGGCACCCCGCTCACCGGCACAATTGGCGAACGTCCACGACCGCAGCCGCTCGCGCAGATCCGCCGGCAAGGCGGGGTGGTCAAACACCATGCTCTGGAAGTTGGTCGCCAAGTGAATCTCGCACGCACCGCACGTCGGGAACTGGCCAAACGCGTTCTCCGGCAACGTGGACGCGCCATGCTGGACCGCGCCAGCCAGGCGGTACCGCGTGCGCGCCGCCAGCGACAACGCTTCGAGCGCCCTGAGGTCGAGCTTCACTTCGGCAATCGATCCGTCAGGCAGCACCACGCCCCCGTGCGACGTACCTGTTTGCACGGAAATCTTGCTTAAGCCCGTGTAGGCACCCCGCGCGGCCAGGGAACGGTTGTATCCGTCCATGAACGCGACCAGTTCCTCCACCGTGCTGTTCTTGCCGCCCACTTCGCCGATCTCCCCACCCACCGATACCGTGACCCCGGCGGGCTCACGGTCGCGAATGAACTGCGTCAGTTCCGCCGCACGCCCATAGTTGACCGCCTGCTGGGCGTCGAGCGTGTCGTGCGCGAGATCCACCAGCGTGGACGTGTCAATGTCAATGTTGAAGAACCCGGCCGGGAGCGCTTCCTCGATGAGCGTACGAATGGCGCCGACTTCCGCCTCGGGATCGGCCGCATACTTCTTGTGGTTGACCTGGAAGTGATCGCCCTGAATGAAGACAGGCCCCGGGAACCCTTCCCGGAGCGCCGCGGCCAGGATCACCGTCGCATATTCGCCCGGCCGTTGATCGGTGTAGGCCATCTCCGACCGCGCGATCTCGCACAGAATGGCGCCGGCATTGCGGGCGCGCGCCGCGCGGAACACGGCACGGGCGGTATCGTAGGACAGGATGCGGATGTTGATGGCGGGAACCGTGAACCCGCCGGTCTTCCCCTCTCCCATCGCCATGTACAGGCCGTGAATGGACGCGGGGCCTGAACCCCGTTCCTGGGCCAGCTCCCAGATCAGCCAGCGCGCCCAATCCCGCTCGTCGTGATCGGCGGCGAACACGGCCTGGCGCACCAATCCGTCCAGCGCCTCGCTGGTGATGACGCGGGGGTCCGCAATGGCCAGCGCGCCGTTCGTATAGGTCACGGCGCCACCCATCAAAGCCAGAGCGTCCTTCAGTCCCTTTTCCATACGCGAATTTTACCGCCGTGACACGGGGGGCGTCAAAACGGCACGACCAACCCGTCGTAGGCCGGGGCCACGCCCTCCGGCAAGCGGGCGGCCAGGTCGCGGTGGCGGTGCCGGTGCGGAATGTGGGTCAGCCACGTCTGCCGCGCGCCCAACCGCTGGGCCAGCACCACCGCTTCCGGCACCGACAGGTGCGTTGGGTGCGGCGTTTCGAACAAGGCGTTCACGATCAAGGCCTCCAACCCTCCCAACCGGGCGACCGTGGCCTCGGGTAGGCGTTTCACGTCCGTCATGTACGCCACCGGACCGACCCGGTACCCGTAGACGCGCATCGTGCCGTGATCCGCTTCAAGGGGGAGAACCGGCACGCCGGCAATATCGATCTCGACGCCGGCGTCGAGCGGCATCCGCACCAGTTCGGGCTTGGACGTGCCCTCGGGCGGCTGCACCGCGTCGTCGAAGATGTAGTCGAACCGATGTCCCAGGCGTTCCAGGACTTCCGGCGGGCCGTAGATCGGCAGGCGACCGCCACGACCAGAGATGGCGCGCAGATCGTCAATCCCGTGGGAATGATCGGCGTGGTCGTGCGTGTAGAGCACCGCGTCCACCCGCCGGATGCCGGCCGCGACCAGCTGGAGCCGGAGTTCGGGGGCGGTATCAATGAGCAGGGTGGGCCCGCCGTCAATCGCCACCACGGCGCTGACGCGGGTGCGACGATCCCGCGGATCGTCGGACGTGCAGGTCACGCAGTCGCACCCTACCACCGGCACCCCGAACGAGGTCCCGGTACCCAACACAATCAGCCGTCCGTGCAAGGCCACCCGGGCCTCAGGCGACGGGCACGGCGCCGTACTTCCGGCTCACGTATTCGTTGAGGATGGTCGTGAATTCGGGGACGATGCGATCCCCCTTGAGCGTGGTGAACAGCCGGCCGTCCACATACACGGGGGCCTTGGGATCTTCCGCGGTGCCCGGCAGGGAAATCCCGATGTCGGCGTGCTTCGACTCGCCCGGTCCGTTCACGACACATCCCATGACGGCCACCTTGAGCTCTGCCACACCCTGGTACTGCGTGCGCCAGGCGGGCATCTGCTCCACGAGGTAGGCCTGAATCTGCTCGGCCATTTCCTGGAAGAACGTGCTCGTCGTGCGTCCACAGCCGGGACAGGCGGTCACCTGCGGGAGAAAACTGCGAAGCCCCATGGACTGGAGAATCTGTTGCGCGACCCGCACCTCTTCGCAGCGGTCGCCACCGGGACGGGGCGTGAGCGACACCCGGATCGTGTCCCCAATGCCCTCGAGCAGGAGGATACCTACCGCGGCCGCGCTGGCTACGACACCTTTGGTGCCCATGCCCGCTTCGGTGAGCCCCAGATGCAGCGGGTAATCCGAGCGCGGCGCCAGCAGCCGGTACACGTCCACCAGGTCCGGCACGCGCGACATCTTGACCGAGAGAATGATCCGGTCGTGCGGTTGACCGATCGACTCGGCCAGGGCCGCTGAGCGCATGGCGCTCTCGACCATGGCCGCGAGCGTCACGGTGCGCGCGTCCCTGGGCTCCGACCGTTTGGCGTTCTCGTCCATCAATTGGGTGAGCAGGAACTTGTCCAGCGAACCCCAGTTGACACCGATACGGACCGGCTTCTCATGCTGCAGGGCCACCTCGATGATGGCCCGGAAGTTCTCGTCGGCCCGCTTGCCACCCACATTGCCCGGATTGATGCGGTACTTGGCCAGCGCCGCGGCGCACGCTTCGTGCCGCGTGAGCAGGAGATGACCATTGTAGTGGAAGTCGCCGATGATGGGGACCGTGACACCACGGGCGGCGAGGCCCTCGACAATATGCGGCACCGCCTGCGCCGCCTCATCGTTGTTGACCGTGACCCGCACCAGCTCGCTCCCCGTCTCGACCAACTGGGCGACCTGCTCGACCGTCTTCGCCACGTCGGCGGTGTCCGTGTTGGTCATGGACTGCACCACAATCGGATGCTCGGCGCCCACGGGGACGGCACCGACCATGGTCGTGACGGTTTGGCGACGCACGGTCATGGCCGGAATATAGAGGTGCACCGTGCACCGGTTACTTTCTTCCCATGCACACCCTTGGCCCGATCATTCGCTTGCAGATCCAGCGCTCGGCGCTCAAGGTGGGCGACAAGCCCAACCGCACCTATATCACCGACCCGTTACTGGCCGTCGAGCGCGTGCGGGTGGACCCGGATGGCATCGTCGCCAACCACCTGGGCGCGGATGTCCTCGACGTGCACCATCGTCAGCACCCGGAGACTCGGAACGAGGACGGCCTGAATGGCCTCTCCATCGGGTTCACCAGCCACTACGGCGTGATGCAGGACCGTTTTGGGCCCCACATGACCGTGGGATGCGCTGGCGAGAACCTGATTATCGAGACCGATCGTGTGATCACGCTGGATGAACTCGCCGCCGGCGTCACCGTCACGGACCCGGCCGGTCGAGTGAAACTCACGATCAGCGGGGTCCAGGTGGCCCGGCCCTGTCGGCCGTTCAGCGGGTTTGCCTGGAAGGGGGCGCGCGTCGAGCCCGAGGTCATGAAAGCGACCCTGCAGTTTCTTGACGGCGGAACGCGAGGGTTCTACGGAATTGTCAGCGGGGTAGCGGATGTCGCGGTCGGGGACGTGCTGGCAGTGATCTAGGGGTGCACCTTTAACAGGGGTTGTCCCAATCAATAGGCGCGGCCTGCCCGCAGGATTCGCAGGTCGCGTCCGTTTCGCCTTCGATCAGGTTCTGCCGTTCGCGACACGCCGGACACACGCCGTACGTCCATTCGAGCGCGGCCTCGCTGGCCCGGCGTGCCTGCGATGTCTGCGGGTCGCCGATCACGACGCTCCACTGGCTGGGTGCGTCGTCGCGGAAGTCCAGCAGGCTGCGGTCCATGGGGATGGCCCGTTTGGCCACATCCAGTACCACGATAGTCGGCCGATCGTTCAGCACGGGATACCACGCACCGCGACGCAATCCATGCGCCCCGGAGCGTTTCACTCGAGCCCATTGTCGCTTGGAACCCATGTGCTCTCAGCCTATCCGAAGATCCCGGCGACGATAGCCAGCGGGATGAGTATGTAGAGCGTCGTATCACGGATGAGATAGTACAACACCACCACCGCGACCAGTTTCCAGCCCCGTTTCTTGAACAGACCCTTCCAGCCGAGCTGACGGCGCTCGTCGCGCAGGGTACGGAAGTAGTTGAAGACCCGGGCCATGGGGGGAAGATAGGCGGGAAGGCCGGAGGGCGGGAAGGCGCCGGACGTTCCGCCTTCCCGCCGTCAATTCTACTGGATCACCCGCACTCGCTGAACCCGCACACGTGGCACTTCATGCACCCTTCGGCGAACTCCAGCTGCGAGCCGCAATCCGGGCACGCACCGGCGTGCTGTTCCGCGTCATGGGACTCGAACTTCATCTGCTGACCCTTGGGGCCGGCCACCGTGCGCGCCGGGGCCTCCACTTTGGGGGACTGGCCGGTGGCCAAGAGGTCCGTCTGCACGCCCTGCTTGTCACCCATCCAACGCTCGATCGCAATGCCGATGGCGTCGGGCACGGACATCACCTTGTTGGGGCCGAGGCCCGTGACGCGATCCGACGAGATGCCGCGCAGCTGGCGATGCACTTCCCCCAAGGGAATGCCGGACCGGAGCGCGAGCGAAATCAGGCGACCGATCGCTTCGACGTCAGCCATGAGGGCGCCACCCGCCTTGCCGAGCGACATGAAGATCTCGAACGGCTGGCCCTTGTCGTCTTCCGTGAGGGTGACGTACATCGTGCCGAGGGGTGTTTCCATCCGGCGCGTGGTGCCCCGGAGCAACTCCGGCCGGGACCGTTTGGCCCGCCGCTGGAGGTTTTCGGATTCCACCTCGTGCAGCTTCTTCTTCGTGAGGTCAAGTTCGGTTTCCAGCTCCGCGATCGTGGACTTGAGGTCGGCCACCCCGGCGTCTGGGGCACTCCCGGCCCCGGCACCTTCCTGCACCTTCTTCGCGGTGCTGCCGGTGCTCAGGACCTGCATCTCGCGGGAGCCGTCGCGATAGACCGTAACACCCTTGAGTCCGAGGTCGAATGCCATCTCGTAGATGGCGCGCACATCGGTCTCGGTGGCCGAGTGGGCGAAGTTGCAGGTCTTGGAGATCGCGCTGTCGGTGAAGTCCTGAAAGGCAGCCTGCATCCGGATGTGCCACTCGGGTGTCACGTCGTGCGCCGTGACAAACACCCGCTGCCACTGCTCCGGCACCGCGTCGAAATGGATGTGGCCTTCCTCGGCGATCCTGGTAATGAGCTCGTCCGAGTACCAGCCTTCCTTCCGGGCGATCGCCAGGAAGTCTTCGTTCACATCGGGCATCAGGACGCCGGCCTGGTTCCGCATGAACGCCACGGCAAAAAGGGGTTCAATACCCGACGAACAACCCGAGATAATGGAAATGGTCCCCGTGGGAGCCACCGTCGTCAGGTTGCAGTTCCGCAAGCGGCGCTCAGGACGGATGCGCCGGCCCTTGGCATCGCGCGCGCAGGTGGCATCCGGTCCCCAGATGCTCTCGGCCCACGCCGAGAACGTGCCGCGCTGGGCGGCGAGCCGCTCGCTCTCGACCTTGGACTCTTCATCCACGAACTCCATGAGCTTCCGGCCGAAGGCGACACCTTCGTCGGAGTTGTAGGGAATGCCCAGGCGAACCAGGGCGTCGGCCAGCCCCATCACGCCAAGCCCGATGCGCCGGATGTCGTTGGCCAACCGCGTGATTTCTTCCAACGGGTACTTGTTGGCATCAATCACGTTGTCGAGGAAGTGCGTGGAGAGGTGCACGGCCTGACGCAGGCCATCCCAGTCGAACCGCCCGTTCTTGACGAACACGCCGACGTTGATCGAGCCCAGATTGCAGACGTCATAGGCCAACAGCGGCTGCTCGCCGCACGGGTTGGTGGCCTCGTAACTACCGAGTTTGGGCACCGGGTTGTAGTGGTTGGCCCGATCAATGAAGAACACCCCGGGCTCGCCGGTCTTCCAAGCGCCGTGGATGATCGTGTTGAACACGTCGCGCGCCTCCAGCTGGCCCACGACGACCTTGGTCTTGGGGTGGATCAGATCGTACGACGAACCGGCCTTCACCGCCGCCATGAACGCGTCGGTAACCGCCACCGAAATATTGAAGTTGGTGATCTTGGTCGTGTCGTCCTTGCAGGTGATGAAGTCCAGGATGTCTGGATGATCCACGCGCAGAATGCCCATGTTGGCGCCGCGGCGTGTGCCGCCCTGCTTCACGACATCGGTGGACGCGTCATACAAGGACATAAAGGAGACCGGACCGCTGGCGACGCCCATGGTGGAACGCACCACGTCGTTCTTGGGGCGCAGGCGGGAGAAGGAAAACCCCGTGCCGCCACCCGACTGATGCACCAGGGCCATGTTGCGGAGCGTGTCATAGATGCCGCTCTCGCCATTGGCGAGGGCATCGTCCACCGGCAACACGAAACACGCCGAAAGCTGGCCCAGGGGCCGGCCGGCATTCATGAGCGTGGGACTGTTGGGCATCCACACCCGGGTGGCCATCAGGTCGAAGAACGTCTCGGCCAAGGCCTCGACGGCCCTAGGCGTAGCCCCATACTGGGCATCGGGGGCGGCGACGGTCCGCGCCACCCGCCAGAACAGGTCTTCCGGCTCCTCCACCGTGTTGCCCTGATCGTCCTTGATCAGATAGCGCCGCTTGAGCACCGTGCGTGCGTTGTCCGACAACAGAAGCGGCGTGCCCTTCGTGGATTCGCTGGAACGTGCCATGGACCCCATCCCCCGATGGTTGGCTGTGGTAAACGATATTGGGAACGGAACGCGTCGTCTAGCGCGGGGTGACAAGGTAGACGCACAGAGTGGCTCGGACAAGCGCAGTGCAAGTTATTGTTATTAAACAACTTGTATGAGTCCACATCACAAAGATGGATTATGCTGTCGAGTGGGTCGGATAGGTGCCGCGGCGGTGTCGTTTGGCCTCTTCCACGTAATGCCGCCACGTTCCGGCAATGCGGGCGGAGAGGGCCGCATCCACCTTCCGTACCACCCGGCCCGGCACGCCAAGCACGAGCGACCCCGGCGCCACCTCCATCCCTTCCGGCAGCACCGCGCCCGCCCCGACCACGGACCCGGTGCCAATACGGACCCCGTTCAGCAGGATCGCGCCCATCCCGATGAGGCAATCATCCTCAACCCTGCACCCGTGCAGGATGGCGCGATGCCCCACGCCAACGCGTGCCCCGATGGTACAGGGCACGCCGGCATCCACATGCATCATGGTGAGGTCCTGGATGTTGCTGGAGGCGCCGATCGTGATCAGCGCCATGTCCCCCCGCACCACGCACCCGTACCAGACGCTGCTGTCCGGTCCCATCGTCACTTGCCCGAGCACTGTGGCGCCCGGCGCGATGAAGGCCGTCGGGTCGATCACGCTTACCGAAGCAGGCGGAGCTGGACCTGCCCCCAGGCTTGCACCGGCTGCTCGTTCTTCAGGGCCGACTGGAAGGGACTCTGCATCAGGAACTGGGTCGCCGGCACGATCACCTGGCCCAGCGAGGGAAACTCGTTCATCTGATCGAGCCGAATCCCATGTTGGACGCGCAGCACGCGACCATCCGCCCCCACCTGGACGTACATGATGATGGATGGCGGCAATTCCCCGCCGATGGACGCGACACTCATGCTAGGCGCCCCGATGAGTCGCGGCCCACGATCGAAGCACACCCCATTCGCGTTGTACGTGAGCGGCATCGGATCCGTACATTGCCCGCTACCGGCCGGCGGCGTGGCTGGGGCAGCCGGCGTCGTCCGGGGGGGCGCCGCAGCCGTCTGGACCCGCTCCATCCGCGCCTCGTGCCGCACCGTGTCGCCGCGCGTCACGGTCGCCGCGCCGGTGTAGTCCCGATGGCCCGTCGCCTGCACGCGCAACTGCACGCTTCCGGGTCCCAGCTGATAGATCGTGTCGCGCGAAGGGGACCTGGTGCCGACGGCGATCCGCGCGCCCGCGGGAACCCCCGTGACCACCAGGATCCCGGTGGTCACCGTATCTCGTGTTGCCGCAAGGGCGATCGAGTCCGCTCGCGCGATGGAATCCGCCCGCGCCGTGCTGTCCGCTACGGCGGCCAGTCGGACCGCCGCGGTGTCCACCGGCGGCACGGCCGGCGTGAACCCGATCATGCCGCAAATGGCGCTGCTCGGTGAGGCCGGACAGAGGCTCGCATTGGCGTACACGTAGCCGCCGCCACCCACACCGCCCAGGACCACCAGCACGATGCTCGCCGCCATCAACCCCGAGCGCTTCTTCCTGACGGGTTCCGGCCGATCCCCAATCGCGGCCCGCGGCATGGGGGTGGTCGGCGTGCTGGGCCGGACGGCGGGCCCTCGGGGCGCCTTGCCCAGGCTCGGCATGGCAATCGTGGCCGCCTCCACCGCGGGTTGCATCACCGTCGCCGCTTCGGCCTCGGGCACCGAGGCGCGGCCCTCCAGGGCAGCGATCAGTTCGTCGGCGTTCTGGAACCGCTCGTCGGCCACCTTGGTCATCATCTTCTTGATGATGCCAAACAGCTTCCGGTGCTCACCCGTCGGCAGGTGTTCCGGCGTCGGCACCTCTTCCATGATGTGTTTGTAGCCAATCGAGAACGCGTCCTCGCCGTCGAACGGCACCCGTCCGGTCAGGCATTGAAACGCGACCACACCCAGGGAGTAGATGTCACTACGGCCATCCAGCGACTGCGCCCGCGCCTGTTCGGGACTCATGTAGTGCGGCGTCCCGATGGACATGCCCGTGCCGGTGAGCTTCGTACCCGACGCCGCCTTGGCGATGCCGAAATCCGTCACCACCGCGTGGCCCATCTCATCAAACATGATGTTGTCAGGCTTGATGTCGCGGTGGACGATGTCGTTCTTGTGCGCGTAGCCAAGCGCGCTGCCGGTCTGCAGCAGGATCTTCCGGATGTCGGCCGGCGACATCGGGCCCTTCTTCTCGATGACATCCGACAGGGACGAACCCCGCAGGAACTTCATCACGAAATAGATCACCCGGCCGGACTTGCCGACCCGATAGATCGGGATGATGCTGGGGTGTTCGAGCTTGGCGGACGTACGGGCTTCGCGCTGGAATCGTTCGACGAACTCGGCATCAAACGCGAGGGAGAACGGGAGCACCTTCACCGCGACTTCGCGGTCCAGCAGTTTCTCCCGGGCCTTGAACACGATGGCCATGCCGCCGCGGCCAAGTTCCTTGTGGAGCTCGTACTCCTCGGCTAGTGCCTGCTGGACCATCTCCATTTCGGTGCGTTCCTGCGGCTCCGTCGCGGTCCGGCCCAACGGCGTTTGCGCCGTCAGGTCCAGCCCGCACGACGGGCAGAACTTCGAGCCATCCTGAACTGACGTGCCGCAGCGGGAACAGAACACGAGTACCTCCGACGTAGGAACCTGATCCCCTTCAGGGAGGGTGTCAATAGATCAGCGAGCATACTCCCGGAAGAACGCCAGCAACCCATTCCGCAACCCCCGCGCGTACGCGGCCTGACCGTGAGGACTCGCCAGCATGGCCTCCTGTTCCGGGACCATGATGAACAGGCCCTCGGCCAGGATCGCCGGCATCCAGGTCGGACGCGCCAGGTGCAGGTCGCCGCGACCCACCCCCAGGTCCCGCAGGCCGAGTTCCGCCACCAGCGCCCGCTGAATGGCCGTCGCCAGCGGACGGCTCCGGGGGTGGTAGTAGTACGTACTCGTGCCGTGGTTGGTGAACGGATTCACGCCGTCCGGCAGGGCGTTCGCATGAATGGACACCAGCGCCTCCGCACCGGCGGCCTCGGCCGCCGCGGTGCGTTCAATGAGCCCCATCGGGGCCTGCGTGGTGCGGAGTTGGACCACCCGAGCCCCTGCGGCCTCGAGCATGACGCGCAGCCGGTCAGCCACCGCCAACATGGCGTCGCCCTCAAAGAGGCGTGTGGGTCCCGTGGACCCCACGGGCGGATGCCCCGGGTCAATCGCAATCACCCGCCCGCGGAGGGGGTGACGCCGGTCCGGCGTGGGCGGACGCCGCACCTCCAGCAGAAGATCGTTGCCCTCCCAGCGCGTGCGGTATCCCCACACGTCGCGCGTGAGGTCCACCGTCACCTGCACTTCATCTTCGCGCGGCTGGTGCCACGCGATGAGCGTTACGAATGGATCGGTGCCGCCGTACTGAATCCAGTCGGCGGAGGCCGCCACGCCATACAGCGTGAGCGTCAGCCGCGAGCCATCTTCGTCCA
>JBBDNM010000060.1:66516-93889 GCA_040877595.1 Gemmatimonadales bacterium | reverse complement strand
TGGCCAATGTGCGGGCCGGGGCGTTTGTCCGGATCAACAACCTGACCGACCGGCGGGACTGTGTGCAGGTGTTCCCGTCCACCGGCCGGTGCGACGGCGGCTCGCCAGATCAGAGCCGGAGTCGGCAGGGCAACGCGGTAGGCGAGGGCACGAACTCCACGTTCTTCGACCGGCCGCAATTCTTCACCTCCGGTCGTTCGATCAACGCGGGACTCCGGCTCGACTTCTAGCGGAGATGGGGGGGGGGGGGCCGCCCCCCCCCCACTTCACCGCCCTTTCAGTAACCCATCCAGCCGGCCGCGATAGGACCGACCCGTCGTGAGCTTGGTCCCATCCGCCAGGATCACCACCATCTCCCCATGAAACCAGGGCTGGATCTCACGAATGCGATCCAGGTTGACGATGGTCGAGCGGTGAATCCGCACAAACCGATCCGCAGGCAGCGTCTGCTCCAAGCGGTGCATGGTCTCGCGCATGAGCGGGACCTGCTTCCCGGCGTGCACGCGCACATAATTGTCCGCTGCTTCGAACCAGTCCACGTCATCCATGGCGAGAAACAGGGTCCGCTCCCCTGAACGAACGACAAGCCGGTTGCGCCCGGCCCGGCTGCCCAAGTCGGCCAACAAGGCCTCGAGGCGCCGAGGCAGCCCGCCGTCGTCGGCCACCAGCAGTTGCGCCCGCACTCGATCCAACGTCCGCCGAAATCGGTCCTTGCTGAACGGCTTGAGGAGGTAGTCGAGCGCATGGAAGTCGAACGCATGGATCGCGTACTTGTCATACGCCGTCACAAACACTACGAGCGGCCGCTCCGGCACCGGGATGGCACGCAACACGTCGAAGCCATCCTGCTCCGGCATCTGGACGTCCAGAAAGACGAGGTCCGGCATGACGGCACGCAGCATCGTCACCGCCGTACGCCCGTCACCAGCCTCCCCCGCGATCGTCATGTCCTCGACGCCACGCAACAGATGGCGGATCCGGTCGCGCGCCAGCGGTTCATCGTCCACGATCGCGGCGCGGATGGTCATGCGGACCCGTCCGGCAAACGGCGGAGCGGGATGGTCACCGTCACCACAAACCCGCCGCCCGGATGGTTTCCGGCGCGAAGCGTCGCCGCCGACCCGTACAGATGACGCAGGCGCTGCCGCGTCACGCCGAGCCCCGTGCCGTCGCTCGGCTCCTGCCCGTTACCAACGCCGTCATCCTGCACCACGACGTGCAGGTACGCACCCTCGGGTCGAAGACGCACTGTGATGTGGCCGGCCCCGGCGCGCGGGGCTATACCATGGCGCACGGCGTTCTCGACCAAGGGCTGGAGGAGCAGATGCGGGATCGCCACCGTCTCGACCTCGGGATGCACGTCGAGCGTGACCGTCAGGCGATCGGAGAACCGGGTCCGCTCAATTTCGAGGTAGCCCTCGGTAAACGTCATCTCCTCGCGCACGGTGACTTCCTGCGTCTCCCCCGCGTCAATGGCGGTTCGCAGGAGCTCGCTCAAGCGCGTGAGCATGCGATCGGCCGCTTCGACATCCCGATGCATCAAGGCCGCGATGCCATTCAGAGTGTTGAACAGGAAGTGGGGATGCAATTGCGCGCGCAGGGCCTGGAGCTGGCTCCGGGCGAGCTGGCCTGCCAGCTGGCTCGCGGCCAACGTGCGTTCCCGGAATGCGCGGTAGTAATCCACCGCAAAGGTCGTGAGCGCGACGACAAGATAACTGAAGAGATTGGTGTTGCCCTGACTGATCGCCGCCGGCCAGAACGGACGCTGCGCGGACTGGGTCAACCACGCGTACCACGCGCGGTCCACCATCGTATCAACGCTGGCGATGGCGATGAACAATGCCAGGTGCCCGCCGGCCGCGACGAGCAGGCCCCGCCCCGCGCGCGGCAGCCGTCGCACGGCCAGCATGATGAACGGGGTAAAGGCGGCCCACAGCATGGCGCTGCCGAGGTACACCGCAAACGGCCGCGTCCAGGACTCGACCTCCCGGCCGCTGGCAATCGTCAGCAGGAGATACTGCTGGGCGCTCCAGAGGCCGAACAGGGCCCAGAGACCGACGATGATGACCGCAACTCGCCACGAACGCATGGGGTGAACGGTCGCCATCCTCTGGGGTGAGCGCAAGCAATCTGGGGTGAACCCTGCCTGCTGAGGGGCAGGCGCCGCCTAGGTTTCGAGCGACTGCAGCAGGCCATGCCCCCGCCGCAAGGTCTCCATCACATCGGTCGGATCATCATGCTCCACAAACCAATGCCGGATGCCGGCGGTCTCGCGGGCCGCCACAATGGCGGCGAAGTCCATCTGTCCCTGCCCCGGATCCACCATGCGGCCGTCGGCATCCATGTCTTTCACGTGTACCAGCGGAAACCGACCGGGATAGCGCGCAAAGTAGGCGTGCGGGTCGCGCCCACCCTTCACCGTCCAGAACAGGTCCATCTCCATCCGGACGTTGGCCGCCGACGTTTCCTCGCACAGGATGTCGTAGCCCGTGGTGCCGCTCACGTCGGCGAATTCGAAATCGTGATTGTGATAGGCAAACACCAGGCCCGCGGCGCGGGCGTCGGCGCCGCGCTGCTCGAACAGCTGGGCAACGCGCCGATAGCCGTCGAGCGTGCGGCGATCCTGCGGAATCCACGGCACCACGACGTAGCGATGACCAACCGCCTGCGCGGTCTCCAGCGTCTCATCCCAGCCGCGCTCCAGCGACGCGAAATCCACATGGGCGGCTGGAGCGCTCAGGCCCACACCCGTCAGCAGGGCGCGTACCTGCTCGGGCGTCCGATTGAAGTATCCCGCAAACTCCACCTCGCGATACCCGATGCGGGCGACCGCGGCCAGCGTGCCCTCCATGTCCCGCGCCATGAGCGTTCGCGCGGTATAGAGCTGGAGACCGATCGGCTGGATCCGGGTCGGGATGCGCCAACCCGCCAGGGCGACGCCCGTGGTGAGCAGAAAGTCACGTCGTCTCATGGATCAATGTTACACCAATCCCCACCACCAGCACATATTCCCTGCATGACTCCGGACATTGCCCTGACGCTGGCCATCACGCTGGGCGCCCTCGGTCTGTTCATCTGGAACCGGCTCCGGATGGATCTCGTGGGCCTCATCATCATGACCATGTTGATCGTGACCGGCCTGCTGACCCCGGCTGAGGGCATCAGCGGATTTGCCAACGAGGCGATGGTCACGGTGGCCGCGATGTTTGTGCTGTCCGCGGGCATGATCCGGACGGGCGGGGTAGACCGGATGGGGCGCTGGGTGGCCCGGCTGGCGGGCGAGAGCGAGGTCCGCCTGATCATGGTCTGCCTGGCCATCGTCATTCCCCTGAGCGCCTTTGTCAACAACACCCCGGTGGTGGTGGTGATGATCCCCATCGTGCTCGGGATCTGCCGTACCACCGGGATCGTGCCCTCGCGTGTGTTCATGCCGATTTCGTTTGCGAGCCAAATGGGTGGTACGACCACCCTGATCGGGACGTCAACCAACCTCCTGGTGGCGGGTCTCGCGCTGGACCTGGGACTCCCCCGACTCGGACTGTTTGCCCCGACACTCCCGGCGCTCGTCCTGGCCGCCGTCGGCGTGCTCTACCTCCTGACGGTTGGTCGCTGGCTCACACCGCACCGACAGCCCGCCGCAGACCTCCAGGAAACCTATGCCCTGCGCGAGTACGTCACCGTACTCACCGTCGAGTCAGCATCGAGCGTCGTGGGCAAGACGTTGGGCGAGGCGCAGTTTGCCAGCACGTATGGGCTGGAGGTGATCGGGGTGGAACGGGACGGCACGCGTCACTACGCCGTCGATGCCACCACGCGCATTGAGGCGTTGGACGTCCTGCTCGTCCGCGGTCGGGTGACCGACATCTCGCGCATCGAGCAGGAAGTGCATCTCCGGCTTGCGACGCCGGAGGCGGCCTTTCCGGTGGCCGCCACCGACGCACCCGAGGACGCGCCGCAACTGGCCGAGCTCATGGTGCCACCACGCTCGCGCATGATTGGGCAGTCCGTACGCCAACTCAACTTCCGCCATCGCTATGGCATCCCCGTCCTCGGGATCCAGCGGCACGGCACCGCACTCCGCGAGCGCATGCGCGACATTCCGCTTCAGGCAGGGGACCTCCTGCTGGTCCGCGGTGCCTCCCACGAACTCCAGCGCGTGCACGAGGGTCACGAGCTCATGCTCCTCGGAACCGTGGAGATCCCGGCGCGACGACGGCGCAAGTTGCCGCTCGCCGTCGCGATCACCACCAGTGTCGTCGTGCTCGCCGCGCTGAGCGTCCTGCCCATCATGGTGTCGGCCCTCCTCGGCGTGGTAGCCATGGTCCTCACGGGATGCCTGACGATTGAAGAGGCCTACGATGACGTGGACTGGATGGTGCTGGTGCTGCTCGGCGCCATCATTCCCCTTGGTCTGGCGATGCTCGAAACGGGCACGGCCACCTTCCTGGCCCATGCGCTCCTCAACGCCACGTCCTCCCTGGGCCTGCACGGCATGTTGGCGGCGTTCTTCCTGCTGACCACCCTGTTGACCAGCGTGATCAGCAACAACGCAGCCGCCGTCGTCCTGACCCCCGTGGCGATTGCCACCGCGTCCGGCCTCGCGGTATCGCCGCTCCCATTCGTGATCACCGTGATGCTCGGCGCGTCAACCAGCTATATCACGCCGGTCGGCTACCAGACCAACCTGTTCATTTTCGGACCAGGCGGGTATCGCTTTGCGGACTTCCTGCGGGTGGGCGGTCCCTTGACCGTCCTGACCATCGTCGTCGCTACGATGGTCATTCCGCTATTCTTCCCTTTCCACCCCTGAAGGGCCTGGCGCCGTGGAACAGCTGAGCAACGCGTGGGATTGGATCACTGGCGTGCTGGGCACGTCCATTTTCCGCCTGGGCCAGGCCAACGTCACGGTCGGCACCCTGTTGCAGGTGCTGATCCTCATCCCACTCGTCTTCTGGGGCACCAACTGGCTCCGGCGGGTCACCATCCGGCTCCTGGCGACCGGGGGCCGGCTGGACCGCGGCGCGAGCGAGGCGGCCGGTGCCATCGTTCGCTACGTGGCACTGGCCCTGGGCCTGCTGCTCGTCCTGCAGGCGTCGGGTATTGATCTCACGACGCTGAACGTCCTGGCGGGTGCCGTCGGCATCGGGGTGGGGTTCGGCTTGCAGAGCGTCGTGACCAACTTCGTGGCCGGACTGATCATCCTCTTCGAGCGCCCGATCAAGATCGGGGACCGCGTGGTGGTCGGCGAGATTGAAGGCGACGTCGTCGCCATCAACGCCCGCAGCACCACCGTGCTGACCAATGACGCCGTGGCGATCATCGTGCCGAACGCCGATTTCATCAGTACCGCCGTGATCAACTGGACCCACAGCGGCGAGAATGTCCGCATGGCCCTCCCCGTAACCGTCGCCTACGGTACTGACCTGGACCGGGCCGAAGCGGCCCTGCTCGCAGCCGCGCGCTCGAGCGCCGAGGTGCTGACGCAACCGGAACCCGCCGTACGCGTGATGGGCTTTGGCGACAACGGTATCAACCTCGAGCTCCGGGTGTGGACGGAATCCATGACCCACCGGAAGGGCATCCTGGTCAGTGCGGTCAATCGGGCGATTTACGCGACGTTCCAGGAGGAAGGCATCACGTTCCCCTTCCCCCAGCGCGACGTGTACCTGCATGGCGCGAACGTCACGCCGCGACCGTCAACCGACTAGAGAACCCCGCAGCCCGTCTCTTCCCCCCAACGATCCCAGTTGGCATCCGAGACCATGTGAAACCGTACCCAGCACCGGGCCAGCTCGGGTATCCGGATAGCCGCATCGTAGTACGCCGCATCCTCGGGATCCTGCTCAAACTCCGGCGCATCCGGCGCCATGCGGGCAAGCCACCGCACCAGCGTGCCCTCCGCAAAGGTGTAGCGATTCTCCACACCGTCGGCCGCTCGGTCGAACGCATGGAGCAGCGAGTCGTTGCGGAAGTAGAAATCGAGTGCCCACTCGGCGTGGTCGCCCGTCAGCCGCACGGCCACCCGGCTCAGCGCTCCATCGGGCGAGACCCAGCGCGTGACCGTGCCCTGCCGGAGTTCAGCCGTCCAGGTCTTTGTCGTCGAATCCCAACCCGCGGTCGGCAGCTCCTGGGCAGCGAGCGCGCTGGCGAAACCGCAGAGCAGCGCCGCAACCCGCCACGTCACAACGCCTTGACCTCGTGCACCAGCGCCTTGACCGAGTCCTTCGCGTCCCCAAACAGCATCGACGTCTTGGGATCGTAGAACAGCTCATTCTCGACGCCGGCAAAGCCCGACCGCATGGACCGTTTGAGCACGATGATGTGCTTGGACTTGTCCACGTCGAGAATCGGCATCCCATACAGTGGACTCGATGGTGTGTTGCGCGCGGCGGGGTTCACCACGTCATTCGCGCCAATGACGAGGGACACATCCGCCCGCTCAAACTCGGGATTGATCTGCTCCATGTCGGCCAGTTTGTCGTACGACACATTGGCCTCGGCCAGCAGCACGTTCATATGGCCCGGCATCCGACCGGCCACCGGGTGAATCGCGTACTTGACGGTGCCGCCACGCTTCTCGATGAGTTCCGCAAGCTCGCGCACCTCATGCTGGGCCTGCGCCACGGCCAGCCCATAGCCCGGCACCACGACCACCAGACTCGAGTACCCGAGCATCATGGCCGCATCCTCGGCGCTGATGGACCGCACTGACTTGCCGGCCATGGATGTGCCGGCGCCCAGCTCCCCGGTCCCCGCTCCCGACCCGAACGCGCCGAACAGCACGTTCGTCAGGCTGCGGTTCATCGCCTTGCACATGATCTGGGTGAGAATGATCCCGCTCGCGCCCACCAGCGCACCGCTGATCACGAGGCCGTGATTGTCAATCACGAACCCGGTCATGGCCGCCGCGATGCCGGAATAGGAGTTGAGCAGGGCGATCACGACGGGCATATCGGCCCCGCCGATCGGGACCACGCTGAGCACCCCGAGCAGGAGCGCCAGACCCAGCAGGATCATGAACGGCATCGTGGGTCCCGGCGCCACCACCATCCAGATCACCGCGGCCAGAATGGCCGTGAACAACATGGCATTCACGGTCTTCTGGAGCGGATACGTGACGGCACGCCCGGTGATGATCTCCTGGAGCTTGCCGAACGCAATGATGGATCCAGTGAACGTGACCGCACCCACCAGCACGGATGCCGACAGCGCAATCGTCACGTGGAGCGGCGCCTCGGTGATCGAGACGCCGCCGGGCGTGAAGTACTCCGCGCCGGCGACCAGGGCCGAGGCACCGCCACCCAGGCCGTTCAGCAGGGCCACCATTTGCGGCATGGCCGTCATCTTGACCGTGCGTGCGAACACGCCGCCGATCAGGCCGCCTGCCACCATGCCGGCCAGAATCCAGCTGTAGTGCACGATGTTCTGGTCCAGGAGCGTGGCGACAATGGCCACCAGCATGCCGATCGCGGCGATCGCGTTGCCGGACCGTGCGGTGGCCGGTGAGCTGAGCCGCTTCAGGCCGACAATGAAGCAGACGGCCGCCGCCAGGTAGAACAGCTTGAGGAGCGCTTCCATTTACTGCGCTCCCTTTTTCGGCGCCTTCTTGAACATGCGCAGCATGCGATCGGTGACGAGGAATCCGCCAACGACGTTGACCATGGCGAATACCACCGCCAGCACGCCGAGAATCGCGGCCAACCGCGTTTCCCCCCGCCCCGCCACGACCATCGCCCCGAGCACGGTGATACCGGAGATGGCGTTGGAACCCGACATGAGTGGTGTGTGCAGGGTGGGCGGCACCTTCGTGATGACTTCGAAGCCCACGAACATGGCGAGCACGAAGATCACCAGCAGAATGACCAGGGCTTCCAGCATCAGGCGCCTCCGGACCGAATGAGCGTGGCCTTGATGATCTCGTCGTTCGCATCGGGCGCCCAGGCGCCCTGCTTGACGCACAGGCCAAGGAAGGTGGACATGTTCTTGGCGTACATCTGGCTCGCGTGCTGTGGCATGGTGGCCGGCAGGTTCCGGGGCCCGAGAATCGTGACGCCGTGCACAACGATGTCCTCGCCGGGCTTGGTGAGCTCACAGTTGCCGCCCATCTCTGCCGCGAGGTCCACGATGACCGCACCAGGCTTCATGTCGCGCACCATCGCGGCCGTGATCAACACCGGCGCGGGTTTGCCGGGGATCAGGGCCGTCGCGATGATGATGTCGGCGTCCTTCGCGTGCTTGTGCAGCAGTTCCAGTTCGCGCCGATGCTGGTCTTCGGAGAGTTCCTTTGCGTAGCCCCCGCGGCCCTCGGCGGTCAAGTCGCCTACATCGGCGGCGATGAACTTGGCGCCCAGGCTTTCGACCTGCTCCTTGGCTGCTGCCCGCACATCGAACGCTTCCACGACGGCGCCCAAGCGGCGCGCGGTCGCGATCGCCTGCAACCCTGCGACCCCGGCACCCAGGATCAGCGCGCGGGCGGGCGGCAGCGTGCCGGCCGCCGTCACCAGCATCGGGAAGAATCGGCCCTGCGCCGCGGCGGCCAGCAGTACCGCCTTGTAGCCGGCCACGGTGCTCATGGAGCTCAGCACGTCCATGGACTGCGCGCGCGTGATCCGCGGCAAGAGGTCCAGACTGAACACGGTGACGCCGCGTCCGGCCAGCGCGCGCACCTCCTCGGGGCGGGCCAGCGCCATGAACGTACCGATCACGACGCTCCCTGGTTTGAGCGGCGCATCGGTGCCGGGGATCTGCACACAGGTCACGACGTCGACGTTGAACGCGGCGGCGCGGTCGCTCAGTTCGCAACCGGCTTCGGCATACATCTGGTCGGGGAACCCGGCTGCCACGCCGGCCCCGCGTTCGACGCGGACCGTGAGCCCGAGCCGTTTGGCGACGTCGGGCGTGAGCGCCACCCGTCGTTCGCCGGCCGCGGTCTCCTTGGGCACACCAACGATCACGAGCCCCTCCTCTGCTGATGACGCGCAATGAGGGCACGCAACGTCGCGGGCGCCATGGGGCCGTAGAGCTCGTTCAGGGGTCGTTCAACAATTTGCGGCCGGGTGCCAGGCGGACCTTCGCGACCGTCGGCGCCCGGTCGGCCGTTGGGCCCCTCCGATCCGGCTGCGGCGCCCTGACAGCGGCGATCCGCGCTGCTGGGGGTGCCGGCGCGACCCCCCTCGCCCCCTCGGCCCGCGCGACCCCCTTCGCCCCCTTCACCGCCTGGCGCAATGGCATCCACGAGCCCCGCGAGGAATGGGGTGTCGTCCGGCACCACCACGGTGAGCCGGCCACCGCGCCCGCCCGGTCCGCCGGCCCCACCGTTGCCACCGGCACCACCTGCGCCGCCAGAGGAGGCGGGACATCCCGGCTGGCCATCCACGCCGCGCGTGCCGTTCGTACCGTCTGCCCCACGTCCGCCGCGCCCACCCTGGCTCGCGACCAGCAACCAGTCGCTCTGCGGCACCTGCTCGGCATCGGCGAGCACGTAGAACGGCAGCGCCTGTTCTACCTCGATGCCGGCCACGATCAGGCGCGAGTAGAACGGCGAACTGATGATGCCGAGCCGCACGGTCACGTCAGGACCGGGACCACCCCCCTCGCCGCGCCCGCCATTCCGGCCCAGGAACCGATAGACATGCTGCTGGCAGGTATAGAGGGGTCGAATGGTCTCTTCCACCACGACGCTTGGCTTGGCCCGCATGGAGATCCGCAACTTGACCCCTTCCATCGCGCTCAGCACTGGGTCGCCACCCAACTGCCAATCGCCATTCTCAAGGGCCAGGGCGTTCGGGCTGTAGCGGGACAGGAACATCACGTGCAGCTGCGGTGGCCGATCGCGGTCGTACCGCTCGGCGAAGGGCACGGTGGTGCCATCGGTCAGGATCGCGAAGTACTCCGCGTTGAGGCGCGACCCGGGGCAGGCGGCACTCGGAATGATGATGCGGAGACCTTGAATGCGTGACAGCAGGACGGGATCGGGCGCGTAGTCGGCCGGCGGGCGGCGCGACCCGCAGGCCGCCGACGCCAGCGTGACACCGACAAGCATCGTCAACGTGGACAAACGACGCATGGCATTACCCTCCACGGGTGTGCATCTCGCGATGCGGGTCGGCACGCAATCCTTCGACCTGCACCAGGGCCCCGCGACCGTCCACGCCGGCGCGTACCTCGGCGCCGCGGTCGGCGCGCTGACTCCACACGTGCGCAATCAAGCCGAGCAGGTCGTCATCGGAGGCGCCATCCCGCAGGGCATCCCGCAGGTTGACGCCGTCCTCGGCATACAGACACAAGTACCACATCCCGTCCGCCGTGAGCCGACTGCGGTCGCAGGTGCGGCAGAACGGCGCGGTCGTGGACGCGATGACACCAAACACGGTGCCGTCCTCCAGCTGGAATCGGTCGGCGGGAGCCGAGGGATCCGTTGCGGGCAGCGCCTCGGCTCGGCCGAATCGATCGGCGATACGATCGAGGATCTCGGTACGGGAGACCACGATCTCGGGCGCCCACTTGGTGGCACCGCCCACGTCCATGTACTCAATGAAGCGCGCTTCGAGATTGCGGCCCTTGGCAAACGCCAGGATCGCGCCGACTTCGTCGTCGTTGATGCCACGCATGACCACCGTGTTGAGCTTGGTACCCGTGAAGCCGGTGGCGCGGGCGGCCTCGATGCCCTGCATCGTATCGGGAAAGCGGTCGGTGCGGGTGAGCGACTTGAAGCGATCGGGTTGCAGGGTGTCGAGGCTGATGGTGAGGCGCTTGAGTCCGGCGTCCTTGAGCGCCTTGGCCTGGGCGCTGAGCACGGTCGCGTTGGTTGTCATGGCCAGATCGTCGGGCTCCAGCCGTGCGAGCCGGCGTACCAGGTCGGGTAGTGCACGCCGCAGGAGGGGCTCGCCGCCGGTCAGGCGGAGCTTGGTCACGCCGAGATGCATGAAGGCGCGGGCCAACCGCTCGATTTCCTCGAAGGTCAGGATGGACGGTTTGGGCAGCCAGACGTAGCGGTCTTCCGGCATGCAGTACGCGCACCGGATGTTACAGCGGTCCGTGACGGAAATCCGGAGGCTTCCGAGCGGGCGGCCGAGCGTATCGAGGGACATGACGGAGGGAAGCTAGTGGTCGGGATACGTCGGCGTAAAGCTTCCACGCGTTCACGCCGACACCGGATCCATCAGCCGTGCACGGCGCCACCGCAGGGACACAAGCCCCACAACAGCTCATAGGTGTAGATGCCGGTGCCGTGCCCATCGCTCCAGGCGACGCGGATGGCGTAGGCGCCTACCAGCTCCACTCCCATCGGGCGCACGTCGGCGGGCACCGCGGCCGGATCGAGCAGCGGGTGGCCCGACACCTCTTCCACACAGCCCGCGCACGGACACGCGAGACGCAGGTCGCGGGCCGGATAGCGGCCCGCGTGCCCCTGTTCCCACGTGATGGTGATCGCGTCGTCGTCGCGGTGAATGGCCGCCGGCAGCGGTCCGCTCAAGCGAGCGTCGCGTCCACCGTCACGGTGGGAATGCCGGCCAGCGCGCGCGACACCGGACAACCGACCTTGGCCCCCTCAGCCGCTTCGGTGAACTGTGCCGCCGTGAGGCCGGGTACCGTGCCCTTCACCACGAGCTTCATGACCGCGACCGTGGGCTTGCCGTCAATCGTGTCCACCGTGCAGTGCGCCACGGTTGCGATGGTCGTGGCCGGCGTGCCCGCTTTTTCCAGGGCGCCCGAGAGGGCCATGCTGTAGCAGGCCGAATGCGCGGCCGCGAGAAGCTCTTCGGGGTTGGTGCCCGCTGTGCCTTCAAACCGCGTCGCGAACGTGTACGGGCCCTTGAACGCGCCGGACCCCGCGTCAAACGTCCCGTTTCCGCCCTTGAGGCCACCGTTCCATACTGCTGAGGCTTTCGATGTAACCGCCATGGGTAATCCTTGAGATGAGGGTGATCGTGCAACGTTCCATGTGCAACGTGCAACGTGCAATGAACGAACGATAGAATCTACGGCTTGGCGCTCGGCCCAGAAGGGTCCGATTGGCCGTGAGGAACCCGACGTGCCCCCGTGCAGCAACACGACCGGATCGGTCTGCACATGCGGGCCGGTGCCCATACGGGGGGGCGGAAGGTGTTGGAACCTGGCATGCGACGCGGTATACTACCTTCTGTCATGCTCGCCGCCCGATTGCGCCGATTGCACGCCACCTTGCTGCTTGCCACCTACCTGGCAACCGGCGGCGTAGCGCTGTGGGGTGAGGCCCGGCTCGAGGCCGCGGACGCGACACCGACCCACGTCGAGGAAGCCGGCCAGCACCCGTGTGACATCGGGCACGATCACGACCGCTGTCTCGTGTGCCGGTCGCTGTCCAGTGTCGGCCTGCCGATGTCGGGGACCACGACCGCGCCCCCGGGCCTGGTGGCCGACGCTCCCGTACCGACCGATCCCTCAACAGCATCGGGCCGCTCCGGTCTCCGCCTTCCCGCCTCCCGCGCCCCGCCCGCACTGGTCTGCCCCGTCTGAATCGCGCGCTCCCCGGAGCGCCATGACGATCACCAGTGCAACGTGCCCGCTGACGGCGCGTACTGCGAGAGACCATGATGACGTACCTGCTCCGACCCGCGCTGATCGGCGCGGTGAGTGCCGCCTTGAGTGGGGGCGCGGTCGCCCAACAGGCGCCGGGCACCATTCGCGGCATCGTCCTCACGCCCGACAGCGTCCCGGCGCCCGACGCCGATATCGCGATTTCCGAACTCGGACGGCGAACCCGGTCCGATTCGGCCGGCCGCTTCACCTTGGCCGGCCTGCGGGCGGGCACCTACCTGCTGGAGATCGAGAGCGCCCGGTGGGGACGGGCGATCGAACAGGTGACCGTGCGTGCCGGCGGCGTGACCGTCATCACTATCAAGCTGCTTTCGGCCCGGCACCTGCAGGATATCGTCGTCTCCGCCGGCTCGGTCCAGCGCCAGTCGGAGACCTACCAGGCGGCGAACGTCGTGAGCGGCAACGCCGTGCAGGAACAGGCGGCGCCCAGCCTGGGCGAAACCCTGCAACGACAGCCCGGCGTCGCGTCCACCTACAACGGTCCGGGCGCCAGCCGCCCGATGATCCGCGGCCTGGGCGGCGACCGGGTGCGCGTGCTGGAGGGCGGCGTCGGCTCGGGCGATGCCTCGAGTACGAGCCCGGACCACGCAGTGGCGGTCGAACCATTCACCGCCGATCGCATCGAAGTCATTCGCGGCCCCGCCACCCTGCTCTACGGCAGCTCGGCCATTGGCGGCGTGGTCAACGTGATTGACGGACGCATCCCCCGCACCGTGCCGGCCCGACCCTGGGCCGGCGAGCTCACGGCCACGGGCGGCACGGCCTCCTCCGAACGCACCGGGGCCGTGAAGCTCGACGGCATGGCGGGGCCGGTCGCCTGGCACGCGGACGCCCTGCGGCGCGTGACCGGCGATTACCGCATTCCCGGCTTCGCGTCGAGCGCCCCCGCACCCGGCGACGTTTCCGGCACGCTCCCCAATAGCGCGATCGAGACCACTCGTGGAGCCGTGGGGGCGTCGCTCGTCGGCGACCGCGGGTTCTTCGGCGTGGCCGGCTCCCTGCTCACATCCGCCTACGGCGTGCCCGGCGGCGAGGACGTCACGATTGACCTGGACCAGCGGCGCCTGGACCTCGAAGGTACCCTGCGGTTCGCCGGCGCCCTCCGCGACATCAAAGTGCGCGTGGGCGCGTCGGACTACGAGCATCGCGAAATCGAGGATGGCGCGATCGGCACCCGATTCCTCAACAACAGCCTCGAAGGCCGGCTTGAGTTTGGCCACGATCTGGGCACGGACGTACATGGCACACTGGGGTTCCAGGCGGCCCGCCGCGATTTCGAGGTGATCGGCGACGAGGCGTTCGTCCCGCCCACACGCACCGACCAGGTCGCCGCGTTCCTGTTCGAGGAGATTGACGCCCGGATCGTGCGGGTCCAGCTGGGCGGCCGCATCGAGGCCCTGCGCACGCGCGACCGTGCCGGCAGCATCCAGGTGAACCAGGAAGCCGTCTCGCTCTCGGCCGGCGTCAACTGGGAGCCGGCCCCCGGACTGATCCTCGTGTCGTCCGTCGCCCGCTCGGTGAAGCTGCCCTCCGCCGAGGAGCTGTTCTCCGACGGGCCACACCTTGCCACGTCGTCGTTCGAGCGGGGCAATCCCGCCCTCGGGCGGGAACGGGCCCTCAACGTCGAAGGCGGCCTGCGCATCGAACAGGAACCGGTCACCCTCTCGGCGAGCGTCTACCAGACGCGCTTCGACGATTTCATCTACCAGACGTTCACCGGCGACGTGCAGGACGGCCTGCCGGTCCTTCTGTTTACCCAGGGCGACGCCCGCTTCATGGGCTTCGAGGCGGATGGATCCGTCGAGTTGTTCCACCGTGGCAACCGCCATTTCGAGCTCTTGGCCCAGGGGGACGCCGTGCGCGCCACCCTGGACGCGGGAGCGATGCCGCTGCCGCGGATTCCCCCGTGGCGGGTGGGCGGCGGGTTCCGCTATACGCACGACGCCTGGCACGCTGCCACGCAGGTACGACATACGGGAACGCAGAACCGGATCGCGTCCGAGGAGTCCGCGACCGCCGGATTCACCATGCTTGAAGCCACGGCCGGCTTCCGGTTCTTCACCGGCAACGTGCTCCACGAGATCACGCTCCGCGGAACCAACCTCACCGATGCCGACGCCCGCAGCCACACGTCGTTCCTCAAGAACGAGGCGCCGATGCCGGGGCGCGACGTGAGCGTCATCTACCGGATGGGGTTCTGACCCGTGCCCGCGGCCTACCGGTGCGCGACGACAGCCCTCGAGGCGCCCGACCTGGCGGGCGGCCCAGGGGCGCACGCGTCATGGTAGAATTATGGCAGGCCGCAGGGGGAAAGTTCCGGATATAGCACGCGCCGCGCCGGACCGATACTTTCAGGCCCATGGCCGTCATAGACACCAACCGCCAGCGCGCTGCCCTGCTCATCATGTTGCTGGGCGTCGGCATTGCCCTGGCCTTGGCGCCCTACGCGTCCGGCCTGATCGGCGCAGCGGTGCTGTACGTGCTGTTTGCCCCACTCAACGCGCTGATTGCCCGCCGCCTCCGGCCGAGCATCGCCGCAGGGGTGGTGACCACCATCGCCGTCCTGGTGGTCGTGTTCCCCGGGGTCTCCGCCGCCACAATGCTGGTGAATCAGGCACAGCATATTGCCGGCGACCTGATTCGCAGCCCGTTCCTGCAACGCCTCGCGGCGTTCGATATTGGTGGATTTGCCATTGGACCGCGGCTTGCCACCACCGGAGAGCAAGTGGTGTCGTGGCTGGGCGGGAATGCCTTGTCGTTCATCGGCACGGCGACCCGGGTGGCCCTCAACGTGACCATCGCGTTCTTCGGGCTCTACTTCCTGTGCCTCGATCCCGACCGCACGTGGGAGGCCGCCAGGGTGTTCATTCCGTTCTCCCAGAACAACACCGACAAGCTGAAGCGGCGGTTCCGGGACGTGACCAACTCGACGGTGATCGGCATCTTCCTCATCGCGGTGGTCCAGGGGGTCATGATTGGATTGGCGTTCTGGGCGTTGGGGATCGGGGACGCCGTGTTCTGGGGCGTGGTCACGGGCATCATCTCGATCCTGCCGGTCATCGGCAGTGTGATCATTTGGGCTCCGGCCGCGGCCGGGCTGATCCTGGCGGACCGGGTGGGCGCGGCGATCGCCCTCATCGTGTGGGGGGCCATCCTGGTGGCAAGCGCTGATAACGTCATCCGGCCGGTCGTCTACCGTCGCTACGCACAGATTCACCCCATGATCACGCTCGTGGGGGCCGTGGCAGGCCTCAAGTACTTTGGCATGCTCGGCATCCTGATTGGCCCCCTCGCCTTGAGCTACTTCTTCGAGCTGATCCGGATGTACCGGGACGAATACCTCGACCAGCCGCAGGCCCCCGCCCGCCCCTGAAGGAACTTGGCACCGGCTGGCGGTTATCTTCACACACCATGCTTCGCTTTACGTTTGTCGCCGCCCTGACGCTCGGGCTGGCGGCCCCCGCCCCCGCGGCCGCGCAGTACTTTGGGCGCAACAAGGTCCAGTACGAAAGCTTCGATTTCAAGATCCTTCGGACCGCACATTTTGACATCTACTATTACCCGGAAGCGCGCGAGGCCGCGGTGCTGGCCGCGCGGATGTCGGAGCGGTGGTATTCCCGGCTAAGCCGGGTGCTTGACCACCGCATGAACGGCCGCCAGCCGCTGATCCTGTACGCCAGCCACCCGCACTTCGAGCAGACCAACGCGCTGTCGGGCGAGCTGGGCGAGAGCACCGGCGGCGCGACCGAAGTCTTCAAGCGCCGCATCGTGCTCCCGTTCGGTGCCACGCTGGCTGAGACCGATCACGTGCTGGGCCACGAAATCGTGCACGCGTTCCAGTACGATATCACAGGCCAGGGCCGCTCGGTGCAGACCGGCGGGATTCCCGGCGCGCTGTTCCTGCCCTTGTGGTTCATCGAAGGCATGGCGGAGTACCTGAGTGTCGGTCCGGACGACGCGCTCACCGCCATGTGGCTGCGGGACGCGATGAGTGGGGAGCTGCCTACCCTGTATGACTTGGGCAACGGCTACAAGTGGTTCCCGTACCGGTGGGGCCAGGCCTTCTGGGCCTGGATCGCCGGCACGTACGGCGACGAGGTGGTGGGCCGGATGCTCAAGATTGCCGGGCGGGCGCGGCAGCCCGAGGTGGCGATCGCGGCGATCGTCGGGCTCACGCCCAAGGCGCTGGCCGAGCAGTGGCACGCGAGCATGCGCGAGCACGCCGAGGCGGTGCGCACGGCGGCGCGGCCCGCGTCCGATTTTGGTCGCGAGGTCTTCCCGGACTCCGACGCGCTGTATCACCTGGCGCCCGCGCTGAGCCCGGACGGCCAGCGTATCGCGTTCATTTCCGAGCGCGGCCAGTTTTCGATTGACATTTACCTGGCCGACGTGGCGACGGGTGAAGTGATTCGCCAGATCACCCGCACGTCGGTGGACGCGCACTTCGAGAGCCTGCAGTTCATCGCGTCGGCGGGTTCGTTCGGGCCGGAAGGGCGCACGTTTGCCCTGTCGGGCGTGGTGCGCGGTCAGCCCGTCATCACGTTCCTCGACGTCGAGTCAGGCGACAAGATCCGCGAGCTGCGGTTCCCGGAGATGGGCGAGATCTACAATCCGAGCATTTCGCCGGACGGCAACCTGGTGGCGTTCTCCGCGTTGATCGGCGGACATACGGACCTGTTCGTGTACGATCTCACCACCGATGCCCTGCGCCGCCTGACCAATGATCCCTACGCCGACCTCCAGCCCGCGTGGGCGCCGGACGGACAACGCCTGGCCTGGGTGACGGACCGCTGGGGCACCGACCTCGACCTGTTGACCTACGGCGCCACGCGCGTGGGCACATTCGACCTGGCCAGCGGCTCCATGGCGCCGGCCACGGAGGACGGACCGGGCCGCCAGATCAACCCGCAGTGGTCGCCGGATGGAGACGTGTTGTGGTTCGTGAGCGACGCTGAGGGCGTGAACGATGTGTACAGGGCGCGCGTGGCCGACGGCGTGGCGGAGCGCGTCACGACCGTGCAGACCGGCGTGTCGGGCATCACGCGCATCAGTCCGGCCTTGTCGGTTGCGTCCCGCACCGGCGAGGTCGCGTTCTCGATCTATCACCGCGACGGCTACCGCGTGTTCATCGCCGATCCGGACTCGCTGGTCGCGCAGGGTCCCGTCCCGTATGCCGGCCTGCGTCCGTCCGCGTTGCCACCGGTGCAGCGGGTGGGTGCACAGGTGGAGGCCATGCTGGCCGACGCCGCAACCGGCTTGCCCGATACGGCGAGCTTCGCCACCGAGAATTACGGCGCGCGACTCGGGCTCGATTACGTGGCCCAGCCGAGTCTCGCCATCGCCGGCGACCAGTTCGGCACGTTTGTGGGGGGCGGTGCCGCGGTCTACTGGAGTGACATGCTGGGCGACCACAACCTGGCGACGATTCTCCAGATCAACGGCTCCCTGCGTGACGTGATCGGGGTCGTGGGCTATACCAACACCCGGCAACGCCTGAACTGGGGTGTCGTGGTCCAGCAGGTACCCCTCCTGTACCAGCAGTACGGCGCGGGCACGGGCTCTATCGGTGGCATCCCCGTGTACGTCGAGCAGCTGCGCCGGCTGCGGCAGACCAACCGGGATGTGGCGGGCCTGCTCTCCTATCCGTTCAACCGCGTGTCGCGTATCGAAGCCCAGGCAGGCTACCGGAACATTCATTTCAGTGATGAGATCGAAACGCGGTTCTACGAGCTGGTGACGTTGCAGCAGGTGGCCGAGTCCACGGTCACCCTGCCGACGTTCCCCGGCATGCACCTGGCCACCACCAGCGTCGCCCACGTCTATGACAACTCGTTGTACGGCGCCTCAGCGCCGCTGATCGGCCGCCGGTCGCGCTTCGAGATTGCCTCGGTGCTGGGCACCATCAAGTACTTCACCGGCCTGGCGGACGTCCGCAATTATTTCATGCCGGTGCGCCCGTTCACGCTGGCCACCCGACTCGTGCACTACGGACGGTACGGGAGTGGCGCGGAGGATTTCCGGATCGCGCCGCTGTTCCTGGGGTCGAGCAACCTGGTCCGCGGGTACGACAACCGATCGTTCGACATTGCCGAGTGCATCCCCGAGCCCGGCGACGCCTGCCCGCTGTTCAATCGGTTGATCGGCACACGCATCGCCGTGGCCAAGGCCGAGCTGCGCTTCCCGATCCTTGGCGCCCTCGGCGTGGGATCAGGCTTCTACGGCGTGCTGCCGGTGGACGTGGGCGTGTTCGGCGACGCGGGCCTCGCCTGGCGGGATGACATCCCGGAAACCGCGGCCGACGAAGGGGCCTTCTTCCTGGGTGGCGACCGCCGGCCCCTCACCTCCGCGGGGGGGTTGGCGCGCATGAACTTCTTCGGATTCTTGATCATCGAAGCCAACTACGCGTACGCGTTCCAGCGAGAGAAATGGCTGTGGCAGTTCAGTTTTCAGCCGGGATTCTAGAGGGCGTCTCCCGTCTCCCGTCAATGCCACGTCGCTCCCAGACTCACCAGGATCAACGGCCGGGTGTCGTCTTCGAAGAACTGCACCAGCCAATCCACGTTGGGCGTGAGGTAGAAGTTCCGCCCCAGCCGGATATCCGCGCCCAGGCCCAGCGTGGTCGCGATGCCGCGGGCCTCAAAGCCCCGGGACTCATAGGCGGCGGCGCCAAAGCCGGCTTTCACGAACGGTCCACCGGAATGGCTGGGATACAGCAGGGCGGTCGCCGTCATCGCGCCACGTGACACGCCGGACGAGTTCTCCCACCCGTTCAGCTCGACCCCGAACAGGAACTGGGGATGCGGCGTGCCGCCCAAGCGGATATATCCGGTGCCGCCACGCCCGACCGTGCCGAACCGCCCGTCCGGCGCGTCCCAGCCGCCACCGGCGCCGATGCTGAACCAGAATCCACTGTGGCGGTGTACGGGGACCGCACGATTGCGCTGGGCCTCAAGGCCGGGAACCGCAGCCAGACCGAGGATCGTCAAAACGAGTATGGACCGCATGAGCTCAAGCTCCGTTGAGTGTCTACCGGGATCAATAGGCAATACACATGCCACGGCTGCGTCGTTGTAACATGCTGACAATTAACGACTTACAACTTGAAACAACGATGAAACTGTCCCTAAGATAGGACACATCTCGTCTCGTGTGAGTAATCACTCGTATATTGGGAGCGGTTATGGACCTGCTGACGGGTACTTCGGGCTTCGCGTACAAGGAATGGAAGGGCGCTTTCTATCCGCCTGACGTCCAGAACGACGGAATGCTGGCCTACTACGCGGGTCGGCTCGGGACCGTCGAGATCAACAACACGTTCTACCGCATGCCCAAGGAGTCCGTGGTGGCGGGCTGGGCCGACCAGGTGCCCGACACGTTCCGGTTTGTGCTCAAGGCCCCCCAACGCATCACGCATTTCGGGCGCCTGGTGAACGTCGAGAGCGAGCTGGACTATTTCCTCGGCGTGTCCAACGCGTTGGGCGCCAAACGCGGGCCTACCCTGTTCCAGCTGCCGCCCAACATGAAAGCCGACCTGGACCGCCTGGCCGCCTTTACCGCCCGGCTCCCCCGGGGCTGGCCCGCCGCGTTCGAGTTCCGGCACGCCTCATGGTTTGACGACGCGACCTACGCCCTGCTCCGGGAACGGCATCTGGCCCTGGTAGCGGCCGATACGGATGATGGGGACACGCCGCTCGAGGCGACGACGACGTGGGGCTATGTGCGGTTGCGGCGGGAAGCGTATACGGAAGACCAACTGGTCGCGTGGCGCCGGCGGCTGGCCGCCACCGGGTGGGAACGGGTCTCCGTCTTCTTCAAGCACGAGGACGCGGCGACCGGCCCCCTCCTGGCCGAGCGGTTTGCTACGATCGCGCTGCGATAACCTTCGCGACCCAGACCGCCATGCGGTCCACGGCCTCGGCCGGGCCGGTCTCATCGCGTCGCCCGTGTTCGAGCGAGTGGTCGGACTTTTCGATGATGACCAGTTCGGCCTGGTCCCGATCCTTGAGCGCCTCGCGCATCAGGTCCAGGTTGCAGAGCGGGTCGTAGTCGCCCTGCAGGAACAGCATCGGCACGCGCACATCGGCGAGATGGGCCGCGCGTTCAATGCCGTGTTTGCCGGGTGGATGGAGCGGGAACCCGAAACAGGCGAGACCGGCCAGCCCCATGGCGCGTTCCGCCTCGGCCTGCGTGGTCATCCGACCGCCGTAGGACTTCCCACCGGCAAACAGGGGCAGCGTGGGCGCTGCATCACGCGCCACTTCGACGGCCGCACGCACCGCGCGATGCGCCGCTGGCGGATGATCGGGACTGCCTTTACCGGCCGCCATGAACGGGAACTCGTAGCGCACCGAACCGATGCCGCGTTCGGCCATCCGCGCGGCAACGGCACCCATCCAGCGGTGCCGCATGCCGGCGCCCGCGCCGTGCGCGAACACGAACATCGCGATCCCATCGGGTGGATTGAGGATCAGATAGTCTTCGGTCATACCGTCGTCATCCTCGCAGCCAGGCGCGCCAAGGCGCCGGTCAAGTCAGGCGTGGTAGATAACACGCCTGCACAGGGATCGCGACCCAGCGCCTCCATCCGGGCCGGCGCGGACTTCATGGTAAAGCGATCCATCCGCAAATCATCCGTCAGTTCCTCCCAATCGAGCGGCATCGAGACCGTCGCGGCCGGCACCGGTCGCGCGCAGAACGGTGCGGCGAGCAACTTGCCTCGCCCGTTCTGCAGGAAGTCCACGTACACCTTGCCTTCCCGCTGCTCCGGCATCCGCGCCACCGTGGCCACATCGGGCAGGTCGGTCACGGTCACCCGCGCCAACAGCTCGCCCAGCACCTTGGCCTGCTCGTGCGTACAGGTGCCACCCAACGGGATCAGCACGTGCAGGCCCCGCGAGCCGGTCGTTTTCACGAAAGCCGGCAGGCCGAGCTCGTCACAGAGCCCTTTGATATACCGCGCAATCGGAACCGCATGGGCGAGCCCCCCGTCGCCCGGGTCCAGATCAAGGCTGCACCAGTCCGGATGTTCGAGCGTCGCGATACGGCTCGACCAGAGGTGCAGCGGAATCGTGCCGAGATTGATCACATATAATAAGGCATCAACCGAATCCGCCACAAAGTAGTTGAGTTCCCGCTCATTGTCGCCGGAGTACACGCGTTCCTGACGCAACCAGTCTGGGGCGAACGTCGGCGCGTCCTTCTGGAAGAAGGATTTCCCGTGAATGCCGTCCGGAAACCGCGTCATCACCAGCGGCCGATCCACCAGGTACGGCAGGAGCCACGGCCCGATGGCACGGTAGTAGTCAATCAGGTCGCCCTTGGTGAGGCCAAGCTCGGGCCAGAAGATCTTGTCCCGGTTCGTGAACCGGAGGTCCTCGTGTCGGGAGACGGGAGACGGGAGACGGATGTCCGGTTCCTCCGTCTCCCCTCTCCCGTCTCCCGTCTCCCGATAACACTCGGTCGGCGGCTTGTCGTCGCGAAACCGGAGCAGCACCGGTTGCCGCAGGTTCCCCTCCTCTGTCCACTCCTTGTATCGCACCTCGACCACCAGCTCGGGCGTGACCCACGTGACGCCGGACGGCGCATTAGCGACCGGTGGCTCCGTCACCTGGAGCTGTTCGAGTGTCGCACGCACATCGCCGAGTTGGTCGTCCGACAGTCCGGACCCCACGCTCCCGGCGTAGCGCAGCGTGTCGCCGTCGTACACGCCGAGCTGGAGTGAGCCCAGGGCGGCCCGCGCGCCTTTCCCGGCGCTCCAGCCGATCACGACAAAATCGCCGGTGCGATCCGCGCGGATCTTCTTCCAGTCGGGGCGGCGGCCGCCCTTGTACGGCGCGTCCGCCTTTTTCGCGACCATTCCTTCGAGCCCCATCTGCACCACACCGTCGTAGAACGGCTTGCCCTGCTGGTCAATGTGGTCCGCATACCGGAACGGTCCCGCCGCGGGCAGGACGGTCTTGAGCAATGCCTTCCGCGTGGTGAGCGGCAACGGCCGCAGGTCAAACCCTTCGGCGGCCAGGAGGTCGAACGCATAGAACGACGCCGGCCGTTCGAGGGCCGCGCGACCGATGTCCGGCGTGCGTGAGAGCTGCGCTCGGCGCTGCAACCGCTGAAAGCTGGGATAGCCGCGCTCGTCATGCACCACGACTTCGCCATCGAGGATGAGATCGTCGTACGGGAGGCGCGCCAATGACCGGACAATTTCGGGGAACGCGGCGGTCACGTCCCGTCCACTCCGCGTGAGCAGCAGCGGCGCTCCGTCATGCCGTGCGGCCAGAAACCGGAACCCATCGTACTTGAGCTCGAAGATCCAGCCGGCCTTGCTGAACGGCGTCTCCTCGGGCTCGCACAGCTTGAGCTCGACCCTCGCGGGCGTCACGGCCTTGCGGGGCGCGCCGGCCTCCTCCAGGGCCTTCTGGAGCGTGGCCCCGCGCGTGGCGCCGTCCCGCAATTCTTCCACGGTGAGTCCGGACAGCACCGAGCCGGGCGGAAACACGTCGCCGTCTTCCTCAACGAGGTTGTCCCGCTCCTTGATCAGGAGCCAGTCGCGTTCACCCTTCTTGATTTTCACCAGGGTCCAGCGCCCGTGCAGTTTGTGGCCGCGGAAATCGAACAGGAGTTTGCCGGTCTTGAGGCCTTCGATCGGGTCTTCCACCGGGATCCAGACGCCGCGGTCCCACACAATCACGGCGCCCGCCCCGTAGTTGCCCTCGGGGATCAACCCTTCGAATTCACCGTACTCCATCGGGTGGTCTTCCACGTGCACGGCGAGGCGCTTGTCGGCCGGATTCTTGGAGATGCCCTTCGGTACGGCCCACGAGCGGAGCACCCCTTCCATCTCAAGCCGCAGGTCCCAATGCATGTGGCTGGCGGCGTGCTGGTGCACAATGAACACGCCCCCGCCGCCCTTGGCGGGTGCGACCGCCCCGGCGGGCTCGGGGGTGACGCCGAGCTTGCGCTTGTCCCGATAGGTGCGGAGGAGGTCGTCAGACGCGCTCATGGCTTGTAATATGGTATCTTCTCATTCCCCTTGTCGCCCAGAAACGGCCTATGCCAGCGCGCCCCATTTCGTCCGCCACCGTCAGCTTCGGCCTCGTGAGCGTCCCCGTGAGTCTGTACTCGTCCTCCGAGTCCAAGGCCTCGGTGAGCTTCAACATGATGCACGAGGACTGCGGCACCAAGCTGAAACAGCAGTACATCTGCCCCAAGCATGAAACCGTGGTCGAGCGTGACGCCGTGGTCAAGGGGTATGAGTTCGCCAAGGGCAAGTACGTGCTCTTCAACAAGGACGAGCTCAAGGCCCTGGAGCAACAGAAAAGCGAGTCCATCGAGATCACCGAGTTCGTCCCGGCCGACCAAGTGGACCGCCTGCAGGTGGACAAGGTCTACTATATGGGTCCGGACCGGGGCGGCGACCGCGCGTACCGCCTGCTGAGCCGGGCCTTGCGGGACACCCGCCTCTGCGCCATCGCCAAGTACGCGGCCCGCGGCAAGATGTACCTGGTGATGATCCGTCCCATGGGCGAGGGACTCGCGATGGAACAGCTCAAGTACGCCGACGAGATCCGGCCGTTTGCGGAGGTGCCGCTGGGGGAGGGCCAGGTGAAGGATGAGGAGCTGGCACTCGCCATCCAGTTCATCAAGCAGAGTGCGCGTGACGCCTTTGATCCCGCCAAGTACGAGGACGAAGTGCGGCAGCGCACCTTGGAGCTGATCCAGAAGAAGATTGACGGCGAGGACATCACGACCGTCGAGCCGCTCGAAACGGGCGCCAAGATTCTCGACCTGATGGAAGCGCTCAAGGCCTCGCTGGCCCAGGCGCCGGAGCCCGACGCGGCCGCTGAGCCCAAGAAACGCAAGGCGGGCGGCAAGCGTTGATTTACGTCGTCGTCGCCCTGCGGGCGGGGCTTGTGGCCGCAGCCCCCTTGTCCTTGACCCGCCCCAGCACATCTGGCAACTCGATGCCCGCCTGATGCGCCAGGTCATGGACGGCCGGCAGTGACCCGATCAAACTGGACAGGAAGTCGGCCGTGCTGCCCTTGCCACCTGAACGGCCGCCACCCTCCCAAACCGTGATCTTGTCAATCTTGAGGTTCTGGATCGCCCCATGGGGCGCCAAAGATGGGGCTCGGAACCGGGTGGCGGAAGATGGGCCCAGAAGGCACAATTCCCGGACCCCAAGTCGGAGATCCCTGATGCTGCTGTCGATCCTCGTGCTCGCCGCGACCGCCCAGGTGCAGGACTACCGGACGGTGGTCCCCACCTCGGCGCGATCCGATGCCGGGATGTTTACGGTGCACCGGGTGGGTGACCAACTGCTCTTCGAACTGCCCGATTCCCTGCTGGGCCGGGACATGCTGATCATGAGCCGCTATGCCGAGGCGCAGGATGGGCTGGCGGACGGCGGCGCCGTGATGTCGCCGAATATCGTGGTGCGGTGGGTGCGACGGGACGGCCGCATTGACCTGCGGGGCATTGCCCATGCGACCACGGCCGACAGCGGCACGGCGATGGCGCTGGCGGTCGCCAATTCCAATTTCCCGCCGGTGCTGCACTCCCTGCCCATCCGGGCGCGCGGCACGAATACCTCCGTGATTGACGTGACCGACCTGTACCTGGGCGATACGCCCACGTTCTCCCTGCCCCGCAACCGGCGCACGCAGCTGAGCGTTCGGAGCCACGACCGCAACCGCACCTGGCTCGAGTGGGCGCGCAGCTTCCCGATCAATGTCGAGGTGCGGGTGGTGCGCACCTATGCGGCCGACCAACCGCCCTCCACCGCGCGCGGCGGCAGCGTGTCGTTTGAAGTGAATCACTCGATGATCCTGTTGCCGGCCGAGCCCATGATGCCGCGGCTGGCGGATGAACGCGTGACGTACATCGGGATCAACCGGACGGACTATTCGAGCGACTTCCAGGGCGTGCGCACGCAGGAATACATCCGGCGCTATCGCCTGGAGCCGAGCAACCCGGCGGCCTGGGCGCGCGGCGAGCTGGTGGAACCAGTCAAGCCGTGGGTGTGGTACATCGACCCCGCCACACCGCCCGAGTGGATTCCGTTCTTTGAAGCGGGCGTGCTGGAATGGAATGCCGCGTTCGAGCTGGCGGGATTCCGGAACGCGATGCAGGTGCGCGTGGCGCCCACCGAGGAGGACGATCCCGAGTTCAGCCTGCTGGATGCGCGCTTCTCGGTGATTCGCTATGTGGCGAGTCCGGTGCGTTCGGCCAATTCCGGTGGCGACGTGGTGGACCCGCGTTCGGGTGAGGTCATCCGCGCGCACACCAACATGTATCACGGTCTGATGGAACGGTTGCGCTGGTGGCTGATATCGCAGATCGCGGCGGCGAATCCCGAGTTCCAGACCAACCAGCTCTCGACCGCCGCGATGGGTGAGGCGCTGCGCTACGTGGTATCCCACGAGACCGCGCATTCCGTGGGCCTGCCGCACAACCAGCGGGCCAACTTTGTCTATCCCGTGGATTCGATCCGGAACCCGGACTTTGTGGTCCGCATGGGGCATTCGGCGTCTTCGGTGGGGCGGACGCGGTACAACTATGCCGCGCAGGCGGGCGACGGCGTGCCACCGGAACGTCGCATCGGCTTATGGGACAAGTTCGCGGTGATGTGGGGCTATCGGCCCATTCCGGGTGCCGCGACCCCGCAAGCCGAGCGGGACTCATTGAACCAGTGGATTGTCGAACGCGCGCACCTGCCGTGGTTCCGCTCGGCCGAGGCGTTGTTCGGCATGGATGTGGAATGGGACCCGTACCGGATGACGGAAGGCCTTTCGGCCGACCCTATCGCCGCGGCCGAGCTGGGCATGAACAACCTGCGCACGGCCACGGCGAACCTGATGCAGTGGGTATTGCGGCCGGGTGATGACTATTACGAGCTGGGCACCCACTATCTCCAGAACCTGACGCAGTGGAACCGGTACGCCGAGCACGCGGCGGCGGCGATTGGCGGATTCTGGACGCACCACAAGCGGTACGGTGAGGACGGTGTGGTCTATACCCCCATCGCCCGGGCGTACCAGCAGTCGGCCCTGCGGTTCCTGGACACCCATGTGCTCAGCACGCCGACGTGGGCGCTGAATCCTGATCTGCTCCGGCGCATCGAGCATGCGGGTGCTGTCGAACGCATCCGCGCGTACCAGGTGTTGGCGGTCGAACGCTTATTGAACCACGCGCGTCTGGCTCGGCTCATTGAGCAGGAAGCGCTGGACGGCGACTCGGCATGGCGTCCGGCCGACGTGCTGGATGCGGTACGCGAGGTAGTCTGGCGCGAGGTGCGGCAGAATCGGTCCATTGACACGTATCGCCGCAACTTGCAGCGCGGGTATCTCGACCAAGCGCATCACCTGTTGCACAACACCGAGTTCGCGTCGTGGCGCCCGCCGCCGAGCGGCAACCTGCGGGTCTCCAACGAGAACGACCCGCCGTTGAACGCGCCCCTGCATCTCGGGCAATCAGATATCCGGCCGTTGATTCGCGATCAGCTCCGCGCGCTGGAGGCCGAGATTCGCGCGGCACTCGGCCGGCGGGGGCTGGATCGGAATACGCGGATGCATTTGGAGGATGCGTTGGTGAGGATTGGGGCGACCCTCACCCCCTGACCTCCTCTCCCTGCACCCTCTCCCCCTTGCCGCATGCGCTGAGTCCTCTCCCCCTGTCCCCCCTCTCCGCATGCGCTGAGTCCTCTCCCCCTGTCCCCCTGCCATGAGAAGGTCAGTGTGTCAAGCGGGCACCTTGGTGCCCCGGGGTGACCCGGCGTAGACGCTGCCATTCGCACTCG
>JBBDNM010000060.1:31504-66416 GCA_040877595.1 Gemmatimonadales bacterium | reverse complement strand
GTTCGTGCGCGCGGTGCATGCTTGAGTCCCGTCGCCCACAGGTGCTGCAATCTCTGCCATGAGAAGGTCAGTGTGTCAGGCGGGCACCTTGGTGCCCCGGGGTGACCCGGCGTAGACGCTGCCATTCGCACTCGAGTGCGCGTTCGTGCGCGCGGTGCATGCTTGAGTCCCGTCGCCCACAGGTGCTGCAATCTCTCCGACGGCCTCCGCCGAGGCGGGGCCAAGGGGGGCAGCGCAGTCACCGGGGACGCGGCGTCCGGGTTGCCCGGTCGCGGGCCGCCTACGCGGCGCGCGGCAGGTGGTACTGCGGGTCGTACGTGGCCCCGCTGCACCAGAGCCGATGCAGGAGCACGGCGAGCTTGCGCGCCACCGCGATCACGGCGCGCTTCTTGGCGTGTCCCCCGCCCGCCGCCGCGATGCGCATCCCATGGCGGCGCAAGTCGCAGTCGGGCCCGAAGGGCCCCAGGAGGTACTGCGCCGCCTGTACCAGCAGGCGCCGCAACAAGGGATCCCCCGCCTTGCTGATCCGCAGTTGGGGATCGCGCGCCCCCGATTGTCGGCGGCGGGGTTGCAGGCCGAGATACGCCCCCACCGCGCGACTGCGGCGGAAGCGCCGGGGATCCTCCAGAATCAACACATACGCGAGGGCCGTCACGGGGCCCACGCCGACCACCTGCCGCAGGCGCGCGGTCTCGGGGTACGTCTCGGTGCTCAAGCGCGCGAGCGCGGCATCATAGGTGCGCAGCTCGTGGGCGAGGGAGGTGAGCTGGTGGAGGAGCGGGGCCACGGCCTCCGCCAGCGCTGCGGGAATGTGGGGCGTGGCCCGCCGTACAAAGGCCTCCGTGCTACACGCGGGGAGCCGCCCCCCCACCGCCTTCACCACCCCACGCACGTGATTGATGAGCTGGGTCCGCGTCCGCACCAGCGCATCGCGACTGCGGAGCACGGCCAAGGCGGCTTGGGTCTCCGCGCCCCGATGGGTGATGGCCCCCAGCAGCTGGGGATCGAGCCGGCCGACGCGGGCCAGGTACTCGGCATCCACGCGATCGTCCTTGCGGTCGGACGCGTAGATCAGGCGCAGGCGGCGCGGGTTGGCCACGAGGACGGTGTGGCCCAAGGCCGTGAGGTGCCGGCTCACCCAGGGCGAGTGGGTCCCGGCCTCGATCACCACCGGCCCCGGGGCCTGGGCGCCAAACCACCGCGTGAGCCCGGCGGGCGTCGTGCGCACGCGCGCGGTGTGCATCGTCGCGCCGGTTGCGTCTACGACGCAGATGTGGCTGTACTGGTCGCCGAGATCCATTCCGATCGTTACCTTCGACATAGGTCCGACCTCCGTCGTGGGCCCTCGAGCCCGGTTGACCTCCTGAAGCACCGCCGAGTACGGTGACTTCGAGATATACGGAGGTCGGACCTTCTCATCCAATCTCTCCGCATACGCGGAGAGGGGGGACGTAAGGAAGGATCATGGCTACTTTGTCGTCTATCGGTCAACTTGCCATTCGCGTGATGGATCTGGACCGTGCCGTCGCCACCTATCGCGACACGCTCGGTTTGCGGTTCCTGTTTCGGGCGCCGCCGGCGCTGGCGTTTTTCGAATGCGGCGGGGTGCGGCTCATGCTGAGTCCGCCGGAACCCGGCGAGTTTGATCATGCGTCGTCCATTCTCTACTTCACGGTCGCTGACATTCAGCGGGCACACGCAGATATGCGCGCCAAGGGCATTGTGTTCCGCAGCGAGCCGCATGTGGTGGCCGACCTGGGCGACCGCGTGCTCTGGCTCAGCGATTTCGAGGATGGTGAGGGGAACGTCTTTGCCCTGATGGCCGAGGTGCCGAAGGCGCCGAGCCCCGCGTTCACGCGGGGAGAAGGAACGACGTAGCGCGTGCCGGAATTCCTGGTTCTCGTCGTCGCCTTTGGCGCCTCGGCCCTGACGTTCTTCTCCGGGTTCGGGCTGGGCACGCTGCTGGTCCCTGCCTTTGCCCTGTTCTATCCCATCGAGCTCGCCGTCGCGTCCACCGCGGTCGTGCATTTCATCACTAGTCTGGTGAAGCTGGGCCTGGTGGGACGCCAGGCAAACATCGGCATCGTATTGCGCTTCGGGATTCCCGCCATCGCGGCGGCGTTCGTTGGTGCCTGGCTGCTCACCGGCCTGGCCGACGTCGAGCCGATTGTCAGCTACTCGGTGGACGGGTTACACGCGACCGTGCTGCCCGCCAAGCTGGTCGTGGGCGGCCTGCTATTCATTATCACGCTGCTTGAGCTGTCCCCCCGCTTCCAGGCGGTGTCGGTCCCGCCGCGGTACATCCCGGTGGGTGGCGTACTGAGCGGATTCTTTGGCGGGTTGTCCGGCATGCAGGGCGCGCTCCGCTCGGCGTTCTTGATCCGGGCCGGGCTCTCCAAGGAAGCGTTCATCGGGACGGGCGTGGTGGTGGCCACGTTCATTGACCTGACCCGCCTGGGCGTCTATGCCGGTTCGATGCAGGCGCAGCGGGCGCAGCTGGACGTGGCGTTGCTCGGCGGTGCCGTGCTCGCGGCGACACTCGGTGCCGTGGCGGGCAACCGGTATCTCAGGAAGGTGACGCTCCAGACCGTGCAACGGATCGTTGGCGTCATGCTTGCCCTCGTGGCGGTCGGGCTCATGGTGGGAATTCTCTGACTCGGCTGGAGTGGTCTATGGACGAACAGGCGTTGTTCACAAGGTTCTGGACGAACGAGTCCAAGACCACCCGGAACGTTCTGGCCCGGATTCCGGAAGGTTCCGCCTACCGTCCCGACCCCAAGTCGCGCACGGCGCACTCGCTGCACGCGATACTGGATGACCGGCTGCCCTGAGCAGGGTCCCGCGCCTATCGCAGGTCCCGTCCCGTAAACCGCAAGTTCACCACTCCAGTCACGGGATCCACCTCGGCGCCCAGGTTCGGGAACGTGGCTCGGCGGCCATCCCGAGTAACGGCCTGCACGCTGGAGTTGGCAAACAAGGGGAAGTAGCCCACCAACTGCCGCACCGCCCCGGAGGGGATCGTGCAGTCGCACGGCGTTTCCCCGCGCAGTCCGACGTTGATCACCAGCGAAATCGCGATACCTGTTTCATTCGTAATGTGCGGTGCGAACCACGCCGCCGAGTCGTTACGCGCGGTCGCGGTCCGTTCCATCCGGCCGCGGGCGCCTTCGACGGCGATCGTGCCCGCGGGACCGCCAGGGAGGGTATGCCATGTGAGGCGACCTGACTCGCCGCGACGGAGCGGTATGGCCAGCGTTTCCCCCGGCGCCACGCGCACGGTGTCACCCGCCACCACGTTGACCGCAACGGCCAACCGGTTGGTCACTACCAGTTCGGGCGACCGCGTGAACCACCATCCGGCCACCGCCAACACCGGTATGACGATCCCGGCTGCCGCCCATAGGCCACGACGCGAGGCCTTGCGCTTTGGCGGTTGTGCCGCGGCACGGGGCAATGGCGTGGTGAGCGCTTCAGTGGCCGCCGCCGGCACCGCACCCAGCGCGTGCGCCGCCTGCTCGGCCGTGCCCCAGCGGTCCTCGCGCTTCTTGGCCAGGCACTTGGCGACCATGCCCGTCACATGCTCCGGCACGCCGGCCTCGCGCAACTTCTCTATGGGTGGCGCGTCGGCGATATGCTTGCCGACAATCTCCTGCGAGCTGTCGCCTTCGAACGGCGGCGCACCAATGAGTAACTGATACAGCACCGCACCCACCGCGTAGAGATCCGTGCGCCCGTCGAGTCCCGGCTGGCCGAGTGCCTGTTCTGGCGCCATGTAGTGCGGTGTCCCCACGACAAAGCCCGTCTGCGTGAGCCCTGCGTCACCCTGCATCGCCTTGGCAATGCCGAAATCCACCAGCAACACGCGGCCCGACTTCTCGATCATCACGTTCTCAGGCTTGATGTCGCGATGCACGAGCCCCGCATCATGCGCGTGCTGCAAGGCGTCGAGCACCGCTTTCACGATGCGCAGCGCCTCGGGGACCGGAAGCTTGCCGCGCTCCTCGAGGTAATCAGCGAGGGACGTGCCGTCCACGAACGGCATGCCATAATAGGAAAGCTGTTCGGCGTCGCCCACGAAGAAGATGGGCAGGATGTTCCCGTGCTGGAGCTTGGCGATGGCGCGGGCTTCCTGCTGAAACCGTGCGAGGGTGCCGGTGGTCCACGCGATATCGGGCCGGAGCACCTTGACCGCAAGCTTGCGGTCGAGCGCGACGTCGAAGACTTCGTACACCTCGGCAAACCCGCCGCGGCCTAGCAACCCTCGCACCTGGAACTTGGGTCCCAGGGCTTTGACGAGCCGGGCGGCGGTTTCGGCAGTGGGGGTATCCATCACCGCAGCGTGCTCGCAATCCGCGGTGTACTCAACAGGTCGAGGAACCGCGCCCAACGCTGGCCGTCCGGCACGGCCTCGACATGGGCCGCCACCAGATCCATCCCCAGATTGTAGTTGATCACATAACTCCGATACCGCTCGATGAACCGGATCCGCTGTGTGGCGCGTTCCGGCGCCATCAATGCGTACTCGACCAGCCAATCGGTGGCGAGTTCCGCCGTGATCTCCCCGTCGAGATAGCGGCGCGCCGCTTCATTGCCCGCATGTGACAAGCGGCCCACCAGCGTCTGGATCCGATAGTACTGTTCGGCCTCGCTTCCCGGCAATCCAGCCAGCGGGAACAAGTGCTCGGCCTCCCACTGCCAGCGCGTGGCGCCCGGAAACGCCATGGCGATACCATAATTGGCGCTGCCCTCCGCGATCAGCGACTGCGGGCTGAACAAGGGGTACACCTGGTACTCGATCCATCCGCGGCCGTTCACCAGGTGCTGCTCGAGCAGGACGTTGTACGCGTGGTGCCCCGGGTATCCCTCGTGACACGCCAGGTCAATCGCGCGATCAATGAAGATCGGCAGGTCGGTGTTCACCTGGATGATGGAGCGATAGTTCCCCTGATACCAGTTGTATCCACTCCACGGCTGGTTGGTGACGTACTCGATCGTGAACGATTCTTCCGCCGGCAGGGTCGTGTGCTCCAGCATGCGTGACCGACAAGCGGCCACCGCCGTGCGGAAAACCGTATCGAGCCGCGCCGGCTGGATCACGAACCGCTGCCGATAGCGCTCCACACGCTGCGACACGGTTCCCGGCCCTGGCGGCAACACGCCCTCGAGCTCGTCCAGCAGGCCTTGGTAGTACGTCGCATCACGGTGGGGGGCGGTGGCGTCGTAGGTGAGACGCGACTCCTCGTCAAACGGCATGGTCTGGCCACTCAGCTGAGCCACACGCGCCATCATGGAGCGTACCTGCGCGCGCAAGTAGGCCAGCCGCAGCTGGTCTACGGAATCGCGCGGCGTCGCCACGTGCTCGAGTTCCTGGGACAGGCCCAACGCCGCCGACCCGATGTCCGGGAGGGTCATCGCCGCGGCCCGCACGCTGTCGCGCAGGCCCGCCGGGCCGTAGTAGGCATCGACATAGTCGGGATCGTGCTCACCAACGGCGAGCGCGAGCGTCATGTAGCGCTCGGCATGTGGCGTCAGGTCAGGGACTTCAGTGCAGGCCACGAAGGTCAGCGCAGCAAGCAGGGCAATGAAACGCACGGGAACTCTCCCTGGGTCTCCGGAGTTAGAGCACTATGACCCGCTCCCTGACCATGTTGCTCGCCGCCATGACGCTCCCTGCCGGCGCGCAGGGGATTCCGTTCAGCCAACACGGGATCGTTTCGCAACGGGTCGGCCTGACGACGATCACGATCGAGGCGAACCGACCGGTGGCACGCGGCCGAACCCTGTTCGGTGACCTGATCCCGTGGGGGAGCATCTGGCACCCCGGGGCCGACTCTGCCACAACGTTCACCACGGACCGCTCCATTGCCGTCGAAGGCCAGACCTTGCCGGCGGGACGCTACTCCGTCTGGACCATTCCGACCGAGTCGCGCTGGACAGTCATCTTCAGCCGGCAAGCGAACGTATACCACACCCCCTATCCTGGCGAGGCCCACGACATCCTTCGGGTCACGGTAGCGCCGACGCCAGGGAGTCACATGGAAACGATGGCGTTCTACTTCCCCGTCGTCCAGCGGGACCGAGCCGTCCTGATGCTGCATTGGGGCACGGTGGCAGTCCCCATCGCGTTGGCAGTGGACAACGGCGATAACTAAGTTCCGGCGCTCCCGTTGCGACGATACAGACGGGATTCCTGGCGACGGAACCGCTCATACTCGACGGTGACGTCTACCCGAAGGTAAAGCTCGGAGTCCGCCAGTTGGTAGCGCTCGGTCACTTTGCCGCCTCCGTTCGGGCGAAACTCGACCTGCAAGAAGGATCCATCCCACCGTGCCCGGTAGCGGACGACCAACGAGTCCGCGATCGTGAGCTGCAGTTCCGGCCCGTCGGGGCGCAAGAGGTACGAGAACCCGTCGGCGTTGGTCACGGTCACCGATGTGTCGGTTTGGGTCACGCTGAAGGCCGGAACCGCGCCCGCAATGCCAATGAGCAGTGAGAGCTGACGAGTACCGGCAGTGCGGGGCCCGGCGGCCGTCTGCCCCGCCGCTACCGCCGTCGAATCGGCCGCAGGCGGTTGGCGGTCCAGCACCCAGCTTCCGCTCAGGTCGCGCGGCTGCTGTGCCGCGAGCGCAGGCGCCAGGAACAGGGCAAACAGGATGGATCGCACGGGAACCTCCGGACTCTAGCCTGCGGATTGCACGATGCGCGCGAGTTCCGCCGCCGTCTGGACCCGATCAGCGGGTTTCTTGGCCAACAGGCGCAGGATGACCTCGGACAGCGGCGCCGGGACCTCGTCGTTCAGCTCGATCGGCGGACGCGGCGCGTCATTCAACACGCGCGCGATCAGCGAAATGGGCGAGTCTGCCTCAAATGGCAATATGCCGGTCAGGCATTCGTACAGCACGACCCCCACCGCGTACAGGTCGCTCCGGGCATCTACCGGCTCCGCCAGCAATTGTTCCGGCGGCATGTACGCGGGCGTGCCCACCACCAGCCCCGCCTCCGTCAGCTCCGCGCGCCGCGTCGCCAGCCGAGCGATGCCGAAATCCATCACCTTGAGCACACCGTCCGCATCCAGCAGCAGGTTCTGCGGCTTGATGTCCCGATGCACGATGCCCTGCTCGTGGGCCAGCGTGAGTGACTCGGCCAGCTGGGCCGCAATCGCGAGCACCGGACCGACCGCCAGGCGGCCACGCGTATCGAGCAGTTCCCGCACCGTGATCCCCTCGACAAACTCCATCGTGAGGTAGTACACGCCGCCGAACTCACCGAAGTCATGCGTCCGGACCACGTTCCGATGGGTGAGTCGGCGCGCCAGCCGAATCTCATCCTTGAACCGCTCGACCACGACCGGATCCGTGAGCAACTCCGGCCGCACGGTCTTGATAGCGACTATTTCCTCAAGCTCAGTATCGCGCGCGCGGTACACCGCACCCATCCCACCGCGACCGATGGCTTCGATGATCTCGTACCGGCCGGCCAGGTGATCGCCCGATACGAGGTTGCCGCCATCGAGTATGAGCGTCTGGCTCTGCGTGGACCGCCGTGCGACCGCAATTTCCGACTGGAGGTCCCGCACGCGTGACCGCAGGCGGTCTTCGCGGGCGCGCACCTGGGTCGCCATGGTGTCAAACACCCGCGCCAGCTTGCCCAGGGCATCGCCACGCCCGGTGATGGCATCCAGCGCGCCGGCCTTGTAGGTGCCGCCTTCCACGGCGCTCGCGGCTTCGATGACAAAGTTGACCTGGGCCAAGTACTCGCGTTCCTGGTCACGCAGGCGCTTTTGCTCAAGACAGGCGCCGACGCGTGCGCGCAGCAGGACGGGATCGAACGGCTTGGTGAGGTAGTCGGCGGCACCGGCCTCAATGCAGTGGACGACCACCTGCAGGTCGTTCATGGCCGAGATCATGATGACGGGGATGTGGCGGGTGTCGCGATCGGCCTTCAAGCGTTCGAGTACGGCGGGCCCGTCCAGGCCCGGCATCAGCACGTCGAGCAGCACCAGGTCGTAACCGCCACTGGCGACCGCAGCCAGCGCCGCTTCGCCATCAACCACCGCGGTGGCGGCGTAGCCTTCGCGTTCCAGTCGGCGCCGCAGCACTTCACGATTGTCCTCGACGTCATCCACCACCAGGATGCGGGCCGACGTGCCGGCCATCGGTCGCTTCACCGTGGCGGCGACCGTCGGCTCGGTGGACTGCTCCACCAGTCGGGCGGCGGCCGACAGAATGCGATGCGCGTCGCTCGCAACTTGCGTATCGGTCCCGGCGCGATCCAGCACGAGATGCATGGCCTCCACGACAGCGCGTTGCGGTGTGCGCAACTGCTCGCGCAGGGTCATCAGCTCCTCGGCGGTCACCGACGGCTTGTCCCCACCAACCGCCCGGTCAATCAGGCCGAGTGCCTCGCGCGCGCCCGTCAAGGCGCGCTCGAGCGCCGCCTTGACCTCGGCGTCCTCCGCATCTTCCAGCAGCATCTCCGCGTACCCGACAATGTGATTGACGGGCGTGCGCAGATGGTGCCGCAACTCGGAGACCTTCCCCGCCGACGGATGTTTCACGCGCCTCCGAGCAAGGCCGCGATCTTGCCGAGCAGGCGGTCGAGATCCACCGGCTTCGTGTCGTAATCGTTGCAGCCCGCCTCGAGCGCCTTGTCACGGTCGCCCGACATGGCGTGCGCGGTGAGGGCAATGATGGGCAGGTCCTGCGTTTCGGGCGCCGCGCGTAGCTGGCGCGTGGCCTCCCAGCCGTCGATCTCGGGCAGGCTCATGTCCATGAGCACCAGGTCGTAGTGACCCGCGCGCGCCATGTCCACGCCCTGTCGGCCGTCGGTGGCGATGGCGACCTCAAAGCCGCGGCGGGTGAGCCGCCGCGACAGCATGTCGCGGTTCATCTCATTGTCTTCGACGAGGAGAATGCTGGCCATGGTGTTCTAGCTCGCGATGGAATTGGGTAACTGTGCCGGCAGGGTCAGCGTAAACGTTGATCCTTGGCCGGCCACGCTCTTGACTGTGACATCCCCACCGAGGAGCCGCGAAAAGCTGCGGGTGATGGCCAGGCCGAGGCCTGTGCCGCCGAACCGGCGCGTGGTGGACGCCTCGGCCTGTGAGAAGGCCTCGAACATGCGTCCCACTTGTTCTGACGTCATCCCGATCCCCGTGTCCCGTACCTCGAAGGTTACTGTCCCGTCCGCCTGCGCGCGACGCACGGCCAGCGTAATGACGCCGCCTTCCGTGAACTTACAGGCATTGGACAGGAGGTTGAGCAGCATCTGGCGGATTTTGGTGAGGTCCGAGTGCATCTCGCCCGCATCGTCCGGCGCCTCCACCGCCAGCCGGTTGTGGTTGCGATCGGCCAACGGCCGCACCGTGCTGACCACGTCCTGCACCATCGGCGCGATGTCGAACGCTTCGGCGAACACATCCATCCGGCCCGCCTCGATCTTGGACAGGTCGAGGATGTTGTTGATCAGCGACAACAGGTGGCGACCCGCCACGCGAATCTTCTGGAGGTCTTCGCCCATTGTCGGCTGGCCCAGGCCAGCGACATCCTCCTGCAGCATTTCGGCGTAGCCGATGATGGCATTGAGCGGCGTGCGCAGTTCGTGGCTCATGCTGGCCAGAAACTGGCTCTTGGCGGAACTGGCCTCTTCGGCTTCGCGCCGCGCCAGCAGCAACTCGGTGATGTCGTGATACAGGCCCATGAGTCCCACCCGCTGGCCGCCGGCAAGCACGGGCACACCGAGCACCTCGACGTCCACCATGCTGCCGTCCTTGCGGCGGCGGCGGCCAATGCCCTGCACCGGGTGGTCCAACGCTTCTTGCGTATAGTTGATGGCTTCGGTGCGCGTGGCGTCGGTCGTGATCAGCGCGTCGAGGTCCTGTCCGATCACCTCGGAGCGATCGTAGCCGAACAGCGTTTCGAACGCGGGATTGCACGTGACAATCTTGTACTCGCGGTCCAGCACGACAATCGCCACCGGACTGTTGGAGACCAATGTCTCGAAATATTCGCGCTGGCGATGGGCGGCACTGAACAACCGTGCGTTCTCGATGGCGATCGCGGCCTGCGGCGCAAACAGATTCAGCAGACGGAGATCTTCGGTGCCGAACACGCGTGTCGGGTCGGAATGCACGGTGGCGATGGCGCCCACGAGTCGGCGGCCGATCAGCAAAGGTGCGGCCATCACCGAGTGGACCGTGACGTCGGCATACTGCACCGACTGGCCGAGCCATTCATGGTACGACGGAATGATCAACGGCTTCATGGACTGCGCGACCGTGCCCATCGCCCCTTCACCCAGGTTGAGCCGCGTGCCGGTCGAGTCCTTCCCGATGTTGGACGACGCGACCACCTCGAGCGCCTGCGTTTCCTCATCGAAGATGGCGACCTCCCCGCCGGTCACGCCCAGCAGGGAGACGGCGCGCTCAAGAACGGCCTGCAGCACCTTGCTGAGCTCCAGTTCGCCCGCCAGGTCCCGCAGGGAATCCAGCAACGCTTGCTGCTCTTCGGCGCGTTTGCGTTCGGCAGAAAACAACCGGGCGTTTTCGACGGCGATCGCGGCCTGGGGGGCGAACAGGTTGAGCAGGCGCAAGTCATCGGCGTTGAATACCCGGCCGGGATCGGAATGCACCGTGGCAATGGCCCCCACCAGACGCCGTCCGATCAGCAACGGCGCCGCCATCACGGAATGCACGAGCACGTCCGCGTACTTGGCCGACTGGCCGAGCCACTCGTGGTACGACGGAATGATCAGCGGTTCGAGTGTTCTGGCCACGGTGCCCATGGCGCCTTCACCAAGTTTCAGGCGTGTGCCGGTGGATTCCTTGCCGATCCGCTCGCTGGCCACCACCACGAGTTCCTGCGCCTCGGGATCGTAGATCGCCACTTCACCGCCGGTCACGCCGAGCAGGGCGACGGCGCGTTCGATGACGGCCGTCAGCACGCGGGACAGTTCGAGCTCGGATGACAAGTCGGCGATCGTGTCGAGCAGGGCCTGATGCTCGCGCAGGCGCCGGCGCTCGCTGTCGAGCAGGCGGGCTCGGCCCACCGCGATCGCGGCCTGGTTGGCGGCGGCCGTCAGGATCTCGAAATCTTCATCGCCAAACGCGCCCGGCTCGGTGCTTTCGACCACGAGCACGCCGATGGTGGCGCCATCCACGCGCAGGGGGACGTCCACTTCCGACCCCGTTTTCAGGCTCGGCAGGTAGCGGGCATCGCGGGTGACATCGGGCGTGTAATGCAGGCGACCGTCGAGCAGGGCTTCGGCGCTGATGCCTTCGCCCGCGCGGACGCGCCAGTGGTCGGGAACATCGTCCCACCCGCGGCTCGCCTGGAGGACGCGGTCGCCCGTGGCGGGGTCCAGCAGGAACACGCCGAGGAAATTGTAGCCCAGCGCGTCATCGTGGAGCCCGTTCACCATCGCGTGATAGATCGCCGATTCGGTTTCGGCGGCGGCGATGGCCGTGCTCAGGCGCAGCAGGGCGGCCTGGCGGCGGGCGGCCCGATGGGAAGTGCCGGGCTTGGGCACGCGGCGCTTGGCGCCCATCAGGCGCTGCTCATCGCGCGGACGACGTCCGTCTCCGCCCGCACATCCACCGGCAGGTGGACGGTGAACGTTGTCCCGCGTCCCGGCGTGCTGGAAACGGTGATCCGGCCGCCCATCATCTCGCAGAACCGGCGACTCAGCACCAGCCCCAGGCCGGTGCCACCGTACTTGGCCGCGGTAGACGCCTCGGCCTGAGTAAAGGCCTGAAACAGCCGGGCGACCTGTTCCGCCGACATGCCGATGCCGGTATCCGTGACGGCGAGTACCAGCTCGCCATCCGTGCGCGTACCCGCCATGGTGATCGTGCCACGTTCGGTAAACTTGCTGGCATTCGAGAGCAGATTCAGCAGCACCTGTCGCACGCGGGTCAGGTCGGTATGCATGGCCCCGAGGTCGCCGGTGACCTCGACCACCAGGCGATTGCCGTTCTTCTCGATGAGCGGCGTCACAGTGGCGGCCACCGCCTCGAGCACGGGCCGCACATCGAAGGTCTCGGGAGACAGCTCCATCTTCCCCGCCTCGATCTTCGACAGATCGAGCACGTCGTTGATCAAGGTCAGCAGGTGCGTGCCGGCCGACCGGATCTTTGCAAGGTCGGGAACGTACACGTCGTGGCCGGCGCTCCGCGCGTCCTCCTCGAGCATCTCGCTGTAGCCGATGATGGCGTTGAGCGGGGTCCGCAGCTCGTGGCTCATGCCAGCCAGGAAACTGCTTTTGGCCTCGTTGGCAAGCTCCGCCTCGTGCCGTGCCTGATACAGCGCGGTGACGTCGTGATAGAGCGCCATCATGCCCGCCCGCTGGCCGCCCACCATGACCGGCAACGCAAAGATCTCGACATCCACGGGCGTGCCGTCCTTGCGGTAGCGCCGTCCGAGCCCCGTGCGGGCGCTGCCGGCTTCCGCCTGTTCCGTGTAGGCCACCGCCTCCGCCAGCGTACCGCCACTCGCCACGAGATGGTCAAGCTCCTTGCCAATGACTTCGGCCTCCGACCAACCGAACAACTGCTCGAACGCCGGATTGCACGAGGTGATGCAGTTCTTGCCATCGAGGTTCACGATCGCGACCGGATTGTTGCTCACGAGCAGGTCGTACTGCTCCTGGGCCGCCGAAAACAGCCGCGCGTTCTCGATGGCAACCGCCGCCTGCGGCGCAAACATCATCAGGCGCCGGAGGTCGGCCTCCCCAAACTCCCGGGTCGGATCGGAGTGGATACTCGCGATCGCCCCGACCAAGCGCGTGCCCATGACGAGCGGCGCCGCCATCACGGATTGCACCGTGCTCTGGGTGTACTTGGACGACCGCGCCGCCCATTCCTGATAGCGCGGAATGATCAGGGGGTCGCGCGTCATTGCCACCTGCCCCATCGCGCCCTCCCCCAACGCCATGCGCGTGCCCGTGGCGTCCACCGGCATGTTGTGACTCGCCGCAATGACCAGTTCCTGCGACTGCTCCTCGAAGATGGCCAGCTCACCCCCGGTCACGTTGAGCAAGGTCACCGCCCGTTCGAGCACCTTGCCCAGCACTTTGTCCAGCTCGAGCTCACCCGCCAGGTCGGCCAACGTGTCGAGCAGGGCCCGTTGCTCCGTCGCACGTACCCGCTCGGCACTGAACAGTCGCGCGTTCTCGATCGCGATGGCGGCCTGCGGAGCAAACAGGTTGAGGACGCGCAGATCGGCCTGTCCGAACGTCCGCCCCGGATCCGAGTGCACGCTGGCAATCGCGCCGACCAGGCGGTTGTTGATGACGAGCGGGGCCGCCATCACGGTCTGGATGGTGGAGCGGATGTACTGGCCCGACCGCCCCTGCCATTCCTGGTAGCGCGGAATGATGAGCGGCTCCAGCGTCTCGGCGACGTGCCCCATGGCCCCCTCGCCCAGCGTCATCCGCGTTCCAACGTTGTCCGTCCCCATGTTGTGGCTGGCCACGATCACGAGTTGCTGCGCTGTCTCATCCCAGATGGCCAGCTCGCCACCCGTCACGTCGAGCAGGGAGACCGCACGGCGCAGCACCGCATGCAGCAGTTTCTCCAATTCCAGCTCGCCTGACAGGTCCGTCAGCGTGTCCAGCAGTGCCCGCTGCTCGGCGATGCGCCGGCGTTCTGTGGCCAGGAGCCGCACCCGCCCAATCGCGATGCCGGCCTGATTCGCCGCCGCCGCCACGATCTCGATGTCGCCTTGGTCAAACTCACGACCGACCCCGCGCTGGACGATGAGTTCGCCGATCACACTGTGGTCAATGGCCAGCGGCAGACGGACCTCAGCGCGTTCGCCCTCCGTCTCGGTGAACGGCCCCGCCGCAGCCACCAGCATGGAGCGCGCATTGGTTGCCCCGGTGAGCACCAGGCCCACCGCATCGAATCCGAACGCCACATCGTGGAGACTGTCCGCCACCGCGCGACAGACATCGTCCTCATCGGCGGACTCCGCGATCCGGTTGAACAGCGTGAGTAAGGCCGACCGCAGCACGGCCGGGGCCATCCCGCGTTTCACGGCGTCCGGTCGCGGTCCACTCATCCGCCCGCCTCAGCCAAGTGGCGCACCTCAGCCAGCAGACCGTCACCCGTGCCCGCGTGCGCCTCAAGCGCCGCCAGCAGTTTGCGGCGATCCACCGGCTTGGTGACATAATCAGCCGCTCCAAGCGTGAAGCCCATCTGCCGCTCATCCAGCACCGAGACCATGATCACCGGAATGTCCCGCGTGGCGGGATCGCCCTTGAGCGCGCCCAGCACCTCCCAGCCGTCCATGCCCGGCATCATGATGTCGAGCGTGATAACGGCCAGCCGCTCGCTGCGCGCCAAGGTCAAGGCGGACGCGCCGTCTTCCGCCGCGATGACACGAAAGCCTTCCTTCGCAAGCATGCGACCGAGCAGGTCGCGGGCGCGCGGGTCGTCGTCCACCACCAGCACAGCGCGGCCATCGGTCACCGGGGCCACCGGCCGTTGTGGCTCGGCATCCACCGTCGCCGGCAGGTGCACGGTGAACGTCGTTCCCTTGCCCGGCACGCTGTGGACGTCAATGGAGCCGCCCATCATCTCGCAAAAGCTGCGGCTGATCGCGAGCCCTAACCCGGTACCGCCGTATCGCGCCGCCGTGGAGGTTTCTGCCTGCGTAAAGGCCTGGAACAGCCGGCTGAGCTGGTCGTCCGTCATGCCGATGCCCGTGTCGGACACCGCGAAGGTCAAGGCATGGCCCTCGCGCCGCGCCCGCAGCGTGATCGTGCCCTGCTCGGTGAACTTGCTCGCGTTCGACAGCAGGTTGAACAGGATCTGGCGCAGGCGGGTCTGGTCGGAGCGCGCGGTGCCCAGGTCGCCGTCCACCTCCAGCGCCAGGCGATTCCCATTCTTCTCAACCAGCGGCTTCACGGTACCCGCCACGGCATCCACGACCTCGCGCACCGCGAACGTCTCCAAGTACAGCTCCATCTTGCCGGCCTCGATCTTCGACAAGTCGAGTACGTCGTTGATGAGCGTCAGCAAGTGCGTGCCGGACGAGCGAATCTTGCCGAGGTCCGGGACATACGCGTCGTGCCCGGCGGCCCGCGCGTCTTCCTCGAGCATCTCGCTGTAGCCGATGATGGCATTGAGCGGTGTGCGCAGTTCGTGGCTCATGCCCGCCAGGAACCGGCTCTTGGCATCGTTCGCGGTCTCGGCCTCGCGTCGCGCAGCGAGCAGGGCCGTGATGTCGTGGTACAGGCCCATCATGCCGACGCGCTCGCCGTCCACCACCACCGGCACGCCGAGTACCTCGACGTCCACCATGGTGCCATCCTTGCGGCGGCGACGGCCGATGGCGCGCACGGTTTCAAGCCCGAGCGCCTGCGTGGTATAGGAGACCGCCTCCGCGCGCGTGGCCTCATCGGTGATCAGGTCATCCAGGTTGCGGCCGATTACTTCCGATTCGCGATACCCGTACAGCGCCTCGAACGCCGGATTGCAACCGCTGACGTTGTGCTGCATGTCGAGCGTGACGATGGCGACCGGGCTGTTCTGCACCAGTTCGAAGAAATACTGCTGCTGGCGACGCGACGTCGTGAACAGCCGCGCGTTCTCGATGGCGATCGCGGCCTCGGGTGCGAACAGTTCCAGCAGGCGGAGATCCGCCGTGCCGAACTCGCGCCCGGGATCGGAATGCACGCTGGCGATCACGCCGACCAGCCGCTGGCCGATCAGCAGCGGCGCCGCCATGACCGACTGCACCGTGCTCTGCACGTACTGCGGTGAGCGGGAGGCCCATTCCTGGTAGCGCGGGATGATGAGCGATTCCTTCGTCTCCGCCACGCGACCCATCGCGCCCTCGCCCAGCTTCATGCGACTGCCCACCGCGTCCGTCCCCATGGTGTGACTCGCGACGATGGCCAGATCGCCGGTGGCCTCGTCGAACGTGGCCAGTTCGCCGCCCGTGACACCGAGCAGGGCGACCGCGCGCTCCAGCACCCGCTGCAGGACGCGCCCGAGCTCCAGTTCGCCTGCCAGGTCCTTCATCGTGTCCAGCAGGGCCTGCTGCTCTTCGGCCCGCCGCCGTTCCGCGGCAAACAGACGCGCGTTCTCGATCGCCAGGGCCGCCTGCGGCGCGAACAGGTTTAGCAGCCGGAGATCTTCTTCGAGGAACTGTCGCGTCGCGTCCTTGTCCATGACCGCGATGGCGCCCGTGAGCTTGCCGCCCATCAGGAGCGGCGCCACCATCACGCCGTGGAACTCGACCTGCGCGTATTGGTTCGAGCGACTCGACCATTCGTTGTAGTTCGGGATGATCAGCGGCTCGCGGGTGAGCGCGACATGACCCATCGCGCCTTCGCCCAGCGCCATGCGTGTGCCGGTGGTGTCTTTCCGGCCGACCCGGAAGCTGGCCACCACTTCCAGCTGCTCGCGGTCGGCATCGTAAATGGCCAACTCGCCATGGCTCACCGCCAGCAGCTGGACCGCGCGCTCGAGTACCGCCTGCAGCAGGTCGCCTAGTTCCAGGTTGGCGGCCAGGTCGGACATCGTGGCGCGCAGGGCTTCCTGCTCATTCGCGCGGCGCCGCTCGGCCGCGAGCAGTCGCGCCCGGCCGACCGCGATCCCGGCCTGGTGCGCCACCGCGCGCAGGATGTCGAAGTCCTCACTGCCAAACGCGCGCGGGCGATTGCTCTCCACGACCAGCACGCCGACCAGTCGGTCGTTCACGCGCAACGGCACATCCACTTCGGAGCCCTGGTTGCGCGTCGGGAGATACTGCGTGTCCTGCGTGACTTCCGGCGTATAGTGCAGGCGACCGTCGAGCAGCGGCCGCTCTGAAAGGCCCTGCCCCGGTGGCATGCGGAGGTTGGCTGGCGCGTCGTCCCACCCGCGACTGGCCACCAGAACGCGCTCTCCGGTGCGCTGGTCGGTCAGCAACACCGCGACAAAATCAAATCCCAGCCGACCGTCATACAGCCCCTTGGCGACCGACTGACAAATCGCACCTTCAGCGTCGGCCTCGGCAATCGCCGCACTCAGCCGCAACAGCTCGGCCTGGCGTCGCTGCTGTTCCTCCAGCGTCCGGGTCATGCCTCACCGCCAGGGACCGCGATCAGCGCATGGACCTGCGCGGCCAGCGCCGATTCGTCGCCGGCACGGGCTTCAATGGCTGCCAGCAGGCGCGCACGCTCGACGGGTTTGGTCACGTAGTCCGCCGCGCCCAGGGCAAACCCCATCTGTTGCTCGTCCAGCACCGAGACCATGATCACGGGAATGGCGGCCGTGATCGTATCCTGCTTCAAGGCGCCAAGCACGGCCCAGCCATCCATGCCCGGCATGAGCACGTCGAGGGTGATCAGGACCGGCGATTCCGCCCGGGCCAGCGCCAGGCCACTGGCACCATCGGCGGCTTCCAGCACGCGAAACCCTTCACGCTCCAACAGGCGTCGCACCAGGTCACGCGCGGTCGCCTCGTCGTCGATCACCAGGACTGTGCGGCGACTATCCTCCCCGTCGGTTCGCATTGCCTCCCGCGTGGGCGCAACCGGGCGGAGCGGAACGCGCACCGTAAACGTCGTGCCCTCCCCGACGGTGCTCGTCACGTCGATCCTGCCTCCCATCATCTTCGCAAAGCTGCGGCTGATGATGAGACCCAGGCCGGTACCGCCAAACCGCGCGGCGGTCGACGCCTCGGCCTGCGCGAACGCCTGGAACAGCCGGCCAAGCTGCTCCTCCGTCATGCCAATCCCGGTGTCCGACACGGCACACACAAGCCATTCCCCGTCGGCATCCCTCGCCCGCTCCGCGCGCAGCCTGATGGTGCCGCGTTCAGTGAATTTGCTCGCGTTGGACAGCAGGTTCAGCAGGATCTGCCGGAGGCGGGTCATGTCGCCGTGCATCGTGCCCAGCTCGGCCGCGAGGTCGGTGACCAGCGTGTTGCCGTTCCGCCCAACGAGCGGCGTGACGGTGGTGACGACCGTGTCGAGCACGGACTGGATCTCGAAGTGCTCGAGGTACAGCTCCATCTTGCCGGCCTCGATCTTCGACAGGTCCAGCACGTCGTTGATCAGGGTCAACAGGTGGCGGCCGGCGCCGTGGATCTTCTGCAGGTCGGCGACCGTGCTGTCCCGTCCTTCGTCCTTTGCGTCCTCGGCCAGCATTTCGCTGTACCCGATGATGGCGTTGAGCGGGGTGCGCAGTTCGTGACTCATGCTGGCGAGGAACGTGCTCTTGGCCGCGTTTGCCTCTTCCGCCTGGCGGCGAGCCGCGAGCAGCTCGGTGATGTCATGGTAGAGCGCCATCATGCCAATCCGCACGCCGTCCACAACCACCGGCACGGCCCGGATCTCGACGTCCACCATCGTCCCATCCTTCCGCCGCCGCCGCCCGATGCCCTGCACCGTCTGGTCCTTCGCCTGTTCCGTGAATCCCGCCGCCTGGGCCCGGGCGGCATCGTCGGTAATCAGGTCGTCGAGGATCTGGCCGACGATCTCCTCCTCGCGCCACTGATACAGGCGTTCGAAGGCCGGATTGCAGGACACCGTGCGCCCGTCGCTGGACACATTCACGATCGCCACCGGGCTGTTCCGTACCAGTTCCTCGAAATAGCGTCGCTGGCGCTGTGCGGCCGCAAAGTTGCGCGCGTTATTGATCGCGATGGCCGCCTGGGACGTGAACAGGGACGCCAGCCGGACGTCGGCCTCGGCAAAGCGGCGCGCGCCGTCGGTATGCCAGAAATTGATCGCTCCCACCAGGTGCCGGCCGATGAGCAACGGCAACACCACCGCAGCCCGCGCGGCCACGTCTTCATACTTCGCCGATCGGCCCGCCCATTCCCGATAATCCGTGATGACCAGGGGCTCGCGACTGCGGGCCACCATCCCCATGGCTCCTTCACCGAGCGTCAGGTGGGTGCCGACCGAGACCCTGCCTGTATTACGGTTCGCGACGATCTCAAGTTCTTCCGTGGCTTCATCGTAGGTGGCCAACTCGCCACCGCTCGCATCCAGCAGCGCCACCGCGCGATCCAGCACCGCCTGGAGCACGCGCGACAGTTCCAACTCGGAGGAGAGGTCGGCCAGCGTGGCGAGCAAGGCCTCCTGCTCATTGGCGCGGCGGCGCTCGGTGGCCAGAACTTCCCGTTGTTCCTGGACTAGGCGGGCTCGGGCGATCGCGATGCTGGCCTGGTTGGCCGCCGCGGTCAGGATGGCGAGGTCGTCGTCCGAAAAGGCGTTCGGCCGGTCGCTCTCGACCACCAGCACGCCGTCGGGATGGTCATCAATGATGAGCGGAATGTCCACCTCACATCCACTCGCGAGCCCCGGGAGATACCGGGGTTCCTTCGTGACATCGGGTGTGTACTGGAGTTTGCCGGTCTCGAGCACCCGGGCGGAGAGCCCGTCGCCGACCGGAACGCGCCATCCTTCCGGCAGCCCGGTCCAGCCCACGGCCGCCCGCATGACCCGCTCACCCGTCTCGGGATCCACGAGAAACAGGCCGACAAAACTGTACCCGATATCGTCGTCACGAAGGCCCTGCACTACCGCGCGACACACTGCCGTTTCATCGGAAGCCGCGGCGATGGCGGTACTCAGACGAAGAAGGGCCGCCTGCCGGCGTACCAACCCGCTGGCGGCGGCCCTCTGTACTGGGATCCTGCGTTTGTGCCCCATGGAAAGGGGCAAGCATACGGGTCGGGACCGGCGGCGGCAAGCGCCGCAGCCGTTATCCGCGCGTCGGTGGTCGCCGCGGCGCCCGCGGCCCCCGGTTCATGCGGTTTTGCATCTGCTGGCGGCGCATCTGCATCTGATGCATCCGCGCGTTGCCGGCATCCATCCAGCCCTGCACGCGACCGCGCTGTTCTTCGGTGAGCACGCCACGGGCCTGCGTCGCACCATGCAACGCGGCCATATGGCCGGCGAGCAGGGTCTGCATGACCGCCTGCGACGCCGCATTGGCCGCGCGGGAATCACCACCCTGCCATGCCGTGTGCGCTTCGGCCATACGCGCCTGCACCTCGGTGCGGGTCCGCTCGTGCGTGGCCTGAAGCTCCGTCTGCAGGGCCGTGAGGCGCTGCACCTGCTGTTCGGTCAGGCTCAGCCGTTCCCGCCGCTCAAGCAACGCACCAGGACGGAATGCCTGAATTTCCCGCGCCAACGGCATGGCATGCATCATGGTCCCTTGGTGCGCCATCGGCGCGCCGGGCCCGGGCGGGGGGGTCGGGTGGTCGTGTTGGGCAGCCGCGGGGCCCGCTATCAGGAGGGCGGGAAGAACCGCCAAGAAGGAACGCATGGGGTACACCTCCGAAAAAAGTCATCATGAAGATCTGGAACGTGGACGCCGCACCGGCTTGAACGTTAAGCGACACCCCATATCTTCCAGACGGCCTTTCCACCCTTTCCCAGGATATCCCATGCGTCGTTATGTGCTCTTGCTGGCGTTGGTAGCCCTCAGCGCGCCCGTGGCCGCCCAGCGCCCCGTGATCGGTATCGGATTTGCCGGCGGCACGATGGGCGTCGGCGTCGATGTGGCTGCTCAGCTCCACCCGAAGGTGGCGGTGCGCGGTCGCTTCGCCGTGATGCCCTATGAGCCCGAGTTCGACCTGGACGACGTTTCATATGTGTTCCAGTTGCCATCGCCGCAGATGGGCCTCTTTGCTGACGTCACGGTGATCCCGATCCGGCTGACGGTGGGCCTGCGTTACCTCGCCAACGATCTGTCGGCAACCGCAACGATTCCGAGCACGATCACGATTGGCGACGAGACCTACACGAGTTCCGAGGTCACGGCGCTGAACGCGGCCCTGGTGACGCGGACGCTCTCGCCCTATATCGGCATTGGCTTCGGTCGGGTGTCTGGCCGGGGAATCGGTTTGTTCTTTGACGCGGGTGTGGCGATGCACGGCTCGCCGCAGGTCGAGTTTACTGCCACCGGTCCGGTGGCCAACCAGCCCGCGTTCATCACCGAGCTGAACCGGGAAGCTGCCACCGTCAACGACGACATCGAGGGATTCAAGTACTACCCCGTGATCGCCCTCGGACTACGCTACGGATTCTAGACGTCGCCCAACGCCTGCCGCAAACGAAGGGCAAGCGTAGTGATGGTCCAGGGTTTTTCCACCAGGAGAGCGTCCTCGCCGAGGCTGGCGAGGACGTCCCCGGCGGCAAAGCCGGTCGTAAAGACGATGGGGAACGCGTGGCCGCGCGCCCGAACCGCCACGGCGAGTTCGGACCCGGTCATCTCGGGCATCACGACATCCGTCAGCATCAGGTCCACCTGCTCGCCGCGCTCGAGCAGGTCCAGCGCCTCGGCACCGCCGGCCGCCAGCACCACGCCATACCCGAGACGTTCCAGGACCCGCCGACCCACATCGCGCAGGGCGTCTTCGTCTTCGACCAGCAGGATACGCTCGCCCGCCCCGTGGGGGGCGTCGCCTTCGCGCGTCACTGGCGCAGGGTGCGCGTCCGCGGGAGCGGCCGGGAAAAACAACCGGAACGTCGTGCCCAGTCCGGGTTCCGAATACACGGTCACGCGACCGCCGTGCTGTTCCATGAGACCGTACACCATGGCAAGCCCCAACCCCGTCCCTTTGCCTGCGGGCTTGGTGGTGTAGAACGGCTCGAACACCCGACTCGCCACCTCACGTGACATCCCGATGCCGGTATCCTGTACCGTCACTACCACCCACGTTGACCGGGATTCACCGGGCTGCCGTCGCACCGTGAACGTCAGTTCGCCTCCGTCAGGCATCGCATCGCGCGCGTTGGTCGCGAGGTTGAGCAACATCTGCTCCACGGCCGTGACGTCCGCCATGGCGCGGGGCAGCCGATCCTCGACCTCCACCCGCACCACGAGGCTTTCCGGCAACACACGGCGGAACGTGTTGACGAGCTCCACGACCGCCGTCCCGAGGTCCGCGACCGTCGGGTCGAGACGTTCGCGCCGCCCGAACTGCATCAACTGACGCACCACGCGGGCGCCGCGGCCCGCGGCCGCACGAATGGTCTCGACGTCCTGCTGCAACGCGGGGCGGTCGGCCAACGCCTCCGCGAGGAGGCCGGCATTGGAGAGGATGATGGTCAGCAGGTTGTTGAAATCGTGGGCGATCCCGCCGGTGAGCTGGCCCAGGGCCTGCATCTTCTGGGACTGGCGGAGCTGGTCTTCCAGCTCGCGCTGGCGCGTGACGTCACGCTGGATGCCGACGTAGTTCACCACGGTGCCGTCGGCGTCACGCACCGGCGAGATCACCAGGTCGGCCAGATACAGCGTGCCGTCCTTGCGTCGATTCGTGACGCGGCCGGTAAATGTCCGGCCGGCCGCGACGTCGGCCCACATCCCCGCGTAGTACGACTCGCTCTGCTCGCCGCTCTTGAGGATACGCGAGTTTTGACCGGTCGCCTCGTCGCGCGCCCATCCGGTGAGGGCCTCGAAGGCCGGATTGACGTACACGATGGTCCCGGACGGATCGGCAATCACGACCGCATCCGTGGTCTGCTCCACGACGCGCGACAAGCGGGCCAGTTCGTCTTCAAACCGGCGCCGTTCGGTAACATCCCGCACGATCCCCTCCAGCGCCACAACCCGTCCCTGTTCGTCGCGCATCAGGGAGCCGCGATGCTCCACCCACACCGAGTGCCCCTCGCGGTGCTGCCAGCGCAGGACGACGCGTTGCCCCTCGACCGATTCCGGCTCCGCCAGAATCCGCAGGAAGCGCGCCTTCTCGTCGGCATGGAGGATCGTGGACAAACCATCGCCGCGTTGATAGAGCTCGTCGGGCGTGTAGCCGAGGACCTTTTCGATGGCCGGATTGACGTAGTCCAACCCGCGACTCGGATGGAGCCGGTACCGATAGACGACATCGGCCGCCTGTTCACTGAGCTGGCGGAACCGCACCTCGCTTTCCCGCATGCGCGTCTCCGCGGCGACCCGTTCGGTCTGGTCCATCATCACGCCGAGGATCCCCGTCACGCGCCCCCGGGCATCGTGCAGCGGCGCCGCCGCCAGGAGCAGGTCGAGCACCGTGCCATCCTTGCGCTGCCGCCGGACCGGCGCATCCCGAATCACCTCACCCTCCAGCACGCGCCGGACCAGGGCCATGGACGCCTCGCGCTCCTCGGGCGGCACGAACGGCAACGGCTGGCCCATAATCTCCGCGCTGGACCAGCCGAACACGTGCTCCGCCGCGGCGTTCCAGATGTCGCACACCTGACCTTTCGGATCCACGCCAATGATCGGGACGGGCGCGCTCGAAACGATAGCTGTGAGCAGATCGCGCTGGCGGCGTTGCTCCTCACGCCCCGCGAGCCAGTCGCCCGCTGCCGTGAGTTCATCGCCCAGGCGCATGAGCAGCGAGCGTTCGGATGCGCTGAAGAATCCCACGCTGTCCACGTACAACACGAACACGCCACGTGCGCCACTCGGCGAACGCATGGGCACCGCGACCACCGAGCGCAGCCCAAAGCGCGCAGCAGCGGCCTGCCACGGCGCCATGTGGGGATCATCGGCGATGGCGTTGGACCAGACCGGTTGCCCTTCGGCAAGGGCGCGCCCGATGGGACCGCGACTGCCTGCGCCGTCCCCAACGGTCGCATCCGCACGGACGCTCATATAGTCCTGCGTTGGCCCCGCCTGCGCGACGGGACGCACCAGACCGGTGGCCTTGTCCTCCACGCCGATCCACACCAGCGGGAACCCGCCGGCCTCGGCCGCCGCAAGGCACGCCTGCTCGTACAGCCGTGCAATTGAGTCAGCCGAGCGGGTCACCCGGCTCATGGCGCCCAAGGTGGCGTACAGCCGGCCCGTGCGTTCCGCGCGGAACGCGGCGGCCCGGATCTCCGTCTCGTCCCAGCTGACACCGAGTACGCGCCGGCGGCCACGCCGATCCGGCAGGTACAGTGCCCGCACGCTGATCTGGCGCAACCCGCGCGAAGGAACCTGGGTGCGATAGGAGTACGAGAAGGGGTCCCCTCGATCAATCGCCGCTTGGAGGGCCGCCTCGGCGAGGTCGGCATCGCGGTTGTCCATCAGTCGGCGCAACTGTTCAGCATCGGTGATCACCGCTTCGGTCGCCCCGACCACGGCCGGGTTGCCGGCCACAAACTCCAGGCGGCGCTCATCGGGATACCAGCGCCACAATACCGCGTGTGACGTGGCGAGGGTGAGGTTCAGGTCCGTGGAGCGTTCGTTCACCCAATGCACCAGCGACCACACGGCGACAGCAATCGTCGCCAGGCCCACGAGGCCCATCACGAGCAGGACAATCTGGACGCCCACGCCCGGCTGGAGGAGTTCACTGATCGCCCCGCTGAGCACCGTGAGGAACACGCCGAGCAGCACGACCACCATTGCCCATCGGGTGCGACGGCGAGCGTCCGCGCGGAGGTCCAGCAAAGGCGCGTTCATCACGCGCGGGGTTCCCAGTGCTCCATGGAGATAAGGTACGGCCAGAACACGCGGAGGGAATGGCGGGACTCTGGGGAACGGCAGCGGCCCGGGGGAAGGGACTACCTGCAACGCCGCCATGCTCCGTGGCTTCGTCAAACGGGCGCAGAACTGCCGCCCCCAAAGCACCCAACCGGGATATAGGACGCCCGGACCCCACATTTGGTTGCAGTTGGCCTGTCAGGAACGCGTCAGGCGCCGGCAACGCTCCGGGATGTTCCGGGATTCATTTGTTGGCGGTAGGTTTGCCCGATGCGATCTCTCCTGCTGTTGGTCTCGTTGACCCTGCCGCTCAGCGCTGTGGCCCAGACCCCCACCATTGCCGCAGCCACACAGAACCTCGAACGCCAGGACGGGTTCTTCCCCATCTATCACGACCCGACCGGCGGACGCCTCCTGATGGAGATCGGCGCGATGGGCGAGGAGTTCCTGTATCTCACATCGCTGGCCACCGGCCTGGGGTCCCTGCCCTTGGGCATGGACCGGGGCGAGATCGGCGACGAATACGTCGCCCGGTTCGAGCGCCACGGACCACGCGTCCACCTCGTACTCACGAATCCACGGTTCCGCGCCGTCACCGCGAACGCGGCGCTGCAACGCTCGGTGGACGAATCGTTCCCGGTGTCGGTGGTGGCGAGCATGGAGATCGTGGGCGAGACGGACAACCGTGTTGTGGTAGACGCCACGCCATTTGTGGTCAGTGACGTCATGGACATCGTGGGCCGCCTGCGTCAGGGCCAGCAAGGCGCGTTTCGCGTCGACCGCGAACGGTCAGGCATCTACCGGCCACGAACCCGCGCGTTCCCGCGCAACACCGAGATTGAGGTGTCGCTGACGTTCACCAGCGACAATCCGGGCCCCGAAGTCCGGCGCCATACGCCCGACGGCCGGTCGCTCACGCTGCGGGAACATCATTCGTTCGTGCGGCTGCCGGAGCCGGGCTATCGTCCCCGGGCGTTTGACCCGCGGTCCGGCTACTTCGCCCACATGTTCTGGGATTTCGCGCGCACGTTCGATCAGGACTATCCGAGCCGCTGGATCATCCGGCACCGCCTGATCAAACGCAATGCGGGAGCTGCGGTCTCCGAACCGGTGGAGCCTATCGTGTACTACCTCGACCCGGGAATTCCGGAGCCGTACCGTACGGCGTTCCGGCAGGGCGCCCTGTGGTGGAACAGCACGTTCGAAGCGGCGGGCTATCGCAACGCGTTCCGCGTGGAAGACATGCCGCCTGATATGGACCCGATGGATGCCCGCTACCATGTGGTGCAATGGGTGCATCGCACGGAACCAGGCTACTCGATTGGCCCCTCGCTGGTGGATCCGCGCACCGGCGAGATCATCAAGGCGGCCGTCCGCATGGACTCATACCGCTCCATGCCCGACTACGACATCTGGGCCGGCGTGGCACCGCACGTCTCCGACGGCGACGCGGAGGAGTTCACGATGGCTCGGCGGCGCCAGCATACGGCGCACGAGATCGGCCACACCCTGGGACTGGCACACAATTTCATTGCCACGGCCGACGGCCACGCGAGCGTCATGGACTACCCGGCTCCCCTGATCACGCTCGCGAACGGGCGCATCAGCGTGGCCAATGCGTACCGCAACGGGCCGGGCGCCTGGGATTCCCTCGCCATCCGGTACGGGTACACACAGTTTGCGGATTCCGCCGCGGAAGCCCGCGGTCTGGCGGCGATCCTCGCCGAGGGCATCCGGGCCGGCCTGCGGTACATCACCAATCCGGACGAATCGCCGGCCAGCGCATTCCCGGAAGCCACCACGTGGGTCAACGGGACCGACATGCTGGCCGAACTCACCCGTGTCATGGCCGTGCGCCGATTCCTGATCGAACGGTTTGACGAGCAGGCCATCCAGCCCGGCGAACCGATGTACTTGCTGCGCGAACGATTCGCCACGGTGTACTTGCACCACCGGTTCACCCTCGGTGGCGCGGTCAAGGCCGTTGGCGGGATGAGCTTCCGGTACGGCGTCCGCGGTGATCCCATGCCCGTGACCGAGGTGATCGCCCCCGATCGGCAACGCCGCGCGCTGCAGCTGGTGCTCGACGCCATCCAGCCGGCTGAGCTGGTGGTGCCCGAACGTATCCTGCCGCTGCTGGCCCCGCGACCGATCGGCTGGGGCAATCTTGTCAGGGGCATTCCGGGTGCCGCCGGGCAGGCGGTGGACCAGCTGGGCATGGCCCGTGCCCTCGCGCACGATGTCATTGGCGGCCTGCTGCACCCGGAGCGGATGGCGCGCGTCGCCAACTTCCATGCGCGCAACCCCAACCAGCCCGCACCGGATGAGGTCGTCTCGCAGATCGTCGAGCGCACCTGGGGCACGGAACCGCGGGGTGCCAACGCCCCGTATCGGCGCGCCGTCCAACGCGTGGCGGTTGACGAACTGATCCAGCTGGCTGGCAACCCCGACGCCGTCCCGGAAGCCCGCGCGGCAGCCGAATGGGGCTTACGACGCATTCTCGGTATCGTGGAGGAGCGCCAGCCGCTGTCCGCCGGAGACGGAGCGCACCTTGAGTTCACGGCCTCGGACGTGTCGCGGTTCCTCGCCCGCACGGACGCGGACACGGGGCGCGGACGCGATCCGCGACTGCCGCTCGGGACCCCTATCGGGCAGCCGTGAGTATTTCGGGGCGTGATGCCGCGCTCGCGCTGGAGGTGCTGCGTAGTGGCGCGCGAGGTCCTATCGCTCAGAGCCCATGCGACGGCTGAGCACGCTCACCGCCACCTCGAGCGCTCTGTCCCTGCCCGCGGCATTCTCTTCCGCAATCGGTTCCGGAGGCTCCCGGAGATCGACTGACGTTCGCGGCCAGTGTGACGAGCAGCTCGGCGCCAACGCTCAGTCGCGCGACGCCGTAAGCTCAAGAAACCGCTGAAAGACCAGGCACCCACATGCCGCCGCCGCGGAGGGCGTGAGCACGGTCGTGACGGCGAGGGAAGGCAGCATTGGTGTCAGCAGGAGCATGGCGATCTCAGGAGCAGGTGATGGTTTCGATCGTTCGCGACAGCCCTGCAACGCCGGTGAATCCGTAGCCGGCGCCGTTGGCGTCCGTCACCATGATGTCGACGTCGAGCCGCAGGGGGGCGGTGGAAAGTACCGTGAGCGTGCCGGTTGCCGTCGTACCCTGGAACGGTCCGATCCGGAGTGCCACCAGGGGCCCGCTCGTGCCGCCGGGCAGCACGCCCCATCCGCCACCGTCAAACGCGCCGGCCACCGACAGCACCGCGTCGAGCGCGGGATCACTACGGAGCCAGATGGCAAAGAACCCGGCCTGGTCGCCACCAAAGCCCTGGTCGAGCGTGAACACGCTGCCCGCGGCGCTGGCCGTATCCAGCACGAGGCCGGCGACGAGCCGCTGGTACAGGTCGGGCTCGATATTGGTCTCCGTGACAACTCCCGTCAGGGTCCACTCCTGCAGCGCGTCGCCAATGGCCACGGTGACCGGGAACACCGCGTCGATCCGGTCCCGCGTACATGGGCTGAAGGGCGAGCAGGCGAGCGCCGCGGCAAGCGTGAGGACAACGGTATTTGGTCCGAGCGGGACACGCATGTGCACACCAAGCGGGAAAGTGACTCACGTGATACCCGGGACAGGACCGCCGGTTCACCGGCGGTCGATGTCCATGCGCCGAGGGGACGTTCATGCTCCTTTCACACGCCCCTCAGAATGGACACGCCACGTTGACTACGATCGCTGACACCCGTCACGTCGAGGTGATCGATGGATCCCCAACCCTGGACCGGACTCCGAGGCACCCGAAGCGTCGCTCGCACCGTGGGCTTGGGCCTGGTGGCGATGGCGCTCGCAACATGCTCCAGCCGCGTAGATCGCCCCCCCCCTCCGGCGACTCCTTCCGCGGGGCTGGGTGGGCATTGGCGTCGCATGCGACTGCACCGTTGCCATGCAGGGGGAGTTTCCCCTGTGGGACTTCCGGCGTCCGCCGGAGATCAGCGATGTCGTGCCCGGCGGCCCCGCCGACCGGGCGGGATTACGAGCGGGCGATCTGCTCATCGCCATTGACGAGCTACGGCTCGACACGCCGGAAGGCGGTCGAGCCTTCTCCCGCCTCGCGCCTGGCTCGCGAGTACGACTGCTGGTTGAACGGGACCGCCAACGCCTGGTCGTTGAGCTCGTAGCCGAGGAAGTGCCGGCGCAGCGACCCGAGCGGTGAGGGCAGCGTTCAGGCGTCGCTAGGTGTCACTGATGAGGAGGTTGTTCACTGAGCCCCTGCGGTGCAAACCGGGTTGGTCGAGATTGTCACCCGGTGCCTCAGGACGCCCCCCGCTCGGCCTCCGCCACAATCGCAATCCCGCCCCGCACGTTCTGCGTCACCACGACCCGCACCCCCTTTGGCTTGATCGCGTAGACAATGTCATCCGCGATCTGGGCCGCCAGCGCCTCGCAGAACGCCCCCTCCTCCCGATAACTCCACAGGTAGTACTTGAACGCCTTGGACTCGATGCACTTGCTCCCGGGCGCGTATTCCACTTTCACGGTCCCGAAGTCCGGTTGACCGGTGCGCGGACAGATCGACGTGAACTCCTGCGCCTCCAGCGTCACGACGGTCACTGCGGGCGCGTCGAACGCCTCGGCCTTGAGCACGCGACGGGCCTCGGCGGGGCTCGTGGGCCGGGGGAGCGGGCCGGATTTGGGTAAAGACTTGGGTTTGGCCATGGGCCAAATGTAGCTTTCTCCGCGATGCGCACCACCACACGCCCCGCCGTGGTCCTGCTGTCCGGCGGACTCGACTCCACCACGACCCTCGCGATCGCCAAGGGCCGCGGGTATCGGGTGCATGCGTTGACGGTGGCGTACGGCCAGCGCCACGCCGTCGAACTGGACGCCGCCCGCCGCATTGCCGACGCGATGGGCGTCGTAGAACACAAGGTCGTGACGCTCGACCTGCGCGCCTTTGGCGGCTCGGCGCTCACGGCCGACATCGCGGTCCCCAAAGACGGCCTGACGTCAGGCATCCCCGTCACCTACGTGCCGGCCCGCAACACGATCCTGCTCTCGCTCGCGCTGGCGTGGGCCGAGGTGCTGGGGGCGGGCGACCTGTTCCTCGGCATCAACGCGCTCGACTACAGCGGCTACCCCGATTGCCGGCCCGAGTTTGTGCGCGCATTTGAGGTGCTCGCCAACCTGGCCACCAAGGCGGGGGTCGAGGGGTCCGCGTTCACTGTCCACACCCCCCTGCTCCGTATGACCAAGCGCGAGATCATCCGCACGGGGTTGAACCTGGGCGTGGATTACGGCCTCACGGTGAGCTGCTACGACCCGGACCCCGACGCCACCGCCTGCGGACGCTGCGACGCCTGCCGTCTGCGGCTCAAGGGGTTCGCGGAGCTCGGGCGGACCGATCCCGCCCCTTACGCGGCGAACGTCCAGGCATGACGTACACCGTGAAGGAGATCTACCACACGCTCCAGGGCGAGGGCCGGCACACGGGCCGGCCCGCCGTGTTTCTCCGGTTCACCGGCTGCAACCTGTGGACCGGCCAGGAGACCGATCGTGGCCAGGCGGTCTGCCAGTTCTGCGACACCGACTTTGTCGGCGCCGACGGACCGGGCGGCGGCAAGTTCCCTGGTGCTGTCTCCCTCGCCCAGGCCGTACGGGATACCTGGCCCGATGGTGACGATCCCTATGTGGTGCTCACCGGCGGAGAACCGTTACTGCAACTCGACGCCCCGTTGATCAATGCGCTGCATACCGAGGGCTTCACCATCGGGCTGGAAACCAACGGCACACTGCCGGTGCCGCCGGGCGTCGAGTGGATCTGCGTGAGCCCCAAAGCAAACGCCCCGCTCGTGCAAACCACCGGCCACGAACTCAAGCTGGTGTATCCACAGGCGGGCGCCGAGCCCGCACGGTATGAACACCTGGCCTTCGACCACTTCTTCCTGCAGCCCATGGATGGACCGGATCGCGAACGCCACACCGCGATGGTGCTGGCGTACTGCGCTGCGCACCCGCGCTGGCAGGTGAGCCTCCAGACCCACAAGCTGCTCGGTATTCCATGATTCGTGCCGCCGTCATGGTCGGCCCCCAGAAGCCGATCGAACTCCGGAACCTGCCCGACCCCGACGTCCCGCACGGCGGGATTCTGCTCGAGACCATCGCGAGCGAAGTGTGCGGCACCGACGTGCATCTCCATCACGGCCGGTTGGCGGGCGTGCCCTACCCCATTATTCCGGGTCACGTGAGCGTGGGTCGCGTGCTCGAAGCCCCCGGAGTCACGCACGACGCCTTGGGCGCGCCCCTGGCCACCGGCGACGTCGTCACGTTCTACGACGTGCATGAAACCTGCGGACGCTGCTATTACTGCGCCGTCACGCACCAGCCCAACCGGTGTCCGTCGCGCAAGGTCTACGGGATCACCTACTCGGCCGACGACGGCCCCTACGGCGGATGGGCCGAGCGGATCCTGCTCCAGCCGGGCATGCTGGTGCTCAAGCTGCCGCTCGGGCTCGATGCGGATACGGTGATCGGCGGTGGGTGCGGGTTGTTTACGGGATTTGGCGCGGTGGAGCGCAGCACGCTCGCCATGGGTGACTCGGTGGTGGTGCAAGGCACCGGACCCGTCGGACTCGCGGCCGTTGCGTTCGCCCGTCTGCGGGGCGCGGGCCTGGTGGTCGCGATCGGCGCGCCCGAATCGCGCTGCGCGCTGGCCTTGCGCCTGGGCGCGGATGAAGCACTCGACATCGGCACCATGGGTCCACGGGCGCGCGAGGATCGCGTACGCGACCTCACGCACGGCCGCGGGGCCGACGTGATCATCGAGGCCACCGGCAATCCGGACGCCGTACCCGAAGGGTTCCGCATACTGCGGGACGGCGGTACCTACGTCATTGCGGGCCACTATACGGACCGCGGTACCACATCCATCAACCCGCACCTCGACATCAACAAGAAGCACGCCGATGTGCGCGGCCACTGGGGCACCGATTTCTCCCACATGGTGCGCGCGCTGGACCTGCTCGCCCGGCACCGTGACCGGTTCCCGTTCGCGGACGTGATCGGCGGACGCTACACGCTCGAAGAGGCCGGTCGTGCGCTGGCGGATGTCGAGGCCCTGCGGGTTACCAAGGCCGTGGTGACGCCGTGAGCTATCGCACGTGGCTGTTTGATCTCGATGGCACGCTGCTCGACTCGGTCGACCTGATCGTGACATGCTACCGGCACACACTGACCGTGCATCGCGGCACGCCACCCGACGACGAGGTCTGGCTTGCCGGCCTCGGGACGCCGTTGCGCGAGCAGTTCAAGCTCTTCACGGATGACCCGGCCGAGCTGGACGCCATGGTCGCGACATATCACGACCACAACCTGGCGCATCATGACGCAATGATCCGGGAATACCCCGGTGTCAAGCAGGCGGTCGCGTCCCTGCGCGGGCGCGGGCGGCTCGGCATCGTCACCAGCAAGCTCCATGCGGGCGCCCGGCGCGGGCTCCGCTTCCTCGGCATGGAGGATTGGTTTGACGTGGTGATCGGCGCCGACGACGTTACCCGCGCCAAACCCGACCCCGAACCGGTCCTGACCGCCATGGAACGCCTGGGCGGCAAACCCGCCGCTACCGTGTTTGTGGGCGATTCTCCGCACGATATGGCGGCCGGCCGAGCTGCGGGCGTGCGGACGGCGGCCGTCCTCTGGGGCCCGTTTGGCCGGGACCACCTGACCCCGCACACGCCGGATCACTGGCTGGAGTACCCGGACGCCCTGACCCGGCTCTAAACCCTTCGGCATCCCACGGGGTCAAAACCTGTGACCCTCCAGGGAGTTTTCATGCGTTTTTCCATCCTTTGTGCTGTGGCGGTCGGCCTGCCCTTGGCGGCCCAGCAGTCCTACGACCTCGGCGGCGAACACGTCGCGATCTACAACCTTGCCGGCACCCACACGCTGACCGCCGGGTCGGGCAATGCGGTCCGGGTTGAAGTGCGCACCCACGGCCGGGATGCCGGACGGCTAACGGTGGATCGCGGAAATATCGACGGACGCCAAACCCTCGTCGTCCGCTATCCCGGCAACCGGATCGTGTACCGCCATGACCGGAATTACGACTTCAACACCACCCTCACCGTGCGAGGCGACGGCACGTTCAGCGACGGCGACTGGGATCGCGGACGGCGTGAGCGCGGCGACCGCGTGGAGGTCCGTTCGTCCGGCAATGGCCTCGAAGCCTGGGCCGAACTCCGGATTGCGGTGCCCAATGGCCAGCGCTTGAGTCTGTACAATGGAGCCGGCACGATCACCGTCACGAACGTCGACGGCACCCTGCGACTGGATGGCGGCGCCACCGAAGTGACCACCACCGGCACACGCGGTACGCTGTCGATTGACCTGGGCTCAGGCAACGCCAACATCACGAATGCCCAGGGCGACGTGGACGTGGACACCGGGTCAGGGTCGGTGACCGTCAATGGGGTGACCGGCGGCCTGTTTAACGTGGATACCGGCTCCGGATCCGTCGAAGCCGACGCGGTGACGGTTGATCGGGTCAACATTGATACGGGTTCGGGATCGGTCCGGCTGCGCGGCGCGGCGGCCCAGACGATCCTGGTGGATACCGGCAGCGGCAGCGTCACGCTCGAGCTGACCCGCCGCCCGCGCGACGTCACCGTGGATACGGGCTCGGGCGGCGTCACCTTGATCGTGCCGAGCGACTACGGGGCCACCGTGAACATCGAGACCGGTTCGGGTGGCATTGATATTGACTTCCCGATCCAGATGCGCCGCTGGTCGCGCGACCGCGTTACCGGCACGATTGGCGACGGCGCCGGACGGCTCACCGTGGAGACCGGGAGCGGCGGGGTGCGGGTGCGGTCGGGGAACTGACGGACATCGAATGACGAATGACGAGTGACGAATGACGAACCGACGAAGTAACTTTCATTCGTCATTCATCACTCGCCATTCGTCACTCGCCATTCTGGTGTTCCATGACCTTCCAAGCCTTCGATCTTGAGCGCTGGCAGTCCCTCTGGGAACACCGGGTCCGCTTCAACCTCTCGGAGAGCGGCGTGTACGCGCCGACCCTCGCGGAGTTCTTCGCCCTCACCGATCGTGATCCCGCCGAGCTGCTGGCCGTCCGGCTGGGATACGCGCAGTCCGACGGGAGCGAACCGTTGCGGGCCGCGTTGGCGGCGCCGTATGCTGGGGCCGGGCCCGACCATGTGGTGGTTACGGTAGGCAGTTCCGAGGCCAACTTCCTCGCCTGCTGGACTTTGCTCGAGCCCGGCGACCACGTCGCCGTGATGATGCCCAACTACCTTCAGGTGCCGGGGCTCGCCAGGAACTTCGGCTGCACCGTGCGTACGTTCCAACTGCACGCCGAATGCGAGTGGGAGCCCGACCCCGACGAGGTCGCCAAGGCCATCACGCCCGGCACCAAGCTCGTGCTCGTCACCAATCCGCATAACCCGACCGGCAAGGTCATGTCACCCGCTGGCCGCAAGGTCATTCTGGACCGCGTGCGCGCGGTGGGTGCTTGGCTGCTGGCCGACGAGGTGTTTCAGGGCGCCGAGCGTTCCGGCCAGACGACCGCCAACCTCTGGGGCGAGTATGAACGGGTGATCGTCGTGAATGGCCTGTCCAAGGGCTGGGGACTGCCCGGGCTGCGGGTCGGCTGGCTCGTGGTCCCGCCGGACCTCAAGCGCCAGATCATGACCCGCCACGACTACACCGTGATCGGTGCCGGTCCGGCGCAGGACTGGCTCATGCTGGCCGCCGTCGGCGCGCGCGACCGCCTGGTCGGCCGGACGCGGGACATCCTCAATCACAACTATCCGATCATTGCGTCGTGGCTGACGGCCGAGCCCCGCCTGACGTTCCGCGCTCCCGACGCGGGCGCGATTACGTTCGCGCAGGTGGACCATCCCCTCCCCACGATCGACCTCGCAACCAAGATTCTCGAGGACACCGACGTGCTGCTCGTGCCGGGAGACCACTTTGGGATGCCCGGGTGGTTGCGTATTGGCTACGGCGGACGCCCGGAAGATCTTTCGCGCGGGCTGGAACTGGTGGGAGACTGGCTGAAAGGTGCGTAGTGCGTGGTGCGTGGACCTCACCCCTGCCCCTCTCCGCTGACGCGTCGGCCTCACCCCTGTCCCTCTCCGCTAACGCGGAGAGGGGGACCAAACATCGGAGTGGCGTGCGCGCATTCCCCCTCTCCGCGTATGCGGAGAGGGGGCCAGGGGGAGAGGAATGCGTATGCGGAGAGGGGGCCAGGAGTGAGGAATGCGTATGCGGAGAGGGGGCCAGGAGTGAGGAATGCGTTTGAATCGTTGAAGCGACCAAGCGTTCGTGCAAGCGGGAAAGCGTTGGGAGCGTTGGACGTGCCGAGTTTCACGCTTCAACGCATCAACCCATACCAGAACATTTGGTCGCTTGAACCCTTTTCACGCTTGATCTACCTCACCCCTGTCCCCTCTCCGCTAACGCGGAGAGGGGCACCAAACATCGGAGTGGCGTAC
>JBBDNM010000060.1:0-31494 GCA_040877595.1 Gemmatimonadales bacterium | reverse complement strand
CCCTCTCCGCGTATGCGGAGAGGGGGTTAGGGGGAGAGGACACGCGTATGCGGAGAGGGGGCCAGGGGGTGAGGGTGCGTGGTGCGTCGTGCGTGGAACAAGGTCCCCGCACCACGCACTCAAAGATTATTCAACAGCCAATCCGTAAACATCTGATACAGATTGATCCGCGTCACCCGCCCCGCGATCGAATGGGTCTTGTTCGGGTAGATGCGCATGTCGAACTGCTTGTTCGCGTTCTGCAATGCCTCGACCAACATCGTCGTGTTCTGCGCGTGGACGTTGTCGTCGCCTGAGCCGTGCACCAGCAGGAACCGTCCCTGCATTCGTGCGGCATGGGCCAGCGGCGCCCCGGCGTTGTACCCCGCCGTGTTCTCCTGGGGCGTGCGCATGTAGCGCTCGGTATAGATCGTGTCATAGAACCGCCAGTCGGTGACCGGAGCCACCGCGATCGCGGCACGGAACGCGCCGTCGCCTGTAAAGAGCGCGAGCGAGGACATGTACCCGCCGTAACTCCAGCCCCAGATCCCGATCCGCTCCCCGTCCACCCACGGTTGCCGCGCAAACCACCGGGCGGCGGCCACCTGGTCGGCGGCTTCCAGTACGCCCAGCTGGAGATACGTGGCCTTCTTGAAGGCGCGCCCCCGCTGGCCGGTACCGCGATTGTCCACGCTCGCCACGATGTACCCGGCCTGCGTCAACTGCTGGTGCCAGAGATAGCGCTGGCCGCCCCAGGTGTCGGTCACGGTTTGCGAGCCCGGGCCGCCGTACACATAGAGCAGTACCGGATACCGGCGTGACGGATCGAAGTCCGGCGGACGAATAATCCACGCATTGAGTTCCGTGCCGTCCGCCCCCGGCACCGTGAGAAACTCCGGGGCGCGCAGTCCGAGCGAATCCACTCGAGCACGGAGCACCGCGTTGTCGGCGAGCACGCGCGCCTGCCGACCATCGGCACGGTGCAACGTCTGTACGGGCGGTGTCGCGGCCGTCGAGTGCACGTCCACAAACCAGCGGAACGCCGGATCGAGCGAGACCTGGTGCCAACCCGGCCCTTCGGTCAGCCGCCGGAGATTGCGGCCGTCGAGCCCGACCCGGTAAAACTGCCGGCCGGTGGGACCCTCGCCAACGCCACCGAAATACAGCGCGCCGCCACGCTCATCCACGCCGGCGACGTTCGTCACGTCCCACCCACCCGGCGTCACACGCCGCACCAACGTGCCGTCCCGACGGTAGCGGAAGACCTGGTTGAACCCCTCTCGCTCGCTCTGCCAGAGAAACTCGCGACCGTTATTGATCCACCGGGGCTCGGTCTGATCCACCCACGCCTCATCAATCTCGGACAGGATCAGGCGGGTGGCGCCGGTGGCCGCCGTACCTTCCAGAATGTCGAGCCGGTTCTGGTGACGGTTGAACCGCGTCATCCACACGGCGCCGGCATCAATCCAGTCCATGCCGGCGACGTAGATCTCGTGGTCCATCCCCAAGTCCATCCAGCGCGTGGCTCCGGTGGCGATCTCGGCCACGCCGATACGGACGGTGGAATTGGCTTCACCGGCCTTGGGATACCGAATCGGCGTGAGCGTCGGGTACAGCGCCGACGTTTCGTCAATCAAATGGAACGTCGGCACCGCGGTCTGATCGAGCCGCCAGAACGCGACGTGACGGTTGTCCGGGCTGATGCGGAACGCGTCCACGAGCGACAACTCTTCTTCATAGACCCAGTCGGTCGTGCCGTTGATGATGTTGTCCGAGCCATCATGCGTGACACGGGTCTCCGTGCCGGTCCGGAGATCGGTAACGTACAGATCGTGTGCGCGCACGAAGCCCACCAGGTTCGCGTCCGGCGAGAACTTGGCATACTGCTGCCGTCCGCCGCTCTGCCCTACTTGGTGGAGGCGTCGCGCGTTCAGGTCCCACACCCAGTAATCGCCGAATGTGGACCGGCGGAACCCGCGCTCCACGTTGGTGAAGATCAGCACCTTGCCGCCATCGCGACTGAACTCGTAGCCCTCAATGGCGAGCGTGTCGCCCGACGGCGTGACCAGGTCGGCCTGGCGGAACAGGGCCGTCCGCGCCCCGTTTTCCGGATTCACGCGATACAGCACCGCCCCGCCCTCCCGCACCAGCGCGGTGTAGGCGCCACCCTGCGGCAGCCATTGCACGGGAATCAGGGTCGAATTGAAATCGGCCGAGCCCCAGACCCGCTCCACGGTCAGCCCACCCTGGGCGGCGGTCGGCACCGCGCCAAGGGCCAGGCCGATCATCGCGACAACGACACGACGCATCATACGACACTCCTGAGTGCCAGCAACGCCTCGCGCAGGGTCGCCAGCTCAATGGGTTTGGTAAGAATACGATGCGCCGGCACCGGTGCGGACGTGTCGAGACGGCTCAGGTCACCCGACAGGATGAGCGTCCGCTCGGCCAGCCCCGGCCGTTCCCGCGCCCACCGATCGTAGACACGCGCGCCCTCGATATCGGGCATGCGCAAGTCCAGCAACACCGCATCAAACTCCTGCCGTTCCGCCCAGCGCAACGCTTCCTCGCCGCCTCCTGCCAGGACCGGTCTGGCTCCCTCCCGCTCCAGGAAGCGCCGCATCACGTCGCGCACCGCCGATTCGTCATCCACGACGAGCACCCGCAATCCTTCGAGGGATCTTCCGTTGCCCGTGGTGGCCACGACGGGCGGCGGGACGGGCGGCGCGTCTACCTGAAGGCCCGGAGCGGCGGGCAGGCGAATCGTGAACGACGCGCCCGTGATCGTGTCATCCAGGACGATGCGCCCGCCTTCCCCCTCGATGATATCGCGCGCGGAGGGCAGCCCGAGGCCTGCGCCGTCGTCCTTGGTGGTAAAGAACGGGTCGAAGATGTGCGCGCGCACATCCACCGGCACCCCGGGCCCGGTGTCCTGGATCCGCACGCAGGCCGCATCGTCGGCGCGCCAACTGGTCACGGTGACGCGGCGGGGCTGTGGCCGACCGCGCACGGCCGCGTGCGCGTTGCTCAGCAGATTGACGAGCGCCTGCACGAGGTCGTGATCGTCACACAGGACCGGCGGCAGGCGTTCGCTCAGGTCCAACTGGACCTCGATGCCATCGGCGGCGAACTGGAACTGCACCAGGTTCATGGCCGAGCGAATGATCGCGTTGAGGTTGCGCACGAGCGCGGTGGGCCGTGACGTGCGGGCAAAGTGGCCGAGGTCATGTACCAGGCGGGCGGCGCGGGTCGTTGCGATATACACGGCTTCCCAGTCGGCGGCCTCCTGGCCGGTGGCCATGCCGCGGCGCAGCTCGGCGAGCGCCTGCAGGGTCTGCAACGGATTGTTGAGTTCGTGGGCCGCGCCGGACAGCAGCTCGCCCGCCGTGGCAAACTGCGCCTGCCGGCCCGCGCGCCGGCGGAGAATCTCCACCATGCCGTTGAAATGCCGCGCCAGCCGTCGGAGTTCGATGTCGCCCACTTCGGCCACGTTGCGACTCCAATCCCCGCGGCTCAGGCGCTCGACGCCCTCTTGGAGCGCCTGGACCGGCAGCAGCACATGCCGCCGCAGATCCCACGCCAGCAGACCGACGGCCGCGGTGACGAGCCCCAGCCACAACAGCGCCAGGCGGGTCGCGGTGCTGAGGGCCTTGTCCACCTCGGCGCGCGCCTCGGCGCCGGTGCGTAGCGCGACGGCCATCTGGTCGCGCTGGCGCAGGGCCAGGCCCGCTTCCCGCTGGCGGACTCCCTGAAGCACGGCGCGCGCCCGCGCGCGGCCGCCCGACTCCAGCGCGGCATAGGCGAGACCCAGCTGCGCCTCAAGGCCGGCCAGGTCTTCGTCCACGGCGGCCAGCGTGACCGCCGCTTCCGGGGTCAGCGCGCCCGCGTAGGTCGCCAGCAAGGACGGAATGGTGGGCGGGCGCCATGGCGTCGTATCAATGGGACTCGTCGTGACATCAAGACGCCGAGCCAGCCTGTCAATACCCGACACCACCGCGGCCTGGCGCTCGGCCAGCACCGGGAAGATCGCGTCGAACGGTTCCAGCGCGCGGTCGGCCCGACGGAACGCGGGCCACAGGACGAACGTCACCGCCGCAGCGCCCACCACCATGAGCCCGCCCAACAACCCGGCCCACCCGGTCACGCGGCCGCGCAGCGTGGCAATCACTAGACGGTCCGCTTGGCGAGGACCCGGGCCACAGCCGCCACGAGTTCCTCGACCTCATAGGGCTTGCCGAGGACAGGCTGGCCGGTGCGTTGGAGAAAGTCGCGTGTGGCGTCGCGCGTGTAATCACCAGTGACAAACACGAACCTCCCAGCGTAGTGCGGCAACCGGCCCTCGACTTGCTGGTACAAGCTCCCACCGCCCAGGTGGGGCATCTGGAAGTCGGAGACGATGCAGTCCACTCCACCCATGGAAAGCGCGTCGAACGCTTCCAGCCCATCGGCGACCGGCGTCACGTGGTGACCCATCCGGGCGAGAATGCGCACCATGATCGCGCGGTTCGACGGATCATCCTCCACAACCAGGATGTGCGCGGGCCGGGCGGGGGGCGCCTCGGGGGATACATGCGGCACGTCACGACGTTCGTAACCCGCGGCGGCGAGCAGGGCGTCCCCGAGGTCGAGCGTCTGCGAGAGCTCACCCGCAATACTGTTGAGGGCCGAGCGCTGGGCCGTGGTGAGTGCCGCGCCATCCAGCTCCCGCATTTGCGAGGCGATGGCCGCCATGCGGTTCCGCAGGGTGTTGACCATATCAAGCGCCCGATCCCTGAGGAGCCGTAGTTCGCGCTCGCTCTCATGCATGGCTGTCGCTCCCCTCAGGGACGATACTGAATCCGATAGATGCGGCCGCCGCGATCATCGCTGACCACCAGCGAACCGTCCGGGGCCACGACGACATCCACGGGCCGGTGGTCCGGCCGGAAGCCCTCGGCAAACACCTGCCAAGCGCCCGGCGTCCCCTCGGCACCGAATGGCACGAACACCAGGTTGAACCCTTCCTGCGGCAGCGGGTCGCGATTCCACGATCCGTGAAACGCCACAAACGCACCACCATGGAAGGCCGCCGGGAACTGCGTCCCCGCATAGAACGTGAGACCGTTGGGCGCCCAATGCGCCGGGAACGCCACCAACGGCCCGCGCTTGTTGGCGCACCGACCAACGGTCTGGCCATCCCCGCCATACTCAGGCGCCAACACCTTGGCCCGACGCAAGCCATCGTAATAACAGTAAGGCCACCCGAAGTCATCACCGGCGTGAATGCGGAACAGCTCCTCGGCCGGCAGATTGGCGCTGGCAGAATCCGAGTAGCCCCAGTTCTGGGCCAGCATGTCGCGGCCGTGTTGCACGCCATAGAGCGCACCGCTCGTGGGGTGCAGGGCCAGTGCCACCATGTTGCGAATGCCGGTCGCAAACACCTGGCCATCGGCCTGTGTCTGCCCGACGCGACGCCCATCAAACCGCCAGATGCCGCCCGCCTCCGCCAGCAGGGGGCAGGGATCCAGGCCCGGCGACTGCGGCTGGCGGTCCTGCTGCTGACAACTGTTGGCGGGCGCCCCGATGTTGACGTATAACATGCCATCGGTCGCGAGCTCGAAGGTCTTGGGGGCGTGCTGGCGTCGGTCGGTGAGGTCGCTCACGACCGTTTCGGCCTGACCGACCGTCAGCTGGCCGGGACGCCAGGCGTGACGCACGACGCTGTGGGTGGTGGAGTAGTACAGCCAGCCCTGTTCGCCGCTCACGACGACCGCAACATCGTACGCATTGGGCACCGCGATCAGCCGTTCGCGCACGTCGGCGCGGCCGTCCCCGTTGGTGTCGCGCAACACCCAGACGCCGGTGCGGTCCGCCTCATTCGGCGTCCCGGGAACCGCCACGAACACATCGCCGTTGGGCGCCACGGCCATGTGCCGGGCCCGGCCCAGGCCGTCGGCCACGACCTGTGCACAGAAGCCAGGCGGCAGCGTGAGACCGGCGTTGTCCATGTCACATTGCGGCAGGGCCGCCGCAGCCAGCAGGGCGATCAGCGCGTTCATGCCGGCTGCCCGCAGAACGTGTCAAACGCGCCCACCAGGTCGCCGGCGATCGCCACCGCATCGCGGCCCTCGATGTCCTTTCGCTCGATCATGTGCAGGAGTCGCCCATTCTTCATCAGGGCAACCTGCGGGGACGAGGGCGGGTAGCCCTCAAAGTACGACCGCGCCCGATCCGTCGCGTCGAGTTCCATCCCGGCGAACACGGTCACCAGCCGATCAGGCCGCACGTCGTGGCACAAGGCACGCAGCACGCCCGGCCGCGCCTTGGCGGCGGCGCATCCGCAAATCGAGTTCACCACCACCAGCACGGTTTCATCCTTCGCGCCGAGTTCGCGATCCACGTCGGCCGGGGTCAGCAGTTCAATGAAGCCGGCCGCCGTCAGTTCCTGGCGCATCGGCTGGGCCATTTCCGGGGGATACCGCATAACAGTCAACCTTTCCGTAAGTCCGTCATGTGAGACAACTACTAATAATGAAGGATAGGGACCTGTTCGGCTACCGCCAACGGGCAGCCCGGCCGGCCAGATCCACGGTGGGGAACGCCTCAGGGTGGAGCATGGCGCCGAGCAACTCCACGCCATCCACCACGCGGGGTCCCGATCGATTGAAATACGCCGAGGCGTCCATCACCCACGCGCGGCCCGCCGCGATGGCCCGGGGGGCCAAGGTGATCAGGCGAGCACGATGGGTGTCTGCCTCAACCGTGGCCCGGGCGAGGTCGTAGCCACAAGGCAGGACCAACAGGACGTCCGGGTCCGATCCGGCAAGTTCGTCCCAGGGCAGTTCGCGCGAACGGACGGCGGCTCGGCCAAACAGGTCGTGACCACCCGCCAGGGCGATCATTTCCGGCCCCCAATGTCCCGGCACGAATGCCGGGTCCAGCCATTCGAGTGCCAGCACGCGTGGCCTGGGCCGGCCCGCCACCGCCTGTTCCACCGCGTCCAGCCGGGCGCGCAACTGGGCGACCACCGGGACGGCGCGTTCTGGTACGCCGGCCGCCTGCGCCACCTGGTGGATGCTGGTGAGAATGTCTTCCAGCCGATGTGCATCAAGCGACAGCACCTTCGGCATGCGATCGAGGGCCGCGGCGGCCCGATGCGCCAGCGAGGTCGGCACGGCGCAGACTTCACAGACTTCCTGGGTGAGCAGGAGGTCGGGTTGCGCTCCCGTCAGAACCGTCACGTCCAAGTCATAGACCCGGCCATGCTCGACCATGGCCTTCCGCACGGCCGCATCAATTTCCCCACTCGAGAGTCCGGTCGGATCGAACACGGGACGGCTCACCCGAGGGCGATCCAGGACGTGCGGCGGCCAGTCGCATTCGTGCGAAATGGCCACCAGCTGGTCATCGAGCCCCAGGGCACAGGCCGTCTCCGTGGCGCTGGCAAGGAACGAGGCAATGCGCATGCACGAAAGATAGCCGCGCCCGCTTGACACACTGACCACACCCTCTAACATTCGCCCAACACCGACTCGAACCACCGCGTCCCTGCGGGAGACCATATGCCTTACATCATTACCGAGCCGTGCATCGACACCAAGGACCGCGGGTGCGTAGATGTCTGCCCGGTAGACTGCATATACGAAGGCCCCGACCAGCTCTACATCCATCCGGATGAGTGCATTGACTGCGGCGCCTGTGAACCGGAATGCCCGGTGACCGCCATCTTCCCCGAAGAAGACGTGCCCGAGGAATGGAAGGCGTACGTCGCCAAGAACCGGGTGTACTTCGAAACGGGCGACCGTGAAGTCGCCAAGGGTCGCGACTAGCGTCCGGGCACCGGCTTGAGGCCAAAGCCCAGGGTGCGATCCAGCCCGATGTGGGCCAGCCAGATCAGGACGGCCAAGGCCAGCCCACGTTCCGCCACGACCATCGCCATCCCACCCAGCAGCAGCGGTCCTGCCAGCGTGTGCGCCAGGTTGTACGCCATCGCCCCGACCCGCTTGCTCACCGCACAGGCCACGAAGCACACGTCCGGCGCGAGCAGGAACAGCCAGAACATGCCCCATGACGCTTCGAGCACCCAGTAGGCGGCCACACTCGCTACGAGGATGGCGGCACCCTCGACGCGCGTCGCCGTTGCCACGGGCGCACGTTTCATGGACCAACGCATGGCCACCAACTTAACGGCTGGGCCGGGCCCCGCGTATATGGAGCATCCCCCACTCCGAGCGCTCCATGCGTGCCCTGCTGTTGATGGTGGTCTTGACCGCCACCGCGTTGCCGGCCCTCACCCAACAACCCGGCCCGCGGCCGGGCCAAGGGCCCGGTATGAACGTTCCCGAGCGTTGGCTTCCGTTCGACTCGCTGGCCACCGCCCTTGAGCTCACCGACGAGCAGCGCGCGCGCGCTGAGGACGTCCACCGACAGATTGACAGCATTGTCCGCCAGGGCGCCACGGTGCGTGGCGAGATGCGCGCGGAAATGCAGCGCAACCGCGATCCGCAACAGGCCCAGCGCTTTCGGCAGCGCCTGGAGAACATGCAGCAACGGGCCGATCGGCTGTTGCGCAACCTGCGCGACCAGCTCACCGACCCGCAGCGCACGGCCTTGGAAGGCGTCCGGCCGCCACTGGTGATGCCGCCCCGGCCGCAGAGAAACTAGGCGCAGGGCGCAAGGCGCACGGCGCACGGCGCAGGGGGGAGCGATGAGTTACCTTGCACCCTGCGCGTTGCGCCTTATGTGTCCACCCTGGAGTCTGTCGTGCGAACCGCCATCCTGCTCGCCCTGCCCGTCGCCCTGAGCGCCCAATCCCGTCCCCTGCCCCACCCTGTCGAGCCGCCGGCCACCTATGCCTGGGCGGTCGCCCAGGGCACGCGTACCACGGACGGACGGCCCGGGGCCAGCTATTGGCAGCAGTGGACCTCGTACCGCCTCGAGGCGACGCTCGAACCCGCGGTGCGACGGGTCGTTGGCCAGGCCACGGTGGTACATCACAATCGCTCGCCCGACCCCCTGCCCGTCATCTTCTTCCATCTTTACCAGAACCTCCATGCTCCCGGCGTCCTGCGGAACGAAGCGCAGGAAGTGACCGGTGGTCTTATCCTCACGCGCGTAACGGCCGCCGGCCAGGCCCTCCGTGAAGGAGACATCGGCCGCGGACCGGCCTATGCCGTCGAAGGCACCGCGCTCGCGATTCGCCTGCCCCAATCGCTCGCATCCGGCGACAGCGTGGTGTTCGAGTTCGGGTGGCACTTCACCGTGCCGCAGAGCGGCGCCGGGCGCATGGGGTGGAGTGATGATTCGGCCGACCGCGACACGGATCCGGATCTGTTCTTCGTGGCCTACTGGTTTCCCAAGGTGGCCGTGTACGACGACGTGGACGGCTGGCGCGTGGATCCGTACTTGGGCGGTGCCGAGTTTCACGATGGCTTTGGATCGTACGACCTGACCGTGCGCGCTCCGGCGGGCTGGGCCGTGATGGGAACGGGACGGCTGATGACCCCGGAGGTGCTGGCGCCCACCGTACGCGAGCGCCTGGCCCGGGCGGAACAGAGCGACCAGGTGGTCCATGTGCTCACGCCGGGTGACTTGGGCCCAGGACGCACCACGGCGGCACGCACCGGCATGGTGACGTGGCGCTTTGTCGCGGACTCGGTACGCGATGCCGCGTTCAGCGCGACGCTCCGCTCCCGGTGGGACGCGGCCCGCACGCCGGTTGGCGACCGGAACGGCGATGGCACGATGGACTATGCGCGGGTGGATGCGTTCTGGCGTGAGTCGGCACCGCGCTGGGCCAACGCCTGGCGCTACACGCAGCACAGCATTGACTTCCTGTCCCGCTGGACCGGCCTGCCTTATCCGTGGCCGCACATGAGCTCCATCGAAGGCGCAGGCATCATCGGCGGCGGCATGGAGTTCCCGATGCTCACACTGATTGGTGACTACAACGCACGCGGCGACAGCGCGCTGTACTACGTGATCGCGCACGAGCTGGCGCACATGTGGGTGCCGATGCAGGTGGGCAGCGACGAGAACCGCCACGCGTGGATGGACGAGGGCGAGACCTCCTTCAATGAGAACCAGGCTCGCAAGGAGTTCTACCCCGGACGCGACCACGACGACGATGATCGGCAGGGCTATCTCCGGACCGCCCGGGCGGGGCTCGAAGGTGAGATGATGCGCTGGTCGGACTATCACTATCCCGGCCCGGCCTACGGCACCGCGAGCTACAGCAAACCCGCCACGCTGCTGGTCGCCCTGCGCGGCCTGCTGGGGGACGACGTGTTCCATCCCGCGTATCGCGCCTACCTCGCCGCGTGGCGGTATCGGCATCCACGTCCATGGGATTTCTTCGCCCATTTCAATGCGGCGGGTGGGCAGGATCTCGGCTGGTTCTGGCGCCAGTGGTATTACGAAACCTGGACGCTGGATCAGGCCATCGTCACGGTGGAAGACGTTGAGGGTGGCGCGCGCATCACGGTCACCGACGTTGGGAACGCCATGATGCCCGTGCGGCTGGTCGTGACGATGAGTGATGGCACGACGCTGCGCCGGGAAATCCCGGTCGGCACATTCCTCACCGGGGCCCGCGCCACGGTGACCGTCGTGCCCGGCCGTCCCGTGCGCGTGGAAATCGACCCGGAGAACCTCTTTCCGGATACGGACCGTACCAACAACATGTGGGAACGTCGCTAATGCGCCTGTCGCTGCTCCTTGCCGCCTTCCTCACCCTCCCCGTGTCGGCACAGGGGCCGAGTGCGAGCGATATCTGGCTCGCGGACGTCACACCGCGCGGTAACGCGATGACGCTCACCAACATCCGGCGCGTGACGGAACGCCCGGGATACGACAACCAGCCCCGCTTTACCGAGGACGGACGGTCCCTCTATTACACGTCGTATCGCAACGGGCAGTCCGATATCTGGCGGTTCGACATCAGCGTCGGGCGCCACACCCAACTGACGCGCTCTCCGGAGAGCGAGTACTCGGCGACACCGCTGCCCGATGGGAGCGGCCGCGTTGCGGTCGTGCGGGTAGAGCGCGACTCCACCCAGCGGATCTGGTCCTTCGCGCCTGATGGCGGCGACCCCGAGCTCTACATCCCGAACCTTCCGGGTGTGGGATACTACGCCTGGATGCCGGGCACCTACCTGGTGGCGTTCATCGTGGCCGATACCAATCGCCTCGAGTTGGTGGATCTGACCACCATGAGCCGCCATGTGATCACGTACAACACGGGGACCACGTTTCAGACCCTGCCGGAAGGACCCGCGCTGCTGTACGCCGCCCGCGACGGCGACTTGTATCAGCTCATTGCATGGAGCCCCGCCGCGCCGGACCAACCGCTCGCCCTGGGGTTATTGCCGAGCGGACCGCACTTCGTGATGACCCCGTCGCGGGACTGGGTGTTCGCGGCGGACGGCGACGGGATCCGCGCGCTGCACACGCTGAATCCCGAACAGAGCTACCAACTCGTGCAGGGGCTGGCGGGACGCGGCTTCCGTGGCATCACCCGCCTCGCCTTGAGTCCCGACGGCCGGCAACTCGCGTTCGTCGCCGCAGAACCCGAATGAGGACGTTTGCCGAACTCGGACTGCGGTCCGAACTGCTCGAAGCGGTCGCGGGTGAGGGGTATATCCATCCGACCCCAATCCAGCGCGAAACCATCCCGATCGCCCTCGAAGGACGGGACGTCGTGGGTTCAGCCCAGACCGGCACTGGCAAGACCGCGGCATTCATGCTGCCGAGCCTCCAGCGCCTGGCCGAGCGGCCGCGACGCGTGGAACGCGGTCCGCGCATGCTGGTGCTGGTCCCCACGCGCGAACTCGCCGAGCAGGTGCTTGAGCGGGCACGAGCCTACGGCACCGGGCTTGGGATGGAAGCCGCGGCGGTGTACGGTGGGATCCCCATGGGTCCGCAGGAGAAGGCCCTGCGACGCGTGGAAGTGATCGTCGCGACCCCCGGCCGGTTTCTCGATCATCTGGGCCGCGGCAACGTGGATTGCGCGGGTATCGAGATTCTCGTCCTCGACGAGGCCGACCGCATGCTCGATATGGGCTTCGCCCCCGACGTGTTCCGCATTCTCGACGCCATGCCCAGGGAAAAGCAGACCATGCTCTTCTCGGCCACGATCTCGCACGATGTGGACCGCATTGCGAAACGGGCGATGGCCGGGCACACGAGCGTCGAGATCGGCGAGCGCGCCAGCGTGGCCGAGGGCGTGGAGCACGGCATTGTGGCGGTGGACAAGATGCAGAAACGCCCCCTGCTGGCCGGCCTGCTCAAGGTCCGGCCCGAGGGCGGTCGCGCGCTCATCTTCACGCGCACCAAGTGGGGCGCCGACGCGCTGGCCCACGGACTCACGCGGGAAGGCATCAAGGCGGAGCCCATGCACGGCGATTTGCCGCAACGGCAGCGGCAGGACACGCTGGACCGGTTTCGCGAGGGCTCGCTGCAGATCCTGGTCGCCACCGACGTCGCGGCCCGCGGCATTGACGTGGACGACATTGAGATGGTCGTCAACTTCGACGTGCCCGATGATCCTGAGGTGTACGTGCACCGCGTGGGCCGTACGGCGCGGGCGGGCGCGCGGGGACTCGCTCTCACGCTGGTGTCCCCGGATGAGTGGCTGTTGATCGGCGACATCGAGCGGCTGATCAACCGGCCCATCCCGCGCGAGGTCTTCCCCGGGTTCGAGCCGTCGGTGGCGCCGTTACCCAGCCGGCTCGACGCAAACAGGAAACCGCCGCCGGAACGATCGGTCATGGCCCGTCGGGGGCGGAAGCGCCGCTAACCCTGCCATGACGCTCCGGCGTCCCACCTCGCAGCTCCTCATTCCCAAGCTCGCGCACACCCTGCGCGGGTATGACCGCCCACAGTTTCTTGCTGACCTCGGCGCCGGCCTCATCGTCGGCGTCGTCGCCCTCCCACTTGCGATCGCGTTCGCCATTGCGAGCGGCGTCACCCCCGACCGCGGACTCGCGACCGCCGTGGTGGGTGGCCTGATCATCTCGGCGCTCGGCGGTTCGCGCGTCCAGATTGGCGGCCCGACCGGGGCGTTTGTCGTCGTGGTCTACGCGATTGTGCAGCGCCATGGCGTGGATGGCCTGTTGATCGCGACGGTGATGGCGGGGCTCATGCTCGTGGCGTTTGGCCTGCTGCGCCTGGGCGCGGCCATCAAGTTCATTCCCTTCCCTGTCACCACCGGCTTCACGGCAGGCATCGCGCTGATCATCTTCTCCGGTCAGGTCCGCGATTTCCTCGGCCTGACAATGGCGGACGTGCCCCCGGAGTTCCTGCCGCGTTGGCGCGCGTACTACGAGGCGCTGCCCACGACGAGTGCCTGGGCCGTCGCGCTTGCGGGGGGCACCCTCGCCCTCCTGATCCTGTGGCCGCGCGTAACGCGCAAAGTACCCGGCCCCTTGGTCGCCTTGGTCGGCGCTACCGCCGCCGTGGCGCTGTTCGACCTGCCGGTCGAGACCATTCGCGACCGGTTCGGTCCGATTGCGGGTGGTCTGCCGATGCCCCGGATCCCGCAGGTGGACCTCAGCGTGATCCCCCAGCTGATCGCCCCCGCCTTTACGATCGCCATCCTTGGGGCCATCGAGGCACTGCTCTCCGCGGTGGTGGCCGACGGCATGATCGGCGGACGTCATCGGTCCAATATGGAACTGGTGGCCGAGGGCGTGGCCAACATGACCGTGCCGTTCTTTGGCGGCATTCCCGCCACCGGGGCGATTGCCCGGACCGCCACCAACGTCAAGAACGGCGGCCGCACCCCCGTGGCCGGCTTGATTCACGCGCTGACCCTGCTGCTGATCGTGCTGTTCGCCGGTCGCTGGGTGGGGATGATTCCGCTCGCCGCGCTCGCCGCCATTCTCGTGGTCGTCGCCTATCACATGAGCGAGTGGCGAACCATCGTCAGCGAGCTGCGCGGCGCGCGCAGTGACGTGCTGGTCATGCTGACCACGCTGAGTCTCACGGTGTTGTGGGACCTGACGGTCGCCATCCAGGTGGGACTGGTGCTCGCGGCGTTCCTGTTCATGCGCCGCATGGCCGAGGTGACCGACGTCAGCGCGTTCGCCCCGGACCTGGCGGACGATGGCGCGGCGCCCGACGCGCCAGACAGCCTGCCGCCCGGTGTGCTGGTGTACGAGGTCAACGGTCCGTTCTTCTTTGGCGCGGCCGACCGGTTCACCGACGCGCTGGGCCAGATTGGCCGCCGCCCGCAGGTCGTGATCATCCGCCTCCGCCACGTGCCCATGATGGATAGCACGGGACTGCGTGCCCTCCGCGAAGCCACTCGCAAACTCCGGCAGGCGGGCACCGTCGTGCTACTGGCCGATGTCCAGCACCGACCCCTCCAGCTCATGAAGCGCACCGGCCTCATGGATGAGCTGGGCGCCGACCACGTCTATCTGGATCTTGATGCCGCGATCGCCCGGTCCAGGGCGCTGAGCAACGTGTCCACGACGTCGGGTACGGCGTTGTAACCCATCAGGCCGATCCGCCACGTCTTCCCGGCGAGCGGGCCGAATCCACCGCCGATCTCGATACCATCCTCCAGCAACGCGCGCCGCACACCCAGGTCATCCACACCGTCCGGGATGTTCACCACGTTGAGCATGGGCAGGCGATGGGACGCGGGCGTGAACAGCGTGAGCCCCAGGGCGTCGAGCCCGGCCACCAGGCGCTCGTGGGCCGCGTGATGCCGAGCAACGCGCGACGCAAGCCCCTCCGCATGGATCAGATCAAGCGCCGCCTTGAAGCCGTAGATGTTGGCCACCGGCGCCGTATGGTGGAACGCACGACCTCTCGCCTTCCCGCCTTCCTGCCCTTCACCCCAGTACGCAAAGAGCAACTCGAAATCGAAATACCACGTCGCCGGCTTCGTGCGCCGCGCCCGCATCGCCTCCATGGCCCTCGGGCCCGCCGTCACGGGTCCCAAGCCCGGCGGCGCGCCGATACATTTCTGCGAGCAGGACCCCGCGGCATCCACCATCCAGTCGTCAATCGCCACCGGCATTCCGCCTAACGACGTGACGCAATCGGCCAACAGGAGTCCACCGCGCTCGCGGACGATCCGTCCGATGGGCTCGAGCGGCTGGCACGCACCGGTGGACGTCTCGGCGTGCACCACCGCCACGAGCTTGGCGGGTTTGGTCTCGAGGGCACGCGCGATGTCCGCGGGATCCAGGATCTCGCCGTAGGGTGCTTCGATCGTGCGCACCGTGGCGCCCGCGCGGCGCGCGAGCTCGGCCAATCGTTCCCCGAAATACCCGATCACGCCCACCACCACCTCGTCCCCGGGTTCGACCAGGTTGAGCATCAGGGCTTCCAGCCCCGCGGTCCCGGTGCCCGACATGGGGATGGTGTGGTGGTTTGCGGTCTGCCACAGGCGGCGCAGCCCGTCCATGACCTGCGTCATGGTTTCGATGAAGAACGGATCCAGATGGCCGACCAGCGGTGCGGCCATCGCGTGCAGCACGCGCGGGTCGGGCGTCGATGGCCCGGGCCCGAGGAGGAGACGGCGGGGTGGACTGATTAGATTCTCAGGCATGCCCAAGGCGCCTCTCTTCTACAAGATGACGGACGACATCCGGATCTCGGTGCGCCCAACATACGTGGAAGATCACTCCAAGCCCGCGGACGGCCAATACGTCTTCTCGTACGCCATCCGCATCGAGAACGTCGGGTCAGACACCGTGCAGCTCATGACCCGGCGCTGGCTGGTCTGGGATTCGATTGGTGAAGAGACCGTGGTTGAAGGCGAAGGCGTGGTCGGGGAACAGCCCGTCATCGCTCCGGGCGGGGTGCATGAATATGAAAGCTTCTGCGTGCTCAAGTCGCCCTCCGGCTGGATGGAAGGCCATTATACCCTCCTGACCGATGACGATGCGGCTGTGGAGGCCCACATCCCGCGCTTTACGCTGACAACTGAGGGCGCGGGAGAGCCGCACTGATGCCGCAGGTCTCGATGCAGGAACTGCCCGACCACGCCCGGCTGTGGGTGTTCGCCGCCGATCGGACGCTCGGGCCCACCGAACAAACCGTCCTGCTCAACGCCGTGGACCACTTTCAGGGGATGTGGGCCGCACACGGTACGCCACTGACCAGTGGCCGGGAACTGCGACACGGGCGGTTTCTGCTGGTGGCCGTGGACGCACAGGCCGCCGGCGTCTCGGGATGCTCGATTGACGCGCTGACCCGCGCGCTGCGCGGCCTGGAGGAGCGGTTCGGGCTGGCATTACTGGACAACGGGCCCGTGCATTATCGAGACGGCGACACCGTGCAGCGGGCCTCCCGGCCTGCGTTCCGCCGCCTGGCCGAGTCGGGCGCGGTCTCCACCGCGACGGTGGTGTTCGACAACACCACGCCGACCCTCGGCGCCGTCCGCAGCGGGCGATGGGAAACCGCAGCCCAGAACACATGGGTTGGCAGGGCTTTCTTCGGATAGTTTCCTGACGCACGCAAAGCGGGGGGCCCCACCAGCGACCCCCCGCTTGTTCGTTATCTCGCGCTTACTGCTGTGTGATGGCAGTCGCGTCGAGGGTCACTGCCGTTTGGGCCAGCGCACGACCGGTCATGATGGCTCCCGTATTCATGGCGATCAGCGTCTGCGACAGAATGATGCCTTTGAAGTTCGCGGTCGTCCCCAGCGTCACCTCTCCCGCTACCTGCCAGAAGACATTGCTGGCCTGCGCACCGCCACTCAGGGTGACCATGGCGCCGTTGCCTACGGTGAGATCCTGGGCGATCTGGAAAATCCAGACATCGTTCGATCCACCTGACAGCGTGACGACCGCCGGGATGGCGACGCCGGTACCCCACTTGTACAGGCCGGGGACCAAGGTCAGGCCGTTGATGTTACCTGCACCCAGTTCCGTGAAGTCGGGCAACGTGCGGCCCGCCGCGTCGGTATAGGCGGCCTGCATGTCGAGCACGGCCGTGGTGAGGGCGTCTGGCGTCGGCGCATCGTAATCGGACGCGAACACGCTGCCGGTCACCAGGTCCGAGGTCGTATGGGTCGTCGGAGGCGACGACAAGGCAAAGCCGGTCACGTACGTTGCGGCGGCCGGGCTCAAGCCGATGTCGCCGACCACTGACGTGGTGCCGGTCGTCGAGACTCCAGCCTTCGCCAGAATGACGTAGTTACCGGCCGTCCCGAGGTTCACGGCCATGGGGCCGCTCGCCGAGGTCGCGACCGTGGTGAAGCTCCAGTTCCTGGCCGCTGCCAACGCGTTGCCGGCCGTGTCCGTGACCCCAATAGTGATGGATGCCGCGAACGCACTGTTCGGTGCCAGTGATGTCGTGGGGACCAGGGTCGCCGTCGTGCCGCTGTACGTGACGGTCGCCGGTACGACAACGCCGCCCTGCATCAGGACGAACGTGGTGGCGGTGATGGTGCCCGGCGCCATCACTTCGCTGAAGACCGCAGTGACGGACGTGTTGCGCACGACGCCGGTTCCGGCATCGGTGGGGGTAATGGACAGCACGGTCGGCGCCGTCACGTCCGCATTCGGATTCGGCGTCGGATCCGGGTTCGGATCGGTCGGGGTATCGCCGCACGCCAGCGCGAACAGGGCGGTCGCCGCGATGGTCATCAGGAAACGTTTCACGAGGTTACTCCTTGACAGATGGTGTTCGCGTGTCGAGGAGGCCGACATTGGCGGGAAGAGAGGAGTGCCGTTGGAGAAACCCCTGGCAACGCATCCATCGGCGATTAACTCATATGGTTCACCGATGACGATATCTACCACGATGTACTGTACTTGTCAAGTACACCATATTGTTGTAGCTTATTTGCAAGTCAGTTAAGCTAGTTCTGTTAATCACTGAGGTTTGCCGCTCATGGACGTATCCCTGAGAATCAGCCAGCGTCTGGCCGAGTTGGGACTGGAACAGCGGGAGTTGGCACGCGCGGCCGACGTGACGGAATCCTACATTTCCCAGTTGCTGACCCGGCGTCGCCCGCCGCCGGCCCCCAACCGCACCGACATCTACGAGAAGATGGATCGTCTGCTCAAGCTCCCGCGCGGCGAGCTGGCGGCCCTTGCCGGCCACCAGCGCCGAGAGCAGCTCGCCCGGGAATTGGGCGACGAGACCGTACCGCTGCGCGGCGAGGTCCGGGCCCTGGTCCTCCGCAAGTGCCACCCCACCCGGCGTAGGGCCGTCCGCGCCATCTTTGAGCGCCAGCCGTTTGGTGAGCTCGAGCGACTGGTCACGCGGTCGATGCTGGACCTGGTGGGCCGCGTCACCCAGAAACAATTGGGCAACGAGCACTGGCTACGCACCGTGGCGAAGCTGGTCGGTCGGAGCTTTCAGGAAATGCGCGTGGTGGCCCTGGAGTTGCTCGACACCGATATCCTGAATGTGTCATCAGAGACCTGCGTGGCCTTTCTGGACCCGTTCATTGAGTCGTGGGACATCGATCTCCTGACCTTCGATTTGCGCATGACGCTGAACCCCGCAGTGAGCGGACGAGCCAGTGCGCGGTTTCGATTCACGGAACAGGGAACCGACGACCCAACCGCAGCGCCGGGTTTCGTGGAGTTCCTCAACGACCCGACGCTCAGCGGCACGGCCACGAAGGAGGAACTGGCCTTCCTCAAGGCCCTCCCGCCCTGGACGTTGCAGCCCTCCGCGCTGTACTACTATCGCCTCTTGCAGGACCTGCGGGATCCGCTGCACTTTCGACCGCGTAGCAAGGCCAAGCACGGCTAGGGCTGGTCTTGCCGGACCGCCCCGCGGCGCGTTATGGTGGCAAACCACATTCGGGACCATCCAGGAGGGCCGTATGGGACACCGCCGCGAGCAACACCTGGGCTGGCAGGTCATTCTTCCACTGATCATCCTGACCGTCGGCGCCACGCCGCTCCTGGCCCAGGAGCCTCCGTCCCGACCATCCGTCGGCGACGCTGACACCCTCGACGCACGCTCCTTTTTCGAAGTGGCCATGCGCCGCGGCTCGCGCGCCGCCGCGTACTGGGCCTCCCGGTTGGAGCCGGACGATCCCCGCTATGTGTACCTGATGTACGTCATCCAGCGGCGTGGGGCCCGTAACCCGGAGCAGGTCGCGGCGCTCGACTCGGTGTACGATGCCGTCCTGACCCGCGACCCTTTCCCCTATATTGACGGACCGTGCTTCGTGCTGCCCAATATTGAGCGCGAGCGCGATCCTGCCATCGCGGGCATCCTGTACTTGTTCGGCAATTGTCACGCGCAGGCTACGGAAAAGTTCGCCGAGGGCCTGGCGCGGGATCCATCGGCGCTACAACTCCATTTCTGGCGGGGGCAGTCCTTCTACTTTCGTCGCGAGTATCGTGCGGCCCGCGCCGAGCTGACTATTCTGATTGATTCGTTACGCGCTCGCGATGAGGAACGCACGTCGCGCGTCTACCTCTCGAAAGCGTTCCTCGAGTATGCGGTGGGAGCGGCGGCGCAACGGGCGGGCGCCATGCGGGATGCCGGCGAGGCGTATGGCCGCGCGTTGACCGAAGACATGAGCTACTACATGGCGCACGCCCGGTTGGGCGATGTGGCGGCAGCGCAGAGCAACTTGGCTGAGGCCGCCCGCGAATACGTGCAGGCGGTGGAGATCAAGCCGGACGATGGCGTGCTACGCTTTCGGTATGGGGTCATCCTGCTCCGCGCCAACCGATTGGCGGATGCCGAAGTCCAGCTTCGGGAAGCCGTACGGCTCGAACCGCACTGGCTTGAGCCCTATGGCCAGCTCGCGGTGGCGCTCGACCGGCAGAACAAGACGGACGAGGCCGTGGCCATGTATCGCGCCTACGCCGTGCGCGTCCCCTTACGACTGTCCAGCCGGCGCGATCAGGCGTTGGCCCGCGCGGCGGAACTGGAGACCGGTTCATGAGATGGGCCGTCCCGCTCGGTGCGCTCGTGCTGGCGTGCATGGAGGCCGCGCCCGATCCCGGCGGGGTGCGCGAGTTGGTGGCACGCGAGCGCGCGTTTGCCGCCCTGAGCGTGGACAGTGGAATGCGACCGGCGTTCCTCACATTTCTCGCAGACTCGAGTGTGCTGTTCCGTCCGCATCCGGTACCCGGGCGGGCGTGGATGGCCGGCCGCCCCGACCCGCCAGGCATACTCAACTGGCGTCCCACCTTCGCGATGGTCTCGGGCCGTCGCGACCTCGGTTGGACGACGGGACCCTACACCTACACACTCGAGGGCGACACGAGCCACGGCCATTTTGTCTCCGTCTGGAAGCGGGAGGCACCAGGTCGGTGGGAGGTGTGGCTTGATCTGGGCGTGTCGCACCCGCCCGAGGATGTGCGCGACCACATTGATCACATAAGCCTCCCATCAGCCGATGCGGGAACACCGGCCGCGCTGCGTATTGACCTGCTCCGTCGTGATCGCCTGCTGCTGAACGCGGCGCGTACCAACATGCGGCGCGCGTTCACCGAAGGCTACGCTCCCAACGCGCAGATGTATCGACCAGGAGACGTGCCAACCCTTCTGCGCGCCGATTGGCTCCGGGCACTCCCAACCGGACCTACGACGCTCAATTGGGAGCCGACCGATGCGCGGGCCTCCAGTGGCGGCGACCTCGGGGTTACGCTCGGCGCGCTTACGGGTTCGGGCAATCCGGGATGGAGGATTCCCGCGGGGAGCTACCGATATGTCAGGATCTGGCGGCGCGAGGCGGAGCGTTGGCAGGTCATTCTGGAGATTGTCGTGCCGGGGAGATGAGAAAGACGAATGTCGATTGCAGAATGGAGAATGTAGAATGTCGAACCGCAGTTGAGGTCGTCATGTTGACCGGCTCGTCGCGGTTCGCACGCTGGCCACGAATATCGCGATCAACTCGCTGCATTCCGCCCGTGCAGCTCCTTCAGGCACAGTCGCATCTTGTGAACAAAGTCCTTCCGCGACTCGGCCGCCTGGGCCTCACCGTAGTTTGCAAAGGGCGACGTCACGCAACGCACGAGCTGGAGCGCAACCTGGCGGCCGGCGGGCGTGGACGGCAACCGATCCGCGAATCGGCACGCGCGCGCCGCAAACCGAATGAGACGATCCTCCAGATCATAGCGACTGGGTGGCATGCGAAAGGCTACTACAGGGCTCTCAAGGAGTGACAACCGCTCTGATGCACTTTGTATCATTTTCGCGCCGAATGTCCAATGCCGGACGACTTCAACATTGGACATTCGACATGCGACATGCGACATTCGTTTTCTTGGAACCAGCCATTCGCCTATCTGTTGAGGAACGCATCCCACAGCAGGGCAAGCTGCCGCGACTCCATCGGCGCAATGTCGCCGACCACCGGCGCCAGCCCAAAGAGAAAGTCTTCGGCGCGCATCGTGAGATCGACCACAAGGTCGCCTTCGCCGTGACGCGCCAGGACCCGTTCGAGGCTCACGGCCGCGCGTTCGTGGCCGGCGTCCGCCGCCACCCGATACTGTTCGGCCGCCTGGCCCAGCGCGCCCACCCGTTCGAGCGCGATGCCCAAGTTGTTGCGAAACAGCGTGACGTCCGGCCGGAGTTGCACCGCCAGCGCCAGCGGACCGACGGCCTCGTTGATGCGGCCGCCCAGAATGTGCAGCAGTCCCAGGTTGTTCGCCGACCACGCATCCCGCGCGTCGTGCAACAGCGCGTCCCGATACGCGGCGATCGCGTCAATCTCCTGGCCCAACTCCGCAAAGGCCCGACCCCGCAGGCGATGCGCGTCGGCCAGACCCGGCTCAAGGGTCACCGCCCGCTCCGCTACGACCAGGGCTTCCTGCGGACGACCGAGGTCCACCAGCGTCCGCGCCAGGTTGACCAGCGACTTGACATGGATGGGGTCGCCCTCGAGCGCGGTTGTGAACGCCCGCTCGGCGGTGACGAGGTCGCCTTCCTGACGCGCCTCGATGCCGTACAGATAGTGACCCCACGGCGTGGTGGGGACAGGCCGAGGCGCCTCGACCACCGGCGCCGGCGCGACGGTCTCCGTGACCACGGCGGCAGGCCGCACAACGGTGGCGCGCTCGGTTGGGAGCCGCGGGTTCGTGGTGCGATCCCCACGCTGCCCCCCCGGCGCGTCGCACCCCGTGAGGACAATGCCCAATCCCAGAACCGCGCCTACCGCGGCGCGGCCGATCCACTCCTGCGTCCGTTCGTTCATGGTTCCCTCCCGTGGTTGGAATTCGCGAGTCCTGCCATTGGGAGGAATGGCATGAACCGTTCCACGCACCTGCGTGGCTCTAAGCTATTGTTTTAGAAGTAGTTACGAAATCATGCAATTACTGATGTGACCTGATGGACACAATGAATGATAGCTAACTGTGTCCCCTAGGACACATCCAATTCGCGGTACCATGCGCTGAACGCGCGGGGAATGAACGTTCGGCCAAACAGGATCCACTCGCCGACAGCATCCGGCATCACGAACGCGCTCGCCGCCGTGTCCGCTTCCGTTCCCGCCGCATGCGCCCGGCGAGCGGCGTCTTCCACGGCATCCAGCATGGCCAGGTAACGGTCCACATCCGCCTGCGTCGCCAGCGATCCGTGACCCGGCACGAACGTGGTTTCGGGCGCGCGCAGGGCCCGCACGGTGCGTCCCAGCAGGCTCGGCGTGGTATCCACGTAGTTCGGAAACATGCCGTTCCAGACCAGATCACCGCAGAACACCACACGCGGATCATCGACCGTGAGCGTCACATCGCTCGCCGTGTGTCCAGCGCGCGGACTGAGCGTCACGCGCCGGCCACCCAGGTCCAGCGTGGTATCGGCGTCCGGCGCGAGCAGCGCAATGTCGGACAGGCTCGCGCGGTCGCGTGTGTCCGCGGTGGCCTGTACTGTTGGACGACGGTCGTCGGCCATGTACCCCAGCACGCCATTGACGTGATCGGCGTGATAGTGGGTCAGCGCAACATGCGTTGGGCGGCGACCGGTGAGCTCCACGCTTCGCCCGGCGAGCCACGCGGCGCCATCGCGCGTGAAGAACCCTTCGATGGCCAGCACGCCGTCCGTGCCGGCGATCAATCCGCCATTCGACAGCGTGGTGCGGTCGCCTTCGAGCGGCGTCGAGATCAGGGCCCAGATACCATCGGCCACGTGCTCCAGTGTGCCGAACGGCTCGCGGGCTACCACCCTTCCCTGCGACCGGATCCAGCGACGCGTCATGGTGGGCGGCAGCAGGGCCGCCATCGCCAAGTGGGCAGCACAGGAACCGGTGGTGGCAACGAAGTTGCGACGTTGCATGGGGGTCAATCTACGGGCCGGGAGGTTGCTGTCGAGGGCAGTGCGCCGGGTGGCTGGTTCACGCGGGGACGCGGAGGGGGTGAGGCGATTGACCACGCGTTGCAGACCATCCTTAAGTGTGGGTGCACCAAAGTTGATCAACAAACCAACAGAGAGCTTGAGCAGGCGGAGATACGTCAACAACTGCTTCGCGTGCACAGGCGTCGTCCAGTTCACGCATGGCTCACGCATAGCACGATTCGCGCTATCGCCCGCATCATTTCATGGCACTATCGCATCATGGTGTTGCTTTCTCCGCGCACTCCGCGTCTCCGCGTGAATTCGTAGTTCAGCGCAACAGCAGGGCGAGGATGGTGAGCGCGGCGGGCCCACCCTGCACCACGGCGCCACGCCACATCGCGCGCGAGGAGACCAGCAAGATGACGGCGGCGCCCAGCATGCATGATGCTGTAAAGGCGACAAGGACCACGCGACCGCTCGCAAGCCCCACGATCATGCCCATCGCGAGGAAGAGATTGTAGAACCCCTGATTGAACGCGAAGACGCGCGTGGCCTCGGCGTCCGCCTCCGACATCCGGAACCGTCGGCGAACGCCCGGCCGTCGCCACCAAAGACTCTCCATCGCAAAGATCAGGACATGGATGAGCGCCGCGAGAATCCCTGGGATCCAGAAAAGTAGATCGAAGAGTGCCAGGGGGGTGGAGATCTCATTCACGTTCCACCCCCAACCGCCGCATGATCTTGAGCAAACTCGCATGATCCGAAAGTCCCAGCGCTTCCGCCGTCTTCCCGATCTGCCATTCGTGCGCCTCCAGCGCCCGCATCACAATCTGGCGCTCGGCTTCCACCTTCTGATCCTGCCACGACCCACCCACCGCACCGCGTGGGGCCGCGCTCAACCCATCTTCACCCGTAATCAACCACCGCTCGAGGACATTGCGCAGCTCGCGCACGTTGTTGCGCTCCCATGACTGCGCCATCCATCGGTCCAGCAGCTCCTGCGTGAGCGCCGGGGGCCGGTGGCCGAGACGCGGCGCGAGCTGGGCAAGCAGATGTTCGGCCAGGAGCGGAACATCCGAGATGCGCTCGCGCAGGGAGGGTACCGCCAACTGATGGACGTGGACCCGATAATACAGATCCTGCCGGAATCGCTTGGCGGCCACTTCGTCTTCCAGGTTGCGGTTGGTCGCCGCCAGCACCCGGGCGTGTACTGCCACCGTGCGCGTGCCGCCCACGCGCGTGACTTCCCGCTGTTCCAGCACGCGCAACAGCTTGGCCTGCGCGGCCAGCGGCAACTCGCCGATCTCATCCAGAAACAGCGTCCCCGCCCCCGCCGCCTCAAAGGCGCCGCGTCGCAATTGCTGCGCGCCCGTGAACGCGCCCTTCTCATGCCCGAACAGCTCGCTCTCGACCAGTTGCTCCGGCAACGCGGCGCAATTGATGGCGAGAAATGGTTCGGACGAGCGACCGCTTGCCCGGTGCAGCTCGCGTGCCACCAGTTCCTTGCCCGTCCCGCTCTCCCCCACGATCAACACCCCACTCGGCACGGGCGCCACTTTCTGGATCATGTCGCGCAGTTTACGCATCGGCGCGCTCGTCCCGACCAGCGTGCCCTGACCGGTCCGCGCCCTGAGCATCGCCACTTCGCGCCGGAGCGCCGACTGCTCCACCGCGCGCGTCACCTCCAGCGCCACTCGTTCCATTGGCTCTGCCTTATCAATGAATCCCGTCGCGCCGATCCGCACCGCCTGAATGCACCGGTCATAGCTCCCGGTCCCCGTGTACACGATGACCGGCACGTCACTTCCCATCTCCGCCAGCGCCCGGAGCACGTCAAACCCGTCCATGCCCGGCATCTCCAGATCCAGAATGACGCAGTCCACCGGCTCCTTCGCCACGATCTCCAGTCCGTCCGCACCCGTGTTCGCCACCACGACGTCGAAACCGCCCAGACGCCGAAGGTCATAAGCGTACTGCTCGGCCAGCGGGACCACGTCGTCAATCAGCAGAATCGTGCTCATCGCCACTCACAGCAACACCACCGCAGAGACGTTGGGACGCTGAGGTTCACAGAGAAGGTCCTATGTGGGGATTTCATATAGCAGTCCTCAGCGCCCCCTCTGCGTTCTCAGCGTCTCTGCGGTTGGTTGTTCTCATGCGGTGTTGGTTTTTCTCATGACGACCGAAACTCGACTCGTGCCGTCGTCCCGCGTCCCGGTTCCGTCGTCACCTTGAGGCTGCCGCCGAGATCCTGCACGAGCCGCCGGACGACCGTGAGGCCCAGCCCAGTACCGCCGGGCTTGGTGGAGTGGAATCCCTGAAAGGCCCGCTCCAGCTCCTGCTCGGTCATGCCGGGTCCGTCATCCGCGATCTTCAGCACGACGTGATGCCCCTGCGCTGCGCACGTCACGGTCACGGTGCGGCGCGCCGCGTCACAGGCGTTGCCCATCAGGTTTTCGACAATGCGGCGCACGGCCACCGGGTCACCGGCGACCGGCATCGCCCCATCCACCTCGACCACCAGCTCCACTCCATCGCGGCGCATGGCATCGCCCGCGGCCCGGACGATACCGGCGAGATCCGCCGAGTTCGCCGTTGGCGGCGGCGTCAGCCGGGCATAGTTGGCCGCCAGCTGTTCGAGATAGGTGATGCTGCCCTCCAATGTTTTCCGGCGCTCCGTCAGCACGCCAGCGGTCTGTTCGGGTGCCTGTTCCGCGGTCTCAAGCAAATGACGCAGGACGTTGCGAATGGGCACCAGACCGTTCTTGATGTCGTGGTTCACCTGGCGCGCCATGTCACCCACGGCCGCCCGCCGCTCCGCGTCGCGCAACGTGATGACGCTCGCCTTGAGACGAGATACCAGGGCGGCGAGCGTCCGTTCCAGTTGGCCAAGTTCGTCGGTCCGATCCGGCGCGAACGACACATCCAGACGCTCCAGATCCACGCGCGCCGTCCGATCCGCCAATCGCTCGATGGGCGCACTGATCCCCCGTGCCAGAATGCCGGCCGCCACCACAGCCAGGACGAAGCCTCCGAGGGCTACCAGAAGGAACACGCGGTCGAGCTGGGCCAGCGTGGCGTGCACGGCGGCCGGGTCATGCGCCAGCACAAAGGCGCCGCGGGTCCACTCGCCGAACCGTACGACGGCCACCTCCATCGTCGCGACGGTGGCGCCGGCCGGGGGTGGCGACTCGCTGAACGAGACGCCAACGGGCCCGCGCCCCAGCGCCTGGAGTACCGGATCGAGCCGGCGGCCCGCAATCACATGAATCGTGCGACCCTCCAACATGAGCGAACGGCGCACCGCCAGCACCCGCATCACACCGGTCGCCACGGTCAGATCAGCCACCGCCGGCGCGCCAGGATCGAGCGCAACCCAGCCGTCGGCCACCTGTCCCGTATCACTTGGGGCATGCGCTGACGCGAGGATGCGACCATCAACATCCAGCAGGGTGAGCACATCAAGGCCGGTGCCCGCCAGCACCCCACCCGGCCAGTTGACCAGGATGGAACGGTCCATCAGACCGCTCAGGGCCATGCGTACGCCGGATTCCTGTGGGAGCTGGTCGAGGAGGCGTTGGGCGCGACGGTCGAGGTCTTCAATAGCGGCGGTGAGCGCACGCCCCACGCGACCGGCGTCTTCCGCGATGCGGCCTTGGTCGAGCCGCGTCACGGTCTCCCGCATCTGCCCACGCACAAGCCAGGCGGCGCCGGCCAGCGGCAGGATCGCCACCAGCACTGTGCTGATCAGGAGGCGGGTGCGGAACGTCATGCCTAATGGTACCCGCTAAACGGCGCCGCGCATCCTCCGGCTGGCCCATTCGGTCATCAACCCTGCCATCCCCAACACGAAGAGCATGGCCTCCCACGGCCACCGTGGCAGCGCAGGCGCCGGAGCCTGCACCGGCGGGCCAAACGCCGCCACCAGCGAAGCGCGTGGCGCGGGGTCGCCGGCCATGCGGTCGCCGAGCGGACGATACCGTGCGGCCTCGACCACGCGCACCCAGAAGGCCGAGTGCGCCGTGCGCCCCGGATCACTGGCCAGCGCCCAGCGCCAAGTCTCGACGTCCCCGATCAGCACGACGCGCCCCTGCCCTTCGCGCCGGGCCGCGATGCGCGCGGTATCGAGCGCCACGGCATCCGCGCGCAATCGCACCACCGGACGAAACGCGAGATCCGCGCGGTCGGTAGGTAGCGCCAACGAGGCTGCGGAACGGGCCAGCGCCGCCACGGCGCCGGGCGCAATCTGCGCCAACACCGGAGCGCCGAGCGCCCCGGGACCGAGCACGAGCCCGCCACCCGAGCGCACAAACGCCAGCAGCGCTCGCGCCATGACCGGCTCAACCCGATCCAGCACAATCGCGACGGCAAAGGTCGCCGTGTCAATCGCCGATGGGCCGGCCACGAGACCCGGCGCCAATACGAACCTCGCCTCCACCGACCATCCGGCCGCCTCCAGTCCCCGCACTATCCAGCCTGATTCCCACGACGGCGTCCCCAGCACCAGGGCTCGGCGGGATGGCACGAGTTCGGCCGATGGCACCACCCCGGCGCGCACGGGCAGCACCAGGCCCGGGACCACCAACGCCCCATCCACGACACCGAGCGCGCCCGCCGCGTCGCTGACTTCCACCGGGCCACCCGCCACGCGCAAGGCGCCGCGCCCGGTACTCACGTCGAGCTCCACTTCGCCGGCCTGCGCATCCACACCGTCGTCGCGCCACTGCACCGCGATGCCAGCACCCGCGATCGCCGCCACCTGGCTCCGCATGGTGTCGCCGGGCAAACCGCGGAAGGTGACGATCAGCGAGTCCGCCGGGGGCACCAGCGCCCAGCGCGCAAGGGTCTCGACAGACGGCGGCGAACTCACGGCACGCGTCGCCGGCACGACCGGGCTCCGCCAGGCCAACCCCGTCGCTCCAGCCAAGGTGATCCACGCCACCGTACGCACGATGCGTTCAACGCGTGAGCGCATACACCACCATGTTGACCGCGAACCGCGTGTTGTCTATCGAGAGAAACCGCTTGTTGGCGGCGTGATAATTCCACTCGGACGAGTAGTCCTTGTTGCTGTACAACAGCCCGATGCGCCCATCGCGCCGTACCGCGTGCAGCTCACGATGAATCAGGTTGTCGCCCCACCCGTTGAGTTCATGCGACGTCGTAGGCGGGCCATCAAACGTGAAGAAGCAGCGGTACAACGCGTGATCGTTGGGGAGGGCCTCGAGGGCGCCGATCGCCCGCGTGATCTCCTCAGTAGCCGACTTGTGGAACGCGCCGTCAATGTCGTGGTTGTGATCGTCCACCACGATGAACCCGCCGCGGTCTATGAACGCCCGCAGGTTGTCTCGCTCGGCGGGACTGAACCGAACCGGCAGGTGACCGGTCAACCACACAAATGGGTAGCGGAACAGGTCGCTCGAACCCAACGAGACGATGACTCCCGTGGGCTCCACGGCAATCTGCGTATAGCGCGCGACACTGTCCAGCACGTTGGACGGCACCAGCGGCGCCGAGTCCCAGTCGCCGGACTCGTATTGCGCGGTGGCGAAGACGAAACTCACCAGCCCTCCCAGCGACCCGACGTCGGCACGGGTGCGCCCGCGAGCAGGGCCCGCGCGCGGGCCATGGCGCCCCGTGTCTCGCCACCCGTGCGCATGGCGTCAATCACTTCGCCCAAGGCGACCGCTACCTCGGGGTGCGTATCCAGTAACTGAATGCGCAGCACCAGCAGAGAGTCTGTGCGTCCTATGGCTCGCACAAATCGATCCAGTAGCTCACGACCGCTCCGCGTCTCCGCGCCTCCGCGCGAAACAGGGTTTGCATCCCGCCGGTTCCCTACCAATCGAATGGCCTCAACATCGAGCACCGCCACGGTGGGCCGACCGCGCAGATACACCCGTTCCGCCGCGCGGGCGCGCTGGATGGCATCCAGGGCACGGTACATGTGGGGCAGCGCGGCCCGGGGCTCGCCAATGTTGAGTTCCCGTCCGGCGTCCCACATGGCGTTGTACGCCTCGAGCAGTGGACGGTTGACCGCCACCACCGGCGACTCGTCACCGTGGAAGTCCAGCGCTTGGTCCGTGATCTGAGTGGCGGCTTCCGCCGCAGCGAGCATCTCTTCGGGTGACAACCCGCCCGCCGCGTCGTCGTCCTCGCCGTGCGCGTGTTCTCCCTCCACATCCTCCCCCAGCCGTTGGAAGATCACGTCGGCCACGAGGCGGCGTAGCCGTGCCTGATCGCGTCCGATGGTCCGGGACTCCTCCACGACCGTCGCCCACGCCAGCCGAGGAGCGCGCTCAAGGAGTTCCTCGGCGAGCTGGATCAACAGGCGTTGCGACAGGGCGGAGGTGTCGGCCGGCAGGCCCGGCAGGATGACGGACGTGGTGGTGTCGTAGTCGCTCTCGCGCGCCACGCGCATCGCGCGTGTGGCCGACACGCCGAGTCCGCGCCGAGCGGGGCCGGCATCCTGTGCTACGGCCCGGATGTGCATCACGTCACCCGGGCCCATCCCGAGGGCGCGAATATCCACCTGTCCCCGCATTCCCTGCCCCACCTCGATCGCCGCATCGAGTACACCAGACCGAAACGTGTAGGTCTCGCCGATGCCGGCACTGATGACGTACTCGAACCGCGCGGCAACGATACCGAAATCATCGCGCAGGTCGGCGAGCAGCGGTATCGTCCCTTCGGGCAGGCGAAGCACGGTATCGCGCTCCGGCGCTCGCAGCAGCACTACCGGCAGTGAATCTCTTCGTGGTACCAGCGCGATCAGCCGCTGGACGGAGTCGGTGCCCAGGGTCAGGACTGCTCCGGAGTCGGGCATGACCAGGCGCACCCGCCAGCCGTCGTCTGTCTGCTCGGCGCGGCACCGCCCGCGGGCCAGGCCGCACAGCACCCGTTCGCCATGGCCTTCGATCTCGATGCTGCTGCCTTCGAGCCCCGCGATCGTGGCCGGCTGTTCGAGCGTCTGGTCGGGCAATCCTGCGTAGGCGGGAGCCCGGACGGTGGCCACATACGTTTCGAGTGGTGCGCCGCGACGTCCAGCCAGGACATCGCCTGCCCGTGGCGCCACGATACGGGCACGCATCGGTTCCGGCACGGAACCCAGGATGCCGAGCGCCACTAGCGACACGCCGACGGGAGCGGTGAGCCGCCGCATGACCGTGTCGCGCACCAGTTCACCGATGCGCGGGCTCAGTGCCGACTGTTCCAGCATGGGCTGGCCGCTGTAGCGCGGGTCTACCGCGGTGACGAGCGTCCAGCCGGTCGGCAGGCGTTCCTCCACCCAGAGCGCCACACGCTCGAGGGACGCGAGACCCCGCATGCGCCATGCGAGAGTCGCCGCAGCGCCCACGCCCACGCCGATCGCCGTGACCAACAGGATCAGGCGCACGGGTCGCGCCAGATCGGTCAGGCGATCCACGACGAGGATCGCGAGCAACAGCGCCAGCGCCACGGCCAAGGCGGTGGCCACCACGCGCAGGACGGCCACCACCATCAGCGTGCGCCGCACCCGGGTCACGCGCTCGCGGGCGGTCATGCGGGGCGCCGCCGCATGAGCTGCTCTACACCAAGCGCCAGTGCGCCCAACAGGATCAGGATGACGGGAGGGCGGGAAGGCGGGAAGGCGGGAGGAAGATCCGCCACCGCAGCGGGGCCGCCCGTGCCTTCAAGCAGGGCGATCTGTACCGAATCCAGGGACATGCTATCGGCAAGCACTTCGCCGCACGGGCGCTGCAGGCGCTCTGCAAGGCGACGATACGACGGGCGCAGCGCGACATCACCCATCGGGACGAACCCGATGTGCCGCACACACGCGTCATTCACCGCCACTTCGACTGCCGCCGGCGTCCCGTCATGCCAGAACGCCACGGGCGTCCCCGCCGGCAGTTCCAGGCGTCCAAACACGCCGACGGTCGCGATGTCCCCGATCACCACTCCCCGCAGTTCGCCGCTTTCACTCTCATTGGGCCAAATCACTGCTGCCGTTCCTCCGCGCCTCCGCACCTCCGCGTGAACCACCCGTACGCGCCCAGGCCACTGTGCTCTCCACAACGACGTCGCTGCATCCCAGCGATCGCGCGTGAGCGGCATCGCAATACTCAGCGCAATGGAATCGGCGCGCGGAGACGCGGAGGCACGGAGCGCAGCCGCAAAGGCCGCGCTGAACGTGGCGACGCTGTCGCCGATCGTGATCTGCGCGACCGGTTGCCGCGCGCCTGGCCACGAAGGCCGCGCAAAGGCCAGGCCCAACAGGAGCAAGGCGCTCACCCGCAACGTCAGCAGCACGCGATCACTCGGCCGGCGATGCCGTGGGGG
>JBBDNM010000059.1:9243-21300 GCA_040877595.1 Gemmatimonadales bacterium | reverse complement strand
GAAGTGGCGCGCCACCTCGGCGTGGCGCGCGTGTTGGGCGCCGCCGGTCGTGCGTTGGTGGATGGGCTGGGTGTCTATCCGCTCCGCGGCGTCCGGCTTGCCGGGTCCACGTGGCGCGAGCAGGCGCTGGTGCGCCGACTCCGCATGCCGCAGCGGTTGATGGATGCCGCCCGGAACGCGCGTCCGGGTGCGCGTCACATGGCGGTGACGCGGCGACGGGCGTGGCTCCGCTTCGTGCTGGCAGACCGCGCGCGTCCGATGAACCTGCTGCGCGACCTCATCGCCGCACGCGGGTAGGGCTGCCGCTACGGCGAGTTAGACGCGGAGCTCGACCCACTCCACATGGCCCGCCAGCACGGCATCCCGCACCAGGCGCTCGCGCGTACTCAAGTCCGACGTGCCCGTCTTGACCTCGACGAACACCACGCGCCGCACCTCGCCTTCGGTGAGCCCGTCAAACACCACCAGGTCAATGGGTGAGCCCAGGAAGCGGGCGTCTCGCGGGTTGAACGGAAAGGCCGGCAGGTAGGGCACGAACTGCTCCACCACCTTGCCGGTGGTGACCGCCACGCTGCGCTGGACGGCGTCGCGCCTGATGAGGCGCGTGTAGCGCATGCGCCACACCAGCATCCAGATCGCGCCGGCCAGCAGGCCGAGCAGGACCCCGAGAGCGAGGATGAGGGTATCATTCATCATGCGTTACGCTTTCGTTGTTGGCACCCTTTGGTGTGTCTTGGCAGGCCCAGTAGTCGCTCAGTCCGACATGTCGGACGCCCCTCCAGGAGGCGGGCTCCGTCTCCACGTCGGCATGTGGACCAGCCACCTCCGCGACCTGGGTCGTGGTCTGGAGAATAACTGGCTGATGGGCGTCGGTTGGCGTGGCCTCTATGGCAGCACGTTCGTCAATTCCTACGGATCGCGGGCCTTTGCGTTCGGCGTCGAGAAGTCGATGACCCGCGTGGAGGACGGCGGCCTCGATCGCGGCCTGGGGTACCGGATCGGGTTGGTCACCGGGTACGACCGCCGGTTCCATCCCTTTGCGGACAAGGTGCCGGCACTGCCGATTGCCCAGCTGGTGGGCGACGTGGCGCGCGGACCTACCTCCGTCGAACTCGCGTGGTCCGGCTTGGTGGCATCGCTGGGCCCACGCCTTCGACTGCGGTAGTGACCGCCGCGCTCGTCCTGGTGGACATCCAGCCCGACTTCCTGCCGGGCGGCGCGCTCGCCGTGGCCGACGGCGATGCCATCCTCGCGCCCGTACGCGACCTGATGCTTTCGGGCACGTACCCGCTTCAGGTAGCGACCCAGGACTGGCACCCGCCGGGCCACGTCTCCTTCGCAAGCACCCACCCAGGCAAGCGGCCCTTTGAGCAGATCGACCTGTACGGCCACCCGCAGATGCTCTGGCCCGACCACTGCGTGCAAGGGACCCCCGGCGCCGCGCTGGTAGACCACCTCCCGTGGGAGCGCGTGAGCATGATCATCCGCAAAGGCATGGACCGCGCGTCGGATTCGTACAGCGGATTCCGCAACAACTGGACCCCCGACGGTACTCGGCCGACCACCGGCCTCGCGGGGTATCTCAAGGAACGCGGCGTGACTGATGTGGTCCTCTGTGGGCTGGCGCGGGATTACTGCGTGAAGTGGAGCGCCGAGGACGCGGCGGCGGCGGGGTTCCAAGTGCGGTTCCTGTGGGAGCTCACGCGGTCGGTTGATCCCACAGGCGATGCGACGGTGCGTCGTGACCTTGCGGCCGCCGGCGTGACCGTCGTCTAGTCTTTCGCGCGGTCCTGGTACTCGCCCGTGATCGGGTTCACGCGCACCTTGACGCCCACCGGAATGAACTCCGGCACGTTGATCGTCACGCCGTTCGAGAGCGTGGCCGGCTTGGACGATGCGGTCTTGGTGGCGCCCTTCATGACCGGTGACGTATCCACGATCTCGAGCACCAGCGTGTTCGGCAGGTCAATGGCCACCGGCCGCCCTTCGAAGAACTCCGCCTTGACCCGCATGCCGTCGGCCATCCACGGCGCCGCGTCCCCCAGCGTCTCGGCGTCCAGCATGATCTGGTCGTAGTTCTCGGTGTTCATGAAGTGATAGTCGTCCCCACCCTTGTACATGAACTCCAGCTCATGCGTCTCGAGGCTGGCCTCCTGCACCGTGTCGGCAGCGCGAAAGCGGTGCTCGACCGTCGTACCCGACTTGAGTTTGCGCAGCTTGGCATGCACCATCGCCCGCAGGTTGCCGGGGGTGTGGTGATGAAATTCGATCACGCGGCAGGGTTCATTGTCGAACATGATCGCCATGCCGCGGCGTAAGTTGGTGGCGCTGATGGCCATTGATGCCTCAAGGGACACAGAGTGAATCGCGGGCGGGAATCTACTACAGCGTGCCCCCGCGCTCCACGGCGTCACGCCCGAATTTCTGCCGTGCGCGGTCCACCGCCTTGGACAACGCCAGGGCCTTGGGGTCATCGCCGTGACCGGCCTCGGGAAAGAGCGTGGTCTGATCGGCTTCGCCTTGGTCCTGCAGTTGCGAGAGGCTGACGGACAACAGCCGGGCCGGGGTGGGGCGCGCCAGTCGCAGTGCGTGAAAGAGGTCGCGCGCCACGTCATAGATGGCCTGGTCGGTGACGATCGGGTGGGGCAGGGTCCGGCTCTTCCGGCGATCCTTGAAGTCGCGGTCGCGGATGCGTACGCTCACCGTGCGAGCGGTCCAGCCCGCCTGCCGCAGGTCGTGCGCCGCGCGGTCGCTCAGGCGTTGCAGCTGACGCAACAGGTCGCGCTCGGTGTCCAGATCCTTGAAGAAGGTCTCGTCCCGCGACAGGGAACGGGCGACCTCGTGATGCCGCACCATCGAGGCATCGTGGCCCCGAATGCGATGCCACAACCATCGGCCGGCATGCTCGCCGAACCAGCCCGTCAGCGTTCGCTCGTCGTGGCGCAGGGCGTCCTGCACCCTGGTCATGCCGTAGTGCGCCAGGCGTTCCTCGAACTTTGGCCCCACGCCGGGCAGGTCGGCCAGCTGGAGCGTGGCGAGAAAGGCGGCTTCGCCGCCGGGCGGGATGATCAGGACCCCGTCGGCGTCCGGGGACTTGTGGGGTTTGGCCCGTCCGGCGGCCAGCTTGGCCACGAAGCGGCTGGTGGCGCCGCCCACGCTCACCATGATCTGGGTGGCGTCCTTGATGGCGGCGCGCAGTCGGCGCGCGGTGGCCTCGAACGACTCCCGGTACAGGCCCTCCGTGCCGGACAGGTCGAGGTACATCTCGTCCACGGAGGCCGGTTCGACGGCGGGCGTGAAGGTATGGAGGACCTCGACGATGGCCTTCGAGCGCCGGGACACCTCCTTGCGGGAGACGCCCACCACCATGGTGTCGGGGCATAGCCGAAGCGCCCGGGCGGTCGGCATGCCTGATGTGACGCCAAATTGGCGGCATCCGTAGGATGCTGAGGTCACGACCCCGCGACCCGTGGGCGACCCCCCAACCAGCAGGAATTCCGCCTGTCCGGCCCCCTCGGGGTCGAGCAGACGGGCGACCTGCACGAAGAACGCATCCGCATCGACTTGCAAAATCCGCCTGGGGCGGGAATCATTGTTCGGTATGGATGTGCTCATTGTCGATGATGACCAAGATATCCGGACGCGCTACGCCAAGCTGCTGGAGCGGGCGGGGTACGCGGTGATCACCGCGGACAACGGTCTCGCGGCCCTGGCAATGCTCCAGGACCAGACGCCGCGGGTGATTCTCTGCGACATCCAGATGGCCTTCCTGGAGGGGCGCGCCTTTTATCAGGAGCTGGCGAAAGAGCACAAGGAACTCGCGCGTCGCACGGTGTTCATATCGGGGGCGGGTGACGATCCCGAGATTCAGGCCTTTGCCAAGGCGACAGGACGACCCCTGCTGACCAAACCGGTGGACACTAACGACCTGGTAGCTGCCGTCGCCCGTGTTGCAGAGGAGAAGTCATGAGGCTACCAGTCAGCCGGTCAACTTTCGATACTTGATCCGGTGCGGCCGGTCGGCGTCCACGCCCTTCCGGCGCTTCAAATCGGCGGCGTAGTCCTGATAGTTGCCCTCGAACCACACCACCTCGCTATTGCCTTCGAACGCGAGGATATGCGTCGCGATGCGGTCGAGGAACCACCGGTCGTGTGAGATCACCACGGCGCATCCCGGGAACGACAGCAGAGCGTCTTCCAAGGCGCGCAGGGTATCCACGTCCAGGTCGTTGGTGGGTTCGTCGAGCAGCAGCAGGTTGCCGCCCGCGCGAAGCAGCTTGGCGAGATGCGCACGGTTGCGTTCCCCGCCTGACAGGGTGCCCACTTTCTTCTGCTGGTCGGCGCCCTTGAAGCCGAAACTGGCGCAGTACGCGCGGCCGTTCACCTCGCGGTCACCGAAGTTCAATCGCTCCTGGCCGTCGGCGACCTCCTCGAAGAGCGTCTTGTTGGCGTCGAGTGCGTCTCGTGACTGGTCCACGTAGGCTACCTGCACCGTCTGCCCGATGGTCAATGTCCCGCCATCGGGCTGTTCGCGCCCGACGATCATCCGGAACAGCGTGGTCTTGCCCGCGCCGTTCGGTCCGATGACGCCGACGATCCCCCCCCTGGGGAGGCGAAACGTGAGGGCGTCAAACAGCAGGATATCGCCAAACGCCTTCCGCACGCCTTCGGCGACCACCACATCCTCGCCGAGGCGCGCGGGCCGCGGGATCAGAATCTCGGCGGTGCCTTCGCGGCGTTCGGCCTGCGCCTTGAGCAGGTCTTCGTACGCGGTGATACGCGCCTTGCCCTTGGCGTGGCGCGCCTTGGGCGCCATGCGAATCCACTCGAGCTCGCGCTCCAAGGTCTTCTGCCGGGCCGACGCCTGCTTCTCCTCGACGGCCAGGCGCTTCTGCTTCTGGTCAAGCCACGACGAGTAGTTGCCTTCCCACGGAATGCCTGCCCCGCGGTCCAGCTCGAGAATCCAGCCCGCCACGTTGTCCAGGAAGTATCGGTCGTGCGTGATGGCCACCACCGTGCCGGGGAATTCGGCCAGGTGGCGTTCCAGCCAGGCCACGGACTCGGCATCCAGGTGGTTGGTCGGCTCATCGAGCAGCAGCAGGTCGGGTTGTTCGAGCAGCACCCGGCACAGCGCCACGCGTCGCCGCTCGCCGCCCGAGAGGGTGGTGACATCGGCATCCGCGGGCGGCAAACGCAGGGCGTCCATGGCGATGTCGAGGGTGCGGTCCAGCTCCCACAAGTTGTGCGCATCAATCTGGTGTTGCAGTTCGCCTTGCTTCTCAAGGAGACGGTTCATCTCGTCGTCGTCCATCGGCTCGCCAAACTTGGCGCTGATGGCATTGAACTGGTCGAGCAAGGCTCGGTGATGGGCAACCGCGCCCTCGACATTGCCGCGCACATCCTTGGTCGGGTCCAGCGCGGGTTCCTGCGGCAGGTAGCCAATCCGGACGCCCGCCGCGGGTCGTGCTTCGCCCTGAAACTCGGTGTCCACCCCGGCCATGATGCGCAGCAGGGAACTCTTGCCCGCGCCGTTGGCGCCCAGCACGCCGATCTTGGCGCCGGGGAAGAACGCGAGGTAAATGCCTTTGAGTATCTCGCGTTGCGGCGGCACGACTTTGCGGAGGTCGGCCATCGTGAAGATGTATTGGTGCGCCATAGGGCGTGGAAGGTAATCGGGCGGCAAGGTAGGTTCTATTCATGACCGACTGGATGGCGGTGCTGACCGAAGTGCGGATCCTTGTGGTGGGTGCCGCGTCCATCACGTGGTCCACCCTGGTGTCAGCCCACACCATCCTGCACAAGAGGGATTCACGGGCGGCGGTGGCGTGGGTGGGCCTCATCTGGCTCGTCCCGTTCGTGGGCGGGCTGCTGTACGTGATGTTCGGCGTCAATCGCATTCGGCGGGCTGCAAGCGTGCTGCGTGGCCAGGTGCCGCGGCTGTCCGGCAGCTTCGCCCAAGTCGCCAATGCCGACACCGTGCTTGAGCTGCTGCCGGAGCGGGACGCGCATCTGGCGTCGCTGGGGCGCCTGGTCGACCAGATTACGCGGAGGCCGCTGACCACGGGCAACGCGCTGACCCCCTTGGTCGGGGGCGATGACGCCTACGCCGCCATGCTGGCGGCGATTGCGGGGGCGCGACGCTCCGTGGCGTTCTCCACGTACATTTTCGACGACGATCCGGTGGGGCGCGAGTTCATCACGGCGCTGGCCGCCGCGCACGCGCGCGGGGTCGAGGTACGTGTCTTGGTGGACGCAGTGGGGGCCCGCTACTCGTGGCCACCGGCGCATCGGGGGCTCAGGCGTCTGGGTGTCCCGGTCGCGCGGTTCCTGCCGACGCGGTTCTCGTGGCGCGCCATGTTTCTCAACCTGCGCAATCACCGAAAGATTCTGGTCGTGGACGGTACGACTGGGTTCACGGGCGGCATGAACATTCGGGAAGGGCACGTGCTGAGCCGCGCACCGCGGCGGCCGGTGCAGGACCTGCACTTCCGGGTGGAAGGCCCGGTGGTACGGCACTTGGTGGAAGTCTTCGCCGAAGACTGGGCGTTCACGAGGGGCGAGTTGCTGGCGGGCCCCGCGTGGTTTCCGGAGCTGGCGCCGGCGGGTCCGGCCATCGCCCGCGGCATCAGCGATGGTCCCGACGAGGACTTTGAACAGTTGTACTGGGTGGTAGATGGCGCCATCGCCACGGCCATGCGGTCCGTGCGCATTGCCACGCCGTACTTCCTGCCGGATCAGTCGCTGATTCGTTCGCTGGTGGTGTCCGCGCTGCGTGGCGTGTCGGTCCGCGTGCTGCTGCCCGAGGTCAATAATCTGCCGGTGGTCGCGTGGGCCGCCCAGGCACAGCTGTGGCAGATGGTCAAGCGGAACGTCGAGGTGCGGATGAGCCCCGGACCGTTCGACCACTCCAAGACGATGGTGGTGGACGACGCCTGGACCTCGGTGGGCTCGGCAAACTTGGATCCCCGCAGCCTCCGACTCAACTTCGAGTTCAACGTGGAGGCCTATGATCCGGCCTTTGCAGGTACGATGGCGCGCTGGTTCGACGCCAAGTGGGAAACAGCGCGGCCGGTGACCGCGCACGAGCTCGATCACCGGCCGTTGTGGATGCGGCTGCGCGACGGGATCGCGCGGCTCGCCACGCCGTTTCTCTAGGTGGCGAGTCGGACAGTCGGCGAGTCGGCTAGAACAAATCACCGCCTAGCCGCCTCGACGTCTTGCCGCCTCGCCGTCTCATTACTCCCGCGGATCCAGGATCCGCTCAATCCGTGCCACGGCATCCTGCAGGTGCTCCCGCGTAGGCCGGTCGCTGACCCCGGCACGCAGGGCGCGTTCGATCTCGCCTTGCAACGTGGTCAGTTGGCCACGAGCCGCGGAGCGAATGTCACTCTGGCTCACGTCCACATTGGTGCGGTTGGCACCGCCGCCGCCACCGAACCCACCGCCTGCGGGCGGCTGTTCCTGGGTCATCAGGAACTCCATGCGCTCGATGTAGCCGCGCTGGAGGTTCCGGCGGTACACGTCGGTGGGTAGCCGGCTGGCCAACTCGGTCCAGATGCTACCCCGCAGGTCGTCCATCATTTCGAGCAGCGTGTACGCCTGGTTGCCGATCCGCGCCTCGGACTCGATGAGGCGCTGCAGACGCTCAAACGTCAACAGGTTGTTGAGGACGCCAACCTGCCGCGCCCGGATATTGTTGACCGCACCCGCGTGTTCAATGCGGGACAGGATGTCCCAGTCGAGCATCCAGGCCGGCGTTGCGAACGCCTGCTCCGCAAAGAACCGCATGGCTCGCCGTTGGTCGGCTTCGGGAATGACCGTGTACACCTCACCGGCCTGATCTTCGGTCTTCCGCACTTCCGTAATGCCCCCGACGACGGTGGACACATGGCCCATGTAGCGACCCCACTGGCCGATCACCTGCCCGTACAGTTCCTCGACGTGGCTGTAATCCCCCATCGGGTCGTGCGCCCAGGTCAACAAGTTGGGCACAATCCGACGCAAGTTGGCGATACCGAGCTCACTGGCGCGGATACCGTCGTTACCCAGGGCTTCGGTCTGTTGCGTCGGGTCGATGGAGGACGGATCGCCGAAGCGATACATCGGGTCCCCTTCATGCTCGCGAATCCAGCGGTCGAGGGTTTCCCGCTCGGCATCGGGTGTCGTGGCGCCAATGATGGGACGGTAGCCCCAGTGAATGGCGTACTTGTCGTACTCACCGATGCCGGGAAAGAAGCATACGCCTTCATCTTCCGGCTGCGCCACGTAGTTGAACCGGGCGTAGTCCATGATGGACGGCGCGGTCCCCATGCGACAGGTGAACGCGGCCGACCGAAGGGAATCCACCGGATACGCTGCACTGGCTTTCATATTGTGCGGCAAACCCAGCGTGTGGCCCACTTCGTGCGCGGAGACGAACCGCACCAGTTGACCCATGACCTCTGGGGCAAACCGCGTGCCGCGTGCGTCAGGATTGGCGGCGGCCGTCTGCACGAAATACCAGTTGCGCAGCAGGTTCATCACATTGTGGAACCAGCCGATGTCGCTCTCAAGAATCTCGCCGGTACGGGGATCGCGCACGCTCGGGCCATACGCGTTCTGTACCGGGGATGAGAAATACCGGATGACGGAGTACCGGGCGTCTTCCGGGCTGAACTCCGGATCTTCCTCGGGCGTTGGGGCATAGGCGCCGCGAATCGCGTTGCGGAAGCCGGCACGCTCGAACGCCACGTTCCAATCATCCACGCCCTGCTTGAGGTACGGCGCCCATTCGGCCGGCGTTGCGGGATCCACGTAGTACACGATCGGCTTGATGGGCTCCACCAGCTCGCCGCGCAGGAAGGCCGCGGTGTCGCTCGGCTCGAGCCGCCAGCGGGCGATGTAGCGGCGCTGGGCGGCGCGTTGTTCGTCCAGGCCGTAGTCCGTCTGCGTGTTCGCAAAGAAGCCCACACGCCCGTCCCAGAGACGAGGCTGCATCGGGTGTTCGGGCAGCATGACCATGGACTGCGACATTTCCAGCGAGATGGAGCCCGTGGAGGCGTTCGCGGGCGGCGTGTTCGCGGCATACGTGATCACATGGCGCACTTCCACATTGGTCGGATAGCTCGCGACACGCGAGACGTACGTGCGGGCGGGGTCCAGCCGCGTCACGCCGTACTGCTGGCGTTCCTGACGCGAGAGCCCGAGCATCGGAATATCCGTGGTGAAGAGCGACGTGACGTCCACCACAGCCGCGCTGTCGGCCCCAAAGGACTCGATGGCCAGTGAGGCGATGATGGCCTCGTAATTTGAGGCGCGCACGGCATCAGCGATGGGGCGGGTGGAGTCCGACACATTCTGGTACGTGGCCACTCGGAGGAGGATGTTGTTCCCCTGGCGGACCCAGCGCAGGACCTGCGCGTTCTGCTGTTCGCCGCCGTAGCCGATGTTGTTGTGGGTCTGCGCGATCCGTGTGACGAGCAGGAATTCCTTCCCGAACATCGCACGGGGAATCTCGTAGAACACCTTGTCACCCACGCGGTGGGTGGTGAACACCCCCGAATCCGAACGCGCGCTGTCCGGGATGACGGCACGGTAGGCGCGCGGGCCGCCGGTGGGGGTGGTGGGCCGAGTGGCGGCGGCACCTGGTTGTGGTGTGGGACGCTGGCTGGTCTGACTCCCGCCGCAGGCGGCAAGGGCGCCGACGGCCAGCAGGGCCATCACGGGACGGAACTGCATCATGATCGGGAACTCCCAGGCTTGAGGGTCATCTTACGTACGTCAAACATGGGGTGTGCGTTGAGGGCAGGGTAAGGGGGCGCTACGTTTGGGCCCGTGACCACCCGATCCGGCTTGTCCTCGGTCTTCGCAGGCGCGGTGCTGATCAGCTTCGCGCCTGTGTTCGTCAAACTGGTGGCTGTAGGCCCGACGACAGCCGGTTTCTACCGGATGGCCTTTGGTGGGTTGGTCCTGGCCTTCGTGGTCGCGCTACGGCGGCCCACCATGGTACTCGACGCCACCGCGCTGATGTTTGGGACCATCGCCGGGGTCCTGTTTGCCGCGGATCTCATCTTCTGGCACCAGAGTATCCACGACATCGGTCCCGGCCTTTCCACGATCATCGCCAATTTTCAGGTGTTCATCCTTGCCGGATTTGGGGTTGTGGTCCTGCGGGAACGGGCGGGATGGCGACTGGCCCTGGCCATTCCGCTGGCCATCGCGGGCCTGGTGCTTCTGGTTGGTGGGGAGTGGGGCACCCTGCCGGGAGACGAGCGGCGGGGTGTGATCTTCGGCCTGCTTACCGCCGTGTCGTATGGGTCATACCTGCTCGTCCTGCGCGCAAGCCAGATCCGTGTCGCGCGACTCGACCCCATGGCCAACCTGGTCATCATCTGCGCCGTCGCTTCGGTGATCCTGGCGAGCTGGGCCATGGCGTCCGGCGAGTCACTGGCCATCCCGGACGTTCGTTCCGGGCTGCTCCTCGGGGCGTACGGTGTCACCGCCCAGGTGCTGGGGTGGGTTCTGATCTCCCGAGGACTGTCCGGCACGTCGGCTTCGCGCGCCGGACTGGTACTACTCTCACAGCCGGCGCTCGCGTTTGTGTGGGATGTGCTCTTTTTCGGCCGGCCCACCGGGCTGCGTGACGTCACCGGCGCTTCATTGGCGTTGGCGGCCATCTATCTGGGTACCCGGCGTATACGATGACCCCGCTGCTCGGGGCCATCTTCCTGTACCTCGCCGTCCAGTTTGGCATTGGATTGTGGGTGGCCCGGCGGATTCACAGCGAATCCGAGTATCTGATCGCGGGTCGGTCCCTCGGGTATCCGCTCGCCACGTTCACCATCTTCGCCACCTGGTTCGGCGCAGAGACCATCGTGGGGTCCGGCGGCCAGACCTTCACGCATGGGGTGTCGTTCGCCGCGGCGGAGCCCTTTGGATATGGCCTCTGCCTTGTCCTGATGGGTCTCGTTTTTGCAGCGCCACTCTGGAGGCGCGGCCTGACCACCCTCGCCGACTTGTTTCGCACGCGGTTCTCGTCCGGCGTCGAGCGCCTCGCGGCCATCGTGCTGATTCCGGGTTCGATCCTGTGGGCCGCGGCCCAGGTGCGGGCGTTTGGGCATGTGGTCGCGTCGGCATCCACCCTGGAGGTGGAGACCGGCATTGCCATTGCCGCGGGATTTGTGGTGGCCTACACCATCGTGGGCGGTCTGTTGGCCGACGCGATGACCGATCTGCTGCAAGGCATTGTCCTCGTGCTCGGCCTCGTCGTCGTCGGCGTCGCCGTCACCCTGCACCTCGGCGGCCCCGTCGAGGCGGCACGCGTGGCGTTTGCTCCCGATCGCATCAGTGTGACGGGCGGTGGTGAGTTGACGCTTCTCGCGGGCCTGGAGGAGTGGCTGATCCCGATCTGCGGCTCCGTGGTAGCCGCCGAGTTGGTGCAACGCGTGATTGCGACGCGCACGCCGACCATAGCCCGCCGCTCTGCCCTGATGGCGGGGGGGCTGTATCTCACGGTTGGCGTGATTCCCGTGTTTATCGGCCTGGCCGGTGCCGGCCTCGGCGTGTCGTTGGTTGATCCGGAGCAAGTGGTGCCGTCGCTCGCTCGCGAATTGTTGCCGCCGGTGCTGTATGTGCTCTTTGCCGGCGCCCTCATCTCGGCCATTCTCTCGACCGTGGATAGCACTTTGTTGGTGGCCGCTGGCCTGTTGTCGCACAACCTGGTGGCGCCTGCTCTCCGGTTGCCGGAAGGCCGGTCCCGCCTGATCCTGGCGCGAGCGGCGGTGCTGGTATGTGGGATCGGGGCGTACCTGCTGGCCCATCGGGCCGAAGGGGTTTTCGCGCTGGTGGAGCAAGCCTCCGCGTTCGGGAGCGCGGGGGTGGTCGTCACCGTGACCTTTGGTCTGTTCACCTCCTGGGGTGGGCCGCGCACCGCCTACGCGACGTTGGGCGTCGGGGTGGGCGTGTATGTCATGGGAAGTGTGGCCGGATGGCCGTATCCGTTTCTTGGCTCGCTCACGTCGGCCCTGGCTACCTATGGCGCCGGGGCGACCCTTGAAGCAGGAGTGCGTAGTGGGGTGT
>JBBDNM010000059.1:0-9233 GCA_040877595.1 Gemmatimonadales bacterium | reverse complement strand
AGCCCTTCCACCGCACTACGCACCACGCACGCCTTACAGGCTGAACCAGTAACTCGCCTTCACCAGGAACGTGTTGCTCGCCGGACTGCCGAAGAGATCGCCGAGCCCGCCGCCCACGTCGAAGCGACCATCGTTGTTGAAGTCGCTCCGGCCATGCTGCCACACGAAGAACAGCGTGGAGCCGGGACGGTATTCCCACCGGAGGACCGCGTTGGACCGGAACGACAAGATCCGGAAGTCGGGGTTCCCCAGGTTCACGTCCATGGTGCCGTCGGCATCGAGGTCGAGCTCGACCACGCCGTCGGCGTTCGTGAACGCGCGATCCGTGCCGAACACGTCCCAGCGATCCTGGTACGTCGCGGCCCGCGGATCGGTCACTCGCATGAACTCGACGTAATCACCCGCCGATACGAAGGACTGGCCCCAGAGCTGGAGCGACAGGCTCGGCGTGAAGGTCATATTGGTCCGGAGGCTGGTGGACAGGGTCGTCTGCTTGAGTTCGGCGAACAAGTATTGCGGTCCGCCCAGCACGTTGGGTGAACCGACAAACTGCCAATCGTCGAAGTTCCAGCTGATCTGGGGCGACAGCGACAAGCTGATGTTGCTGGCCGGCCGCACGGTCCACGAGTTCCAGATCCCGCCGCCGCGCGTGTCATTGGCTTCGGGCTGCGCAAACCACCAGCCGCCGATCGCGAGGCGCACGGGCTTGCGGCTGTCTGAGTAGATCTCGCCCCAGCCGTTCCAGTTGCCGGGCGCCGTCATCGCCGGCCCGCCACGCAGGGCGCCGGTGCCGAGGCCACCGATGTTCCGGTTGATACCGGTGCCGAATCCCCAGTAGTTCAGGAAGGTGGCGTTCAGGTTGACGTTACCGCCCGTGTAGAGCCGGTCGCCGGCATAGTTCCAACCAGACCATTGATTGATGTTCACGAACACCCGGCGGAACACCCGGCCGGGGGTCATCCAGCGGCGCTGCGCCCAGAACCACTGGCTATGCTGATCCACCTGCTGTTGGAACCCAATGTCGTTGACCTCGAACCCGGGCGACTTCGTGTCACCGCCCACCATGAACCGCCAGTCACCGCTGATCTTCTCGAACGTCAGCATGACCCCGCTACCCATCAGGCTGGTGCGGGTCGGGTCATACGTGACGTGCGTATTGTCGGGCCGCTGGAAGTAGCGGGCGGGTGCGCGTTGCGTCCGGTCAATGGCTTGCGCGTCGCCGGCGACGTAACTGCCAGCCAGCCAGCCACTCAGGCTGTAGCCATTGTTGACAAACCGATGGCGGAAATTGAGCCCGCCGGTAAACGCCTGATCGTGCAGGAAGTCCAGGCGGCCATCGTCCGGCAGGTTCCGGATCACTCCGGTCCCAAAGAGGCCGGCCTGGCTGCCGCCACCGCGGAAGTCACGTGCCAGACGGCCTACGAAGTAGCTGGTTTGCGGTTCAACGACGTCGGCAAATCGCCGCCCAGGCTCATGCCCGTGGCGCGGCCGGTCGCGAACGGGTTGCCCGTGCCCGTCGCCACGTTGGTGCGTTGCTGTTGTCCCGCCAAAGGGCCCGAAAGAATGGCCAGAGCCGCGAGCACCGTCATCGTCCGCATGTGCCAACCTGCCTCAACGAGAGTGTGGTCGGTCGGTCCCTACGCCCCGGAACCCGGGGTGGCTTCACCGTGTGCTGAAAACTCAGCATATTGGACACTTGGGTGGGTCAAAGGGTTGTCAGGGATATGTCAGGGTCGGCGTCGCCATGCCGGAAGCCGCCGGATATCTTAGGGCATGCCAACGCTGATTCTGCTGCGCCACGGCCAGAGCACCTGGAACAAGGAGAACCGCTTTACGGGGTGGACCGACGTGGGGCTCACGCCGGAAGGCGAGGGCGAGGCCCGCGAGGCGGCGCGGTTGCTGGCGGACGCTGGATATGCCCCGGACCTGGCGTTCACCTCGGTACTCAAACGGGCCATCAAGACCTTGTGGATTACGCTCGAGGCCTTGGACCGCATGTGGATCCCGGTCCGGCGCGACTGGCGCCTGAATGAGCGGCATTACGGGGCGCTTCAGGGACTCGACAAGGCGGAGACCACCGCCAAGCATGGCGCCGACCAGGTCAAGCGGTGGCGCCGCTCCTACGGCGAACCGCCGCCGCCGTTGGACCCGGCTGATCCGCGGCACCCGTCCCATGATCCGCGGTACGCTGCGCTCCCGCCTTCCCGCCTTCCCGCCACCGAGTCACTGAAGGACACCGTGGCCCGCGTCATCCCGTGGTGGGAGGAGTCGCTGGTACCGGAGCTGCGAGCGGCGAAACTCCCCATCGTCGTGGCGCACGGGAACAGTCTGCGCGCGTTGGTCAAGTTTCTGGACGGAGTGAGCGAAGCGGACATTCTCGAGCTCAACATCCCCACCGGCATTCCACTCGTATATGAGCTGGACGCGTCGTTGCGACCGGTGCGGCGTTGCTATCTCGGCGATGCGGACAAGGCCGCGGCCGCAGCGGCGGCCGTCGCGCGGCAGGCCTCGAGCAGCACGTCAGGGTGAGTACGACGCTCGACCGGATGGCGGCCATGGTCCCGGCTTTGCCCCGACCGGTCGTGCTGTTGGAAGATGGAATCGGTCGCCACGGCTCTGCGCGACTCGCCTGGGGCGCGCGGTCCCGGCGTCGCCTTCCGTGGCTGCCGGCACACGTTGGCGACTTGAGCCCCCTGGCCGGCCTGCCGCTGGTGCGTCTCTATGGAATCCTGGCGTACGACCTGGGACTCCCCCCCGGCGCCGTCCGTCACGTCCCCGTGGTTCCTCTGCCCGTGCTGGACCTGTTCGAGCCCGAACACGAAATCGTGGTGGACCTCGCGTCGGATAGTCTGGTATCGGGCGCCTTTCCCTCTTTGTCCTCCGTGTCCTCCGTGCCCTCCGTGGTCCGATCCGTCCTGCGTGATCGAAGTTTCGACGAGCACACGTTTGGTGCGGCCGTGACACGCATCAAGGAGCACATTGCGGCCGGCGATGTCTATCAGGTCAACCTGGCGGTGGCGGAGCAGTTTCACACGAATGCCAGTGCGTGGACGCTCTACCAGCGACTGCGTGCCCTCAATCCCTCGCCGTGGATGGGCTTTGCGGACTTTGGTGACTGGCAGTTGGTGTGCGGATCGCCAGAACTGTTGATCGAAGTCCAGTCGGCTCCCGGCGGGTGGCGCGCGCGGACCCGGCCGATCGCGGGCACGCGAAAGAAGACCGGTACGGCCACACAAGACGCGGCCATGCGTGCGGAACTGGCCCTCGACGCCAAGGAGCAGGCGGAGCACCGCATGCTGCTCGACCTCGCGCGAAACGACCTGGGCCAGGTGGCGCGATGGGGCACGGTGCGCGTGTCGGAACGCGAAGTCATCGAGGAATACTCCCACGTATTTCATCTGGTGAGCGAAGTGGTGGCAGACCTGCCGGCCACCGTGACGCCGGGCCAGGCCGTCGCGGCGATGTTCCCCGGTGGGACCATCACGGGCGCCCCCAAGCGGCGTGCCATGGAAGTCATCGCGAGCCTCGAGCCGGTGGCGCGCGGCGCGTACACCGGCGGATTGGGCTGGCTCGGACCCGATGGGGCGCAGATGAACATCGTGATACGCTCGCTCACTGTGCGCGACGACATGGCGGTGGTGCAGGCAGGCGCCGGCATCGTCTGGGACAGTGACCCCACGCGCGAGTGGCGCGAGTCCCTGCGCAAGGGCGCGGCGCTGCGCGAAGTGCTCGGCGCATGACCGCGTTGATCGAGACCATGCGCGTGCGGGGTGGTGCGGTACCGCTCCTGTGGTTCCATCGACTGCGACTGGAACGGAGCGCCGCCGCGCTGGGCCTGCCGGCACCGGCGCTCTGGTCTGACGCCATCCAGCGTGCGACGGAGGTGGGGGACGGCGTGCTGCGCGTGGTATGGAATGGGGTGGCCGAGTGGAGCACGCGCGAGGTTGGTACCGAGCCGGTGGCCCTCCGCACATCGGCCGTTCCGCACACGCCGTATCCACACAAGACGACGGGGCGGGATGTCTTTGTCCGCGCCGCACGGGCCGCGGGTGGTGATGAACCGTTGTTGCTCACCGCCGATCGGCAGGTGGCCGAGACGGCGAAGTTTGCGGTGGTATGGCTTGAGGGCGAGACGCTGTGTGCTGTGGATCCGGCGGTCGGCGTGTTGCCGAGCGTGGGCCTTGAGCGGCTTGGCCGCGCGTGGCCGCTCACCTTCCGACGGCCCAGCCGAGCGGATCTGGTCGATCGTCCGGTCGCGCTCGTGAACGCCGTGCGGGGCCTCGTGCCGGTGGCGGCGCTGGACGGCGTAAGTTGTGATAGGGACGTACGTTGGGAGGCCATTGAGGCAGCGTTCTGGCCAGCTTGACCCCCTCCCTGAGCCCCGCTACGTTGCGTTCCCGCCGGAACGTCGGCGGGCATGGTGGTTGTAGCTCAGTTGGTTAGAGCGCCGGACTGTGGCTCCGGAGGTCGCGGGTTCAAGTCCCGTCAGCCACCCTGCGCCATGGGGGTGTGTCGCATCGCAGTGGCAGTGTAGGTCCGTAGCTCAATTGGCAGAGCGCCGGTCTCCAAAACCGGAGGTTGCAGGTTCGATTCCTGCCGGGCCTGTACGCAGAACGGCCGCGCACCTGCGCGGCCGTTCTGCATCAGGCCCGCCCGGACTCAGCACCGTGCCCTCGCTGGCGCTCGGGCACACGGTGTCGATTCCTGCCGGGCCTGTCCACACAACGTTTGGCTATTCCCTCTGCGGCACGTCCCGCCCGACAATAATCGAAACGTTGTCCGACCCACCCGCGTCCAGTGCATCCTCGAGTAACCCCTCGCAGGCCTGCTGGACCGATGTCATGCTGGCTAGTCGCTCGGCAATGCGCTCATCCGGCACGTGCTTGGTTAGCCCATCGCTGCAGAGCAGGTAGACCGAGTTCCATTCCTGGTCCATCTCGGTCACCACCGGCGCCGTCTGCTGGCCGCCGATGGAACTCGAGAGCACGTTGGCCCAGCGCGTCTGGAACGCGGTGGAATGGCGCATGACGCCCTGATCCACCAACTCCTGGGCCATGGTCTGGTCGCGGGAGATGCGGTTCAGCGTCCCGTCCTTGAACGTATAAAACCGGGAATCACCCACCTGGAGCAGGTAGGCCCGAGGCCAGACGGCGAGCCACAGCGTAAGGGTCGTGGCCATGCCGCGCAGTTGGGGATCGGCCTCGGCCTCCGCCACCACACGCTCGTGTCCTTTCCACGCCGCCTCCTGGAGCGCATCCAGAAATGGCTGGTGGTCCGCCGCGTCGTGCCCGTGATAGCAGCGCATGCTCAGCGCCACATACTCGGTTACCGCGTGCAAGGCGAGCCGGGCGGCCGCCTCACCCTTGTTGCCACCGCCCACCCCGTCGGCCACCATGGCCAGAAACGCCATGCGCTCGGCCTCCGGCCCGGCGGCGTCCCCATTGGGCAGGCTCGTCTGGATCACGCGCACGCGCTTCTCGAGCTGACAAATCAGGAAATGATCCTGGTTCACCTGGCGCACCTTGCCCGCGTGCGTCAGTCCGTAGACTTGCACCTCCTCGTCGCGCGGCTTGCGCGATGCCCCCGAACCTCGGGTGGATTTGGCGAGACTCATAGCGGCCTCCTTAGCCCCCGCCAACATGCGTCCCCCAGGCGGTTCCGGCTAGGCTCGCCGAACAAGGGGGGTCGTGCTACCTTCGCGGCCGTCCCTTTCCCACTTTGGAGGTGACCATGGTCACCATCATGTCGCTGTGGCTGCCGATCCTGCTCTCCGCGGTCGGCGTGTTCATCGTCAGTTCCATCATCCACATGCTCCTGGGCTACCACGCGAGCGATTTCGCGGCGGTGCCCAACGAAGCGCAGGCCCGAGCCGCCATCGGCGCGCTCAACATCCCGCCGGGAGACTACTCGCTCCCCAAGGCATCCAGCATGAAAGAGATGGGTGACCCCGCGTTCGTCGAGAAGATGACCAAGGGGCCGGTGCTGATGATGACAGTCTTTCCGAACGGTTCGCTGGGCATGGGCAAGCAACTGACCCACTGGTTCCTGTTCAGTGTGGTGATCGCGGTCTTCGCCGCCTACCTCGCCAGCCGGACGCTGGAGCCCGGCGCGGAATACCTGGCGGTGTTCCGTGTGGTCGGCGCCTTCACCTTTGCGGCCTATGGCTTGGGCGAGGTGCCCGCGTCCATCTGGTACCGGCGCAAGTGGAGTTCGACGGCCAAGAACCTGTTCGATGCCCTGCTGTACGGACTGGTGACGGCCGGCGTGTTCGGCTGGCTGTGGCCGGGGTGATACCGCTACAAGCCCAGGCGCTTCTCGATGTGGTCCTTCACGCTCGGGGTGATCGTGCCCCGGGCGAGAAGGTCCGCGAGGGTCTTCTGGATGGTCGCGCGGTCCGCGTCGAGCTTCCGATCCCGCAGTTCCGTGATGGTGCGCGCGAGCCGCTGATCGTACTCACCGGACCGGAGTTCGCCGGCGTCCATGGCCTGCTTCAATTCTTCCAGTTCTTGCACCAAGCGGTCAATCGAAATCGGGGACATACGCGCTCCCTCACAACGTGGGCGTCAGTGGTCACGGATGATAGTCCGCCGGGGCCGGGGATGCCAGCCGCCGGACCGCAAGTGGTTGACAGAATGACCGTTACGACCCGTATTAGGCCACGGCCATGACCCCCATCCTGTTCGTTTCGCTCCTGCTCCGGGCCGCCGCCGCCGGTTGGTCGGGCGCCCTGTGGTCCCGCTGGCGCGATCGGCGGTTCGGCGGGCTTACGGTCTTGCTGGTCCTGCTCGTCCTGCACGAGGTGTTCGGGCACGTGATGGACGGTGAGCCCGCATTGCTGCTCGCCCTCACCGACTTGGCGGTCAGCCTCTTTGCGCTGACCGCCGTCTGGGCGCTGGAACGGGGCATCCGGGCACAGCGGGCGGCCTTCACCGCCTTGGCCTATGAGCGGGCGCGCCTGGAACGCCTGTTCGAGAGCACGCCCGAGGCGGTCGTGCTGCTGTCCAATGACGGCCGCATTGAGCGCATCAACAGCGAGTTCACCCGCCTTTTCGGGTTCACGGCGCAGGACGCCGTCGGCCAGATGCTCGACGAGTTGATCGCGCCGGACGCGCAGCGGGAGGAAGCACACGGCGCCACCGCTACCGTGGCGGGTGGTGGTCGGGTCGCCTTCGAGACGGTGCGGCGGCGCAAGGATGGCCATCTGGTAGACGTTGCCGTGCTCGGCACCCCGGTCCTGGTGGATGCAGGGCAGGTCGCGGTGTATGGCATGTATCGTGATATCACGGCGCGCAATGTCGCCGAGGCGGCGTTGCGGCGCAGTGAGCGTCGCTATGCACTCGCCGCCGAGGGAGCCAACGACGGGTTGTGGGACTGGGATCTCATCACGGACGAGGTCTATTACTCGGATCGTTGGGGCGCGATGCTGGGGTTGGAGCCCGCAGCGTCCGGGTCGTCGGCCGAGCACTGGCTCCGCCGCGTGCACGACGAAGATCGCCCGCGAGTGCAGGCCGCGCTCCGGGTCCATCTGGACGGGATGACCCCGCAGTTGCAGTGCGAGTACCGGATCCGGCATGCGGACGGCGACTGGCGCTGGATGCTATGTCGGGGTGTGGCGGAACGCGACGCATCGGGCAAGGCCACGCGCATCGCCGGTTCGCAGACCGACATCAGCGCTCGGAAACGCGCGGAAGAGCGGCTGCAGCACGATGCGCTCCATGACGTGCTGACCGGCCTGCCGAACCGGGCGCTCTTTCTCACGCTGCTGGGCCGGTCGATTGGTCGGCATCGCCGTCGGTCGGACTATCAATTCGCGGTGCTGTTCCTCGATGTGGATCGCTTCAAGAACATCAACGATTCCCTCGGTCACCTGATGGGCGACCGCGTGCTCGAGGCGGTGGCTGGGCGACTGGCGCAGTGCATCCGGCCCGGCGATACGGTCGCCCGGTTGGGGGGTGATGAGTTCGCCGTGCTGCTTGAGGACCTGCCGGACATGGACGACGCCCTGCGCGTTGCCGAACGCATCCAGGCCGAGTTGGGCACCGTATTCCAGCTGGGAGACCACGAGGTCTACACGACGGCGAGCATCGGGATCGCCTTCAGCCGTCGGCCGTACAGCACGCCGGAAGAAGTGCTGCGGGACGCCGACACCGCGATGTACGAAGCCAAGGCCGACGGCAAGGCGCAGCACAAGGTGTTCGATGAGGCGATGCATCAATCGGCGGTGGCGACCCTGCAAACCGAGACCGACCTGCGGCGGGCGCTCGAGCGCGAGGAACTGCGGTTGGTGTACCAGCCGATCATGCGTTTGGCCGATAGCCGTCTTGTGGGATTCGAGGCGTTGCTGCGTTGGGATCATCCCGACCGCGGGTTGATGGCGCCTGACGCGTTCATCCGGATCGCGGAGGAGACCGGGCTCATCGTCCAGATTGGCCAGTGGGTGCTGTGGGAGGCCTGCCGACAGACCGACGCGTGGAACCGTGCGCGGAGCGGTGGGCTACCGCCACTCACGGTGAGTGTGAACATTTCGCCGCGGCAGTTTGCGCAGGCCGAGGTGGTCGAAGCCGTGGCCGACGCGCTCGCCGTGACCGGTCTGGCGCCCGCCCAGCTCAAGCTTGAGCTCACCGAGAGCAGCCTGATGCAGGACGCCGAGGCCAACGTCCGGCTGGTGGCCGAGTTCAAGCGCCTTGGCGTGCAGGTGCAGGTGGACGACTTCGGGACAGGGTACTCGTCGCTCAGCTATCTCCATCGCTTCGACATTGACGCGCTCAAGATTGACCGGAGCTTCGTGGCTCTCTTGTCGGATGGTGGAGGGCAGGATCAGGAGTTTGTGCGGACGATTGTGGCCTTGGGTCGGAACTTGGGCATCGAGGTGGTGGCCGAGGGTGTGGAGACCGAAGCGCAACGGGCGTATCTGGCGGGATTGGGGTGCGATTTTGGGCAGGGATTCCTGTTTGGCCACCCGATGCCGGCCGCTCAAGCGACCGTGCACGCGGGTTGCGACGACCCCGTGTCCCGGTGATATTCCGGCCCGCACGGCGGTATCGTCTAGGGGACTAGGACGCGGCCCTCTCAAGGCTGAAACACGGGTTCGAATCCCGTTACCGCTATGCCCGTCTCGCCCCCATCGTCTAACGGTCAGGACACCACTCTTTCAAGGTGGTAATAGGGGTTCGATTCCCCTTGGGGGTACTCAAGAAGGTGCAAGGTGCAAGGTGCAGGGTGCAGGGTGCAGG
>JBBDNM010000058.1:0-21368 GCA_040877595.1 Gemmatimonadales bacterium | reverse complement strand
GTCCATCCGGCCCGCGCTCGTGACGGCCGATGACGCGCAGCCTGGGGGCACGACGTTCACCATCTCCACTGTTGGGCTGCTGTTGATCATCATCATCGTCATCCTGCTGGCGCGTTAAGCTACCAGCCGAGAATGAGGGCGAACATCAGGGGCGCGACAATCGAGGCGTCACTCTCAATGATGTGACTCGGCGTATCCGGCGCGAGCTTGCCCCACGTGATCTTCTCGTTGGGCACGGCGCCGGAGTACGAGCCGTAGCTCGTGGTGGAATCCGAGATCTGGCAGAAGTAGGACCAGACCGGGACATGCGTGCGCTGAAGGTCCTGGTGCAGCATCGGTACCACGCAGATCGGGAAGTCGCCCGCGATGCCCCCGCCGATCTGGAAGAACCCGATGCCGGCCGACTTGGACGTCTCCGTGTACCAGTCCGCCAGCGTCATCATGTACTCAATGCCGGTGCGCACGGTGTGCACGTTCTTGACGTGTCCCTCAATGCAGTGGCCCGCGTACATGTTGCCGAGCGTGGAGTCCTCCCAGCCGGGTACCCACATGGGCAGGTTGCGTTCGGCGGCGGCGAGCAGCCAGGAGTCTTTCGGATCAATCTGGTACGAGCCCCTCAGTGCGTCACTCAGCAGAATCCGGTAGAGGAACTCGTGAGGAAAGTATCGCGTGCCGGCGTTGTCGGCCGCCACCCACTCGTTCAGGACCACCTTCTCGATCCGGCGCATGGCCTCCATTTCGGGGATGCAGGTATCGGTGACGCGGTTCATATGGCGCGCGAGGAGGTCCGCCTCATCAGCCGGTGTGAGGTTCCGATAGTGCGGGACGCGTTCATAGTGGTCGTGCGCCACCAGGTTGAACACGTCTTCCTCGAGATTGGCGCCGGTACACGAGATGCCGTGCACCTTCCCCTGCCGGATCATCTCGGCCAGCGACCTGCCGAGCTCGGCCGTGCTCATCGCGCCGGCCAGCGTCACCATCATCTTGCCGCCGTTGTCCAGGTGCGCGACGTAGCCGTCGGCCGCGTCCACGAGCGCGGCCGCGTTGAAATGCAGGAAATGATGGCGAATGAAGCAAGAAACAGTCATCGTCGGCCTCGCCGCAGTCGTCGGGGCCCGGGGCCCGCTACGCGCGGCGCGGCCCCGGGGACGTTCTACGATGCGCCGTGCGCGCACCGCCATCGAACGCCGAGGTGGCTGTGTAGTACATCGTAACGACTGCGGTCCGCTCGAACAAGTCCGCGGAGGTGCTCGCGCGGAGAAGTTCCCTTCAGGTCGCTAGTATCGTGCTGGCCGGTTGGTCGCCTGCATGGCCCAGGCAATGAAGTCGCGGATATCCTGGTTGGACCGCTCGAGGTCCGGCGCCCGCAAGTACATCATGTGCCCGCTGCGGTAGCCTATCCAGCGCGTCCGGTCGAGGAGTCGGCCGGACGGGTCCATGTTCCACAGGGTGTACTTGGACGAGAAGTAGTCCGTCCCGCCGTCGTAGTACCCGGCTTGGACCATCACGTGCAGGTACGGGTTTTCGGCCATTGCTTGCCGGAGGTTCTCGCCCGTCCGGTCGTTGTCGCGATTCCATGGATTCACGGGCCCAAACAGATAGTACTGCAGGTCGGTCCGCCAGCCGAGCTGCTCCCGCAGGTAATTGTTGATCGCCGGAGAGAACGACTGGTTCCAGGCCGAGAGCGCCGGATCGTAGTCGTACGACTCGCCGGCGTCCTCGCGGTCACGCCCGCGGTATCGCGCGTCCAATCGGCCCACGGTCAACCCTTCCGCACGCAGGAGTTCCTTGCGGAACTCGCCCACGGTCGGCGCCAGGTTGTGGTTCAGCACCCATCCCGGCGTAGTGCCCGACCAGCGGGCCACGGCTCGCGCGATTTCGAGACGCCGGGCCGCCGGCAGCGACCCGCCGCGCGCCAAGGCGGGGAGATACTCATCAACGACGAAGTGCTCGACTTCGGGGAGGATCTCCTCGAGGTCCCGGTTCTGGAGTGACGGATCCAGCTTGCGATGAAACCAGGCCGTGGCGGTGTAGTTGGGCAGGGCGAGGGCCGACCCCACCGGACCGTCCCGCGCGATCCCCAAGCCCGTGGGCGAGACGAGAATGACGCCATTGAAGTACATCCACTCGCTGCCCTGCAACTCACGCGCCAGGCCGGAGACGCGAGTGGTGCCGTAGCTCTCACCGATCAGGAACTTGGGACTGGTCCACCGGTTGTTACGGCTCACGAACGTGCCGATCCAGTCGGACAGGTAGCGGATGTCCTGGTTCACCCCGAAGAACTGGTCGCGCCGGGCATTCCCCACGATGCGCGAGAAGGCCACGTTCACCGGGTTCACGTACACGATATCGGCCACGTCGAGAATCGAGTGGGGATTCGGGTCCACGCCGAACGGCTGGACCGGGTACCCCTCATCGTTGATCCGCAGCTTCACCGGGCCGGTGTATCCGATGTGCATCCAGAGTGAGGCCGAGCCCGGGCCGCCGTTGAACGAAATCACCAAGGGCCGGGTGGCCACGTCCCGCACGTCGGTGCGGCGATAGTACGTGTAGAACAGGGAGGCGATGACCGTACCGCTGTCATTCCAGACCGGCTGCATGCCGACCTGGGTTTCATACGGCACGATCGCCCCGCGGATGGTGACGCGGTGCTGGCTGCGGATGGCAGTGTCCACGGGGAAGGTCCGCGCTGCCGGCCCTTGAGCTTCGGCTGGTCGCTGGGCGTCCAGGGTGGCGGGGGCGAGAAGAATGGCGGCCAGGGCCGGGATCATGAAGGACTTGCGCGACATGCTGGTGGGGCTCCTCAAAAGTGGTCCCCACCATGATACGCCGCGGAACGCCTTCTGGCCAATCGGCTGCTGTCAGCCGGTCTGTCCTAACGTTGCAGTTCGCGCAAGATCCGCACCGCGACCGCGCGGTCCTGTTCCCTGAACGGTGTGAGTACTGGGTACTCGTTGATAACCCGCGGCAAGCGGGCGTTCAACCCGAGTGCGGTGCGAAGCGCGTCCCGGGCCTCGCGTTCACGTCCGTGGTCCAGATGGACCGCAGCCACCTGGACCCACGCGACGTCAAGATCGGCCGCAAGTGTCGTGGCGTGGCGCGCGTAGGCCAACGCGCTGTCGAGGTTGCCGCCCTCAGCGCGCCGCCAACGGTTGGACGCACCCATCGCCTGGTACGCCTTCCAGACGTTCACGAGTCGCTGCAGCTCGGGGAGCGGCAGCAACGCGTCATCCACCTGCAAGCGCAGGTACGGCCGCTCGTCCGGCGGACTCTGGCCGGGCCGGACAACGAGGATTGCCGCCGACTGGCGGCCCCGCGCATCACCACCAGCGGCCTCGGCCGCATGCAGGGCGGCCATCAGCCGGTCCACCAACGGCCCGGGCGTGCGCTCAAACGCCGTGACCATGCTGTCCACCACCTGCGCTCCGTCGAGCAGGTTGCCCTGGGCCTGGTAGCACGCGCCGTTGGCGTGCCCGCCGCGCGACCCAGCCCACACGAACGTCTGCCCGCCCGTGTAGGCCTCGCGGCGACAATGCACGTCGAGCACGCCGACTTGTCGGCGTTCGCGTCCGTCGTCGGCGCGCACGCGCATCGCGAGCGCCTCGGCGGGCGAAGCGCCGCGCGCCAGCAAGTCGAGCAGCTCAGGGCCATACGCATACCGTGTGAACGACTGCGTGGCGACGCCTCCGACGCCCGCGACCGCGTGGGCCACCGCCGACGAGACCCACGGCGCCTTGGACTGCACCGCCACACCGACATCGCCGGTCGCCGAGTCAAAAGCGATGATGGAGTACGTCGTGTGCCACGCGTCCCGGTCTTGTGCGACCAGCGCGAGCGGCGTGCACAGGACAAGCATGACGGATCGGAGCATTCAGTCCCCTCGTTTGGCGTCGAGGACCTGCAACAAGGCGGCGAGCCGGCGATCCCGTGCCCGTCGAATCACTTCAATATTCTCGGCGTACGTCTTCTCGATCGCCCCGATCAGGCGAGTCTGCTGGTCTGGTTCGAGGCGATGCCAGGTGGCCAGGCTTTCCCAGATGCCCTCGTACTGCTGGGCGAGTCCCTGCAGGAACCCGCGCACGCCGGCCTTCCCGGCCGCCAGATGATACGTGAGATGCGGGCCGGCGGCGGCCCAGGAGATGCCCGGTCCGAGCGAGACCGCGCGGTCGAGGTCGTCCACGTCAATCACGCCGTCGAGTACGAGTTGAATGGCCTCGCGCCACACGGCGGCGGCCATGCGATTCGCGACGTTGCCGCGCACCGGCTTCTTGAGGGTGACGGGAATGCGGCCGAGTGCTCGTAACCATCCCTTCAGGACCTCGAAGAGCGCCCTGTCGGTGGTCTTGTGTCCCAGCAACTCCACCAGCGGGACCAGCTCGGGGGGATTCAAGGGGTGCGCAACAATGACGCGATCCGGGCGACGGCAACGAGCCGCAATGTCGGCGGCGGTGAACGTACTCGAGGAACTGGTCACCACGCGGGCTTTGATCGCGGCCGACTCGAGGCCTTCGAACACTTTCTGCTTCGTGATGAGGTCTTCAGGCACGGCCTCAATGACCCATTCGGCGTTCTGGCAGGCATGTAGCAGGCTGCGTCCGGCGACAAATGTGGACAGGCCCGCCTCCACACTCACCATGGTGGCGTGTTCCAGCTGGACCAAGTGTTGCGCGCGATCGGCGGCGTGCTGCAGGCCATCCTCCAGGGCATGAGAGTCGTGGTCGTACAGCGTGACGGGCCAGCCATTGGCCACGCACAGGGCGGCCCATCCGCGCCCTATCTCGCCGGCGCCTACGATGGCGACGCGGACGGTACCATCCGACATGACATGCCTCCCGGTTGGCCCCCAATCTTTCGGTCGGGGGCCGGGAAGTCTAGCTTTCCCCCAGATGACAGACGCCGAAACGGCCTTTGCGGCCCTGGTTCAGCGGTTTGGCACCGGCTGGGAGCGCGGCCGGACCGACGACATTGTGGCGGTTTTTTCGCCCGAAGGGGTGTTCCGCCCGGAGCCCCACGAGCCCGCCCTGACCGGGCACGACGCCATCCGTCAGTACTGGAAGGATATCCCATTCACGCAGGCGGAGATCCGGTTCCGGGCCGGGGAGATCTTCAGGGCGGGCCCTTGGTTCGCGGCAGAGTTCAAATGCACGTTTCGACGCCGTCGAACGGGTGAGCCCGTGGATGTACGCGGCGCCATGTTCTGCGAAACGGCGCAAGGCCTGATCAGCGAGATGCGACTCTACTGGCAGCGCCACTTCGAGAGTCGGCCATGATCGCTTCGGTGCGGCTTGGCACGCAGGGTTGGAACTACCCGGCATGGATCGGGCCGCTCTATCCGTCAGGTACCCTCCGCGCTGACATGTTACGCCTCTACGGACGGGTGTTCTCCACGGTGGAAGTAGACAGCACGTTCTATGCGATTCCGCCCGAACCGGTGGTTCGTGCGTGGCGCGAGAAGGTGCCGGCGGACTTCAAGTTCGCGCTCAAGGTGCCGCAGCAGGTCACGCACGAGCGCCGGCTGGTGGGTGTCGCGGACGTCCTGACCAAGTTTCTCGACCGGGTCGAACAGCTGGGCGACCGCCTGGGACCTCTCCTGTTGCAACTGCCGCCTGACTTCGCGCCGTCGGAGCCCGCCCGGGCGGTCTTCGCCAAGTTTGTGCGTGACCTGAGCGGACTCCATCAATGGGCGGTGGAGTTCCGCGACGCTGGCTGGATCACCCGGGAAACGCTCAGCCTCCTGGCCAAAGCGGGCATTGCGCTCGCGTTGACCGAGGGTCGGTGGATCCGCCGCGACTGGATGCTCAAGCTGGCGGAGCAACCGACGGCGGATTTCGCCTACGTGCGCTGGCTCGGGCCGGACCGCCGCATCACCAACTTTGGCGAGGTCCAGGTCGCGCGGGAGGATGAGCTCGATGCCTGGGCTGATGCGGTGCGCACGCTGGGAACCCGCGTGCGCGAAGTGTATGGATTTGCGAACAATCACTGGCAGGGGCACAGTCCCGCGAGCGTACGGCTACTGCAACGCCGCCTGGGGTTGCCGGTGATCGATCCCGCCCGGCTCCGCACCCAGGCCGAGCTGTTCAGCGAACGGAGGTGACCGTGTCGGTGCGCGTGTTGTTCATTGATGATGATACGGATTTCTTGCGGACCGCGGGCGCCTACTTCGAACGGGTGGGCCATGACGTGCATCGGGCAGCAGATGGTGGGCAGGGGTTGGCGCTGTTCGATCGGGTCGAACCGCACGTCACTGTGGTGGACTTTCGCATGCCGGGCATGAACGGCATGGAAGTACTCGAGCGGGTGCGACGCAAACAGGGCATCGTCATCATGCTGACCGGTCATGGCGAGATTGAGACCGCTGTCGAGGCCATGCGGCTCGGCGCCGAGAACTTCATCCAGAAGCCGGTGGACATGGGCCACCTGTTGCAGGCGGTGGAGAAGGCCGCGGAGAAGGCGACCCTCCGGCGCGAAGTGGTCACGTTGCGGCGGCTCGTGCCGAGCCGTCGGAAGCGTGTCATGCAACTGGTGGTGACTGCCGCGCTGATATTCGTCGCGGTCGTGATCGGCCTCGCGATCGGTCGCGAGCAGGCCCCTGAGGCGCCCCCGATCCCGATACCCATTGAGGAAGGCACCTGATTCGCCGTGTCGGCCTGACGCTCGCGCTCGCGCTGGCCCTGACCGCGTCGCTGGTCGGCCAGTCGCGAGAGGTCATCCTGGCAACCACGACCTCGGTGCGGGATGCGGGCTTGCTCGACGCGCTGTTGCCGCCGTTTGAACGTGCCACCGGGCTGATAGTGCGCGTGATCGCTGTGGGGTCGGGCCAGGCCATGGAACTGGCACGGCGTGGCGAAGTGGACATTGCGATCCTGCACGAGCCGGCAGGCGAGACGCGGTTGATCGAAGAAGGCTTTGGCATTGATCGACGACCGCTTTGGGTGAACGAGTTCATTCTGGTAGGTCCCGAGGATGATCCTGCGGGCGTGCGGGGACGCGATATCGCGCTGGCGTTCCGGCTCATCGAGGGTCGGCATCGCACGTTCGTCTCGCGCGGTGACCGCTCAGGCACGCATGCGCGGGAGCGCCGCATCTGGGCCGGGCTCAACATCGAGCCCGCCGGTGGATGGTATCGCGAGACCGGGCAGGGCATGGGGGCGACGCTTGTGATCGCCGATCAGTTGGATGCGTACACGCTGACGGATGACGCGACGTGGCTCGCCTTGCGGGCACCACGGCAACTGGTCGCGCTGGTCGAGGGCGATTCGGTGTTGGCGAACCCGTATCACGTGGTGCGTGTGAACCCCGCCCGCTTTCCGCGGCTCAACGCGGATGGGGCACACCGGCTGGCGGACTATCTGGTGTCGGACGAGACGCGCGCGCTGGTGGCGTCGTATGGTATGGAGCGGTTCGGGCGACCGTTGTTCAGGTTGATGCCTCCAACGTCTGCGCCCGCATCGTTGCCCCCGCCTGATTGAACGCGGCCGCGGCGCGCTCCCGCATGACACGGGCCTCGTTCGTATACCCCGAGCCTTCCAAACAAGCCGCGTAGTCACGGAACAACTCCGCTCGACCCCACGCATGATCAATCGCACTGGCCACCGTGTGGGCCTGGCCGAAGAACTCCAGGGCATCCAACGGTCGACCGTCATGCGATTCCAGGTTGCCCAGCAAGCGCAGTGCCTCGACTTCCGCCAAGCGATCGTCCTCACGTCGCGCGATGGCCAGCGCGCGGTGCAGGTGCACGCGACCCAGACGGGCATCACCCGACGCCGCGACCGCCTCGCCGATGTTGGCGTGGGCTTGCCCAGCGACTCGCGCACTGCTGGCGCGGTGCGCCGCAGCCAGCGCGCGCTCGGCGGCCGCGAGGGCCTCGCCCCAGCGGCGCGCGTCCCGCGCCACGATGCTTTGGTTGATCAACGCCTCGCCCAGACCGTGGTGGAATTCCAACCGCTCAAACCCTGCAGCTGCGAGTCGGTAGTATCGCAACGCGGTGTCATGGTCCGCCCGGTAGAAGGCGACGTTCCCGAGATTGTTGACGCTCCGGGCGGCCAGAAGCGCGTCCCCGCGCGCTTCGGCAAGGGCGTGCGCCCGATGGAACCCAGCCGTGGCCTCATCGAGGTTGCCGGTGGCAAAGGCGCCGGCCGCCGCAACATTCTCCGCGCGCATCTCGCCGTCGCCGTCCGCCAGCATCCGAAAGTGTTCGCGCGCATCGCGTGCGGCGGCCTGACTCGCGGCAAAGGCTCCTAAACGCCACTGCGCGATGGCGTTCAAGAGGAGCCATTCGGCGCGTTCCTGGTGACCCGGCTCCACGGAGCGCAACTCGGTTGTGGCCTCGCGGAAGCGACCCGCGCGAATGGCCAGACGAGCAGGGCGGAGCGGGTCGGCAATCATGCGTCCGTATCCCGTGCCAGAATTCGCATGAGGCGCGTCCGAGAGATCCCGAGTTGTCGCGCCGCTTCGGACTTGTTCCCGTTCGTCCCGGTGAGGGTGGACTGCACGGCGTTGTACAGGATGTCGGCCACGGTTCCGGTGCGGGCCATGCCCGGTGCTGCGGGCGTGCCCTCGGCCGGGAGGAGCTCGGCCAGGTCGAGGGACCCCGGTGGTGACAGAAGCACAGCGCGCTCTATCGCGTGGCGCAGCTCGCGCACATTGCCGGGCCACGTGTGCCGGCGCAGGGCGGCCCTGACCGCCGGTGTGAACGGCGGTGTCGGTAGACCGTATCGGGAGGCGGCTTCGCTGAGAATGTGTCGCGCAAGCAGGTCGATATCTTCCCCTCGTTCGCGGAGCGGTGGCAAGGTCAGGGCGACCACGTTCAGGCGATAGTACAGGTCTTCGCGGAACTCCCCCTGGCGGACCGCTTGGAGGAGATCTGCGTGGGTCGCAGCGATGAATCGCACATCGACGCGGCGGTCCTCCGTGGCCCCCACCCGGCGCACATGCCGCGTTTCGAGCGCTCGCAGGAGCTTGCCTTGAAGTGCCATCGGCAGATGACCGATCTCGTCCAGCAGCATGGTGCCGCCCGAGGCGGCCTCGAACAGTCCCGGTTTGGCGTCGCGTGCATCGGTGAACGCACCGCGCTCGTGGCCGAAGAGCTCGCTCTCGAGCAACTGTGCCGGAATGGCGGCGCAGTTTACCGCCACGAACGGTCCACCCGACCGCGGTCCGCCCTGATGAAGCGCATGGGCCAGAAGTTCCTTTCCCGTGCCCGTCTCGCCACCAATCAACACCGTGACCTCACGATGGCTCATGACCCGACGCGCCCGTGCGATCACTTCGCGCATTACCGGACTGTTGCCGACGAGGGCCCGGAAGGCGGTGTCCGGCTCGAGTGGATATGCATCGGCCCGCTCGGCCAACGCGGCCAGCGCGCGTCGGAGTGCGCTGATGTCGCCGGGCAAGGCGAAATAGTCGTCCGCGCCGCGACGCAGGGCCTCCACGGCCACGCGATGGGACGGGTTGCCGCCCACGAGGATCACCGGTGCCCCCATCCGTCGTGCGGCGACAATCGCATCCAAACCAGCCGACTCCTCGCCACCCGCCGCGACGATCACGGCCACGGCTCCCCCTGCGACGTCATCGAGCGTGATCGCCCGGATACCAAGGGCAAGCTCCCCCGCCACGTCCGCCCAGACCGCGGCGAACGAGGGGGAGAGCTCAAGTACGGCAAGATGGCGCTGGGAGCTCAGTCGTCGGCTCCATCGTCGTGATCATCTTCAAAGGCGCGCATGGACTGCTGAATGTTGTTCCGCACGATGCTCTCGAACACACCGCCCATGTTGGCGAGGGCCGGGTTGATCAGGGCAGCGTCCTCGTCGCGGAACCACGCCGCCAGCTCCACAAGGATGGTGAGATTCGTGCTGCTCGTCTCATCGATGATCACCAGCGCCGGTGACAGCGAGAGTCGCTGTTCCACGTTCATGTCGGTCGTAAACGTGAACGCCGTGCCGTTGAACGTACCCTGCACCCGAATACTGATCTCGGCGAAGTCGGGGTGCGCCTGCAGGAACGCCAGGTCGGCCGGATCGTCGTCGCCGGGCTTGTGGATGTCAAACTCCACCTGGTCATAGGTACCCGGCGGAATGTCGAGCGCGAACCGCTGGGCCGCGCCGGGTCCCAGGGGCAGGTCCACCAGCACCGGGCCGGTTGCGAACTTCTCGCACGCGTCGTTGCCTTGGCAGTCGGCCGCTTCGACGCGCTTGAGTTCGACCTCCCGCAGGACGATCTCGGCCCGGATGATGACGAGTGTGTTGCCGTTCTCGATGATCGTGTCACCGAGCGCCAGCCGCGCCGCGGACGGTGCGGGCGCCTGCGTCGCGAACGAGACCTGCACGTTGGCGAGGCGGGTCGTATCGGTAGTCTGGCAGGCCCCGAGGCCCACCAGCAGGACCACCAGGAGGGGAAATCGCATGAGATGAATCCTAGCTGGTCGCATCTCAGTCGTCGCCGTCGTGGTCGTCATCTTCATAGGCCTCGAAGGAATCCTTCACATTGTCCTTGACCGCGCCTTCATTGATCCCACCCTTGTTGGCCGACGCTGGGTTGATGAGTGCGCCGTTGACGACAAACCAGGTCCGAACATCCACGCGAAGCGTCAGATTGGTGGGCGCATTGAACTCGGTAATGACCAGGGGCGGCACGAGGTCCACTTCCTGGTCGACATTCAGGTCGGTCTCGTATATGAACGGCGTACCATTGAACGTGCCCTGGGCGCGGATACTCACCCTGGTGAATTCAGGGTGGTCAGCAAGAAACGCCAAATCGGCCGCTGTGTCGTCGTCTGGCTTGTGGATTGCGAACTCGAGTTCGCCATAGGTTCCGGTGTCCACCACCATGCTCAGCACGGTGGTGATACTGCCGTCGAGTGGCAGGTCAAGCAGTACCGGACCGGTCGCGAACGTCTGGCAGCGGTCGTCCTCGCCTGAGATGCTGTCGCAAGCGTCGTCATTCACGCGATCGAGTTCGATTTCGCGCAGGACCACTTGGACGCGGTCCAGCACCAGTGTGTTGCCGCCAAGCACCACCGTGTCGCCTGCGGCGATCGCCAAGCTGGGTGTTCCGCCGCCGGTGATGGATAAGGAGACCGTTCGGTCGCCGTCCGGACCGGCGCCATCTCCACAAGCCAGTACCAGTGCCGCCGTGACAGCGGCCATTCCACGCGTCATCATTTCATTCCTCCATTGCTGTTAGGTTCGTGTCCCGTACTTCTGGTGCGTGGTAGTTGCAATGGTGATGCCACATGGATCGATGGGGTGTCATACGACCATAACTCGTTGAGGGAAACGGTGTTACGCGAACTGCTCTTCCGAGGATCGGCCCCGTTCGACCCGTATCGTAACGCTACACTCGCCTTGATGCGCTACAGTACGGCGGCTCTGGTTGTACTTGCGGTGGCATGTGAAAGCGAGCGCCCCGCGGGTGTCCTGGTCGTCGCGATTCCCGGTGAACCCGCCACCGTCTTTCCGCCCCATGTGCGTGCCGCGTCGGAGATCGCGGTGACGACACAGATTTTCCTCAAGCTGGCCGACATCGGGCCCTCGCTGAACACCGTCGGCGACGCAGGGTTCGTACCGGTGCTGGCGTCCGCGTGGACGTTCCGCGACTCGGTCACCATCGCGTTCGCCATCAACCCCGCCGCGCGCTGGCATGATGGCGCGCCCGTACTGGCGCGCGATGTCGCGTTCACCTTCGATCTGTATCGGGATACGCTGGTCAATGCGCCGGCGGCGCCGCTGTTGTCGGGTATCGCGTCGGTCGAAGCCGAGGGCGACCACACGGTCACCATGCGGTTCACGCGCGCGTATCCGGCCCAGTTCTACGATGCGGTGTACCACATGAGCATCCTGCCGGCGCACCTCCTGGACACCATCCCACGCGATCGGTTGCGCGGCCACGTGCTCACCGGGAACCCGGTCGGGAGCGGCCCGTACCGGGTGGCGCGGCAGCTGCCCGGCGAGCTGATCGAGCTGGAAGCCGTGCCCGACTGGTGGGGTGAGGGAGCCGGGGCGGAACGTATCGTCTTTCGCGTCACACCCGACCTGCAAACCGCCATCGGTCAATTGGTGGCGGGTGAGGCGCACATCGTCGAAGCACTCCCGACGCCCGCTGACGTGGCCCGCGTACGCGAAAGCGGCGTGGCGCGCGCGGTCGAGTTTCCATCGGCGGTGTACATGTATCTCGGGTTCAATGTCTCGGCGCCACCCTTCAACGACCCTGAAGTGCGCCGCGCCCTCGTATTGGCAGTTGATCGCAACGCGATCATCGGTGCGGTACTTGGTGGACGTGGCGTGGTGCCGCCCGGACCGGTGACGCCGGTCCAGTGGATTGCGGCCGGTGCCCCGGGCCAGCCTGCGGCCGACCCCGCCACCGCGCGCGCGGCATTGGCCGGTCGCCGCATTGCGTTCGACATCATGTATCCCTCCACGAGCGGTATTCGCGAGCGGACCGCTGTCATCCTCGAGCAACAGTTCCGTGACGTAGGGGTGGTGGTGCGATTGGTCCCGCTCGATCCCAATACCATGACCGAGCGTGCGGCGCAGGGTCGGTTCCAGGCCATGATCGGCGGCTGGCAAGTCAACTTGGTGCCCGACGCGATGCGCGAATTGTGGGGCTCCTCCGGTGTTGGGGTGTCGAACTACGGGCGCTACGCGAGCCCACGGTTCGACTCACTGGTTCACGCCGCGAGCTCGGCAATGGACCCCGTTCAGGCCCGCCGGACGTGGCATGAGGCGTTGGCAGAGATCAACAACGACGCGCCGGCGATCTGGTTGTTCTCGCCGCAACTTGCCGCCGGCGTGTCCAACACGATCGAGAACGTGACCATCATCCCCGACAACTGGGCGACCACGCTCAGACTCTGGCGGCTGGTCCAGTAGGTTTCGACTCCATGCAGATCGCGCTGGCTCAGATTCGGCCGAAGAAGGGTGACTACGCCACCAACATGCATGCGGTGGGTGCCGTGCTTGCCCAGACCGCCGCATGGCCCGAGCCGGCGGGCCTCGTGGTGTTCGGCGAGGCGGTGATGTCGGGCTACTTCCTGGAAGGGGGAGTGCAGGAGCACGCGATCAGTGCGGGCACGCTCTTCCGGGACCTCGCCGCAGTCCATACCGGTGCCAAGCTTCCGCCGGTAGACGTCTGCGTCGGCTTCTACGAGCGATTTCAGGCGCGCGTGTTCAACTCCGCGCTGTATGCCACCCTGGGTGGCCCCGAGGCGGGCATTCGCCACGTGCACCGCAAGGTCTTCCTCCCCACGTACGGTCTGTTTGACGAAGAGCGATTCGTCGATGCGGGTCGCGCGGTGCAGGCCTTTGACACGGCCTGGGGGCGTGTGGCCATGCTGGTGTGCGAAGACGCGTGGCATTCCGTGTGCGGGTCGCTGGCTGCGCTCGACGGTGCGGGGCTCATTCTGGTCCCGAGTGCCTCGCCGGCCCGGGGTGCCGCCACGGCCGGCCAGTCGGACAACGTGACATCGTGGGATCGGCTCACGCAACGCATGGCCGAGGAGCATGGGGTGTACGTGGCGCTCGTGCAGCTCGCGGGTTCGGAGGGCGGGAAGCAGTTCCAGGGATGTTCCTCGCTGGTGGGACCTGATGGAGCAGTGATCGTTCGCGCTCCAGCGTTCGACGAGGCCGTTGTGCACGGGGAGCTGCAAGAGGCGGCGTTGCGTCGAGCGCGGGCGGAACAACCGTTGTTGGCGGATCTGGAGGTAGCGTGGGAGGCCTTGGTGCATGGTGCACGGTACACGGTGCACGGTACACGTGGAGACGAGGCCGACGGGGAGACGCTGCCCATAAAGCCCGTCATCCGCGCGAACATTCCTGAAACACGGGCCGAGGTAAAGGGTGATCCGCTGGCGGTGAATGCGGCCCTGCTTGAGGGATGGTTGGTGCGGTTCCTCAGGGATGAGCTGACCGCGCGTGGGTTTGCGAAAGGCGTGGTGGGAGTGTCGGGCGGTGTGGACAGCGCGGTGACGCTGATGTTGGCGGCTCGTGCATTAGGCGCCGAGAACGTCGTCGCGGTCAATTTGCCGTATGCGACCTCCTCACAGGGGAGTCGGCAGCACGCGGCGCTCGCGGCCAAGGCCGCCGCGGTCACGCTCGAGACGATCGACATGTCCGCCGCCGTGGATGCGCTGGTCGCGGCCGTCGACCCCAAGGTGTCCCCGCATCGTCGCGGCAACATCATGGCGCGTATGCGCATGATTACGCTGTTCGACCTGGCCGCCCAACACCACGCCCTGCCGCTGGGTACCGGCAACAAGTCTGAGCGCCTGTTGGGCTACTTCACCTGGCACGGCGACGATGCTCCGCCACTCAACCCGATCGGGGACCTGTACAAGACACAGGTTCTCGCGCTGGCTCGACACCTGAGGGTTCCTGACGCGATCATGGCGAAGCCGGCCACGGCGGATCTGGTGCTGGGCCAGACCGACGAAAGTGACCTGGGCATCACGTACGTCCGCGCGGACCTGATCCTGCATTGGCTGCTCGCGGGATTTGCTCCGTCAGAGATCGAGGCCTTGGGGTTCGCGCCGGCCGAAGTCGCCGTCGTCCGAAAGCGCCTCGACAGCACCCACTGGAAGCGACGCCTGCCAACCGTCGCCATGGTGAGCCGATCCGCCATTGGCGAGAGCTGGCTGCGTCCCGTTGACTACTAGAACGAGTGAAAAAGTGGAAGTGATGAGGAGGGGAAGAGTTGGTGAAAGGATTAAAGCGTGAAAACGTAGCATGCCTTTCACGCTTCAACTCTTCAACCCTTCAACCAACTCTTCCACTTTTCCACTCTTCCCCTCTTACACTTCTTCGGGAACGAACCATGGTCCCTGCTGACAATCTGGATCCGGCCCCGGTCCGCGCCTCCCAGAGCGCGATGTCCGAGCTGATGATGCCGAATATGGCCAACAACCTCGGGCACGTGTTTGGCGGTGTCATTCTCTCGTTGATCGACCGCGTGGCCGCCGTAGCGGCCATTCGCCACGCGCGCAAGGATTGTGTGACGGTTTCCGTGGATCGTGTGGACTTTCACGAACCCATCTATCTGGGCGAGCTGGTCATCGCCCAGTCCAGCGTCAACTTCGTGGGCACGACGTCCATGGAGGTTGGCGTGCGGATTGAAGCCGAGAATCTGGTGACCGGTGTTCGTCGGCACACCAATAGTTGCTATGTGACGTTTGTCGCGATTGACCCGTCGGGCAAGCCGGTCCCCGTACGGCCGTTGATCCTCGAAACCGACGAGGATCGGAGTCGCAATGAGAAGGCAAGGGCTCGACGGGCCCAGCGGCTCAAGTGAACGTCGTTCTCGCGTTGAGCGGCGGTAGTGCCAAGGCCGCCGCACACGTCGGGGTGGTGCAGGCATTGAGCGAGCATGGCCATGTGCCAGCGCATTATGTCGGTACGTCCATGGGGGCGGTGGTGGCGGCGTGTTTTGCGGCGGGCCTCACGTACCAGGAAATGCTGGTACGCATGGTGGGGATTCGGCGGAAAGATGTCGCGGTGCCGGCGGCACGTGCGGCCTTGGGATTCTTTGGCACGTCCTTCCTGCGCGGTGGGCCACTCAAGGAAACCATCGCGCGCCTGGTGCCCGCCCATCGCTTCAAAGATCTCGAGTATCCCCTGACAGTGACCGCCGTAGACCGCGCCACCGGTGAGCTGGTGCTGTTCGGGGCCGGTGGCAGGGAGCACACGCCATTGGTTGACGCGCTGTGCGCCTCGTGCGCCCTGCCGGTCTACTACCCTCCTGTCACCATTGTCGGGCGCGAGTACATGGATGGCGGGCTCCGGAGCGTCATTCCGCTCGACGTCGCCTCGACCTTTGCTCCCGATCTTCTGGTGGGTTCCTACGTGGGACCCGTGTTCTACGCGGACATCGGCGGAAAAGCGCCGCCGATGCCGGCGCTGATGCGGGTCGCGTCGGACGTGTTGCGCATTACCATGGCGGCGCAGGCGGAGGACGAGATGGCTCGATGGACGGACCGGGCGGTCCTTGTCCGCCCCCAAATGACGTCGGACGCCTCGTTTGCGGTGGCCCGCGTGGCCGAGTTTGTCGCCGAGGGCTACCGGGCGGCGATGCGCGCGCTGGGGTAATTTCCCGACGTATGCCGCCCCGTGATTTTACGCCCGAACAGGCAACGGCCACGTTGCCGTATGTCGAGCGGATTGTCCAGGATATCGTCACTGCCTATGGCGAGTGGAAGGACGCCCTGGAGCGCTATGAACTGGCCGTCGCCGGCGTGACCGTTGCCACGGGTGAGTCGCCTGAGGCCGAGGAGATGCGTCGCGAGGTGGATGCACTCGCCGCGCGCATTGAAGGCCTGGTCCAGGAACTGACCCCCGTCGGCTGCACAGTCAAAGGGTTCGATGACGGCCTGGTCCATTTCCCGTCGCGCGAAGGCCCGCTTCGCTGGCGACTGGGTGAAGCCTCCGTGGAGGGTTGATGCGCACTTCGTTGTTGTTTCTCCATTACCTCGGATTCGCGCTCTGGATTGGCGGCGCGATGGCCGGGATGGCCATGCGCATCGGGAGCCGGCGCGAGTCGCCGGAGACCGAAGGCGCGGTCGCCCGGCTGCTGGCCCGCGTGCAGATCTTTGTCGTGGCGCCTGGGGCCTTGTTGAGCCTGGGCTCCGGCTTCGGGGTGGCGTTCAACTACATGGCGCACGGCGCGACCGACATTCTGGGCGCGCCGCTCATGTCGGCCATGATGGGGTTCGGGACGCTCGGCGCCCTGCTGGTGTTGTTTGTCGGCATGCCGACCGCGCAGCGTATCGCGGCGCTGGCATATCCCAATGATCAGGGCACGTTCCCGTCGCTCTTTGGTCGTCTCCAGAAGCGTCAAGCGATCGTGCAGACCGTGGCCGGCGTGATGGCGCTCGCGGCACTCATGTGCGGAGCGTTGTGGCGACCGTGACCACGCTGGTGCTCGACCCGCGCCGCCTGGTTGGCAAATACAGCCTGAGAGCCATGGAGCACGTCGGTCGGGTTGCGCTCTTTTCACTGGAAACCGCGCGCGCGCTCAAGGAATGGCGCACGTGGGTTCCCATCGCGTTTGAGCAGGGCCGGCACGTCGGGATCGGATCCCTGTTCATCGTGCTGTTGACGGCCGCCTTTGCCGGCGCCGTGACCGCACTCCAGGCGGGATACCAGTTCACCGCCAGTCTCCCGGTGTACATCGTGGGTGGACTTGTCGTGCAGACCGTGATCCTTGAACTCGGTCCCGTGCTGACCGCATTACTCCTGGCAGGCCGGATTGGTGCCCGCTACGCCGCCGAGCTCGGCACCATGCGGGTCACGGAACAGATCGACGCGCTGGAGTCGCTGGGTCGCTCACCGATGTCGCACCTGATCCTGCCGCGCGTGGTCGCTGGAACGGTGATGCTGCCGGTGTTGATCATCTTCGCTGATATGATCGGCATCCTTTCCGGCTGGTGGTTCACCAAGACGGGGTCGCTCCAGATTTCGACGGCCGACTTCATCTACGGTGCGCGGTACTTCTTCCGCCCGTGGGACATCGGATATTCGATGACGAAGGCCCTGTTCTTTGGTCTCGCGATTTCGGTTATTCCCTGTTACGTGGGTTTTACTACCACGCAGGGCGCGCAGGGTGTGGGTCGGGCGACCACGTCGGCCGTGGTCAGTGCGTCAGTCCTGATCTTGTTTCTTGACGCGATTCTGGCGCAGATTCTTCTGCCGCAAGCGTGATTTCTCTCCCCGCCGCAACGGTGGAGAGGGGGAACGCACGGAGAGACAGGCCGCGGCAACCGGACACGCATCACAGCGCGGGGAGCGGGCTACACAAATCGTGCTGCCGAGGTCCATCAGGGCCTGGTTGAAGTCCCACGCGGCCTTGCCGCGCTGCGGGACCAGTTGCTCGGCCAGGGTCCAGAGGCGGCGGTCGCGCTGGGCACCCTTTGGCTGGCGTACCCTGAAGACACGGGCGAGTACCCGTGCCACGTTTGTGTCCACGGCGGGTGCAGGGCGCTCATAGGCGAAGGAAGCGACCGCGCCGGCGGTGTAACGTCCCACGCCGGGCAAGGTTTCAAGGGTCTCGGGATCGTCGGGAACGATGCCCGCATGATCGTTCACCACGGTTCGGGCGAGGCGTTGGAGGTTCTCGGCGCGGCGGTAGTAACCCAGGCCATCCCACGCCTCGCGCACGGCCTTGGGGCGGGCGCGGGCGAGTGCCTCGATGGTGGGGAAACGGGAGAGGAACCGTGGGTAGAAGTCCAGAACGCGGGACACCTGCGTTTGCTGGAGCATGAATTCGGACACGACGATCCGATAGGGGTCGCGCGTCCGGCGCCAGGGCAGGTCACGGGCTTGCGTGCGGTACCAGGCGAGCAGGCGGAGCTTGAAGCGATTGGCGTTGGCGGGCAGGTGCGGCATGGCCGCAAAGGTAATCCATGATTCGCTTGATTGACGTGCACAAGTGTTTTGGCGAGAACATCGTCCTGGCCGGCGTGAACTTCGAAGTCCAGCAAGGCGAGACGGTGGCGCTGCTGGGTCCCTCGGGCACCGGCAAGAGCGTGCTGCTCAAGCATATCAACGGGCTGATGCATCCGGATCGTGGAGAAGTGTACGTGGATGGGTTGAGTGTCCCACATCTGCGGCGCAAGGCCCTCTCCAACCTCCGGGCCCGCATCGGATACGTGTTCCAGTTTGGGGCGCTGTTCGACTCGATGACCGTGAGGGACAACATTCGTCTGGGCATTACGGACGATGAGTGTCAGCGCGACGAGCTGTACTGCCGCAATCGGGTGGTAGAGTGCCTCAAGCTGGTCAATCTGGCTCAGGAGGTGCAGGACAAGTACCCGTCTGACCTCTCGGGTGGAATGAAGAAGCGGGTGGGCATTGCCCGCGCGATTGCGGGGAGTCCGACGTACCTTTTGTACGATGAACCGACGTCCGGACTGGATCCGGTGAATGCCGACATCATTGACCAGCTCGTGGGGAAGCTACAAGGCGAGCTGGGTGTCACCAGCGTGATGGTGACGCATGATGTCCGCGGTGCGTTCGCGGTCGCCGACCGCATTGCGCTACTCAAGGACGGGGAGATTCGGGCCATGGGCCCGCCGCAGGAGTTGATCGCGAGCCGGGACGTGGCGGTTCAGGAATTCATCGAGCGGGACTTTGAATCGGTCCAACTCAAGGAACTCGAGCGGTAACACATGGACCTGCACTATAAGCGCGAAGCGGCGGTGGGCGGCCTGGTGATTGTGGCGCTCGTCGTCCTGTTCGGTGGCCTGGCGTGGTTGTCGGGCCGCGACCTGCTCGGTGGTACTAAGGCCCGGTTTGGGGTTCGCTACGCCGACGTCACCGGTCTGTCATCGGGCGACCCGGTGATGGTCGCCGGCGTGCGCGTCGGACGTGTTGCCGGATTTGACCTGCGTGGTCCGGGCGAGGTGATCGTGACCCTCGAAGTGGGCCGAGATTGGGCGCCCCGGATTGATGCCGTGGCACGCGTGAAACCCGTGGACATGCTGGGCGCCATGTTCGTGGACTATGACCCGGGTCGATCCGAACAGCTCATGGATGAGAGCGTCATCCTCGACGGCGCACGGTCGGGTGCGCTGCTGGACCAGTTGGGCCCGTTGGCCGATCGGGCCGGCACCGTCATGACGGGCGCCGAAGACTTGATCTCCGCTCGCACGGCCGATGACGTGCGCGCAACGCTGGCCGCAACCCGCCGCGCTATGGATGCGCTGTCGGCACTCGGGACAGGCCCCACGATGCGGCAGGCGACCGAGACACTCGAGGCGCTTGCCCAGACGGCCGCCCGCATAGACTCGACGCTCGGCAGCCCGGGGTTGGCGCGCTCAATGGAGCGGATGGACGAGCTCACCGAGAACTTGAACACCATGCTCGTCAGTCTGGGCCAGGCCACGTTGGCCATGCGCGAGGTGATGCTCAAGATCAACCGGGATGAGGGTACGATCGGGCGCATGGTGAACGACACGACGCTGTACAACGAGCTCGTGCGGCTGTCGGCGTCCATGCGGTTGTTGCTGGATGACGTGCGCGAGCGGCCGGGCCGGTACTTCCATATTTCCGTGTTCTAGGGACATTCAACCGCAGAGAGCGCAGAGCACGCAGAGAAAGGCGTGATGTGAACCCCCCGTCAAATCGTTCCTCTCTGCGTACTCTGCGTACTCTGCGTTCTCTGCGGTAGAGGTTTTTCTTGCTGACCCTGACGTTTCTCGGCACCTCTGCGGCGCGGCCCACGGTCGAGCGCTCCGTTTCCGCCATCGCGCTCCATCGCGAGGGAGAAACGCTGCTGTTCGACTGCGGTGAGGGCACCCAGCGCCAGATGATGAAGTATGGCGTCGGGTTCACGCTTTCCGACGTCTTCTTTACCCACTTCCATTCGGATCATTACCTGGGATTTGTGGGTCTCGTGCGCACGTTGGGGTTACAGGGTCGCACCGAGCCCATGTCGGTGTGGGGTCCCAAGGGTGCGCATCGCATCCTTGGCGTGATGCTCGACGCGGGGTATGAGCGGTCGCCGTTTGAGGTCGTCATCAACGAAGTCGAACCCGGCCAGGTGCTGAACCGGGGTGAGTATGACCTGGAGGTCCTGCCGGCGGACCATGGGTCCCACGCGGTGGGTTGGGTCTTGCGCGAGCGGGACCGTTTGGGACGCTTTGACCCTGACAAGGCGCGAGAGTTGGGAATTCCCGAGGGACCGTTGTGGGGGCGCATTCACAAGGGAGAAACGATCACTGTCGAGGGCGGGAAGGCGGGAAGCCGGGAAGTGCGACCGGAAGACCTCGTGGGTCCGCCGCGGCCGGGTCGCTTGGTGGTGATCTCGGGTGATACGCGTCCGAGTGAAACCTTGGTGCGGTTGGCTGAGGGGGCTGACCTGCTGGTGCATGAGGCCACCTTCTCGCATGAAGAGCAGGACCGGGCGGTGGAGACCAAGCACAGCACGGCGCAGGAAGCGGCGCAGGTGGCGCTGGCGGCGCGGGTCCGGCGTCTGGTCCTCACGCACGTGAGCGCACGATTCTCTGTGGGCGCCGAGACGCTTCAGGATGAGGCCCGTGCTGTGTTCCCCGAGACGGTGGTGGCTCGGGATGGCCTGGAAGTGGACGTGCCGTTTACTGAACGGTGACGCTGCCGCGCATGTTCTGCCCGAGATGGAGGTGCTCGAGGGGAGGAATAATCGGTCTTGACCCTCCTACAGGAGGGGTCTAGCTTACCTGCCCGACCGGACCCCGCGAAAATGCGGGGTCTGTGGTCTCGGGGCTGTAGCTCAGCTGGGAGAGCGCCTGGATCGCACCCAGGAGGTCAGGGGTTCGAGCCCCCTCAGCTCCACTCACAATTGAAATCGCTGCCCCTTGGTGTAACTGGCAACACGCCTGACTCTGGATCAGGAGAGTCCTGGTTCGA
>JBBDNM010000057.1:0-21704 GCA_040877595.1 Gemmatimonadales bacterium | reverse complement strand
CGACCACGCCACGCGTCAGGCAGGCCACGCAACGCGAGCGCAGAACACACGACCGCCAGCGGCAGGGTGATCACGACATACCGCGGATCCGGATACGAGAAGAACTTCAACTGCATGATGGTCAGGATCAGCGTGAAGGCGGCGAGCAGGAGCCACATCAAACTCCCCTTGTGCATGGCGGTTCGCCACGCCGCATGTCGCCAACCAACCGCCACTGCGCCTACGAGCACGACCAACGGCGCATAGACCTGCACCAGCATGAGCAGCACCGTCCACGGGCGTGGCGCGGGCCGAGCACCCAGCTCCGTATTGAACGCGGCGTCCGCCGTCGAGCCCGCGACCCGTTGCTCCAACCATGCCAAGGGGCGACCCGCCGCGTACCAAGTCCAGGCTGACCAGAGCAGCAGCCCTGCCACCACGCCCACGGCGAGCCATGCCGCATCGCGGCGGCGGCGCTGCATCACGAGCCAAACGGATGTCAATATCAGCAGCACGGTGACATCGTGTCGGACCAACGCCCCGAGCGCCGCCACCGGCACCAGCCACGGCCCACCTCCGCGCACGACCAAAAAGACGGCGGCCACGAAGAGGAGACTGGCGGTCGCCTCCGGCATGTACATCCAACCGTACGCGACATGCCACGGCGCGAGCGCCAAGGTCAGCCCGGCAGCGAGGCCCCATCGCACGTCGGTCAGGCGCGTTACGAGCAGCGTGATGAGACCGCAGGTTGTTACGCTCGACAACAGGCTCACCAACCGTCCTGCCAGCATGGTCTCGCCACCAACGATCACGGTCACGCCAACGGCCAGGTAGCGGTATAACGGCTCCCAAACGACCTCGCGGCCCTTGTAGTCACTCAGGACGCCGCCATGCTCAAGCGTCAGCTGGCTCATCAGCCAGTTGTGATAGGCATCGCCCCAATACTCAGGGATGCCCAACGCCGCGTACCCGAGGCGGACCACCAGCGCGACCGCGGCTGCCGCCACGGCGGCCTCCGCAGCCCGCTCAGGCCATCGCCATGTCACGGACGACCCGCATCCCGGTTGGCCTTCACGGGATACGACAGACGGTACCCTTCACCTTGCCACTCCACCGTGCGCGTGAGGAGAAAGCTCAGCGGAATCCAGAAGAAGGCGATGGCCGTGTACGCCACCGCGACGGGTACCAGCAGGATCAGGCGAGGTTCACCCGTGCGCCGTGCCTCGACGCCAATCAGCAGCGCATCTGCCGCAAACTTGAGCCCCCACGCCACCGCCACCGACGGAAGGGAGACAACGAGTCCCACCACCAGGCCCACGGAAAACAGAAAGTGGAATCCGAATGCCCCGACGAGGCCGACCCAATAGCGCCAGTCCCCTTCGAACCCTCCGCGCAGCCAGCGGCGCTGTTGGCTCAGGAGGTGGCGGAAGGACGGTACGGGCGTTAACCGCACCGTGGTCTCCGGACTAGCCTGCCCAAGCGCTCGATACCCCGCGGACTCGACCATGCGGAACAGCGCAAGGTCCTCCGCAATGGTGAAGGGCGCGCGTTCCAGTCCACCGGCCGCCACGTAGATACTGCGGCGCACGGCCATGTTGGGGCCCACGGCAATGAACGCGACACCCCATCCCGCCATGCCGAACGCGAACGGCAGGGTATATCCCCAACTGACGCGTTCCACGAGTCCAGGCCAGGTTCCACCCACGCCAACCATCATCCCGCCAATAATGCCGATCCGGTCATTCACACCCGAGAGCATGTGGCGCACCCATCCAGGCGGAACCGCGCCGTCAGCATCGGTGATGAACAACCAATCGCCCGTAGCATGGTGCGCGGCCCAGGCGATGCCGCGTGCCTTGGCCCGCAGCCCCGTATCGGGCGCATCGCCGGTGGACAGGACGCGCACATGGGGGCGGGACCGCGCGAACGCCTCGAGCAGGGCGTCGGTGCGGTCCGTGGACTGGTCGTCCACGAGGATCAATTCGAGGTGATCGGCCGGGTAGTCGAGTTGCGCCAAGGCGGCCAGGCAGCGCGGGAGGTCCACCTCTTCATTGCGGCACGCCACCAGCACCGAGACGCGGGGCGCCTCGTCGTCGGGCACCGCGCGCGACCGCGGCAGTCGCAGCAGCCCGATGGCGACCACGCACACGATGAGGGCGTAGCAGGTGGCCACGCCCAGCACGAAGCCCGGTAACCAGGTGATCCACGTCATCGTCGGATACGGCCCGCGAAAGGTTCCATAAATGCAAGCGTTGACGTAGGTTACCCGGCGCTCGGTGGGGGCGCAACCAAACGCACCCGACCCCGACGTTGGTGCATTACAACGAGGTCAGGCGCGTCCATGGATTGGGTGTCGTTCAGCGGTCTGGTCATCGCGATCAATCTGGTCGGAGCATTTATCCTCACCCTCTACAAGCTGGGTGAGCTGCATCTCCTGTACTACTATCTCACACGGCGCCGGCGCCGCCGGTCAGACGTCACACCGCCCCCCCTTTCCGAATCCGCATTGCCTCGGGTGACGGTCCAGATCCCCATGTACAACGAGCTGTACGTCGCGGAACGCATCATTGATGCGTGTGTCGCACTCGACTACCCGCGCCCCCTGCTGGACATTCAAGTCCTGGACGACTCGACGGACCAATCGCTTGAGGTAGCGCGGGCGCGCGTGGCGCACTGGCAGCAGCAGGGCGTGAACATCACACTGCTGCACCGGGAACGACGCGACGGGTACAAAGCCGGCGCGCTCGCCGCCGCCACGCCGCTCGCCAAGGGTGAGTACATCGCCATCTTCGATGCGGATTTCGTGCCGCCACCGGACTTTCTGCGTCGCGCTTTGCCTCAGTTTCGCGATGAACGCGTGGGTGTCTTCCAGGCGCGGTGGGGCCACTTGAATCCGAATTATTCGATGCTCACCCGTGTGCAGACCGTGTTTCTGGACATGCACTTCATCATCGAGCACCAGGCGCGGCAGGCGGCAGGCCTCTGGAGTCGGTTCAATGGCTCCGCGGGCATCTGGCGGAGCGCGTGCCTCGCTGATGCGGACGGATGGTCCGCCGACACACTGGCGGAAGATCTGGACCTCGTGTTTCGGGCCCAGCTCAAGGGTTGGAAGGTGCTGTACGATCCCACGTTGGTTGCTCCGGCGGAGGTGCCCGTTCGGGTTAGTGACCTCAAGGCGCAGCAGTATCGTTGGACCAAAGGCAAGGCGCAGGTGATCCGGAAGCTTGGTGGGGCCGTCCTCCGCGCACGCCTGCCCCTCTTGGTCAAGGGTCATGCCTTGTTCGACTTGTTCAACCTCACCGCGTTCCCCGGTATTCTCCTGCTGTCGCTCGGCACGGTCCCTCTCCTGTGGGTCATGCTGGCCCACCCTGAGTACTTGCCGTACCTCGCGTGGGCATCGGGTCTGTTCGTGGTCAATTCCCTGGTATGGCCGTGGTACGTGCTGGTCGTGTTGCGTCAGCGACATCGTTCATGGCTTGGAGCACTCGGAGAATTCGTCCTCGTGTTTCCTCCCCTGGTGCCAATCGCGATGAGCGCGACGGTGTTTCAAGTCACGGCGATTCTGGATGGGTTCTTCGGGAAGGCCACGGCATTCGAGAAGACCGGCAAGTTCCGCATTGTCCAGCGTTCAGACCGCTGGCGGGACAAGTTTCGTGCGTCGGGCCACATGGGCGTGACGACGTACCTGGAAGGGGGCATGATGCTGGTGTTCGTCTCGGCCATTGGCTTGGGATTCCACCTCAACAACTTGGCCATTCTGCCGTTCCATGTCATCCTGGCCTGCGGCTACGCGTACATCTTCAGCCAGTCGATCCTGCGCTCATAGTCGGTCGTCAGAACGCCGGCACCAGGTAGTCGCCAAACAGTGGAAAATGATCTCGCAGCGGCGCCCGCAACTGCGACGACGCCGACTGCATGACGATCACGGCATCATGGGCGGGCAGGATCACCAGATACTGGTGCCGGAACCCCGCCGCGATCCAGGCAGGCGTGCCCCACCGCATCGTGGTCCACCAATGCAACGCGTAATCGGCGAAATAATCGTCGCGCGGCGTGGTCACGGTACCCGCCACCAGAGCGGCATATCCGGCCGGGAGGAGGCGCTCCCCGAGCCACACCCCATCTCGCAAATAGAGCTCGCCCAACTTGGCCAGATCCCGGGCGTTCAGGTGCAGTCCGGTCCAGCCCAGGCTCACGCCTTCGTGGTCGCTCTGCCAGCGTCCCGCCGTGATGTTGAACCGCGCGAACAGGTCCCGCTGGGCCCACGCCCCGACACTCTCGCCCACGCGGCGCTGGAGGAGCCCGCTCAGGATGTGGGAGTTGGCCATGTCGTAGTGCCAACCCTCGCCCGGCGCGTACAACAAGGGCAAACGCAGCAGCTTGTTGACGAGGTCGGTCGAAGTGAACGGCACGCGCTGGGTGATCTCGTTCTCCAGACCCGATTGCATCGCGAGGAGATGCCGAATGGTGGCCCCGCGGAACCGGGGGTCCACGTCGTCGTCATTGCGGACCACCGTGAAGACGTCCCCTATCAACTGGTCCAGCGATGTGAGCTGGCCGGTGTGCACCGCCTGCCCGACCATGGTCGCGATGGCACTCTTCGTGATGGAGTGGGTGTCGTACGCTTCGTTGGTGTCGGAGGAGGCATGATACCATTCCCATACCAGCGATCCCCCGCGCACAATGACCAGGGCGTTCAGATTGGGAAACGAGTCCTCGACCTGGCGGACGAGGGCCCCCAGCCGCGCCGTGTCCAGACCGGCCGTGACGGCCGTTGCGCGGGGCCACTCAAACCCGGAGTTGGGAATGGTCGGTTCGTCGCCGCAGGCGGCGGCGACCAGCACGAACTGGACAACGCCGAGCTCCCGGATGACACTACGCGTCATGACCATCTCCTTGGAACGACTGCACGAGGCAGCCATACTGCCGCGCCGCGCGACTTCCGGCGCCTTTGGGTACGACCTCGCCACCGTACGTGACGAAACGGTCGCTCCCCATGAAACCCGCATTGTCGAGGTCGGGTTCCGTCTGGCGCACGACCTCCCGCGCACCGCCGAGGCCGGGCTTGCGATGCTGATATTGCCACGCTCCAGCCTTTCGCTCAAGCATGGCCTCATCCTGCCCAACAGTCCGGGCCTGATAGACGCGGATTATGCCGGACCGATCGGCATCATCGTCCACAACTTGCGCGACACCCCCAGCGCCCTTGCCGCTCGTACCCGCATTGCCCAGGCGGTGTTCGTCGAACTCCGGTTTCCCACGTTGGCGGAGACCACGGCCGTTGACCCCACGCGCACCCGCGGCGGCTTCGGCTCGACCGGCTGACCCTAGAGCGACCGTGGGTCCACCGTGCGTACGCGCGCGGGTTCGGCCTCGGCCTCGGCCGCGGCCGCGGCCGCGGAAGGATCTTCACCGGGGTTGATGTACAGATCCTCTTCGACCTGGTGCTGCCGGTCGTGCAGCTCCCGGTACCGGCCGCGACGCTCCATCAGCTCGTGATGCCGCCCACGTTCCACGATTTCGCCTCCCTCCAGGACGAGGATCTGGTCCGCACTGCGGATCGTGGACAGGCGGTGTGCAATGACGAACGTGGTGCGCCCACGCCGCAGATGCTTCAACCCGTCCTGAATCAGCGCTTCACTTTCCGAATCAAGGCTCGACGTTGCCTCGTCCAGAATCAACAAGGCCGGATCCGCGAGAATGGCTCGGGCAATCGCGATGCGCTGGCGCTGGCCGCCTGACAGCTTCACGCCGCGTTCGCCGACGATGGTGTCGTACCCATGTTCGAACGCACGAATGAACCCGTCTGCGTGGGCAATACGCGCGACCCGCTCGATGTCGGCAACGGAGGCGTGCGGCGACGCAAACCGGATATTCTCGGCGATGGTCCCGTCAAACAGGAAGTTCTCCTGCAGCACCACGCCGAGCCCCCGCCGGTAATCGCGCAGCCGGATGCCCGCGAGGTTGCGGCCATCGATGAGGACGCGTCCGCGCTGGGCGTGATTGAAGGCCATCACGAGGGAGATCAGCGTACTCTTGCCCGAACCGCTTGAGCCCACCAACGCCGTCGTGGAACCGGGCGGGGCCGTGAAGGACACCCCCTTCAGCACCGGTGTCCCCGGCTCGTATGCAAACCATACGTCCGCGAAGCGCACCTCGCCGCGCACGTCCCCGAGGGGCTCCTTGCCGGCGTCATCGTCGTCCTCGGTCGCCATCCGCCGCAGTTCCCGGATGCGGTCCAGCCCGGCGAATGCCTCAGTGATCTGGGTGCCAATCTCGGCGATGGAGATGAGCGGGAACGCCACAAGACCGGTGAAGAAGACGTACATGATGAAATCCCCGAGCGTCATGGTCCCGGCGACAATGGCCCGCCCACCCACCAGCACCATGAGCATGCCGATGGCCCCAACCACCAACGTTGTGAAGGCCGTGAGCGCCGAGATACTCGTGATGGACTTGGCGACATTGCGGAAGAGCGCGTGCACGCCACGCGTAAACACCAGTTCCTCGTTGCGTTCGGCCACATAGGCCTTCACGACCCGGATGCCGCCGAGGGACTCACCCAATCGGCCGGTGACCTCGGCATTGAGCCGTCCACGCTCGCGAAACAGCGGGCGGAGTCGCTGGAACGCGAGCGTCATGGCCCCGCCGAACACCACGAGCACCGTGAGGGTCATCGCGGTGAGCTGCCAGTGGAGCCAGAACAGCACACCAAGGGCGACGGCCGCGGTCACCAGTCCTCCCACCAACCGCACGAGACCGGTCCCCACCAGGTTCCGGATGCCTTCGGCGTCCGTCATGACCCGCGAAATCAGGACGCCGGTCTTGGTACTGTCGAAGAACCGAACGGGCAGCCTGGCTACGTGCGCCTGCACCTCCCGCCGCATGTCGGTGATGGCGCGCTGCGCGGCGACCCCCAACACCTGCGACAGCGCGTACGCCGAGCCCGCCTGCACCGCAGCCGCTCCGCCGACCGCAAGCGCGAGCGGCGTCAGCAGGTCCACCCGTCCTTCGCCAATCACGCTGTCAATCAGAAACTTGCTTGACCCGGGCATGACCAACCCCGCCAGCCGGTTGACCACCATGATGGCCGTACCCAGCAGGAGGCGGGAGCGATGGGCAATGACGATCTGTTTCGCTTCGCGGGCGACATCCGATAGCTGCAATGGTTTCTTCTTTTCAGCGCTCATCGTGGCCGGAATGTAACCCCCTCGCGTGGGGCCGGACGGCGCCGTACTTTCTCGCCCCATGGCATGGGCCTTGATGAGCAGCGGCGGTAAAGACTGCACCCTGGCGCTGGACCGCGCGCGACGCGACGGCCTCGACGTCCGGTGGATGGCATCCATTTATGAGGGGAACACCGGACGCGTGCGTTTTCACGGCGTGCGTCACGAGTTGGTGGCGGCGCAAGCCGAGGCGCTGCAGCTACGTCCGGTCCTGCGCCACACCCATCCGGAAGACTTCGAGCCGGTCTTTGCCGGCCTCCTGACTGAGCTCCGAACGCTCGGATGCACCGGCTGTCTGTTCGGCAACATTCATCTGGCCGACGTCCGGTCGTGGTATGAGGAGCGCGTGACGGCCGCAGGCCTGGCCCATCGGGAACCGTTGTGGGGAGAGCCCGCGATCGAACTGTTACACGAGTTCGTGGAGCGTGGCTATCACGCCCTGGTGGTCAGCGTGGACACCGCGCGTGCGGCAGCACCGTTCCTCGGGCGCGATGTCGACGCCGACCTGCTCACGGAGATTGGAATTACCGATGACTTGGACGCCTGCGGGGAGCGCGGCGAGTACCACACGTTCGCCTATGACGGCCCGGAGTTCACGCGTCCCGTGGGGTTCTCGCGCGGCCCGACCGTCGAGCGCGAAGGCCACCAGTTCATTGACTTGATGCCGTAACCGCCCGGGCGTCAGGGCGCGCGGCCTGGCGCCATCGCATCGCGCGCCGCGCGAAACTCCGTGCCGGGGTGCCAGTTGGGCCATTCCCCGCCCACCGCGAGACGGTACCCCACGCGCAGCAACAGGCGCGCGTCCTGCGCCAGGCCGGTCAGGTCCCACGTGGGGTCGTACTCGTCGCTGGGCTGATGGTAGCGCTCGAGACGGTACGCGTCGGTGCGGGCACGCGTCCACTCCGGCCCGTGCTCCACATGATCAATGCCGGCGTCGGCGTACACCGCCGGCACGCCGTACTTGGCCAGGCTGAAATGATCAGAGCGGTAGTAGTAGCCCTTCTCGGGCTCCGTATCCGGAATCACGACCCGATTGTCCACAGCCGCCGCTTGCTCCACCATCGCGTCAAGTTCAGACTTGCCATACCCGATTACCATGACGTCGCGCATCGGGCCGTTCACGTTCATGCCGTCCATATTGATCGCGGCGACAATCTGCCGGAGCGGCACGGTCGGCTCGGCACCGAAGTGTGCGGAGCCCAGCAGACCCTGCTCCTCGGCGGTCACCGCCAGGAACAGCACCGAGCGCCGCGGCGGCGTGCCAAGGGCGGCATAGGCGTGCGCGATGGACAGCAGGGCCGCGGTGCCGGTGGCGTTGTCCACCGCGCCGTTGTAGATGCCGTCGCCGGTTGCCGTCGGATCGGTGCCCAGGTGATCCCAGTGCGCCGTATAGAGCACGTATTCGTCGCGCGCCGCGCCACCCGGCAGGCGGGCCACCACGTTCTGCGACCGTGAGCGTTCGATCGCGTTGCCGAGGGACAGCGTGGCAGTCGTGCCGAGGCTCACTGGGCGGAACCCGCGCTGGGCGGCACGCGCCTTGAGCTGCTCGTACTCGGCGCCGGATTGGGCAAAGATCGCGAGCGCGGCCTCATGCGACAGCCAGCCTTCGACGGCCACGCGCGAGGCATTGCCGTCCGGGCGTTCGAGGTCGAACTGCGGCCCGGTCCACGAGCTCTCGACGACGTTCCAGCCGTACGCGGCCGGCGCCGTCTCATGCACGACAAAGGCGCCCGCCGCGCCCTGCCGCGCCGCTTCCTCAAACTTGTAGGTCCAACGGCCATAGTACGTCATGGCATTGCCGGTGAACAACGTGGAATCCTGCGTCGCGAACCCCGGATCATTCACCAGAATGATCACGGTCTTCCCACGCACGTCCAGCCCCACATAGTCGTCCCAAGCATACTCGGGGGCCACGATGCCATACCCCACGAACACGAACTCACTGGCCTCGAGCGCGCTCGATTCCACCACGCGCTTGGTCCACGCGACATATTGTGGCCCGAACGCGAACCGCTCCACGCGGCCGCCGCCGCGGGTCACCAGCGGCCCGGTGCGGACCGCGTTGATACTCACGAGCGGTACGTCCTGGGTCCACGAGTCGCCGTTGCCGGGCTCAAGACCCATCGACTGGAAGCGCGCGATCAGGTAGGCGACGGTCTTCACTTCGCCCGGGGAGGAGGGGCCGCGACCGCCGAAGCTGTCCGAGGCGAGCACCTGGATGTCCCGCGCCAAGCCGTTGGCCGTGATGCGCTCGAGGGCGGCGCCGGGCACCATGGGTGTTGATTCGCAGGCGACAAGCGCAACCGCGCAAGACAGGATGGCAAACCGCATGAAACCTCTCGGTCAAGGAAGGAGTCGCTGTAACAACCTATGCAAGGTGGCGAAGCTCTGCTCCGGATGCGCATCCACCTCGAGTTGCCATGCGCCCATGGCGCCCAAGGCGGCGCCGAGTTCCGCCGTTTCGGAGGCGAACCGGTCAAATCCCGGCGCGAGGTCTGTCGCAAGCTGTGCGGCGACCTCCGTCGCGGGCAGTTCTCGCAACCGTCCGGCGCGGCCCGGCGCGAGAAGCACCACACCGGCGGGTTGCGCGGTCGCCTGGACCGGAGCCGGCAGCGTCACCGCCACCTTGGGAACGCCGGACCGCTGGACCAGCCTCGCGCCGCCGCTCACGCCAAGGCGCGCGGCCACGGCAGGCCGAAGATGCAGGGAGCGGCTCTGGCCCCAGAGACGCAGCGCCGGGTGGCGCGCGACGTACACGACGTCTTCCGCCAGGACCGTGATGCCGGCCTGCGCCGCCATCCACGCCAGCGTACTCTTGCCGACGCCGCTCGGTCCGGCGAGCACGACAGCGCGCCCGCCGTGGGCCAGGGCCGCGGCGTGGAGGGGCACGCGATCGCGCGCGGTCAGCAGAAACAGGACGGCCGGGTCCACCACCTCGTGGCGGAGGGCGGAGCGATCGGTCAGCAGGTGCGGTCCGAGGGCGAGACGCGCGTGCGACCGCCCGCTATCCACCACACCACGCGTGCCACCGGAGAACAACAACCAGCGGTGCACGCCAACCTGGCTCTGCGCCGGCCCGTCCAGTCCGGGGTCCAGACGCAGGCTCAGCCGGACGACCGGGGGCACCGCACCCGCGGGCGGCAGAATGCCCATGACGCGCAAGGTTAACGACCCGGGCGTGGCCTCCACGCGCAGCCCATGCCCGAGGACGACGCTCGTCCACCGCATCGCGGTCAGGCCAGCCAGTGACTGAGGTCCCGCCCAATGACATCGGACAGGTGTCGAATGTCATCCGAGAACTCATGCGTGAGCGCCCGGCGCAATGCCGCATCCACCGGTGGGCGCGCGCCCGCATTCACGCGGCGCAGCAGGCCCTTGACCCGGGCTCGTGCGGCGGCCGGCAGGAGGGCGCGTGCCACAACGCTGACTGGGGCCGGCACGCGCCAGAGCCATCGCGCCAGGAGTCGGCTGCGTGTCCACTGGCTGGGGGCCACCCGCTCGTCATGGCGCGAGGTGTCACCAGCCGGGGTGATGGACAAAAAGGCGCAAAGAGCATTCCAGGTGAGGATTGGGGAGCACGCGAGATCTTCCTGGAGCATGATGTGGACCCGCTCGCGGCCGAACAGCGCAACCCAGCGCGCCACATGCCCGGCAACTCGGGCCACCTCGCGGTACGTGAGGAGTGCGCAGTTCGTCCCGCCCTCCTCCTCCTGGTCCAAGGCGTCGCCGAAGGTCCGAGGCGAGGCGTACCCGTGGTGCAGTGCATTGGAGGAACGCAACCAATACATTGAGTAGAGATGGTCCACCGGATGCCTGAGGGCGATCACGATACGAGGGTCGTCCGCCGTGGCGCAGATCGCCGCGGCGGCATCGGGCGAATACAGGTAGGACGGCGACGCCTCTCCGATCCACCGGTGTTGTGAGGCATTAGCAAACAGCGATTGGTATGCCGCGCGCTCTGCGACCAGGGTCTGGGGCGGCGGGAGAAACAAGTGTGGGCTGAAGTAATGGGGCTCCTTGACCGGCGCCATGAACACCTGCAAGTGGCGCCGGAGAAAGAAATAGAGCGCGGTTGTCCCACAGCAAGGAGCACCCACGACAAAGAGGTTCGGCCAACGTGCGGTCATTGGACCAGAAGGTAGCGTCGTTTCCGCCGGGGGCGAGTTCGGCATCTCCCACGCCACCCCTGATCTCAGTCGTCATACCCACGTTCAATCGTGCGCCCCTGATCCTTGACGCGGTCGCTTCTGTGTTGGCCCAGACGTGGCCGCACTGGGAACTGCTCGTGGTAGACGACGGCTCAACCGACGACACGGTGGCCCGTCTTGAGGCCCTGAGGGAACCGCGCCTCCGCGTGATACGGACATCGCACAGCGGCCTGGCCGCGGTCGCGCGGAACCGCGGCCTGCGCGAGGTCCGGGGTGACTATGTGGCGTTCCTCGATTCCGACGACGCCTGGCAGCCCACCAAGCTGGCCGTGCAATGTGCGGCTCTGCGCGCCGAGCCGGATGCGCGGTGGAGCTATACGCTCTTCGACCACATGGACGCGGCCGGCGCGTTCCTGCCCACCATTCAGGGCGGTCCGTGGGAGGCCACCTCGGGATGGATCCTCGAACCGACCCTCACCGGGCGTCTGCTGCCGATGATCCCGACGGTCTTGGCCGAAACGGCCCTCGTGCGCGATCTGGGCGGGTTTGACGAGCGAGCCGACTTCCGGGAGGATTTTGACCTGTGTGTCCGCCTGGCCGAACGGAGCGCCGTCGTGGCGGTGGACGCGCCCCTCACGCGCATCCGCCACCACCAGGGACGCACCACCTTCGCCCGGCCTGAAGTGGCGCGATGGAAAGTCCGCGCTTTCGACCGGCTGGCCACCCTCCTCGGGGATCCTCGCATGCGTCGCCGCGCCCGCCAACTGGCCGACCGCGACCTGCGGCGCCTGGCGCGCACCCTCGCGTGGCAACGGGCGTGGCCCGAGGCGCGCCGGGTCGCGCTCGACGCCATAGGCCGACGGCCGCTCGACCCGCGCGCGTGGGCGGCGCTTCTGGGGGTGGAGGCCCGGCGGCTCATGCGGGCCCGCGCCGCGCCGTGACCTCAGCGCCAATCGCGTGTATATAGCATGGCATGGCATCTCCATTCTCGGGGTCCACGGTGAACCCACATCGCACCGGCATCGCGCAACGGCTGCACCACGCGGATCGGAGCGGGCGGATCGGCGTCCTCTGGCCGGACCTGCCGCTCACGGCACGGTGGGAGGCGCATGGACGCGTGGCTGCGGCCGTGGCTGCCGTGCTCGTCGGGGCGACACCGCATCACCTCGACGATGGCGGCATACCCCGGGCGATGGGTCTCGCCGCTTTCCTCGGCGGTGTGGCCCCTCTCCTCGGGTCCTGGTGTGACCAGGGTGCGATTGCGACGACGCCGGCCCTGCACACGCTGCTGACCGAACACCTCCGCCATGGACGAGCCGCGGCGCTCCGGCGGCGCCAGGCCTGGACCACCGTGCATCGGGCGTTTCGGTCGCACGGCGTTACGTCCGTCACGCTCAAGGGGATGCACACCGGCGCCACCCTGTTTGCTGAACCCGGCGTTCGCCCGGCACATGACGTTGATGTGCTCATCGCGCCGACCGCGCTGCCGGCGGCTCAGCGCGCGCTCACGGCGGCGGGGCTCACGGAAGTGCCGGGTTCCGCCGTTGTCACACGCTCCGACTGGGTGTGGCCCGGCGGCTCGAGCGTCCCGCGGTCCGTCGAGATGCTCCACGGGGACGATCCCATCCGTATTGACCTCCATACGTCCCTGCGGCGCACCGGGGCGGCCGGACGCTTGGTGGGTCTGGACGTCGCCGGACCTGACGATTCCGAGCCGTGTGCCGCCTTGGGACCCGAAGCCCGTGTGCTGCGACAGCCGTTGCTGACGGCGTATCTGGCGTTCCATGCCGGCGCGCATTTCCCGGCGATCCCCTTGATTCGTCTGGTCGAGCTCGTCCTGCTGGTGCGGCGCGATGGGCCAGATTGGGGGGCCGTCCTGGATCGCCTTACTCGTGACCACGCCGTGCGCTACGCCTACCCGACACTCGTCTACGCGGAGCGGTTGGCGCCCGCCACCATACCGACGAACACCCTCCGGACCCTGCACGGTGCCGCGTCACCCTACCTGCGTCGCCTGGTGGCGCGCACGGATCCTGGCCGTGCCCTGCATACGTCGGCGGGGGTCTGGCCCTCCGTGTTGGCCTTCGCGGAGGGTCCGCGCGACGTCCTGTGGACGTTGGCCAATCGGGTGTTTCGGCCCTCGACGCATGGCTGGCGGGACACACTCCGCATTTATCGCCGCCGAGTCAGCCGTCTTGTGGCCCCGGACACGGCCTGAGATGGATCTCGGCCTCCTCAGAAGCGGAGATGTTCCCATGAACCTTGCACGCTCGACACGGGGTACATCTGCGGATGGACATGCGGCCGACTGGGCCGGATTCTAGATTGCCTCAGGAGCCCCCGGCGTGACCCGACTCGCCCCGCGCCCCACTCCCGACCCCGACCGGTCGGTGGACATGCTCGACCGGACCGATCCGGTCGGCGAGTTGCCGATCGTCATCCTGAACCCCCACAGTCGGTGCAACTGCCGCTGCGCGATGTGCGATATCTGGCAGGTGACCACCACGCAGGAAATCGCGCCGGCCGACATCGAGCGCTGGCTTCCCGAGTGGCAACGGCTCGGCGTGCGGCGCGTCGTGTTCAGTGGCGGCGAACCGCTAATGCACTCCGCCTTGTGGCAGTTGTGCGGCCCACTCCACGAAGCCGGAATCGACATCACGCTCTTGAGCACCGGCCTGCTGCTCAAGCGCCATGCGGCCGACCTCGCACGATTCTGTGACGACGTGGTCGTCAGCCTGGACGGGCCGCGCGAGATGCACAATCGGATCCGGAATGTCCCCCGGGCGTACGAGAAGCTCGCCGAGGGGGTCGCCGCGCTTCGGGCGGCGGCGCCCGGCGTCCGCGTCTCGGGACGTTGCACGGTGCAGCGCGCCAACTACCGCCACCTGCGATCCACGGTGTCGGCCGCGTGGGATCTCCGCCTCGATCGCATCAGCTTCCTGGCGGTGGACGTTTCCAGCAAGGCGTTCAATCGGCCCAGCGGGTGGCCCGCCGACCGGGCGGGCGAGATCGCCCTGGCCCATGCCGACCTCCCGCTCCTGGCCGACGAGCTGACGGCGCTGGAAACGGAGCGGGCAACCGACTTCGCCAGTGGCTTTATCGCGGAATCGCCCGCGAAGCTGCGGCGCAAGCTGCATCAGTATTTCGCGGCGCTGCTGGGCCTTGGGGACTTCGCCCCCAACGACTGCAACGCCCCGTGGGTATCCACGGTGATCGAAACCGACGGCACCGTGCGCCCGTGCTTCTTCAGCCGCCGCTCGGAAACCTCCGCACGGCGGGGAGCCTGGCGGGGGTGCTCAACTCGCCCGAGGCGGTCCGCTGGCGCCAGGGACTCGACACCCATCGCGACGCGATCTGCCGGAAGTGCGTTTGTTCGCTGGCTCTGCGTGCGGCCGACGAACCCGTCCAGGCGGTGTAACAGATGACGCCCGCCCTCAGGCATGCACCCGTCATGGTGGCGCATTCCTACTATCTGGCACACGACCCCAAGCAGACCGCCAGGATGCGGCCCTACCCACCGCTCGCCACGCTGCTCGCGGCGTCCCTGTTGCGTGAGCGCGGAATGGCGGTCCGGTTGTTCGACGCGATGCTCTCCGAGGGCGTCCACGAGTTCGAGCTCGCGCTCGACGCCGAGGCCCCGGCGATCGTGGGCATCATCGAGGACAACTTCAACTTCCTCACCAAGATGTGCACCACCCGGATGCGCGAGGCGACGCTCGCGATGATCCGCGCCGCCAAGGACCGGGGGTGCCGGGTGGCCGTCAACGGGTCGGACGCTACCGACCAGCCCGCCACCTACCTGGCAGCCGGTGCCGATGCCGTGATCACCGGCGAGGCCGAGCACACGTTTGCCGAGCTTGTGGCGGCATGGCAACGGGATTCGGCGGCACGACTGGACGACATTCCCGGCTTGCGACTCGGGACGCCGATGAACGGCGGCGTGCACGCGACACCCGCCCGACCGTTTCTCGACGATCTCGATGCCCTTCCGTTCCCCGCCTGGGACCTCGTGGATGTGGCGCGGTACAGGTCGGCGTGGGGATCGGCGCACGGCCGGCTCTCCTGGAACGTGGTGGCTTCGCGCGGATGCCCGTACCACTGTAACTGGTGCGCCAAGCCCGTCTTCGGCACCCGGTATGCTCAGCGCACGCCAGAGAACGTTGCCGAGGAACTCGCGCAGCTGCGCGCGACGGTGGCGCCCGACCACGTGTGGTTTGCGGATGACATCTTCGGGCTGACCGCACCATGGATCACACGGTTTGCGGACGAGGTGCGACGCCGGGACGCTCGCATCCCGTTCATGATGCAGTCGCGCGTCAACCTGATGCGGCCGCCGGTCGTCGCAGCGCTTGCGACCGCGGGATGCGAGGAAGTCTGGCTCGGGGTCGAATCAGGTGCCCAGCACATCCTCGACGGCATGGACAAGGGCACGCGACTCAACCAGGTCCGAGCCGCGACACGCACGCTGCGCGGGGCCGGCATCCACACTGGCTGGTTCATCCAGCTGGGGTACCTCGGCGAGGACTGGGCGGACATTCTGCGCACACGGGACCTGGTACGGGAGGAGCGCCCGGACGACATCGGCGTCTCGGTGGCGTACCCGCTCCCCGGCACTGGGTTCTACGAACGCGTCCGGACGCAGCTCGGCACCAAGCGCCACTGGGAGGACAGCGGGGACCTTGCGATGATGTTCCGCGGGACATACACGACACCGTTCTATCGCGAGGTACGGGACCTGCTGCACGACGAGGTCGCGGCCGGCGGTACGCAGGACCTTGACGACCGGTGGGCCGCCCTGGCCCATCGGGAACCGGACGCCCGCACCACCACCACGGCCACCACGGCATGACGGCCGGTCCCGAACTCGCCCGCCAGCCGGCGCCCGCGGACCCGGCCGCCGTGCAGGCCTTCGACCACATGGCCCCCGTGTTCGACGAGCGGTTCGGGCTGTGGCGTTCTGTTGCCGCGCAGCGACGCGCCGTCCGGCGAGCCCTGTTGCGCACGTTTCCGCCCGGGGCCTACGTGCTCGAACTCGGAGGCGGAACGGGCGAGGACGCGTTGGCCCTGGCGGCGGCCGGACGACGGGTCCTGCTGACGGACGGCTCTCCGGCCATGTGCGACCGCGCGCGTGCCAAGGTCGCCAACGCACGGGCCGAGGACGCCGTGACGGTTCGACAGGCCACGCTGGAGACCTTCGAGTCGTTCGCCGGTGCGCTGGCGGCCGAGGACCAGCGCTTCGACGGCGCGTTCTCGAACTTCGCCGCCCTCAACTGCGTCGCGGATATCGGCCCCGTGGCGCGCGGACTTGCGCGGCTGCTGCCCCGAGGAGCGCGGGCACTGCTGGTCGTGTTCGGACCATGTGCGCCGGGCGACATGCTCGTGGAACTCGTGCGGGGGCGGCCGCGCAACCTCCTGCGCCGTCTGGCGCGCGGTCCGGTGCCGGCGCGGATCGGCGGGCACGCGTTCACGGTGCGTTATCCCGGTCCGCGCCGCCTCGCGGCGCGCTTCGCTCCATGGTTTCGCCTCCGCGCGATTCACGGCATCGGGATCTGCGTGCCCCCAAGTGGCGCCGAGCCGTGGATTTCCGGTCATGCCCGTCTGCTCGGGATGCTCGAAGTACTGGATCGCGTCCTGACCCGTCCCCTCGCCCTGCTGGGAGACCACATCCTGCTCAACCTGGAGCGCACGTGACGACACCGGCCTCACGACAGTTTCGTGACGCCTACGCCGCCCACCGGGCGGCCGAGGGGCGTGGTGCGGGCGGCGAGGCCGAACTGCTTGCCCTGCCGTATCTGGTGGAGGGCCCGCTGGCCCGCGCCTGGCGCGTCCGGGCGCGATCCTACGACGCGCTCGTGCGCTGGCTGCCTCCCTCCAGCCGACGTATCCTCGATCTGGGCGCGGGCAATGGATGGTTGTGCTACCGGCTCACGCGGCTCGGCCATCGGCCCACGGCCGTCGATGTGCGCACCGACACGGTGGACGGTCTCGCCGCAGGCGCCCCGTACGCGAACCACGTGCCAACCATGTTTGACCGCGTGGCGGCGACGTTTGCGACGCTGCCTTTTGCGGACCGCTCGGCGCACCTCGCGATCTTCAATGCCGCGCTGCACTACGCTGACGACCTCGCGTGCGCCTTGCGGGAGGCCGCGCGTGTCGTGCGCGCTGGAGGGCACCTCGTGATCCTGGACTCGCCATGCTACGAGGACGCTGCCGACGGTGAGGCCATGCTGCGAGAGAAGCGGGCGAAGGGCGCGGCGCGGTTCGGTGCCGACGCCCCCGTTCTCCTCGCCCCGGCGTATGTCGAGTTCCTCACCCCGGCACGCCTGGCGGCCGCCAGCGAGCCGCACGGCCTCGTGTGGCGACGCCATCGGGTGCGATATCCCCTGTGGTATGAACTCCGCCCCTGGATCGCCCGTTGGCGCGGACGGCGCGCACCGTCGCGGTTTGACCTCTGGACCGCGGAGGTACCGTGATCGTCCTCGTCAATCCGCGCGCCACGCGACCGGGCAATCGTCGGTTCCCCCTGAGCGTGATGGCGGTGGGCGCCGCGCTGCCGCCGGACGTCCCCTGGACGATCGTGGACGGCAACCTGCCCGACGCCGATCCGCTCGGCGACATCAGCGCCTTGATCGCTGCGCACCGCGTGAGCGCGGTGGCGATGTCGGTGATGCCTGGTCCGCAGCTCGTGAACGCGGTGCCGCTCGCGAAAGCGCTCAAGACGCGATTTCCGGGAGTCCCCATCGTGTGGGGCGGCTATTTCCCGAGCCTCTATCCAGGCCCCGTGCTCCAGAGCGGGTACGTGGACTGGATCGTGCGCGGCCAAGGGGAACAGACATTCGGTGAGCTGCTCGCGGTGTTCGACGGCACACGCGACCCTGCCTCGGTGCCCGGCCTGGGTTATCGCGACGGCGCCACCATCCACCTCACGCCCGAGCGGCGCTGGATCGGCCCAGCGGACCTGCCGCCGCCGCCGTACGATCGCATCACCGTGGCGGACTACCTGCGGCCGTCGTACCTCGGCCGCCGGAGCGGCGTCTATCAAGCGAGCATCGGCTGCCCGTACGGATGCACCTTCTGCGGCGTGATCTCGGTGTTCGGCAGCCGGGAGAAGGTCGAGCCGCCCGAGCGCACGGTCCGGCATCTGCGGTACCTCGCGGAACACCACGGCATGGACGCCGTGCACTTCTACGACAACAACTTCTTCCTGCGCGAAGATCACGCGGTGGAACTGGCGGAACGGCTGCTGCCGCTCGGGCTGTCCTGGTGGTGCGAGGCGCGGATTGACGCGATGCTGCGCTTCTCCGACCGCACGTGGCGCCTGCTCCGGCGCGCGGGACTCCGCATGGTGTTCTACGGCGCGGAGTCCGGGTCGGACGACGTGCTCCGCAGGATGAACAAGCGATTGACCACCGCGGAGACGCTCGACGTCGCCGCTCGCGCGCGGGACCACGGGATCATCCCGGAGTTCTCGTTCGTGCTCGGGGGGCCGGAGGATCCGGCAGGCGAGATTGCGACCACCCTGGGTTTCATTCGGCGACTCAAGCAGGTCAACCCGGCGATGGAACTGATCGCCTACTTCTATACGCCGATCCCTCAGCGCCGCGACACGTATGGCAACGTGGACCCGCTGGCCGGCACGCCCGACACGCTGGAGGGTTGGACGAGTCCGGAGTGGGTGAACTGGATGACCCATGAGGATCCCTTGGTGCCGTGGCTGCCCCGGAGTCTCAAAGCCCAGGTCGAGGATTTCCTGCTGGTCCTGCGGAGCCGGTTCCCCTCGCTGCACGACCGCCGGACCAAGGCCTGGGGGAAGCACGTCGCCCAGTGGCTGGCATGGCGCCGGTGGCGTAACGGCACGTACCAGCGGCCCCGTCTCCTGCGCACGATTCATCGTCTGGCGCGCATCCCCGATCCCGATCGCCAGGCCTACGGCCACCTGCGCCCGGCGGCGCGCCAGGCGGTGTGATGCTGCCGGTGCGAGCGGCCTACCGCGCCTGGGCCGCCACGTTCGACACCGAAACCCCGGTGAGCCTGCTCGACGACCTCGTGGTGCGCGCATGGACGCCGATCGAACCCGGGCCGCTGTTGGACGTGGGCTGTGGCACCGGGCGTCGGCTCGCCGGGAAGACCCGGGCCGTCGGCGTTGATCTCTCACTGGACATGCTGCGCCAGGGCCGCACCGTGTATGGGCGTCAAGCGGTCGCGGCCGGCGACCTGCGCGCGCTGCCCCTTCCGACGGCCACGTTTGCCATGGTCTGGTGCCGGCTCGCGCTGGGCTACCTACCCGCGCTGGGCCCGGCGTACGGCGAGCTTGCGCGCGTCGCGGCACCCGGCGGCATCGTCATCGTGACGGACTTTCACCCCGAGGCCGTGGCGGCGGGCCACACCCGCAGCTTCCGTGACGCGGCGGGGACGCGACATGAGGTCGAGCATCATGCGCACACCATCGAGGACCATACCAGGACCGCGGCCGCCGCCGGTCTTGGGGTCGGGGACGTACGGCACCTCGTGATCGGTCCCGAGGTACGCGAGGTGTACGCGCGCGCGGGACGCGCAGCGTGGTATGCCCGGGATCGGGGGCTTCCGCTCGTGCTGGCCCTCCGCCTCACGCGGTGACGCTTCGTCTCACGACCGGGGCGGGCGTGACGCACGACATCCGCGACGGACATCTCGTCTCCCCTGGGCGGGGGTCGGCGTTCTCGGTCCATGTAGACCACGGCGAGGTCCTGCCGGGCCTGATCAACGCGCACGACCATCTGCACCGCAATCACTATCCGCGCCTGGGGGCGCCCCCGTACCCGGACGCCTATGTCTGGGGGACCGATCTGCACACGCGCCACGCCGCCGGTCTCGCGCGGGCGCGGCGGCGTACGCCGGGATGGTGGACGCGCTGCGGGCGCGTCGGCTCGCGCGATCCGACGCGCTGCTGTTCGGGGCACTCAAGAACCTGCTGGGCGGCGTCACCACGGTCGTGCACCATGACGCATGGGAATCCGACTTCACCCACACCTTCCCGGTTCGCGTCGCACGGGTGCGTACGGCGCATTCCCTGCGATTCGAGCCGGATCTCGCGGCCGTCGTCGCGGGCACACTCGAAACGGCCCAGGCACCCCTGTGCCTGCATGTGGCGGAGGGCACGACGAGGGCGATGGCGGACGAGGTGCGCACCCTGGACGCCATGCACCTGCTCGACGCCCGTCTGATCGCGGTGCACGCGGTGGGCGTGGACGAGGACGGCGCCACGCGACTCGCCCGTGCCGGTGCCGCCTGCGTGTGGTGTCCCTCGTCCAACCGCTTCCTTTTCGGACACACGATCCCACCGGGACTCGCCCGCGCGAAGCTTGACATCCTGCTCGGGACCGACTCGTTGCTGACCGGCGATGGGACCCTGCTCGACGAGCTCCGGCTGGCGCGCCGGCTGGGGATCCTCGATGACGGACGGCTGCGCGACGCGGTGGGCGCGACCGCCGCCCGGCGGCTCAGTCTCCCCGCACCCTCCCTGGCGCCGGGCGCGCCCGCGGATCTCGTCGTACTGCAGCGCCCCCTGTTCGAGGCGCGACCGGCCGATGTGGCGCTGGTGCTCGTGCACGGCCAGGTCCAGCTCGCTGACGAGGCGTTCGCCGACCTGTTCGCGCGCCAAGGCCGCGCGGCCGAGCGCCTGGAGGTCGGTGGCGTGATGAAAGTGGTGGCCCGGCCCCTGGGCACGGTCGCCCGCCGGGTCGCGGACCTCACGCCGGAGTGCGCCCGCGTCTTTTCCTGAGCAGCCGGACGGCAAGGAGCGCCGCCAGGACGAGCCCGAAGATCGTGGGTTCGCGCAGGTCGGCCTTGACCAGCCAGGAAAAATGCAGCACGGCGAGGCCCGCGATCAGGTAGATCAGGGCATGGAGCGCGATCCACCGCTTGCCCAGGCGGCGAATCCAGCCGCGCGTGCTGGTGAGTGCCATCGGGAGGAGCAGCAGCCATGCCGTGAAGCCGACGGTGATGTACGGGCGCTCGGCGATGTCCTCCAGGATGAACGACCACCCGAAGAACTGGTCCAGGACGATGTAGGTCGAGAAATGCAGGGTGGCGTATGTAAAGGCCAGGAGCCCCAGCGTGCGACGTTGGCGAATGAGGGCGTTCCATCCCGTGATGCGGCGCACGGGAGATATCGCCAGCGTGGCGGTCAGGAAGAACAGCGCCCACCAGCCGGTCCGGAGCGTGATTTCGTCCACCGGATCGGTGAATCGCCCCATCAGCCAGTCGCGAAGGATGCGCGCCGCCGGCACCAGGCCCGCGACGGCCACCACGAGCGTGGTGGCCCACGGTCGCCAGCGCATCACGTCAGTAGTTGCGGCGCAGGTCCAGACCC
>JBBDNM010000056.1:17176-22398 GCA_040877595.1 Gemmatimonadales bacterium | reverse complement strand
GGCGGTTCGGGGGGCAGATCCTTCACGGAGATCAGCCGCTCGCGGGACATCTCGTGCCGGACGTCGGCGAGCGGCACGTACCAGGTCGAGAAGCCGGCCCGTTCGAGCTGTCGCTGCGCCCAGGTTTCCTCGTTCGACAGCAGCAGGTCGCCGCGCCTGCCCAGCCCTGCTGGTCGGGCGTCGCCCGCCGGGCGGCCGGCGAGTAGCTTTCCCCGCCATGGTACACGAGACAACCACCGCGCTGCCTGGGCCGGAAGTCTTGGCCCGCGCCAAGACGTTCTTCGCCGACCGCGTTCCCCACATGAGTGCCTTTCTCGAGAAGGAAGGGCCCACGTTTGCCACCTTCCGCGGGCAAGGCGGCGAGGAGATCGCCCTCGCGGTGATCGCGGGCGACGGCGGCACGCGGGTCCGTGCCTCGACCCTGTTGTTCGATCAGCCGGTGGCGCGGTTTCTGGCCACGTTGCCGGGCGTCGCGTGATGTCGGCTCCCATGACCGTTCGCGTCACCGTGACCGACGCGTGGGATACCGTCCGGCTCAGTGTGCCATCCGACCAGACCGTTCACGCGGTCAAGACGCAGGCGTTGGGCAAGGCACTGACGCGCGCGGACCTTGACGCGTACCAGGTCAAGTTCCGCGGAGCCGTCGTGCTCGATGAGTCCCGCTCGCTGGCGGATCTGGGTGTGCCCACGGGCGCGGCCCTGATTGTGCTTCCCGCAAGGCGGCGTCCGGTCCGGTGAACCGGCCCTGATGCCGCTCAGGATCCTGCATCACCCCTCGAGCCTCGCGCACGACACCGGTCCCGGACACCCCGAGCGCCCGGCCCGCATCGAAGCCATCACGACCCGCCTCCGCGCCGCTCCATTCGCCATGGAGTGGGTGAGCGCCCCCGCGGCTGAGCGAGCACAGCTGGAGGCCGTCCACCCGGCGGAGCAGCTCGATCTCCTGCAGGCCACCGCGCGCGCGGGTGGTGGTCGCGTGGATGAGGACACCGTGCTGAGCGAGCAGAGCTGGACGGCCGCGATCCACGCGGCGGGAGCGGCGGTTGCGGCCGCACGTTCGGCGCTCGACGGCGTCCCGGCGTTTGCCATGGTGCGTCCCCCGGGCCACCACGCCACGGCGCATCAGGCCATGGGCTTCTGCCTCATCAACAATGTGGTGGTGGCCGCGCGCGCCGCCCTCGATCAATGGGATCTGGCGCGCGTGTTGATCGTGGACTGGGACGTGCACCACGGGAACGGTACACAGGATCTCGTGTGGGACGATGCCCGCATCCGCTTCGTGTCCCTGCACCAATGGCCGCTGTACCCAGGGACCGGCCGGGTGGAGGAACGTGGTGCGCATGGCAACGTGTTCAACGTGCCACTGCCGCCCGGCTTATCGCGCGCCCGGTATGTGTCCGCGCTGAACGATGCCGTTGCGCAGGCCACCGAGGGGTGGCAGCCCGAGTTGATGCTCATTTCCGCCGGGTTCGACGCGATGGCTGGTGACCCGCTGGCCGGCTTCACGCTCGAGCCGGACGATTATGCCTCGTGGGTCACCACCTGGCGCGGGTTGGGCGCGCCGATCGCCTCGACACTTGAAGGGGGCTACGCGCCCGCACGCATCGCGGTCGGCGCGGCGGCCCATGCCCGCGCGCTCGCGTCATGACCGGGCCTCGTCTCTCCCCGACGGCGCTCCTCGCGATCATTCAGCCGTGGTCGGCGGTCGCGGAGTCCGTGCATCGCCGGGTCCTGCAACTGTCGGATGCCACGGAACGCACGGAGACCTTATGGGTGGGTTGTGGATCGGGGCGCTCCGTATTGTGGTGGGCGGCCCGTCTGGGTGCGCCGATCGAGGGCATTGATCCGGATCCCAAGGCCATCGCCCTGGCAGAGCGCGCGACCCGCGCCGTCGGACTCGGCCGGTACGTCAACTTGCAGCAGGCCGATCCGGCGAACCTGCCCCATCGGGATGCGGTCTTCGACTTGGCGGTGATCCGCATGTTGCAGTGCGGCCTGGCCGATGGCGGCGACGTGATCGCGCAAGCCTCCGGTGTGGTGCGGCCGGGTGGCCATGTGATTGCGCTCGTTCCCACCTGGTTCAACACGCCGGGGCCCGGCGATGCCGACACGCTGCTCACGTTGGGCATCCGTCCGCGCCAGCTGGTGGAGTGGAAAGCCGCGTGTCGAACCGCGGGGCTTGTGGATCTCGTCGTCGAAGAGGCGGCGCCTGACGGTACGTGGCTCGCGGCCGGCCGGCTCGGGCCGCTGATGCGTGCCCGGCGTACGGCAGGGTGGCGCGGCGTGGCTACGGTGCTCAGCCCGGCGTTCCGTACGCTTCGACGGCTGGCCGAGACGCGCAAGCTTGGTCTTTCCCTCATCAAGGGCAGCCGCTGGCCGCACGCAACATGACCGCGGTCGCCCGCGTGCTGTTGCCGGTGCCGGCCGCACAACCATACCGGTATGTCGTGCCGGTCGCACTGGCGGATCGTGTGCGCGCCGGGGCGCGCGTGGTCGTTCCGGTGCGGGGCCGCGAGCTGATTGGCGTGGTGATCGACCTGGTGGACGAGGAGGCGGGGGTGCCCGGTCCGGAACTCAAGCCCATCCTGCTGGCCCCTGACCCCACGCCGTTGATCCCTGCACCTCTGCTGGCACTCGCCCATTGGGTTGCCCGCTACTACGCCACGCCGCCGGGCATCGCCCTGCGCGGCATGCTGCCAGGCGCGCTGTGGGGGCAGTCCCGCTTGGTAGTCACGGTGTGTGATGCGCATCGCGTGCCCGGCGGCGCAAGCCAGCCGGTGTTCGAGGTGTTGGCCCGGCTCGGCGGTACCGCGACGGCGGCGACGCTCGCTCGCCGGGTGAAGCGTCCGGTCTGGGACGTGCTCCAGCGTCTGGAACGCGCGGGAGCGGTCAGCCTGGCGACCGAAGCGCCGGATCTGGGACCCAGGGCCGGGGCCGAGGAAATGATCGCGATCACGACACCGCTGCACTCGATCGAGGCCCTTGAGTCCACCTTCGGTCGCGCGCGACGCCAACGGTCGGCGTACGAGGCGCTGCAGGCACTCGGCGGTGAAGCGCCGATGCACCATTTGACGACGCAGCTCGGATTCTCTCGGCCGGTCCTGTTGGCTTTGGTGGAACGCGGCGTCGCCGCGACGCATGACCGCGAGCAACTGCGCGACCCGTTCGTCGGCGTGACGGACGCGCCGCCCCCCGCCGAACCGTCCGCGCAACAGCGAATCGCCATTGACGCCATGGCCTCGGTGGAGGCGGGACGGAGTGGCCTCCTCTTCGGGGTGACGGGCAGCGGCAAGACGCTCGTCTATCTCGAGGCGGTCCGTGCCGCGTTGGCAGAGGGGTGCGGTGCCATCGTTCTCGTGCCGGAGATTGCCCTGACCCCGCAAGCCATCGGCCGCGTGCGCGGGGCATTCGGCGATACGGTCGCCGTGCTGCATTCGGCGCTTTCCGATGGCGAACGGGCGGATGCGTGGCGTGCGCTCGCCGCCGGGCAGCGTCGCGTCGTCGTGGGCGCGCGCTCGGCCGTCTTTGCGCCGGTCCGGGCGTTGGGTGTGGTCGTGGTGGACGAGGAGCACGATGCGTCCTACAAGAATGGCGAAGCGCCGAGGTACGACGCCCGGCGCGTGGCCACCGCGCGCGCGCGGATCGAGGGGGCTCGTGTGATCCTGGCCAGTGCGACTCCATCCCTCGAAACGTGGGCGGCCCGGGAGTCGCTGCGGGTGGTCGCGTTGCCGCAGCGCGTCGGCGCGCGTCCCATGCCGCCGGTGCGTCTGATTGACATGCGCCAGGCGACGTGGGTCTCGGAAGCGCGCCCGGTGCCGTGGAGCGAAGCGCTCGATGCGGCGGTGGAGGCGCGACTGGCTGCCGGTGATCAGGTCTTACTCCTCCTGAATCGGCGCGGATGGGCCCATTTCCTTCAGTGCGCGTCGTGCGGTGAGGTGGTGGAATGCCCGCACTGCGCGATTGCCCTGACGGTGCATCGGGGTCCCGACCGACTGCGGTGTCATTATTGCGGCTACGACGCGGAAACACCGGCGGCGTGTCCCGCATGCGGTCATGCGGTGCACCGGATGCGGGGCATCGGTACGCAGCAACTTGAGCGGTGGTTGGCCGGACGGTATCCGGCAGCGCGCCTGGCCCGGATGGACGCCGACACCACGTCAGGGAAGTGGTCGCATGCGCGCATCCTGGAGGCGGTGGGCCGCCGCGAGGTGGACATCTTGTTCGGCACGCAGATGATCGCCAAGGGACTCGACTTTCCCGATGTCACGCTGGTGGGCGTGGTGGACGCCGATACGGGACTCCACTTGGCGGACTTCCGTTCGGCGGAGCGCACCTTCCAGTTGGTGGCGCAGGTAGCGGGGCGGACGGGACGAGGGCCGCGGGGCGGGGAAGTGCTGGTGCAAACGCGGTCGCCGGATCACCACGCGCTCGTTGCGGCGGCCAAGCACGATTTCGAGACCTTTGCGACCCACGAACTGGCGGCGCGGGAGCATCCCACGTGGCCACCGCATGTGCAGGTCACGAATGTGCTTGTGAGCGGGCTCACGGCGCCGCGCGTTGGGCAGGCGGCGGAGGACGTCGCCGCGTGGTTCCGATCCTTGGTGGCGGCTCGTGGGCTGGCGGTGGAGGTCCTCGGACCCGCGCCGGCGCCGATTGCGCGGATCAAGGACCGTTGGCGCTGGCATGTGGTGTTGCGTAGCGCCGATGCGCGCGTGCTGGGCCAGGTGGTGCGGTATGGGGCGCGACACGCCGGGACGCGTGTGCCGTCGGACGTCCGCGTAGTGCTGGATCGCGACCCCGCAAGCCTGCTTTGAGTCGGCGTTTCTCACCCGGTTGAAACCCGCCCCTCCTGCCCCTATCTTCACGGCCCTGTGATGACCATATCGGAAGACTCGCGTACGCCCTTGGCGGCTCCGGTGGTCGGGTTGGGCATGGGCTGGACGCGGATTGCGGACGCGCTGGCGCAGCGTCTTCCCGTGGCGGAAGTCGAACGGATCTGGGTCTTTCAGCCCGTGCGGCGCGAAGACCGGGAATGGGGCACGGCGGTGGTGGCGCGGCGAACCGCGCCGGGAAGCTCGATCGCGAGCTCACCCAGGCCTTCGTCCAGCGCGGTCTCGTAGCCGGCCGGCAATGGGGGTAGGTCCTCGACGCGCGTCGGGAGCGGCGCTCGTCGGCGGATCGCGTGCCCGTCGTGCGGGCGCGCCCTCGGCCGGCGGTTCGTG
>JBBDNM010000056.1:0-17166 GCA_040877595.1 Gemmatimonadales bacterium | reverse complement strand
GTCTTTCAGCCCGTGCGGCGCGAAGACCGGTAATGGGGCACGGCGGTGGTGGGGCGGCTAACCGCGCCGGGCCGGCTCAAGATCTACACGGGTTCGTACATCCTCTTTGTGCGAGGGCGGGAAAGGGGTCAAGGGCGCGTGGAGGTGGACGAGGTGGGCGAGAGTCCCGATGACGTGCTGGACGACGTGCTCCGCGGCGTTCAGGAGCGGGCGGGCGAAGCGGAACCGCCGAGCGAGGTCCCGGTGACGGCATGGTACGATGACGCACCCACCGCCGCAGGTTGACGGCCACGCGCTCCTGGAGGTGTTCCGCCGGTACCTGCGGGACCACAACCTCCCGGTGACGCATCAGCGCGAGGCGGTGGCCTCCGCGATCTTCTTCGCCGACGATCACGTGTCGGTGGGAGATATCGAGCGCCGTCTGGCGAAGGGTCGCGAGCACGTCGGGAAGGCCACGATCTATCGCACGATTGAATTGTTGGCGCGGGCCGGCCTGTTGCAGGAGCACGATTTCGGCGAGGGGTTCAAGCGGTACGAACCACTGGCCGCCCAGAGCCACCACGAGCACCTGATCTGTGTCTCGTGTGGGAAGGTAGTCGAGTTTTCGAGCGATCGCCTCGAGCGCATGAACGCGCTCATCGCCGAGGAGCACGGCTTTCGGTTGGGCCACCACCGGCTCGAGATCTACGGGGTGTGTGGCGACTGTCAGCGCCGCGATGCGCAGGCGCTGGCACCTTCTCTTCCTTCGCAGGAAAGGGCCCGACGGTGATTGATGCCAATATGTTCGTGCCGACCAAAGCGTACCTCACGAAGGGGGTCGGCCGACACAAAGAGAAGCTCACGAGCTTCGAGATGGCGCTTCGCGACGCGCACGTTGCGGCGTTCAATCTCGTGCGGGTGAGCTCCATCTTTCCGCCGCACTGCAAGCTGGTGTCACCACAAGAAGGCCTGAAAGCGATGAAGCCGGGTCAGGTCGTGTTTGCCGTGGTCGCCGAAGCCCAGACCAATGAGCCGTCGCGTCTTGCCGCGGCCGCGATTGGGCTGGCGCTGCCCGCCGACAACAGTCACCACGGCTACATCTCCGAGCACCACTCGTTCGGTCAGCGGCAGCAGACGGCCGGGGACTACGCCGAGGACCTGGCCGCCTCCATGCTGGCGACCGTGCTCGGCGTGCCGTTCGAGGCCGACCAGGCGTGGGATCAGCGTAAAGAGCAGTGGCTCCTGTCCGGCGAGATCGTGAAGACGCAACACATCGCGTGCACGGCCGAGGCCCAGGATGATGGCCGGTGGGTGACCGCGGTGGCGGCCGTGATTTTCTGCGCGTGAAAGATCCGCTCGCACACCTTCCGTGGGCGGCCGCCGAGAATTTCCTCGGTCTGCCGGCTGCGGCTGTCCCCGGATTTGAGGCGGCAGGCGTCCTCATCCTGCCTGTGCCGTACGAATCCACCGTTTCGTATATGGGCGGGACCCGGGGGGGGCCGCGGGGCTTGATTCACGCGTCGCGCTACGTCGAGCTGTATGACCACGAGCTCGATGCTGAGCCCTACACCATTGGCGTGCATACCCTGCCGGAACTGCACCTGACGGGTGCCGGGCCGGCGGCGGCGCTTGGGCAGCTGCGGGAGGCCATGGACGCACTCGTCGCCACGGGCAAGTTCGTGATCATGCTTGGCGGGGAGCACTCGCTGACCGGGCCGCCGGTGCAGGCGCACGTTGCCCGCCAGCCCAAAGGTCGTCGTCTGTCCGTGCTCCAGCTCGACGCGCACGCGGACCTGCGCCCGGAGTACGAGGGCACGCCGCACTCGCACGCCGCCGTGATGTACAAGGTGCATCAGGACGTGGACATCGTGCCGGTGGGGATCCGATCCCTCACGCCCGAAGAGCGGCAACTGATGCGCGACCGGAACATCCCCGTGATCTTCGGGCATGAGCTCGACGACACCACGTGGATGGACCGCGCCCTCGGGGCACTCGGTGAGGAGGTGTACATCACGGTTGACGTGGACTACTTCGATCCGTCCATCATGCCGTCCACCGGCACACCAGAACCGGGCGGTGGGACGTGGAACCCCACCGTGCGATTCCTCCAACGCGTGTTCCGTGAGCGGAACGTGGTGGGGTGCGATGTCGTGGAGTTGGCGCCCCTCCCGGGACTGGCCGCGCCCGACTTCCTCGCCGCGAAACTCGTGTACAAGCTGATCGGGTTTCACGCGCGTACCCAACAGAGTCGCTGATCGTGGACGCACCGTCCGTCGGGCTCGGTGTCGCCCTGCTGGCCGGCGTCTTGAGTTTCCTCTCGCCGTGTGTCCTGCCGTTGGTGCCGAGCTATGTGTCCTTCCTGACCGGCCTGACGCTCGAGGACATGGAGCATCGCCGCCGCGTCACGGTGTCGCATGCGCTCGCGTTTGTGACTGGATTCACCATCATTTTTGTCATCCTCGGCGCGTCGGCCACGACCATCGGCCGCCTGTTCAACTACTATCAGGTGTGGATCGAACGGGCGGGTGGAGCGCTCATCATCGTGCTCGCGTTGTACCTGCTCGGCGTGTTGCGGCTACCGGGTTTGGCGGCAGATCGGCGGGTCCACCTGGCGGACAAGCCGGTGGGGTATCTCGGGAGCGTCCTGGTTGGCGTGGCGTTTGGCGCGGGGTGGACGCCGTGCCTCGGTCCGATTCTCGCCGCGATTCTCCTGTTTGCCTCGGCGACCGAGACCGTGGGTCAGGGCATGCTTCTGCTCTTCGCGTATTCGATGGGTCTGGCCATTCCGTTTCTCCTCGCGGCGCTGGCCGTGGACCAGTTTCTCGTCTGGTTTCAGGGGTTTCGGAAGTATTTGCCGTGGGTGATGCGGATCGCCGGGGTGATGCTGCTGATCGTTGGAATCCTCCTGATTTCGGGCTATTTCTCGCTGTTGGCCACGTGGTTACAAGGGTTCACGCCCGATTTCATTCGCCGTCGCATTTAGCTCCCCTTGTCCCCCGCGCCGTACCCGTTTGATTTAGCGGTTGTACCATGGTTCCCACGTCAGGAGATTGACTCATGTTCCGTAACACCCTTGCCCTACTGGCCCTTACCGCCGTCGCATGCGGTGGCGAGCCGGCCGACGACGCGACGGCTCGCGATCTCTCACTGCAGCCCGCCGAATCGCTTGCGACGAACCCGATGGCTGACCAACCGGTGGTGGAGGCCCCGGCCACAACCCCGGCGCCGCGGCCCCAAACGCCACCCCGGCAGCAGCCGACGCCACCGCGCCAGCAGCCGGCCCCGGCCCAACCCGCACCGACCGTGCTGTCGTTGGCTGAGGGGACGGTCATCAACCTCGCCGCGGGCGACACGATCACATCGCGACACAACCGTGTGGGCGAGCCGGTCGTCGCGACCACGGCGATCGCGATTCTCGATGCGCAGGGTCGTCAGGTGATCCCGGCGGGTGCGGTGTTCCACGGCACCATTGCCGACCTCGCTGCAGCCGAGCGCCCAGGCGGTGAAGGACGGATGGTCCTGACCTTCACCCGCGTCGAGTACACGGGCGGCACGTACGAGGTGCTGGCGCGCACCGATAGTCTGGGTACGCACATGCACGGCCGCGGTGTCACCGCCGGTAACGTCGCGACGGTGGGCGCCGGTGCAGCGGTGGGCGCCGTGGCGGGCCGGGTGATCGGTGGCAATCGCACGGGTACCGCGGTGGGTGCGGCCGTGGGCGCAGCCGCCGGAGCCGGCATTGCCTCGGCGACGCGTGACATCGACATCGTGCTGGCGGAGGGTGCACCCATTCGCCTGGTGCTGACGGCGCCGTACACGGCGCGTGTCCTGATGAAGTAATCAGGCTCGTGAACTAATCAGGCTCGGGGCGGCGGGATATAAGTATACCGCCGCTCCACCGCCTCTCCTCGGGTCTGCCACCCCGACCCATCCGCTCGTCCCCCTCCCGATCGCTGACACTTCCCCCGAGATATCGCGGCGCATGGCCGGCGCGTGGCCCCGCGCGGCCAGTTGCCGCATGACGCGTCGAGTGAAGCCGTTCGGTTCGTAGCGCAGGGAATCTGGCAGGTGCTGATGGTGCACCCGTGGCGCCTCGATGGCTTCGGCCAATGTCATGCCATGATCGATGACATTCGAAATGACCTGTGCCAGGGTGCTGATAATAGTGGGTCCGCCGGGTGACCCGAGGATCAGCATGGTGCGTCCCTGACGGTCCGTGATGATGGTTGGGGTCATCGCCGACAGCATGCGCTTGTGCCCGCGAATGGCATTCGCCTCGCCCTGGATCAGGCCATACATGTTGGGTCGGCCCGGGGCGGACGTGAAGTCGTCCATTTCATCATTGAGAAGAAACCCGGCGCCGGTCACCGTCACGGCACTGCCGTACGAATCATTGATGGTCGTCGTGACGGCCACGGCGTTGCCTTGGGCGTCCACGACGGAGTAGTGCGTGGTGTGTTCGCCCTCGACGAGTCCTGGGACGACCTCGGCGGACGGCGTGTGTCGGTCGGTGATGGTCGCGCGACGGCGGTCGGCGTATTCCTGTGACGTGAGCGTCGTCACCGGGTTGTTGATGAACGCCGGATCGCCGAGGTACTGGTTGCGATCAACAAACGCCCGTGCCATGACCTCGCTCAGGCGATGCAGGTGCTCCGGGGAGCCAAACGGCGGGAGGCTATCCCAACCCTCCAGCATGTTGAGCATCAACGCGAGGGTCACGCCGCCTGAGCTCGAGGGCGGCATGGAGTAGATCGTGTGGCCGCGATACGTGAACACCACCGGATCGCGCCAGAGCGCACGGTACGCCGCGATGTCGGCGTGGGTGATGAGGCCACCGCCGCGTCGCATCTCGGCCACAATCGAATCGGCGATCCAGCCGCGATAGAACCCGTCGGGTCCGTCCCGGGCGATGGTCGCGAGCGTGAGGGCCAGGTCCGTCTGTCGGAGGACGTGGCCGACCGGCGGCGCGGAGTCGTTGACCAGGAACTGGCGGCGCGAGGCCTCGAATTGCGACAGGCGCCTCGCCGCGCTCGCGATCGACCGGTGCCGCGTCTCGTCAATGGCAAAACCATCAACGGCCAGGTTGATGGCGGGGCGAACCACGTCGGCCCACGGCAGGCGCCCGTACCGGGCATGGGCTTCGGCCAGCCCGGCGACGGAACCCGGGACGCCCGACGCCAGGTGGCCTTCGACGCTCGCGGTGGTGACCCCCCCCAGCGAGTCCACGTACATGTCTGGCGTCGCGGCAGCCGGCGCGATCTCGCGATAATCGAGCGCGGCGGTGGTGCCGTCCGCGAACCGGAACACCATGAAGCCGCCACCGCCGATGTTCCCCGCCGCGGGATGCACGACCGCGAGCGCGAAGCCCACGGCGACAGCGGCATCCACCGCGTTCCCACCACTGCGGAGGATCCGCAACCCCACCCGGCTGGCTATCGGGTGACCAGAGACTACCATCGCCTGCGGTCCGTCTACCGATTCCGCCCGGCCGCGCATGCTCCACGCGCGCGGTACCGGCCCCCCACAGGCGGACAGCACGGAGACCGTGAACAGGGAGAGCAAAGGAAGGCGATGGTACTGTTGCCGCATTGCGGTCCTCGGGAATCGCGGTGAGATTGGCCCCAATCTAATGCCCCGTAACGACTTCCTCGACCCGCGCCTGACCGAACGCCGCAACCCACGCACGGTGGACATCGACGTCGCCGACGCGTTGGGGATCGTGGACCTCCTGGCGGCGGAAGACCGCACGGTGCCCGAGGCGGTCCACGCGCAGCGGGAACGTGTCGCTGAGGCGATCGAACTGGTCGTCGCGGCGTTCGCGGCTGGGGGCCGGCTGATCTATGTGGGGGCGGGGACGAGCGGCCGGCTGGGTGTGTTGGACGCGGCCGAGTGCCCGCCCACGTTCGGTACCGATCCGGCGCTGGTGGTCGGCGTTATCGCGGGTGGCGTGGTGGGGCTGGTCACAGCCCAGGAAGGGGCGGAAGACGACGTGGACAAGGGCGCGGCGGCCATGGACGAGCGACGGGTGGGGCCGAACGATGTGGTCTGCGGCATCGCCGCGAGCGGGACCACGCCCTACGTGCGGGCGGCGCTCGCGCGGGCGCAGGCGCTCGGGGCCCGCACGGTGCTGCTCACGTGCGCGGAACCGCCGGCGGTGCTCGCCCAGACGTGCGACGTCGTGATCGCGGTCAAGACCGGCCCGGAAGCGCTCACCGGCTCGACGCGCCTCAAAGCGGGGACCGCGACGAAGCTCGTGTTGAACACCCTGACGACGGGCGCGATGATCCGGTCGGGCCGCGCGTGGGGCAACCTGATGGTGGATCTCCGCGCCATGTCGGACAAGCTCACCGACCGGAGCGAGCGCATCCTGATGGAAGCGTGCGGTGTGGACCGCGACGCGGCCCGGAAGGCCTTGACGGCGGCGGAGGGGGTCGTCAAGACCGCGATCGTGATGGTGCAACGGTCGGTCGGGCGCACGGAGGCCGAGCACATGCTCGTGCGGGCGGGCGGGGTGGTCCGTCGGGTTCTTGGCGAGCCACCGCCCGTGGCAGGCTGATGTTCGGTGTGGGGCTCATGTCGGGCACATCGCTCGACGGCGTGGACGCGGCGCTGGTGCGCTTTGCCGCCGACGGCACGCCGACGCTCGAAACCTTCTCTACCATTCCCTATCCCGATACGCTGCGCGATCGGTTGCTGGCGTTGATCGCGGGTGGGTCCTCGCGCGAGCTGGCCGTGCTTGACACGGAGTTGGGGGATCGGTTCGCGGATGCGGTGGAGCAGGTGCGGGGCCCCGCGACGCTCGACTTTGTGGCGAGCCATGGGCAGACCGTGTGGCACGAGCCGGGCGTGGCTTCGCTCCAGATTGGCAGTCCAGCGGTCATCGCGGAACGTTGTCGTGTCCCGGTCGTCGCCGACTTCCGACAGGCGGACATCGCGGCCGGAGGGCAGGGGGCACCGCTGGTGCCGCTGGCGGATGCGTTGCTGTTCGGGAGTCCGGATGGGCCGCGCACGCTGCTGAACATCGGTGGCATGGCCAACGTGACCTACGTGCCTCAGCGCGGTGTGGAAGACGGCGTCATCGCGTTTGACAGCGGTCCCGGCGTGGCGATCATGGATCTGGTGGCGCGGGCGGTAGACCCGTCGCTGCCGTTTGACGTGGAGGGCGTGCGTGCGGCGCGCGGCACGGCGAACGACGGGTTGGTCACCGACCTGTTGACGGACCCGTGGTTCGCAACCAAGCCGCCCAAATCCACCGGCCGGGAGCGCTTCGGCCAGGTCATGGCGGACCGGATTCTCTTGGCGTGCGGGGCCACGGATGACGCCGTGGCCACGGCGCTGCGCTTCACCGCCCGGTCCATTACGGATCAGCTCGATCGGTGGTTGCCCGCCACCCGCGGAGACCTCGTGGTGTCCGGAGGTGGCGCGCGGAACCCGACCTTGATGGGATTGTTGGCCGCCTCGCCTTCTGGCCGCCTTGCCGTCTTTTCCGATCTTTTCTTTGACGGCGATGCCAAGGAAGCCCTGGTCTTCGCGTGGCTGGGCTGGCGGACGTTGCACGGGCTGCATGGGAATGTGCCGGGTGCGACGGGGGCTGCGGGGCGGCGTGTGCTCGGAGCACTGGCGACCTCCTGGCCATTGGCGCGCGGTCTGGGCACGTGATCCCGCGGTACCAGTTTTACGGCGCGGACGGGTTCCACCCGTCCCTGTTCGGCTCATTCGTCCCTGCTTCCAGGCCGTTCGTCCCGGCGTCGTGAGCCCAGGATCTGGTGAACCCTATGGTCGTGGTGTGCTCCATCGCCTGCACGGAGGGTGGCGCCGCGTTTTGGCCGTTGCTCCCTCGCCAGCGCCGCTCGTCCCAGAGATGCTGCGCGCCGAGGCGGACAGACCGATGGTTGCGTGTCCAACCTCTCACTGGGAGAAATGGCGATGACAGGAATTGTGGCACTTGCCGCCTCGCTGCTGGCGATCGCCGCGCCGACAGACGGGCAGGAACGCGCCCCGCGCGGGTCGCTCGACGTTCTGCGCGAGGAATTCATCCGCGGATACAACGCCGGTAACGTTGCCGCCCTCGAGCGGCTGTACGTGAATGACGCCGCGCGCATGGTCTACGACATCCCGGCACAGCGAGGCAGAGCCGAGATCGTCGAAGCCCTGCGCCGGGCATTCGCCGGCCGCCGCGCGGATGTCCAGCTTGCGCTGCTGCCGGAAGAGGTTCACTTGGCCGGCGACATGGCCATGGAGCGCGGTTCGTATCACGAGGTGTGGACGCCCCTGAGTGGCGGGTCGCCATACATCGAAACCGGCAAGTACGTCACGCTGGCGCGGCGCGACGATGGATGGCAATACGCTTGGTCCATCTTCAATCGCGACAGCGCTCCGCCGCCGCGCGCTCTTCCCCCGGCAAGCCCAGGAGCGCTGACTGGTACGAGCGTTTCGCCCGCCCGCTGGGAACCGTGGGGTGTCGGACTCGAGATGGCCCTGCTCGACGGCGACCCCTCGGTGGCCGATCGCGCCTATACGATCGCGCTTCGACTCGCGCCCGGCCGGTGGATCCGGCCGCACTGGCATCCACGCGCCAAACAGGTGTACGTGGTATCAGGCACGCTGCTCTTTGGGCACGGTCGGGTATTCGATACCGCGTCGACTACCGCGCTGCCGCCGGGTACGATCGCTGTGGTGCCGGCGGAGCATCCGCACTTCGAGGGCGCGCGAGGCGAGACGGTCATCCTGCTCTCCGGCATCGGCCCCCTTCAAACCACCATGATTCCGGCGCAGCGGCAGACACGGCCTGAACCGGAAGACTCGGCGCGCAACGAACCGGGGCGGCCGCAAAGTCCCGTGGTGGTGCGTCGCCCGCCTCTGCCGCGACCGTTATGATGGCGCGTATGTGGTGCGGCTGGACGACGCCCGAGAATGCGGACCGATATGAACAGCTCCTGCACGAGCAGATCTTTCCGGCGATCGCCGCCAAACGTCTGATCGGATATCGGGGCATCCATCTATTGCGACGCTGGGTTGGAATCGAGGTGGAGTTCACCACCATTATGTGGTTCGATTCACTGGACGCCGTTCGTCGTTTCGCGGGGGAGGCGTATGAGAAGGCATATGTACCAAACGAGGCTCAGGCGGTGCTCTCGCGATTCGACGAGCGCTCTCGGCACTATGACGTCGTGACACGCACGTGAGCGCCGGGTGACACCCAACCACCTCCTCCTCCACCCGACGAGCGGGCGGCCCCTTCGCTTGGGGATACTCGCCTTCTGGACCGCCATGGGGCTGGTCGAGTCGAGCAAGGCGTACGTGTCGTTCCAGTTACGCGAGGCCCCGCGGTCGTGGGCGGATGTGCTCATCGGCAACATGCCGTGGTGGTACGTCTGGGCGCTGCTCACGCCGCTCATTTTCTCGCTGGCGGCGCGTTTCCGGCTCGACGCGACCGGATGGCGCCTGGCGGTCGCGCTTCACTTCGTTGCCGCGATCGCGGTGTCCTTCCTGCACCTCGGGTCGACCGGCGTGCTCTTTTACTACACCAATACACGCGGCAGCGTGATCGAGTCCCTCGGCCAACAGATTCGCCTCTTTGCCGACAACTACCTTGCCGTCAACGTCCTCTCGTACTTTGCCGTCGTTGGCGGGTACTACGCCATCGACTTCTATCTCCGACTGCGCGAGCGCGAGGTGAGCTCCGCTCAGCTCGAGGCCCGCATGCAGGAAGCCCGTTTGGCCGCGCTGCGCATGGAGCTGAATCCCCATTTCCTGTTCAACGCCCTCAATTCGGTGGCCGGCCTCGTGCGCCGGCGCGAGCACGACGCGGCGGTGAGTGCACTCGCGGGCATCGGCGATCTCCTCCGATTGACTCTTGACCGCCAGTCGGTTCATGAAGCGCCGCTGGCCGAGGAGCTCGCGCTGGTTCGCCGGTATCTCGCCATCGAACAGCTGCGGTTTCACGACCGATTGACCGTGCTCGAGGACGTCGACCCGGCGGTGCTGGACGCGCTGGTCCCGACGCTGATCCTCCAGCCGCTCGTGGAGAATGCCGTTCACCACGGCATCGCACGGTCTCCCGGCGCTGGGCACATCCTCCTTCGCGCGCACCGCCTGGGGACGGAGTTGGTGCTGACGGTTCACAATAGCGGCCCCGGGTTCAACGGGGCCGCGGCGGCTGGCCCGGCATCGCGTGCCGATCGCGGAGTAGGGCTCTCCAATACGCGCGCGCGGCTCGTCCACCTGTACGGCGACCAGGCGGCACTGGAGACGCGCAACGCCGTGCCTCCCGCCGTGGGAGCGGAAGTTGTGGTGCGTGTGCCATATCACACGACTGCGGCCAGGCTGTCCGGATGACGGCGCCGTCTGTGCTGCGCGTTCTGATCGTCGACGACGAGCCGCTCGCACGCGATTCGGTGCGACTGGTCCTCGAGCGCATCGAGCACGTCGAGATCGTCGGAGAGTGCGGCGACGGTGAGTCAGCCGTACGAGCGATTCGTGCCCGGGATCCCGATCTCGTCGTCCTCGACGTGCAGATGCCGGGACTCGACGGCTTCGGCGTGATCGAGCGGATCGGTACGGCGGACATGCCGCCCGTCGTGTTCATCACCGCGTACGACCAGCACGCGGTGCGCGCGTTCAGCGTTCACGCGCTGGACTACGTGCTGAAGCCGTTCGATGATGCGCGGCTCGTCGACGCCCTGGATCGTACGCGGGCGCGACTCGCGGGCGAACGGGATGGCGAAACGGCGCGCGCTTTGACGGCGTTGCTCGCGGAGCGCATACCATCGCCCGGTGCTTACGCGGGCTACGCCCAGCGGATCATGGTCACCGCGGATCACGACCGTATCCGCTTCGTGCGTGCGGACGCGATCGCATACCTCCAAGCGGATGCGAATTATGTCGTCGTTCATTCGGATGGCGAGCACCGCGTGCGCATCACCCTGGCGGGCCTGCTGAAGCAGCTCGATCCGCGCCGGTTCGTTCGGATCCACCGGTCCACGGTAGTCAATCTGGACTACATCCGTGAGCTGCAGCCCTGGTACAGTGGCGATTACGTCGCCATCCTGCACGACGGCACGCAATTGAAGGTGAGCCGCCGCTACCGCGGCGACCTGCTCCGTACGACCCTGTAATTGGGCGGGTCGTCCCTTGCTGACGCCACCCGGCCCGCGCGTCATGCGGGGCAAGGGCCCGGCGACTACGCTTCGACTTGTCAGCTTTCGCTGCGATATGAATCTGCGCCGTCGGTCAAGCGAGGAGTCATCGAGCATGTCAGCGTACCCTGCATATCCCATTCGCCGGGCCGCAACTGTCGGGGTAGCCCTGCTTATCCTTCCGGCGCTGCTGGGCGCTCAGGAGCCGACGGCGGAGCGGGCATCGCCGCCGTGCAGCGCAACCCAGCATCGGGAGTTCGACTTCTGGCTGGGCGACTGGGAAGTGCGCAGCCGTGAGGGCCAGGTGCTCGGCAGGAACTCCATCACGCGTATCGCCGCGTGCGGGCTGCTCGAAAGCTGGCGCGGCGCCGGAGGTGGCGAAGGCGTCAGCGTGAACGCGTACGATCCCGCGCGCGGCAAGTGGACGCAGCGCTGGGTGGGAGCTGGTGGTGCCGTCCTGTGGCTCGAAGGCGGCCTGATTGACGGCGCTATGGTTCTGACCGGCACTATGATGCGAATGACGCCACGCGGCGGCGTCATCGACCGGCTCTCATGGACGCCGATGCCGGACGGCCGGATCGTGCAGGCCTGGGATACCCGGGCCGACGACACCGGACCGTGGACCCGAATCTTCGAGGGGCACTACCATAGACTTGCCGAGCAGCGGGGCGGCGCGCCTTGATCGCGGCCTCGACCACGATGCGAGTTCGGTGCGCTGCGGTTCTCGCTCTCGGTGTGCTTGCGGCTGGAGCCCAGCGCATCCACGCTCAGCAGGCGGACGTGCGCACCCTGACGCCGGGCGATGGCGGGATCGATGGGCGACGCATCCAGGCGTACACCAACGCGTGGCAGACCTATCGCGTCGGCACGGACGGCCGCCGGACGCCGGGTCCCGTCTGGTACGACACAGTGTCGGTCGTGAGGCGGGCGGGGACGGATATGCTGCGCCGTGTCCAGGTCATCGTAGACAGCACGAGGCAAACGGTGCTCGTCAACGAAGCCGAGCGCGCCGGTTTTCGTCCTCGCCTGACGACCGCCGCGATCCGAGGCTCCGAGCCGTTCCTCGAGCTCCACTTCGACGGGGCGCGTGTCTCCGGAAAGAGGCAGGTGCTCCCGAGAAATGGCCGCCCGCAGGATCAGGTCTCCGCCGAGTTCACGCTCGCGTTGCCGCAGCCGGTCTTCGACTGGCGCTGGTGGGGACTTCTCGCGGCCGCGCAGCCGCTCGAGGCGAACTATGCGTCGCGATTCCTGACTTTTGCGGCCGAGTCGATGGTCGAATCGTTCCTGATGTGGATCACGATGCGCGTCGTCGGTGAGGAAGCAGTCGGCGACATTCCGTGTTGGGTGGTCGCACTCGACGCCGGCGCGCCATGGACGCTCTGGATCGCGAAGCGCGGCGAAGTGGCACCCGTGCAGCGGATCAGGATCGTTCAGGGCGATGGAACCACCATGTTCTGGGAGCCCATCTCAGTCCGGTGACGGCGAGTGGGCCGCTGAGGCACGATAGTGTTCGCTCTTGTACGGTCTGGGGCTACGGACCGTCTCCAACGAGAGGAGAATGGCGGCTATGATCATTGCGATGGAGTTTCTGGTCAGCCTCATGCGTTCCCGATGGCTCCACGGGTGCGCGGCACAAGGTGCGATGCCGATGATCGGCCCTGCGCGGAAACCCGCAGGGGAGTTCGGAGGTAGTACGCGCATGCGTCTGTCCTCCCTCACGGTCCTTCTTGCGTCCGCTGCCCTGGCTTGTGGCGATGCGGGCCCGGACAACGGATTTGAGTGGCAACACACCACCGCGGCGTCCGTCGGCCTCGACCAGGCCCGGCTCGATGCGATGCGCGCCCACATCGAAGGCTCGCTGCCCAACGTCAACGCGGTGGTCATCGTGCGCGGCGGCCAGGTCGCCTTCCAGTGGTACGCCCTGAATCGCGACGGGTATTACCCGTATGACACCCATTCGATCACGAAGAGCTGGGTGGCCACGTTTATCGGCATCGGTTTGCAGGAAGGGTGGATCGGGTCCCTCGACGATCCCCTGACCATCTACTTCCCCGAAGTCTTCGATGACCCGGGGATTGATCCTCGCCTCGCGAACGTCACCATCCGGCACCTGATGACCATGTCGTCCGGTATCGAGGATGAACAGACCAACCGGTTCCCGGCGGGCACGGAAGACTTCGTGAACAAGTTGCTGCATGTCCCGCTGTTGCATGACCCCGGATCCCGGTTCCTGTACGATGGAACGCAGCCGCACATCCTGTCGGGCCTGATCACGCGCGTGCGCGGAAGGAATCTCGCGGACCTGGGGCGAGAGGGACTCTTTGCCGACATGAACATCTCGCGGGGCCAATGGCACCATGATCGAGACGGCGTCAACAACGGCGGCACCGCATTGATCATGTCGGCGCTGGACCTGGCCAAGCTGGGCGAGCTGTACTTGCGGGACGGCGTCTGGCAGGGGACGCGCTACCTGCCGCCGGGGTTCGCCGAGGCAGTGGCGGGCACGGTGTCGTTTCCGCTCGAGAACTCCTTCGCCGACTATGCCAGCCTGTGGTGGACCACAGATCAGTACGGCGAGCTGATGTGGATCGCGGCCGGTTTTCGAGGGCAGTTGGTGGTGGTGATGCCCGCCCTGGACATCGTGGTCGTGGTACAGCAAGAATCGTATGAACTGCGCGGCGAGCTGCGTCCCACCCTCCCGTTGATTACCAACTACGTCATACCGGCCGCCCGTTGACGATGCCCTCGGGGCCCGCGTACTCATGGGGCTGCAGGACAGATGGGCGAGTGGCTGAAGGCGCGCGCTTGGAATGCGGTTAGCTATCCCCTGAGGGCGGAAGGATGGTTCGGCGTATGATTTTCCTGAGACGGCCTCTTTGCGGAGATCGACGGATGAACGCTATCAGAACAGCTGGGCTGACCGCGCTGGCATGCCTTGCCGCGCCAGTGTGCGTCGCCTCGGCGCAAGGGGCCCACGATTCGGCCGTGGTGGTCCCGGGGGACCCGCGCCTGGACGCTCGCCGGCTCGTTCCGCACCGGGCCACCTGGCGCGTGGACGTTCACGATTCAACCGGCGGGACGACGATGCAGGGCTTCTGGACGGACACGTGGACGCGATCGGTCGAGAGTGGGCAACCCGTCATTGTCTTCCATCAGCTGTTCGTTGACACGACGGGAACGATTCTTATGGACAACGAGACGGTGTACGACGCGGCGACGCTGGGCGGCATCCGCGCCACGCAGACGGCGCCGCTGATGGGGGCGCGCGCGACATACCGCTACGCGGGCGATACGGTATCCGGAACGCTACGCCCCTCCACCGGCACCGAGGCGCGTTCATTTCGTGTCGTCTTCCGCGAGCCGGCATGGGATCCGCAGCTTGCGGTAAGCATACTGTTTCCGCTGGAGCGTCTGCCGGAGGGTGGCGGCATTCGCTATCCGTTCTGGAATCAGGGACCCGGCGGCGACGTCGCCTGGCGCCATGTCCGCGTGGATTCGACGTCGAGCGCGGCGGGGGCGCGCGGGGCTGCGCTGATGCACGTCACGGTGACGGCTCTGAACGTGAGGGTGCGGCTCCGTCAATCGCCGACCCCGCCCTACTTTCCGTGGTTTGTCATCGAGAGGCCGGGACTGAAAAGAGAATGGACGCTGCTTGATTGGCAGCCCTTCACGACATCGCGCCGGTAAGCGGGAGGCAGGATCATGGCGCAGGGCGGCGCCCCCGTGCGGTTCGACATTTTTTGGGCTCATTCGTCCCTGCCATCAGGCCGTTCGTCCCGGAGTCGTGAGCCCAGGATCTGGTGAACGCTATGGCCGGTTCTTCCACCGCAGGAGTTCCGTGTGACCAGTCCCCCAAGTCTGATCCGTGATTCGTGGAGTACCCGCGCCGGGTTCATTCTCGCCGCCGTCGGCTCCGCCGTCGGGCTCGGCAACATGTGGCGGTTTTCGTACGTGGCGGCCGAAGGCGGCGGCGCCGCGTTTGTGCTGTTGTATCTCGTGTTCGTCGCCATTATCGGCATGCCCCTGATGACCGCGGAGTTCGTGGTCGGGCGCATGACCCAGGAGTCGCCGGCCAGGGCCGTGGCGCGGCTCGGCGGCAGCCGTTGGGCGCCGCTGGGCGTGCTGTTCGTGTTCTGTGGGCTGGGGATCCTGTCGTATTACTCGGTGATCGCCGGCTGGACGATGCGCTACACCGTCGACGCCCTGCGCGGCGTGATGTCGGACGATGCGGGCGCGTACTTCAATTCCGTCGGTACCGGCGCGCCCGCGGTGGCCACCCACCTGCTGTTCATGGCGATCACCATCGCCATCGTCATCGGGGGCGTGAAGAAGGGGATCGAGCGCACGTCCATCGTGCTGATGCCCCTGCTGTTCCTCCTGCTGGCCGGCCTTGCCGTTTGGGCGTTTACGCTCTCGGGATCTGGAACGGGGTACGCCTACTACCTGAAGCCGCAGCTCAGCGAGCTGACCAATCCCACGATCCTCGCGAATGCGGCCGGCCAGGCGTTCTTCTCACTCTCCCTCGGCATGGGCGCGCTGATGACGTATGCGTCCTACTTGCGCTCGAAGGAAAACCTGGGCCGCGAGGCCGCGACCGTCGCCCTGACCGATTTCGGCGTCGCCTTCGTCGCGGGCCTGGTGGTCTTCCCGATCATTTTCCATTTCAACCTCGGTGAGCAGATCGGGCTCGGCGAGGCGATTCAGGACAATGCCGTCGGGACACTGTTCATCGCCCTGCCGCCCGCACTCCGGAGCTTGGGCCGGTTCGGCGACTTCATCGTCGCGGGCTTCTTCATCATGCTGTTCTTCGCCGCGGTCACCTCCGCGATTTCCCTGCTCGAGGTCGCGGTGTCCGCCGTGATTGACAGCTGGGCCTGGACGCGCCGGAAGGCGGCGCTCGTCTTCGGGACACTGACCGCGCTGCTGGGCATCCCATCGGCGTACAACCTGAACTTCCTCGACTTCACTGACAAGTTCGTCGGATCGGTCCTGCTGATGGTCGGCGGCCTGTTTACCTGTTTTCTGGTGGGCTACAAGATCCTGCCACAGGCGGACGCGGAACTGGCCAACGGCCTGCCCGGCGTCGGCGCCCGACGGGCCTGGGCGGTGCTCATCCGGTATGTGGTGCCACCGCTCCTGGTGGTGGTGCTGATTTTTTCGATTCCGGATCTGGTTGCGAAGTTGAGGGTGCTGATGGGGATGTAGACTGGGCGACGGACTCGGATCAGGAACTGGGCCAGGACGGGTCGTTCCCACGCCGGAGGCCCAATCTTTGAACGGGCGAGCGGTGCGGAAGGTTTGGGGAGGGCCAACCCGTCCGCGTCACGCGAGAAGCATGTCGGAGGCCGGCGTCCCGGCGTGCAACTCACGGACGAACCGTTGGGTGGCCTCGTCCGCGGGGAAAAATGTCTCGATGCGGAGGTCCTGAACGAACGCGTCTTGGGGCGTCCCGAAGGTCGTGATCGTCGTGAAGAAACGCAGATCGAGGCCCCCCTTGCGGAGGTGGAGGGGAATCAACAACGGCAGAGCCGATTCCGCCGAGGGCACGGGCTCCGGTGGGATCCCGTGCTCCTCGAGCCGCGCGAGCAGCTTTTCCAGACCGCCCGTCGGCGGGCTGAACTCGAGTTGATGCCGAATCCGCGCTCCAAGGAGTCCGCCCACTTCCTCCCAGTTCACGATCCATGGACGAAAGCCATCGGGGCTGAACACACGCTCGAGGAGATTTGGTCGAGCGCCAGAATTCAGCTCCGGGTCAGGGCCGAGGAAAAACGCCGCCATCCGGCGATGGGCCTCGTTGGCCATCAAGAGACTCCATCCTGCATCGACCACCACCGCTCCGTACGGCTCATGACGGTCGAGCATGAACTGCAGCGTCTCGCGGACCCGATCGAGCGCCGGTTCGTCGAACCCCGAATCGGAGTAGATCCGGGCGTATCCGGCCGACTCGAGCAGGTTGTTCCGCGCACGCAAGGGGATCTCCAGAACACCGGCGACCCGGAGAAGCACGTCCCGGCTGGGAAGCGACCGCCCGGTCTCCACGAAGCTCATG
>JBBDNM010000055.1:0-24269 GCA_040877595.1 Gemmatimonadales bacterium | reverse complement strand
CAAGGCGGGAATGTTGGAGACCACGACCGGGAGGCCCACCGCCATCGCCTCGAGCACGGGCAGGCCGAATCCTTCGTACAGGGACGGGAACAGCAGCACATCGGCCGAGCGATAGGCCTCGATCAGCTGGACCTCCGTCGCGCGCGGCGTCTGGTGGACGTGCGGGCCCAGGCCTTGCTGCGCGATCAGGCGATGCTGGGCGGGTGTGAACCTGCCCCCCACCTGGCACAAGCGCGCGTTGATCCCCCGGGCGCGCAGGCCGGCCAGCGCCGCCAGCACACCGGGAAGGTTCTTGCGATCAGTCACGCTGCCCACATGCAGCAGCAGGAAGGTGTCGTCGGTGGCCCCGGCGGTGGTGCGGCCGCGGGCACGGTCGGTCGGTGTGCCTTCCTGAAAGAAGGCGTCGTCGGCCCCGTAAGGGATCACGTGGATGTGGTCAGATCGGCCGAGCCAGGTGGCGAGTTCGCCGGCCATCCACGCGGTGGACACGATCCAGGCATCGGCCGAGCGCACGCCCGCGAGCGAGCGGCGCAGCAGGGCATTGCGCAGCCGATCCCGCGCACGGGTCGCCGGTCGCTCAAGGACCATGACCGGAAGCAGGTCGTGGACCGTGACGATGCCCGGCACGGAGCGGCCGGTCAGGATGTGAGCGTACGAGTGGTCCAGCACATGCAGGATATGCGTGCGTTGGCGGCGCACGCGCCGCGGGTACCTCCAGTAACGCGCCAGATACCGACGCCACGCCGAGACCGAACGCGCGGATGCGTCGCCCAGCGTGCCGGCGGGGCCGGCCATGCTGATGTCGAGATCCGGCGGATCGGCCTGGGCCAGCGCGTGCGCCAGGCGCAAGGCATAACGGTCCATGGAAGGCCACTGCTCGAGCGGGAGGTCGGGGACGAGCAGGACCCGGCTCATCAGTGCACGGCCTCGAGCTCAAACTCCAGATACCAGGCCGGGAAAATCCAGGCCAGACGGTGCTCGTAGCAGGTTGGCCATCGGGCGGCCAGGCGTCGCATGACCGCATCAACCAGACCGCCGTGGAACCGGAGCACGCGACGCACGAGTCGAAACTTCGCGTCGGAATAGTAGTGCAGCGGGTGCCCCTCGATGAAATAGTCGAAGGAGAACAGGCCAAGGTGATGACGGTGCGTGGGGTCGGTCCAACTGTTCGCGCAGGAAAAGTGTGGCGTGGTAACCAGCAGTCGGCCTCCGGGCGCCAACACGCGATGCAACTCGACCATCAAGTGCGGCAGGTCCGCGATGTGCTCCACGAGATCGTAACAACTGATGCGGTCGAACGCGCGGGAACGGAAGGGTATCGGTTGTGTGGCGTCCAGCACAACGTCGGGCCTGACCGCTCGTGCGATATCGGCGCGAATGGTGTTGGGACGGCGCACCACGCCGGCACCCAGATCAAGGTGGCGCGGCCTCACGGGTGCGCGTCTTCTTCGTCAAGCATCCAGAGGCGCATGAGGCCCCCGAACAGGATCCACCAGATCGTACCGTGGGGAACGGACGTGAGCGGCGACCCAATGAGCAGTACGATGCCTGTGGAAACAACGAGGGCGCCGATGCCCAGGGCGTGCCTCGATGACGGGCCCCATCGCAAGTGGCGTATCGCGGCTGCGGCGGGAGGGAGCAGGCCGACGACCAGCAATCCCAGGAGCGCGACGCCAAAGATGCCCAATTCGACCGCTGCGCGACCAAGGTCGCCGTCGGACCCACGCCAGAACTCACCGGGCATGCTCTGGAATATCTGGAAGGGGACGCCCACCCCTGACCGCCCGAGGCCGAGACCGAAGGGATCCGAGGCGAGGGTACGGGCTGCGATAGTGACGGGCGCCAGGACGTACGTCCACAGCCGCCCTTCATCGGCAAGGGTCGCGATCCGCGTGATCGCGCTTCCCGTCGTAATCAGTGTGCCCAGGTGAAACGCCACCAGCAGCACGGGGACCAGCAAGACCTGGCCCATACTCAACCCTCGAAACCACGCGAGGACCAGAAGACCGACCCCAAGCGTGACGACCGCCGCGCGGGTGCCGGAGACGGTCATCCCGACGAAGAACAAGGGGATGAGCACGGCCGGAACCCATCGCGTGATGCCCCGGGCACCCGGTGCCAGGGCACGGCCTGCGGCCAGCAGGATACCGAACACCATCATCCCCGCGAATGGTGCCGGGAAGGTGAACGTGGAAAAGGCCCGGAACTCCCGCTCACCAGGTGCCCCACTGTAGAAGACCGTGACGCCGTGTCGCACATGCCCCAGCGCGGTGCCGAGCGCGGCCTCAGGTCCCTGGCGGTACTGCCAGATGCCGTAGAGCGCGGTAATGCAACACAGCACCAGTATCAGCCGAACGTAGGCGTCGAGCTGGCCGCGTCCCCGTATGGTCGTCATGGCGATCAACCCTGCGACCGGGAATGCCACCCATGCGCGCAATCCAGCCAGCTCGATGGTCAGTGGTGTTCCGGGATGCAGGAGGAACGCGACGGGTACGAAAATCAGCGTGGCCATCACGATCGGTACGGCTCCCGGTCCGCGAATGGGTGCGTGGCGCATCGCCAGGGACCCGAACCAGAGCACGGCGGCCCCAATCAGCAGGAGATCAGCCAGAGCATACGGCAGGGGACCCCCGATCCGATCCTTGAGCCAGCCTTGAAACGTGCCGGCGGTGATGCTCGCCATCAACAGCAGGTGAATGGCGGCATCTCGGCGGAACACATCCTTCCCATCGTTCCTCAGGTCTTCGGAGTACGTCATCGTCGTGGAAAGGTCGCGTCTCCGGCATCACGAAGCAACGCGGCGAAGGCCGTCGCCTGGCGCACCGGATCGCAAAGGGCGGCCGCGCGGGGCGGACCGCCGGCCGAGAGCCGCTGTCGCTGGGACGGGTCCACGATGAACTCCGACAGGGTCGTGACGAGCGCCCGGTGGTCGTTGGGTGGGATGAGTGCGCCGCACGTGGGTGCGACAATCTCGGCAGGTCCTCCTTGATGGGTGGCGATCACGGGGAGGCCCATGTAAAGCGCCTCGACGATGGCGATGCCGAACGGCTCAGGCGCCGCGTTCGGCTGGCAGTACACGTCGGCTGCTGCCAACAGGTCGGCGACATCGCGACGTTGGCCGAGGAACCGCACGCGTGCGGGTCGCGGCAGCGCGGCAGCATACGCTTCTTCGGACGAGGACTGGGGCCCACCAACAATCCACAACTCCGCGTTCGCCAGATCCACGGTCGCGAACGCGTCAATGAGCGCACAATGCCCCTTCCACGCTTCCATCCGCGCCACCATGACGATGACCACAACATCGGGCGGTGTGCCGAGGGTCCGCCGCACGGTCTCGCGGTCCGTGTGAACAACCGGTGGCCGAACCGGCGGATAGAGGATGGCCGCGTGCGGCAGGCCATGCGACGCGGTCCATCGACTATTCGCGACGTGCCGCGCCGTCGGAACGCGTGCCGCCGCCCAACGGAGCAGGGGATGCCCGGGCGGCGAGTGATGCATGCGCACATGGAGTACGCCGGCTCGCGCGGATTCGGGCCCAAAGATCGCGTGCGACCAATCCGAATGCGTGACCACCCGGTCGGGGCGGGACTCGGCGAGCAACGCCCGCGCGCGCCTTCGCGCCCGTCGTACCTGCCAGGGCCGCGAGAACCGCACCGGCTCGAGCAGGTGCACGGTGCCGACGGCCCGCAGGCGATCAGCGGTTTCGCCCGGCCAGCACAGCGCGAACGCGTGTCGCACGCCCACGTCGGTGCCCGCCAAGTCCAGCAACAGGCGCTCAACACCGCCGAAGATGTTGCCGCTGTGAAAGTGCAGGACGTTGAGCGTCATCGCAGTGACCCGTACACGGCCAGCGTCGTCGCGACGACGGCCTCCCACGGACGCGTGGCGGCCACCGCCCGTGCAGTGTCACCGCGTGCGCCGCGCTGGGCGGGATCGAGCGCGGACCTCCACGCGTCCGCCAAGGCCGAGGCATTGGCCGAGGGAAGGATCCAGCCCGCCTCCTGGCCATACAGCTCCGTGATGCCGGCTGCGCGGGTCGCGATCGCAGGGCGTCCGGCAGCCATGGCTTCGGCGATGACGAGACCAAAGGTGTCGTACGGTGTGGGGTGCACCAGCAGGTCGGCGGCAGCAAGGGCCATGTTGATGAACTGTTGTGCGCCAAGCCAGTGCACACGGGAGGACACGCCCATGCGGGTGGCACGGTCCAGCCAATAGGTGCGATCCGAGAACGAGGAAACAACCAGGTGGGTCTCCGGAACCAACGACAGGGCCTCAAGCACCACATGCAGGTTCTTTCGCGCGTCACCGGCAAAAAGGGCGAGCGGTCCGGCAGGCAGTCCGAGGACGGCGCGGGACGCCGCCTGATCGGGGTACCACGGTTGCGGAAACCCATGCGGAACCACGTGCACCTTCGCCGCGTCAATGCCCAGGTCCAGAATGTTCTGGGCCGCGCCTCGTGACGGTGCGATGACCGTGCGCGCCGTCTTGAACAGGTCCACTTCGTTCGCCGCGACCGCGGGCCCCACCAGGCGCTCACCGAGCGCGCGGGGCGCACCACTACCCGCAATGGCATTGAGCCATGCACGCATCACGATGTGCGCCGTCACGACGTCCGCCCGCCCGGTCACCCAGCCCTGCGCGTGGACCAGGTCGTGTCGCTTCCGTCGCAGCGCGAACCCAAGGGGAAATGTGAGGATCGTCGCGGAGGCCGGCCGGCGCACCGCAGGCACTCGGACAAACCGAACCCCGGCCGGCACATCCACCCCGCGCTCGGCCGCATAGACGGTGATGTCGTGCTCGACCGCCAGGCGTTCCACCAGGCGCACGACGTACCCGCCCGTGCCTTCGCTCGGACTATAGCGGTGCACCACGAACGCCAGGTTCATCGTCTCTCCGTCAAGGCCGCCGCCAACTGCTGGAAGACCGCGCGTGCCGCGTAGCGCCGCTCCACCATCAGGCGGCCCGCATGCGCGCGCCGCGCCGCCTCAGCCGGATCGTCCAGCGCCTCAGCCATCGCGACGGCCAGTCCGGCGGCATCCCCGACGTCATAACTCCACCCGGTGTCGCCGTCGCGGATCGTTTCGGTGAGGCCGCCCACGGCCGTGGCCACCACGGGTACCTCGCAGGCCAGGGCCTCAAGTACGGAGAAGCCGAGTCCTTCGGCGCGGCTCGCCTGGACGCAGAGGTCGCTGGCCTGATACCACGAGGGCAGGTCGCGCGCCGGGTGGACCGCCTCGCGGGCGATGACGTGTGCGCCGAGACCGGCAGCGCGCGCCGCGTCCTGAAACGCCTGCCACCCGCCGCTCATGTGCAGCAGGGTGAACGCGCGGCCGTCGGCCACCAATCGGGCGCAGGCCCCGAGTAGCGTCGCTACGTCCTTCTCGGGAGCGATGCGGCTCGAGAAGAAGATGATGGGATGATCTGGAAGCCGGAGATGCGCCCGCAGCGCGCGCCGCTCCACCCGCGGCAGCGGGACGAAGCGCGCCGTATCCACGCCGTACACGGGAATGACGTCGATCGCCGCCCTGGTCTTGTAGCTGGCGACCACCTCAGCCAGATGCTCGCTCAGGACGACATAATGCGAGCACCACCGCGCGTTGGCCCGCGCGACGATGGCGATCGCCGCCCGCTCCCACGCCCGCCACGGCATGTGCGGCAGCCCGGCGGCGCGCCGGGTGTCGTAGTAGCGCTCCACCGGGCTGCACACCAGCAACGACGCGTCTGGACGCGTGCGAAGCACCGCGAGCGCAGACAAGCCATACCCCTGGGCCAGCACACGGTCCGGGCGGCGCGCCGTCACCTGCTGCATGGCCCAGCGGGCAAAGCCGATCCGGCTGGCGGGACCTTCGACGACCACGGCTCCGCCGACGGGTGGCCAATTGACCGCGCGCCCGCCCGGAATAGCGCGGGCGAGCACGGTGACCTCGAAGTGGCCCGCCAATCCGTCGACGAGGCGCACGTCGGTGCCGCTCTCGATCACGAAGACCAGCGGGGAACGGGTCATGGTTTTTCGGCCAGTACGAACGCGTGCAGCGCCGTCCACCGCGTGAGCCACCGCATTCCATCGAGTGTCAGCAGGCGCAGGGGAGCACGTCGTGGGATCGGGAGATAGTGGCCGATGCCATCAAGCACACGGGCACGGAGACCGGCCCGTCGCAAGGCGCGCACGATCCGGAACCAATGCATCACGTGGTTAATCGGCTGGCCTTCCTCGGTGTAGGGGCGTCGGGTAGCCCACCGATACAGGCGGTACACGCCGAACCCGCCTAGATAGTTGGGTGTGGTGAGAAACAGGCGTCCTCCGGGACGTAGAACGCGCGCGAACTCGCGCACGGCCTGCCCGGGGTCCGGGACATGCTCAATGGTCTCACACGAAATGATGGTGTCGAAGGACGCGTCAGGGTGCGGGAGCGCCTGTGCGTCGCCCCCCACCCAGTGCAAGCCCCGGAGACGTGTGCCCGTCGCGTGGCCCATGCGGACGGCCGCGGTCTCGAAGTCCTCGGCGACAAGGCGGCGGGGGCGGGCTAGCGTCACGAGGTGGCGGGCGAATCCACCGCGTCCACACGCCAGCTCCAGCACGTCACGGTCCTGCAGGTCGTCGGTCGGGTTCAAGTGCGCCAGCACCAGCAGGTGCCAGGGCGCTTCGACGGCGAGGTCCACCGGGAGTGCCGCATGCCATGCCTCGTACCGTTTTCGGCTGTCGGTCATGTCCGGACCGCCGCGACCGCGTGTTCAATCGCCTTGGCAACGCCGCCCCACGTGTGCTGTTGTACCTCGCGTTGTGCCAGGTTTGCCAACGCCTCTGACAAATTCCGGTCGGTCAGGAGGCGAAGGACGGCCTCGCCAGCCGCCCGCGAATCACATGTGGGGAACAGAATGCCGGTCGCCTCATGGCGCACGATGTCCGGAATGCCGCCGACGGCCGCCGCCGCCACGGGCACGCCAGCCGCCATGGCTTCGAGCAACGTCAGGGGGCTGCCCTCCGACAGGGACGGCATCACCAGTACGTGATGGCGCGCGAACAGGTCAGCCATGGCTTGGACACGCTCGACCCGCTGCATCACGGTCACCGTGCCACGCACGGAAGGCGGGAACTCGCTGAGAACCTCCGGACCGGAACGCCCGGTGCCTACCAGCGTCAGTCGTGCGCCCGGCATGCGCTCTGAGACCAGCGTCCACAGCGGCGGCAGGACCCGACGGCCCTTCACGTCGAGCCATCCCCCGACGAACAGGACCGTCGGTGGACCGGACGGCGGCCGCCGCGGCACAACGGCTGGCGCGCCATTCACGAACGCGGTCACGCGTGTGCCCGGAAGGCCCCAGCGCTCCACAAGGGCCCGACGGTCGCGCTGCGACAGGCACAACACATGGTCCGCCAGACGAATGGCGTCGCGCGACTGCGGCAGGCGCACCAGCGGTGTCTTGAGGCGTTGGCCCAGCGAGACGCGCGCAAATCCCAGGGCCGCGGCGTCGCGCAGCGTGGCAAACACCTCCGCCTCAAGGTTGTGGCACATGAGGAGCAGGGGCGGCAAGGATGGGTCCGCACGCCGCGCACGTCCATACCGTCTCCCGGCGGGCTCGTGAATGATGGCGGCGTCGAAACTTGCGCGCTCCCGGACGAGACGCCGTCCCAGCGCGGACGGATATCGTAGGACGCTAAGACGGCCGGCGGTGACGCGACGTGGGAAGTCCTCGCTGAACCACAAGGACACCGTATGGCCCCGACCGCGCAGTGCGGCGGCCGTCTCATGCGCCCACCGCCCCATGCCGGTCCACGAGTGGCCTGGGGTGTTCTGCGCGAGGACGAGGCGCAACGGGGTCATCGGACGGCCTCCATGACGCGTTCCAGCGCGCGCACGTACGCGGGAATCGTGTGGGTTGCAAGGGCTGCGAGCGCCCCACGCGCGAGCGTCGGGTATCGTGCTGGTTCGAGCGCATCTCGAATGGCACGGGCCAATGCATCGGCATCGTTCGGCCGGGCGGCCAGCATGCCGTTGACCTCGTGCTTCAGCCAAGCCGGGATCCCTCCTACGGGGAATCCCACGGCCGGGAGGCCGAACCGCGCGGCCTCGAGCCCCACCTGCCCAAACGGTTCAGGCCACAGGCTCGGGATGACCACTAGGTCGGCATCCCGATAGAATGGCGTCACGTCATCGACCCACCCCGTGAAACGCACTCTCGGCCCTATCGCCGCCGCGCGCCGCTCCCAATGCGTCCGCGCTGGCCCGTCACCCACCATCGTCAGGTGCACGGTCGCCGGGAGGGCCTGCAGGGCATCCAGCAGGACCGCGCCGCCCTTCAGCGGATCGCAGCGCCCCACCCACAGAAGTCGGTGCGGCACGTCGCGGGGGGGTGGCTCGGCAACCGCGGCCGATGCCATGGGGAACGGCACTTCGAACAGCCGTTCAGTGGGCACGCCATGGCGCGCATACTCGTCGAGCATATGACGGGAATTGCCGACCACCGCGCGATAGCGGGGCAACAGGCTTTGGCGAGCCCGCTGGCGTCGCCACTCACGTTGTAGGGCGCTTGGGCTCCATCCGCCCGTGTGGCGAGGGTAGTAGCGAAGGACGCAGCCCCAGCCGAGCGTCCGGGTGCATGGTGAGGTCCGGGGCCAACGATAGGTCTTGGATCCACTGATGCAGGTGCCGTAGTACGAGTGGGTTACGAGGACCGCCGGCGCGAGGTCAAGCGCGGCTGCCTCCACTCGGGGGTCTAGGAGCCCGTGGTTGAGCAGCACATCGGGCTGCCAGGCGGCCAGGGCACCGAGGTCGGCTTCGATCTGGTGGGGACAATCCACGACCGGACGCGTGTTCGGCTGCTGGCCTTCGTGGAACCAGGCCACCTCGTGGCCTTGCGCCAGGAGTCCGTGCGCGGAGCGCTCGGCGTGGGCCTCCGCGCCGGCGACCCGGCGGTTGGTCCAGCACAGCTGTGCAACACGCACGCTAATCCCCGATCCGTCGTTGAATGGCCCGAACCAACCGACCCGGCAGCCCGAAGGCCGTGCGCACCAAGCGGTCGGCTGTCACGAGCAGGGGCGGGTAAGGACGCCGCGTCGCCACGTACGACGAAAGGGCGTCGGCAATGGTCCCGGGACCGTGGAGTGTGCGCTCCTCACAGGTGAAGTCGTCGGTCCAAAACAACCACTGAACGTGGCGTTCATGGGGCAGCGATCGCAAGTATCGCGCGGGGAAGGAGTAGCGCCAATGCGCGTGGATCGTGTGATACTTCATCATGAACGTCAGGTGAGTTCCGGTGATGTCAACGAGCCAACGGTGGTGCGACCACCCGACCAGCCCTGGTTCGATCCCGCGGCACGATTCGACTGCTCGACTGGGAAGTTCGATATAACCGGCTCGTCCCACGCGCACGATCTCCGCGCACAACCCGAGCGGGTCCCGCACGTCTTCAAGGACGTGAGAACAGATCACGAAGTCGAACGCCTTGTCGGCGAACGGCAGTGGCGCCCGGTCGCAGACGTCGCGTTGAATCCACGTCCGTTCAGAAAACCACTCTCGTGACCCACCCTGAGCGGGCTGAGTCGCGCCATAGTAACCGCGTGTGCCCCACGGTTCGGCGTCGACCACCCAGTTCGCGCGGTTAAAGGGTCGTGCCCAACCGCCGATGTCCAGGACGATACTGGCCGGGGTGATGGCCTGTAGCACGGGCTCGACGTTTGGCTCATACACGGGAGTACACCTCCAGGCAGGTTTGGACGACACGGTCCCACACGAACCGAGCCTCGACGTCGCGCCGTGCTGACTCCCCGAGTGCGCGTGCCCAAGCGGGATTGTCGCGGAGCCGGGTCAGGGCCGCTCGCAGAGCCGTCGGATCGTTGGGCGGCACCAGGAGTCCGGTGACGCCGTCCGTCACGACCTCCGGAAGACTCGCAACGCTTGTGGCAACGGCGGGGGTCCCGCAAGCCATTCCCTCAAGCAGGGTTTGCCCCAGCAACTCGGGGATGCCCGTGGTCTGGCCGTACCGAGTCCGATGGACACTGGGAAGGACGATGCACATGGCCCGACGATAGTGCGCAATCAGCGCGTCGTCGTCCAGATCGTCACGAAAGGTCACCCGCTTGCCCCGTGCCAAAGCGTCCAGGTCTGACCGGAACCGGGAGTCCACCACCCGACCCGCGACGACAAGCGGTAGGTCATGCGGCAGTCCCTCGATGAGGTCGTCCACCCCCTTGTGGGGCAGCACCCGGCCAACGTAGAGGACAAACGCCTCCCGCGGCACGGACGGGTCGGGGCAGAATCGCACGGTATCCACGCCCCCATAGATCACGTGTGCGTTCCCCAAACCCTCATGCCCGAACGCCTTTCGTGAAAAAGCGCTGAGGTGCAGGTGCGCGTGGTACCAACGGTCTGTCGAGACATAGCCCGAAATGTCCCAGCCCCCACCGCCCAAGTCGGACACCACCACGGTGCGTCTCGTGAGTCGCGCAAAGACCGCGGCCGCGCTCGAGGCGACCACGTGCTGCTGATGACAGTGGATGACGTTGGCGTGCCTGAGTGCGCGGAACAGTCCGGGCGCCATGGGGTTGGTCGCTTGGCCCCGCACGTGACGTGCAGGACCCAGGACCCGGATGTTGAGTGGCCCGTCGGACTCGACGCTCGCCTTCGGCCCGAACGTCACGAGGGTCGTGGACACGCGTTGGGCCATGGCGCGCGCGAGCTCGAGGGCATAGCGCTCCGCACCTCCCGTAACGCCGCGGGCACCAAACAGCGCCGGCACCAAGTGAATGACGCGGGGCTCAGCCACGTCGCCACCGCCGTCGCGCCAGCCGCGGCTCCAGATACACGCCCAACGGCCCGCGGCGCGCCAACGGCAGAAACAGCGCGACAAAAATCGCACCCGAGCCCAACGTGGCCAGGACCAGCGCGGGAAGGGTGCCAGGCTGCCAGCGCTCCCCGACCAGAGTGCACAGCGCCGCGAGTGGCAGAAAGCGCCACGTGAAAGACACCAGGTCCGTCACCAAGCCCCGCCCGGATGGGCCCAGAGCCCGAACGATCGCGGCGCCGTTGAAGGGGATGGACACCAGGAGTGTTGCGGCCGCCAACGCGATGGCGGCGCCCAGGACGCCGATGCGGGGGAGCAGTGCGAGGGTGATCAACACCGTCGCAACGCCCTCCGCCAACGCCGTAAGTGAAATACGCCGGTCCTCCGCAAAGGCGAACAGGCCGTGGACGGCGCCAGTGTTCCAATGGCGCACGAACATTGCCGCCAGGATGGCGAGCGTCAACGCCGGTCCCGCGTATTGCTCGCTACCGACCCACCAGGATACGAATCCAGCGTTCACGGTGAGTACCACACACGCTACCAGTCCCGTGCCGAGCAGCAACACTTGCGTGAGGGCCCTGGTGGCGAGCGCCACGCGTTCCTGTGACTCAGCCACGCGGAGTTCCGCCAACGCTGGTTGGGACGCCAACGCGATGGCCTTGACTTGGTGGCCCAGGACGGTCGCAACTTTGGCCGTGCAGAAATAGGGCACCACAGCCGCGGGGCCGAGGACATGACCGATCAACAGGAGGTCCGCGCCCGCGGTGAGGATGTTGGCCACCTGCGCCACACTCACCCACGCCGACCGGGCCAAGCGGTCGCGCAACATGCCGGGCGCGAAGGCCGCCGGACCGCGCGGCACCGCCTCGGGGAAGCGCGCATGTAACCGCCACCACCAGAGGGCCGCGTTCCCCACGCTCTGAAGCACCCAACCCACCGCCAAGGCCATCAACCCGAGCTCCAGCAGCAGCAGAACCACCGTGAGGGCTGTTCCTGCAAGCCAGGTCGCCAGTGAGGCACCTCCCAGCCATGCGAGGTCCTGCAGGCCGTTCAGTACCGCTTGCCACAACCGCGCGGGAAACAAGACCACGAACGCAAGGAGCACGAGCCCGAGCGGGTCGCGGATCACCTCCCACTGGTCGGGGAGCATCCACCACGCCAAGAGGGCCGCGGCCGCCACGCCAGGCCACTGCCATCGGACAAGTCGGGCCGACCGCGCCGCCGACAGTGCGACCTCGGCGGTGCTGCGTTCGTGACCGCCCGCCCCCGTTGCAAATGCGGTTTCACGCGGCACCAGCGCCACCACCCCCAAGTCGAGCAGCAGCAGGATGCCCAGGAGCTGGGTGGCGGCCAGCCACATACCGTAGTCGGCTTCCCCCAGTCGGCCGAGCAAGAACGCGGTGAGCCACAGTCCCACGAGCGTGAGAACCGTCTGCTGCACGTACCCCATGGCAACGCCACCCAGGATGCGTCCGGTGCGGGTCATGCGTTCCCCACGAGCAACCGGAGCAAGGCGGTGTCCAACGAAACGGAGTCCAGGTGGGTGGCGTACCACGCAGTGCGTCGGGCTCGGTCCTCAGGTTGGTCGTCCTGCCGCCAGAGTCGCAACGCCGTGGCGCCGAACGCCTCGCGCGTGGCCGCCACGCCGGCCAGCCCCGGGCCAAAGACCGGGTCAAACAGGTGACCGCGCGATCCCACCACCCGTGCGCCGGTGCTGAGTGCCGCAGCCACCGACGTACGCCGCCCCGTGATCCCATCCACAAACGGCGCCAGCACGAGCGGTGCCGCCCGGAGCAGCTCCAACGTGGCCGGACCGTCCAATCGGCCGCGCGCCTCCCACCCTGTGCGGTCCAGCCGTCGCGTGGCCGGATGGGCCGCGAGCGCCACGTCGTCCGCGCCGAGCACGATGAGTGGTGGGGTGGCGGCGATCCGGTTGATGGCTGCGACGGCCCAATCCCATGCCAACCCTGCCGCAAACGGTGAGAACACGACGGGGGCGGGCAGGGTCGGCGTGACGCGTTCCGGCGGCGTCCCAAGGTTGGACCCGACGTACACCACGTCCACCTCGCCGCCGAGCTGGCGTTGCCACGCCGGCACCGCCGTCACGGTGACATCCGCGTGGCGCAGCAGCCGGAGCAGTTGTCGCCGCTGCAACGGTCCCAGCACCAGCCACGGCAGCCGCGTCATGGGCACCCACGGCTCGTGGACAAACACCACGACGCGGACCCCCCGCTGGCGGGCCGCACGGGCCAAACGCTCGGGATGGGGCGACAACCCGCGCCGACCGTACAGAAAGGGCACGTACTGGATGAGCTGCGCGTCGGTCTCCGGCGCGCTCAGGGACGCGTCGCTGACGACCGCGACCGCGTGCCCGGCCGCCTCCCACGAGGCCTTGAGACGCGCCGTGTGGTCCGTGACGCCGCCCGGCAGGTCCGGAAATCCGGGACAAACGATCGTGATGTGACTCACCGAGAGTTGACAATCACGGCGCGTGGACGCCCTTTTCTCCCGGCTACACCGGGACGGTTTGTGGGTTCGTACCTGTTGGTGTTCACATTGGCAGCGCTCAGCGCCACGGTACTGATGCCGGCCCTCATGCTCGTTGGGCGGCGCATCGGGGCGTTGGACAACACACGCGAGCCACCCATTCCCCGCATGGGAGGGTGGGCGATTGCGCTGGGTGCTTCCCTCAGTCTCCTGCTCGTGGGCATCGTGTTCGACCCTACGGGCGGCACGCTGCTCGGGTCGGCTGAGCCCCTCCGCGCGGTGGTGATCGGGGCCGGTCTCATCCTGCTGCTGGGCGGCGTGGACGACATCGTGCCCCTGCGGGCGCGCACCAAACTCATTGCCCAAGTGTTGATTGCTCTGCTCGTCTGGTGGATGGGCCTCCGCATCACGCTGGTCACTGCGCCCTTGGGATCGGTGGCGTTGGGACCGTGGGTCGGTGTGGTCATCACCGTGGGCTGGCTGGTGCTCATTACCAACGCGTTCAATCTGCTGGATGGGGCCGATGGCGTTGCCGCCGGCTCGGCGTTCTTTGCGGCGACCGCCGTCTTCATGATTTCCGTGGCCTTGGGCCATCCAGCGGTCGGTCTCGTCGCCGCCGCGCTGGCCGGAGCCGTGCTCGGGTTTCTCCCGTTCAACTTCCCTCCGGCGCGCGCGTTTCTGGGGGATGCCGGCAGTCTGCTACTGGGCTTCACGCTGGCGGCCCTGGCCATCCGCGGATCCACCAAGGGACCCACGCTGGTGGTCATCGCCGTCCCGATTGTGGCGTTTGCCGTGCCGGTCTTCGACACCACGATAACACTCCTTCGCCGGGCTGTGCGAGGGCAACCGCTCTTTGAGCGCGATCATGGCCACCTGCACCACCAACTGGCGCAGGCGGGGTTCACGCCTCGGCAAGTGGCGGGATTGGTCATTGCGGTGAGCGCCATGATGGCCGTGCTCGCCATGCTGTTCGTGAATGAGAACGTGCGTAGCTATGCGGTCATCCTCATCATCTTCGGTGCCGGATTCTGGGTCACGGCGCGGTTTCTCCGGTTGCATGAACTCCAGGAGCTGGCGCGGCTGGCGCGACGCAGCGCCCTGCAACCCAAAGTGATGGCCCTGAACGTGGGGCTGCGACGCGCCACCGAACGCGTCCAGGACGCGACGGACCTGGACGACCTCTTCGGCGCGCTGGCCGAGGTGTTCCGGCGCGGGGAATTCGACGACGTCGCCATCAACCTCCGCACGCCGCCGGGAGGCGTACAACGCACCTGGCGCCTGGGGCCCCAGCAGTTCAAGGAAGAACCGGCTCCACGTCGCCCGGACGAATGGGAAGTGATCTGTCCGTTTGCCGCGCCGGCCATGGCTGGGGAACTGGTCTTGCGCCGCCGGATGGGCCGGCGCTCGCTGCTGCTCGACGTGAATCTCCTGGTCGAGATACTCCAGCCCGCCCTGGAGCGCGCCGCGCGCCGGATCGCATGAAGATTCTCCTTCTCAGCAAGTTCTTCCGGCCGGATCCCGGCGGCATCGAACGCGTGGTGGGCCAGCTGGCCGATGGCGCGGCGGGTCGCGGACATCAGGTGCGCGTGATCGCGGCGACCGGATCATCTTGGCTGCGCGACCCCTCGCGTCGGCGCACGGAACCGCCGCGCGGTGACCTGGTGATCGTCCGCCTGCCGACCTACGGCATCTGGTGGTCGCAACCCATCGCGCCCGGCTACATCGCCGCGGCACGCTGGCCCGCCGACGTGGTGCACCTGCACCAGCCGCATCCCCTCGCCGACCTCGCCGCGATTCTCGCGCCGAAGCGTCCGCTCGTCGTGACCCATCATTCCGATGTGCGTCGTCAGTGGTTTGCCAAGCCACTGTATTGGCCGCTCGTGCGCGGGGCCCTGCGCAAGGCGAGCGCCATCGTGGTGCCCACGCGTACGCATGTCGCCGCCTCGCCGGAAATGCGCCGCCTCGAGCACAAAGTGCGCGTGATTCCGTTCGGGGTGGACACCGAACGGTTCGCGCCCCGCGCGCACCCCGAGCCCCCTCCCGGTTTCCCGTCCGGGGTCAAGGCGCCGATCGGGTTGTTTGTCGGGCGGCTGGTGGCGTACAAGGGACTCAACGTGCTGGTGGAAGCGCTGCGTGGGACCGACCTGCATGTCGCGATCGTGGGAGGCGGCCCCATGCGTGCCCCCATCGAAGAGGCCATCCTCCGGGCGGGCGTGCAGCGGCAGGTGACGTTTGCCGGCGAGCCGGACGACAAGACCCTGGTCTCGTGGTATCAGGCCGCCGATTACGTGGTGCTGCCCAGCACCACCCCCGCCGAGATGTTTGGCGTCACCCTGCTCGAAGGGATGGCGATGGGCAAGCCGGTCATCACCACCAGTCTGCCCACCGGTGTGCGGGAAGTGAACCTGGCCAATGTCACCGGGCTCGAAGTGCCACCCCGCGATCCCGAAGCCCTCCGGGCGGCCATGCGCCAGCTGGTGGATGATGCGCAACTGCGAGCAACCCTCGGTCAGGCGGGGCGTGAGCGGGTACTGGCGCACTTCACGTTGGACAAGATGATTGACGAGCATCTTGCGCTGTATCAGGAACTGATCGGCTAGTACAACCCGAACGTCACTTGCCCGCCTGCCATGCGAAGGCCGGGCAAGGGCAGCTTGATGGCGTCCATCCAGTGCCACAGGTCCACGTCGAGGGCGACGTACCACTCCGATTGCGGCGGCGCGGTCGCCCACATCGTGGTCGAGTGTCCCACCGCCAGGCCCAACCATCGGACCGGCAGATCCCAGATGCGTCCCGGCACCACGGAGAGCCAGTACCGCTGGCCTGCGTAGTCGTTCTCGAGGTGCGGGAGGCCGCCGGGCGTCCGGTTGCGGAGTTCTTCCGAGGGCCACCAGAACACTTTGAGGGCAACGAGCCGCGTGGCGGGCACCGTGGCATGCAGGGCAGGGAGCAACGCGCCGATCGCCGAGGCGGCCATGTCATCGACGGCGAAGCCCTTTGCTTCGCGCAGTCCGTCGCCGATTTCCTTGGGCAACCCCACGAGCAGCCCGGTGAGCGCGCCGAGCCACGGCGCCGCATCGCCGGTGCAGGCCCAGCGCCAGGCGACCGTGGCCGCGCGGGATGTGTGGTAGGCGAGGGCACCGTGCAGCAGCAAGTCTTGCCCCGCGCTCGGGCTCCCGCCGGTGCGCATCCAGAAGGATCGCCTCGGCGTGGTCCACCAGTCGTCGTGACGCAATGCGATCACGGTGACCTGGGTCGCCACAAATCCACCGGCGATCAGCGCCACCCGGTCGGCCCGCACGCCGCCGCACTGCGCGTCGAGTGGCCGCGTGGCGCCTAGCAGTCCCATCAGCGTCATCAGCGGAATCCATGGCTTGATCTGCGTAATCGGTGGCGCCATATTCCTCGTCCCGTAGCGGGGCCCTTAGCTCAGCGGTTAGAGCAGCGGACTCATAATCCGTCGGTCCCTGGTTCGAATCCAGGAGGGCCCACCAGGTGAATGTCGAATGGCGAATGTCGAATGAGGAATGTCGAACGATGAAGGACGAATGTCCAATGTTCAGTAGCGGCTGCCCTTCGACATGCTGTGTTCGCCATTCGCCATTCGCAGTTAGTCTGGGTGGTTAGCTCAGCTGGTTAGAGCGCCGGTCTCACATACCGGAGGTCACAGGTTCGAGTCCTGTACCGCCCATGACGGGGAGCGGGGAGCAGGGAGCGGGGAGCGGGACCGCCCCGCTCCCTGCTCCCCGCTCCCCCATTCCCGATCTCTCCTTGCGCGGCATAGAGCAAGTCCCCTGGTTGTACGACCGCTTCGCCGCCATCGGCGACCGCGGCCTCATGGGCCGTTGGCGCGACTGGCTCGTGGGCGCCGCAGAGAGCCCGGTGCTGGAGGTAGGGGCGGGAACCGGTCGCAACCTCCCGCGGTATCCATCCGGTGTGTTGGTCATCGGGACCGACCCGGACCGCCTGGTGCTCCGGACGGCTCGACGGCGGGCACCGCGGGTCCCGCTGGTGGCCGCGCGCGCCGAGGCGCTGCCGTTCCGGGACCGCAGCTTCGCCACGGTGGTGAGCACCCTGGTGTTCTGTTCGGTGGCCGATCCGGCGCGAGGATTGCGCGAAGTGGGTCGCGTGCTGCGGCCGGGTGGGGCATTGCGCATGATTGAGCATGTGCGGGCGCGTGCGCGCTGGCTCGGTCGGGTGCAGGACGCGATCACGCCCGTTTGGAACGTGGTGGTGGGCGGGTGTCATCCCAACCGCGACACCGAACAAACCGTGCGCGACGCTGGTTTCACGATAGCTTCCACAGAGTATCAAGCGCACGGGGTGTTGCGCCGCTTTGCAGCCAGAAGGGAGAGTGAGCATGTTGCCTGACCTGCGTTACCCTGTGGGCAAATTCGCCGTGCAACCGCTCACCCCCGCGCTCATCGCCCAGTGCATCGCCGCCATCGAGGCGCTCCCCGCAAACGTGGCCCACGCGGTGGACGACCTGGGCGACGCCCAGCTCGATACGCCCTACCGGCCTGACGGCTGGACCGTGCGCCAGGTGGTGCATCACCTGGTGGACAGCCACGTGAATGCCTGGTGCCGGATGCGGTTGGCGCTCACCGAAGACAATCCGACCATCAGGGCCTACGAAGAGAAGGATTGGGCCGACCTGCCGGACGCCCGCTCGGCCCCGATCGGGCCGTCGCTCAAGGTCCTGTCGGGCCTTCATGCCCGCTGGGCCGTGTTACTCAAGGCGCTTCTGCCCGACGCGTGGGATCGGCCATTCCACCATCCCGAATCCGGTGACCGGACCCTGGCCTGGTTGCTCCAGATGTACGCGTGGCATGGCCGTCATCATACCGGCCATATCACGGGACTGCGCGAGCGCCAGGGCTGGTAGCGTTCCAGGCGGAAACTTCCCAACCGGGGCGTCGTAAGGCCATCGAACGCCTGACGGTCGAGGGACAGTGGATATCGTTCGCCCCAAGAAAAAGAAGAATAAGGCGGCCATTTATGGTGGTGCCGTTGTCGGCACCGGCGCCTTCCTGTGGATCCTGTCCACGGCGCTTGCCCCCGCGATTCCCCGGGTTGATCGCGCCACGATCTTCACCGATGTGGTCCGCCGCGGCACCTTGGTCATTCAGGTGCGCGGCAACGGCACCCTGGTTCCCGAGCAGGCGCGATTCATTCCAGCCGTGACCGCCGGCCGCGTCGAGCGCCGACTGGTCCTGCCGGGCACGCGCGTCACCGCCGCCACCATCCTGGTGGAACTCTCCAACCCCGATGTCCAACTCGAACTCCTCGAAGCCGAGCGGCAATTGAGCGCTGCCCGGGCCCAAGTGGTGAGTCTCGGCAGCTCGCTCGAACAGTCCCGGCTCAATCAGGAAGGCGTGGTTGCGACGATCAACGCCCAGCACCTCCAGGCTCGGCGTGATGCGATGGCCGCCGAGTCCCTGGTCACCCGTGGTCTGATGTCATCGTCCGACGCGGCGACGGCGCGCGAACGGGCGGCCGAGCTGGCCACCCGGTTCCGACTGGAAGAGCGACGTCTGGTCGTGCTGTCCGAGAGCATTGGGCCCCAGATGGAGGTGCAGGAAGAACAGGTCGAGCGTCTCCAACGGATCGTGCAGTTCCAGCGCCAGCGCTTGGCGTCCATGCGGGTGCCGGCTGGTGCCGACGGTGTGGTGACCGAACTCAACCTTGAGGAAGGGCAGTGGGTGCAGCCGGGTCAGACGCTGGCCCGCGTGGTGGACCCGAGCCGGCTCAAGGCCGTCCTCCGTATTCCTGAAGTGCAAGCCCGGGACGTAGCCATTGGCCAACGGGCCGTGGTTGACCTGCGCACCGATTCCATCGTGGGCACCGTGGTCCGCGTAGACCCCGCCCCCCAAGGCGGGACCATCGCGGTGGACATCGCGCTGGAAGGTGAGTTGCCCTCCGGGGCGCGTCCCGATTTGTCCGTGGACGGCACCATCCAGATTGACCGACTCGAAAACGTCCTGTACACCGGGCGTCCGGCCACCGGGCAGTCCGGCGCCGGCGTGGCGCTGTTTCGACTTGCACCAGAGGGAAACATTGCGGACCGGGTCTCCGTACGGCTGGGCCGTGGATCGGTCAATGCGATCGAGATCCGGGAGGGGCTGCGGGAGGGCGATGTGGTCATTCTGTCCGACATGAGCCAGTTCGCGGACGCCGAGCGCGTCCGCCTGCGTTGAACCGCCTGAGGAGGCCGTCATGACCGCCAATCCGTTGATTCAGTTGGAATTCGTGTCGAAGGTGTTTCATACCGACGAAATGGAAACGCACGCCCTGAGCGACATTTCCCTCCAGATCGGCGAAGGGGAATATGTGGCAATCGCGGGTCCGTCCGGCTGCGGCAAGTCCACCCTCCTGTCCATTGTCGGGCTGCTCGATAGTCCTTCCAGCGGCACGTACCGATTGCGCGGCGAGCCCATCGAGCACCTGAATGGTGCGGCCCGCGCCGATGCCCGCAATCGCACCATCGGATTCATCTTCCAGGCATTCAACCTGATTGGCGATCTCACCGTGTATGAGAACGTTGAGTTGCCCCTCCTCTATCGCAATGGGTCCGCCGGCGAGCGGAAGGCCCAGGTGACCGGCGCCCTGGAGCGTGTGGGCATGTCCCATCGGGCCAAGCATTACCCGTCGCAGCTGTCGGGCGGTCAACAGCAACGCGTCGCGGTCGCACGCGCCATCGCGGGGCGGCCGCTCCTGCTCCTCGCCGACGAACCCACCGGGAACCTGGACTCGCAGAACGGCGAGGCCGTCATGAAGCTGCTGCACGAGTTGCATGACGAGGGGGCGACGATCTGCATGGTGACGCACGACCCGCGCTATGCCGAGAACGCCCAGCGATCCATCCATCTGTTCGACGGCAAGATTGTGCGTGAAGACAGCAACGGGTCCGCCAGGAAGATGCGCGAACACGGATTCTCCGTGAAGGCCGGTTGACCCATGGGTAACTGGCTCAAGGACCTCCAGTTTGGCGCGCGCCTGGTGCGCAAGAACCCGGGCGTGTTTGCTCTGTCTATCGTCGCCCTGACGCTCGGCATCGGCCTGACCACCGCGATGTTCAGCATCACGTATGGGGCGCTGTATCGGGGCCTTCCGGTCGCCAACGCGGAGCGCGTACTGCACCTCGAACGCAACAACCTGGCGCGGAACATCACCTCGATGGAGGTGACCGTTCACGATTTCCATGACTGGCGTGAACAGCAGACCAGTTTCACCGGGTTGGCCGCGTTCTACACGGGCACGGTGAACGTCGCGGGGCTGGAAGGCCGGCCCGAGCGGTTCGACGGCGCCTTTATTACGGCCAATGCTTTTGCAGTACTCGGCGTGACGCCCCTGCTGGGTCGCACGTTCCAGGAGGGTGAAGATCGTCCCGGTACAGCACCCGTCATGATCATCGGGTACCGTGTGTGGCAGGATCATTTCAACGCAGACCCGAACGTGATCGGTCGCACCATCCGCTATAACGGGGAGGTGGGCGAAGTGATCGGGGTGATGCACGAGGGGTTCCGGTTCCCGCTCAACGAGGATGTCTGGGTGCCGCTGCGGCTGGACCCGCTCACGATCGTCCGAGGGCAGGGCATGACCCTCGAGGTGTTTGGCCGCTTGCACCCTGGACTCAGCCAGGATCAGGCGAGCGTCGAGTTCGCCACCATCGCCGCTCGACTGGCGGAGACCTATCCAGAGACGAATGAGGGTGTGGGCGTCGTCATGAAGCCCTACGCTGAGGAATACATCGGGGAGGAACCGGCGACCCTGCTGCTGACCATGATGGCGGCCGTATTCCTGGTGCTGCTCATTGCCTGTGCCAACGTGGCCAACCTCCTGCTGGCCCGCGCCGCCGCCCGGAGCAAGGAAGTGGCCGTGCGCACGGCCATCGGCGCGAGTCGGGGGCGCATCGTGCGCCAGTTCCTGACCGAGACGTTTGTGGTGGCGGGCGCCGGCACCGCGTTGGGCCTGTTCCTCGCGTGGTTCGGCGTCCGGATGTTCAACCAGGCCATCGCGCCCACCAATCCGCCGTACTGGATTGACATCCGGCTCGACGCTGTGGCCTTGGCGTTCGCCGTCGGACTGGCCGTGCTGGCCACGGTACTGGCCGGCGTACTCCCGGCGCTCAAGATCTCGGCTGGTGACGTGAACGAGGTCCTCAAGGACGAAAGCCGCGGGTCGTCGAGTCTGCGGCTCGGCAAGCTCTCGCGCATCCTGATCGTGGGCGAGATCGCGCTGTCCTGCGGCCTGCTCGTGGCTGCCGGCCTCATGATCAAGAGCGTGACCCAGCTGAATAATGTGGATTATGGGTTCGAGGCCGCCGAGTATTTCACCGCCCGGGTCGGCCTGTTCGAGACGGACTATCCCACCCCGCTGGAACGGCGTCAGTTCTGGGAAGCGCTGCACGAGCGGATGGCGGCCCTGCCCGGTGTGCGGGCGGCCGCGCTGACCACCAACCTGCCGGGATTGGGGGCCAACGGGACGCGCATCGGGATTGAAGGCGCGACGTACGAGCGCGACCAGGATCGTCCGGCCGTGCGGTTCGCGGTCGTGACCCCCGGCTTCTTTGAGGCCCTCGGCGTCGCCGCGCTCCAGGGGCGGTTGCTGGATCGTTCGGACAATGACGGCAACCTGCCGGTGGCCGTCGTCAACGAGAGCTTCGTACGCGACCACTTTCCGGACGGGGATGTACTTGGCCGACGGTTTCAGCAAGGAGCGGGGAATTGGCGCACCATTGTCGGCGTCGTGCCGGACATCTGGATGGATGGCATCGAGCAGGATCCCGGCGACACCGACGGCTTCTACATGCCGCTCGCCCAAGCGGACTTCCGGTTCATGAGCATCATGCTGCACACGGCCGGCGACCCCATGCAGATGACCGCCACCGTGCGCGATGAAGTGTTGCGCATTGACGCGGACCTGCCGATCTACTTCGTGAGTCGGCTGGACGCATCCGTGCTACAGGACGTGTGGTTCTTCAATGTCTTCGGCATTCTGTTCATGGTGTTCGGTGCCGCCGCGCTGTTCCTGGGTGGCGTCGGTCTCTATGGCGTGATGTCGTTCACGGTAGGCCGACGGACCCAGGAGATGGGTATCCGCATGGCACTCGGCGCTTCCACCAGGAGCATCCTGGCGCTGGTGCTCAAGCAGGGCATGTGGCAGCTGGGCATCGGCCTGACCCTCGGCCTGGGCATCGCGGCCCTGCTGTCGAACGGGCTGCAGATCGTCCTCTTCCAGGTGGAGCCGTTCGACCCCGTGATCTTTGTTCTGGTGTCGCTGGTGCTGTTCTTGAGCGGTACGCTGGCCACGCTGATCCCGGCCCGTCGGGCAACACGGGTGGACCCGATGGTGGCGTTGCGCTACGAGTAGCGCTATCGCATGTTGAGGCGCTGGTGGTAGCGCCACGCCACGCGCGTGCGGCCCACGAAGCGGGAAGCATCTGCCCCGGTGACGTGGGCCGCGTTACGTACGAGATGGAGACCGGCGGAGCCCGCAATCTGGAAGCCGAATCCCAGATGCGCATCGGCGCCCACGGCGAGCCGGAGCGTGCGTGCCACGACGCCGATATGCAGGAAGGGGGCATCGCTCGACAGCGTGAACGGCGTCCGGATGTCGCCCTCACCCTGGCGCAGCAGCGCGACTTCGCCGTGAACCACGCCGGCGACCGCGGGGGCGAGCGCGCTCACGCGCAGGGTGGCGAGGTCGTAGTCGTCGAAGTTGCGCGCCAGGCCGATACCGTTACGGAGGATCGCGAAGTCCGGTCCCTGATGCGTGCGGTAGGCGAGGCTGCTGACAAACGTGTATGAGGCCGTCACGTGCGCCGAGCCTGCCACGGGCGTGCCGACGGACAAGGTGCCGCCCAGGCGCGCGGGGGCGACGCGATCGGGCTGGGTCGAGATGTCGTCAATCAGCAGTTCACCCGCCACCGTCTGGCCGCGAGGCAGCCGTACCTCGAACTGACCGCCCACCATCACGTTCGCCGAGTCGGGCAGCGGTTCGTCTTCCCGTGTGAACGGCGCGAGTTGCAGCGGATTGACCCAGGCCAGGTTGAACGCCTCCCCGGCCCCCCGCCACAGTACGCCCTGCACGATTGACGCCGTGACGCCGGTCCACGGGCGAAACACCGCGCGGGTAGCGGCCCAGTAGCGTCGCAAGACGACGCTGTCAGCCGACAGCGCATCATCGAGCCGCGTGTAGAGCATCTCGATGCGCGCCCCGTGGCCGCCCAGCCGCAGGAACAGGTGATCGTACGAGTACGACTCGCTGGAGACAAAGAGACCGCGGTGTCCAATCGGTCCCCACTCCCTGGAGAGGCGTCCTGCGGTCACCTCGACCGGGTGCGCTTCCACGCTGGCGTAGGCGTCCGCGAACCGGCCGGGGATGCGATTTTCCTTGCTGATGGTCCCCGTGTAATCGGGATCGAAGCGCAGGCGGCGCTCGAAGTAGGAATGCGACACGAGCACCACGGGTCCGAAGCGCCCTTCGAGCCAGATGCTGCCCGTGGGGGACACGTGGCCGTCACCGGCCGGGCGCAGGGGCTCACGCCGCGCGTCCGTTCCTGCCGTGCCGCCCAGGCTCACTTCGACGCCATAGCCGGGATCTCGCGTCCCCTCTGGCAGGGCACGCAGCAGGGTCCTGACGATCCGGCGTACGCCCGGCCCCGCCATAACGGTATCGATGGCCGCCACGGCCTGGCGAACCGCATCGCGTCGTAGGGGGCGCGTGAGCGGATTGGGATCCTCGATGGCGCCGGTGGCAATGAGATGCTCCACCCACGGCATGACCCAGTGATCGAGCGGCAGGTAGGGTGAGGGTTGCTGGGCCGAGAGCGGAGCCGCGAACAGCACGACAATGGTGGTCCGCCGGATGTCAAAGCCAATCATCGCTACAACACTACCTGCCCGATTCCCCCCCCGCTACTGTTCCTACCGTGCATCCCCTTGAAATCCTTGCCCATCGCGGCACGCATGTGGAATCACGCCACCGCGTGCATGTCG
>JBBDNM010000054.1:0-25513 GCA_040877595.1 Gemmatimonadales bacterium | reverse complement strand
GCGAGCCTGCCAGGCTCAGCGCGCGCGCGCGCGCGGCCAACGCCGCATCCAGGTCGCCAGCGCGTTCCAGCGATTGGAGCAACAGCGGCACCACGCGTTCCTTGACACTGCGGTGCGTGGGATCGAGCACCACCAGTCCGTGCGGTCCCAACCACGCAGCCAACAAGCCGGCGAAGGCCTGGGCGAGGCTGCGCTCTGGCCGATACGCCTCGCGGACTTGCGCCATCACCCGATCGCGGAACTCGGTCGGCGGCGACTGCGCGATCACGCCGGCGATGATCGCCTCAATGTCGTCGCCGACCCGCTCGCGATACATGGGTAGCGAGGTGGCATCCTCCGGCCGCTCGCGTAGCGTGAGTTTGGTCGGCACGTTGTCCGAGCCCAACAACCAGAGGTGATTGGCCTCGGCAAAATCGTGGTCGTCGCCTGCCACCCAGAATACTGGCACGGCATCCAGCCGTCGGGCAATCGCGATGGCCGTGGCCGCCTTGTAGAGGGTGTAGAGCGGCCCTCCCAACAGGCCGGGTTGCTGGCCGGTGGTTACGCAGTGCGCACCGGCCAGGAGTCGTGTGATGCCGTCAGGGTGACCGGTGAGCGCCGGCGCCATCGACGCTGCCATGCGGCCGCCGGGCTGGCGTGCGGCGAGGGCCGACCACGCAGGCGGCGTCGCGACAGGCGTGGTCTCAAACTGCAGGGTCATGCCGGTCCCTTGTGGTAGGGTTCTCCGCGCAGCATCGTGCCCGCGCGATAGAGCTGCTCCAGGAGTACCGCACGTGCCAGTTCATGCGGCATGGTGAACGCCGACAACGCGAGCCGCAGTTCTGCGCGAGTGCAGAGGTCCGGGGCAAGGCCAAAGGCACCGCCCACCACGAACGCTACCACACGACCCGATGATCGCCAGCGCTCGAGCCGCGCAGCGAACGCCTTGCTGTCGAGCGCCTTGCCCTCCCGCGTGCAGGCAACGATCACCGCGCCTTCGGGCACGCGCTGCACCAGGCGTTTCCCCTCGATACGCATCGAGGTCGCCGCGGTCGGACCCTTGCGGCCCGCGTCGGCGACCTCGTGTACAGTGAGCGGAAAGTAGTGCCGAGCGCGTGCTACCCAGCCGTCACACGCCGCGCGGAGCCCGGGATCCCGCACCCGGCCGACCGCGACAACGTGCACTGCCATCAGGCATACAAGCCCCGGAGCCGGTGGACGGCGGCCACCCGCTCCATGGCCAGCATGTAGGCGGCAGTCCGCATGTTCACCTCGTGACGACGCGCCACCGCGAGCACGTCCTGAAATGAGCGCTGGATGATGACCTCGAGCCGCTCGTTCACGGTCTGCTCATCCCAGAAATATCCCGCGCGATCCTGCACCCATTCGAAATAGCTGACCGTGACGCCGCCGGCATTGGCCAGGATATCCGGGATGACGAAGACACCCTTCTCTTCCAGGATCCGGTCGGCACCGGGCGTGGTCGGACCGTTGGCACCTTCGCAAATGACCTTGGCCCGGACCTTGTCGGCGTTCTTGCGAGTGATCACGTTCTCCATCGCCGCGGGCAGCAACACATCCACATCCAGCGTCAACAGCTCCTCATTGGTGATGGATTCCGTACCAGGGAACCCCTGCAGGTAGCGATGTTCGCGCATCCAGCTCAGCGCCTCGCCAATCACGAGGCCCTTGGCGTTGTACACGGCACCGGTCTTGTCGCTCACGGCGACAACCGTGCAGCCCTCCTGCTCGAGCAGCTGTGCCGCCACGGATCCAACGTTGCCGAAGCCCTGCACGGCAACCTTGGTGCCCCGCATCGGCAGCCCCATGTGTTTGAGCGCCTCGCGGGTCGTGATCATGCACCCGCGCCCGGTTGCTTCGCGCCGCCCGAGCGAGCCGCCCATTTCGACGGGCTTGCCGGTCACGACGGCCGTCACCGAATGGCGCATGTGCATGGAGTAGGTATCCATGATCCAGGCCATGACGCGTTCGTTGGTGTTGACGTCGGGTGCGGGAACGTCAGACTCGGGTCCGAGCAGGTGCATGATGTTGGCGGTGTAGCGGCGCGTCAGGCGTTCAAGTTCGGCCACGGAGAGCACGCTCGGATCGCAGATCACCCCTCCCTTCGCGCCGCCGAACGGAATGTTGACGACCGCGCACTTCCACGTCATCCAGGCGGCCAGCGCCTTGACCTCGTCGAGCGTGACGTTGAGGTCGAAGCGAATACCCCCCTTCCCCGGACCGCGGGCACTGTTGTGCAGCACACGGATGCCGGTGAACACCTCGATCTCGCCATTGTCACGCTGGATGGGAATCGACACGATGAGCTGCTTCTCCGGCTCGCGCAGCACCTTGTAGATGCCCGGATCCAGGTTCAGCAACTCGGCCGCATGATCGAAGCGCGCCATCATCGCTTCGAACGGATTGTCTTCGTTGAGGACGGGGTCTTTGGACCGCCCGATCAGTTCACGGGCGGTGCGAACACCCGCGTGTGCACCTTGGCTCATGCGCTCCACCGGCAGCCAGCTGCCGAGGGTTCCGGTTGTACGCCGCCCTCCCACTCGACAGCAAGCTCCGCAACCAGCGGGTCCGGCTGCGCCGGCCAATGGGTACGGAGCTTCACGGCGTCCTTGGAGGTGACTACAACGTAATCAGTCGGACCAGATTCTTGGAGGAGAGACACAATATCGCGTGGGTGATACGGGTGGTGGTCCGGGAACGCCCGGAGCCGTACGGTCGCCCCCAAAGCCTCAAGCTGGGCCCGAAATGGCATGGGGTCGGCCACCCCAGCCACAGCCAGGACCTTGGCTCCCTGCAGGCGTTCCGGCGGCACCAGGGCCCCACCGTGCAGGGGCCGGAATCCCACGAGTCGGAGGTGTACACGGGCCGTCGGGCGCCCGGAGTCGGCCCCAAGGCGTCGAGCCAGCCCCGTCGCTATCTCAGTGGACGCCGTCTTGCGAGTGACAACGATCACGTCCGCGTGGTCGAGCAACCTCCTCGCGCTGCGCCAAGGGCCAGCGGGCACCGGCCACGGGCTCAGCTCCTCCTGCTCAGCGGCCACCAGTGCCATCCGGAACGCCCCACGGAGCCCCGGATGCTGGAGCCCATCATCGAACACCAGCACCTCGGCCCCTTGGGCTGCGGCAGACAGCCCCCCGCGCCGTCGGTCGCGATCGGCAATCACAATCGGGCAGCCCGGGTGCGCGGCATGCCACGCCCCCTCGTCAGCAGCATCGGGATGAACGATCACCCCCGCCCGCACCCCCTGCGCCGCCAAGGCAGAGACCAGCCATCCAACCACCGGGGTCTTGCCGGTGCCACCAACGGTGAGGTTCCCCACGACGATCGCAGGATGTGGCAACGCTGGGGCGGCCCGCTGGTGACGTAGCGCGCGCACGGTAGCGCCGACGCGATAGAGCACGGCGGGCACCAGGAGCGGCAGGCGCAGCCACCGGTTCACATCACCGGGTCGCCACACCTGCGGCATCATGCGGTCACCATCCGGTCGAGTGCCTCTTGGAGCGCGCGCGCTGGCTCGCCCCGCGGGTCCGCGTCGGCCGGCACGGTCAGGGCTGCGCCGTACCGGATCACGATGCGTGCGAAGGGCTTGGGGATAAGCATCCGATCCCACGACCGGAGGCGCCACGCATCGTCGGTCAGGGCGGTCACCGGCACCACCGCGGCCCCAGCAGCCTGCGCCGCCTTGAGCACCCCGGGCTTCACCCGGCGGCGCGGCCCGCGTGGACCGTCGGGCGTGACCGCGCCATCGGCACCTGAACGCAACGCCGCGATCAACGCATGGAGTGCGGCAGGGCCGCCACGGGAGCTCGAACCGCGGGCCAGTCCATAGCCCCAGCGGTGTGCGGGTTCCGCGAGCAGTTCTGCATCGCCATGGCGCCCCACGAGCAGCGTGATACCCTGCCCCCGATGCCACCAGACCAGCGGAATCATGGCCTCATGCCACGGAGCGAACAGCACGGTCCCTCGCGCCCGTGCGGCTGCCAGATGCTCGGCACCCTCGACCTGCAGTCTCCATGTCCGCGCCAAGCCGGCAATCGCCGACCCCACGAGCCACGCCTTCATGCCACGAGCTCGCGGGCCATGGCCGCCACGCGATTGGCTGCGCCCGCGGTTCCGAGGCGCTCGCGCACTATGGCATACGCGCGCCGCTGTTCGTCCTGTGCCGGCTGGTCGCCCAGCAGGTCCAGGACCGCCCCAGCGAGTCCCTCGGGTGTGGCGCGGGACTGGAGCAGCTCGGGATGGACCGGTTGTTCGGCGACCAGGTTCGCGAGGCTTACCCATGGCAGCCGCACGGCTCGTCGCGCGATCAACCACGTGGCCGGGTGCATGCGATAGCTCACGACGGCGGGGACATCCGCCAGGGCCGCTTCGATCGTCGCGGTGCCTGACTTCAAGAGCGCCACATCGGCAGCGGCGAGGGCGGCACGGCCCCCGGCGGCCATCGGCCCTGACCAGCCAGCGTACGTACGTCCCGGAGCGCCCCCCACCACGCAGACCACGTCCGGGCGACGCTGCCCGATGCGCTGGATGGCCCCATGAAACAATGGCCAATGGCGAGCGAGATCGTTGGGACGAGCGCCGGGCAACACGGCTACCACCGTAGCGTCCTGTGCCACGCCGAGCGCGCGGCGCGCCAGCGTTCGGTCTACCTGTGGCTCATCCAGCAATGGATGTCCCACAAACCGGGTCGTGACCCCGTGCGCGCGAAAAAACCTTTCCTCGAACGGCAGGATCGCGGCGATGCTGGTGGTCGCCCGACGCAAGGCGGCTGCCCGCCACGCCCCCCACGCCCAGAGCTGCGGAGCGACGTAGTACAGAACGGGCACGCCCGCCGCGCGCGCCGCGCGTCCCACCCGAAGGTGCCACCCTGGGTAGTCGCAGAGGATCACCAAGTCCCACGCGCCGCGACGCAGGGCCGCGCGGAGATCACGCAGCAAGCGCAGGTGGACGGGCAGCCCGCGGACGGCTTCCACCAGGCCGAACGCCTGCAGGTGGTCCATGGAGGTGAGCATGGACACGCCGGTGCCGGCGGTTGCCGGGCCACCGATCGCGTCAATCGCAACGTGTGGCCATGCCGATCGCAGCGCGGGAATCAGCTTGGCGACGTATCGGTCAGCGGAGGGCTCCGCCGCGGAAACCAGGATGCGGCTCACGCCTGCACCACGCCGCGCTCGGAACTGGTCACGAACGCCACCAGCTGGCCGACCGGCGCCGGCGCCCCTGCCAGTTCTTCGAGCGCTTCCGATCGGGAACGGGACGAGTTGAACAGCAGACGCGACGCCCGTGCGAGGGCATCCCGATCGGCGGGCGCCAGCCCCGCGCGCGTCAGCCCGACCGTATTCACGCCGACCAGCCGCAACGGGTCCCCGACAGCGCGCATGAACGGGGGCACATCTTGCGGTACGCGCGAGCCACCGCCCACCATCGCGTAGTCGCCAATACGCACAAACTGATGAATGGGTGTGAGCCCGCCAATCGTGACGCTTCGTCCGATGGTCACGTGGCCGGCCAACTGCACCGCGTTCGCGATCACCGTACCGTCACCGATGGCGCAATCATGCGCGACGTGGACATACGCCATGAGGAGGCAGTCGTGCCCGATCACGGTGGTCCCACGCGCCATCGTGGCCCGGTGGACGGTGACGTACTCGCGAAGCTGAGTGCGCTGGCCAATCAGGACCGCAGTGGGCTCCCCGGCGTATTTCCGATCCTGCGGCGGGGTGCCAATCACGACACCATGGCCGATCACGCACGCGGCGCCGATCGTCGTGCGGCCTTCGAGTACCACGTGCGCACCGATCATGGTCCCCGCTCCGACCACGACCTCGGCGCCGATGATGCTGTAGGCTTCCACCGTGACCCCCTCACCCAGGCGGGCGCGTGGGTCCACGAGGGCGGTGGAATGGATCGCGCTCACCGGTCCATGATCGCGGCCATCATCTCGGCTTCCGCCGCCACCTGGCCGTCCACGAAGGCCGTGCCGCGCATGCGGCATGTCGTACCACGAAACTGCAGCATCGCAAGCTCGAGGCGCAATTGGTCGCCGGGCACGACCGGCCGGCGGAACTTGACACCGTCAATGCTCATGAAATAGACGACCTTCGTCTCCGGCTGCTCGACTGCGCCCATCAACAGCATGCCCCCGCACTGCGCCATCGCCTCAACGATCAGGACGCCGGGCATGATGGGGTGACCCGGAAAGTGGCCCTGAAAGAACGGTTCGTTGATGGTGACGTTCTTGAGACCGACGATCCGCTCCCGCCCGTGGACCTCGAGGATGCGATCCACCAGGAGCATCGGGTACCGATGCGGCAGCGTGCCCAGGATCTCCTGAATGCCGAGGACCGGTGTGCTGCCCGACACCACCCGACGGAGCGTCCGCGCCAGCGTCACATTGCCCGCGTGACTCGGATGAAAGGCGCTGATGTCGGCCTTGATCGGACCGCCGACCAGCATGAGATCGCCCACGAGATCCAATGCCTTGTGCCGCACAAACTCGTCGGGCCAATGGAGCGACTGCCCCGCCATGAGCGCGTCCGGCGTCAGGATGAGCACATTGTCTTTCGTCGCTCCGAGGGCGAGACCCTTCGCGCGCAATCCATCGTAGTCCGCCGCAAAACCGAACGTACGCGACGATCCAAGCTCGTTCGCGATAATCTCAGGTGTCAGATCCCAACACCCGGTCTGCCGTCCAATCAGCGGGTGGTCAAAATCAATCGTGACCGTCAGCCGGGGACTCGGCGAGGGACTCACGACGTAGCGCGACTCCCCGTGCGTGACCACAAGTGCTGTCGTGATCGCGAGTTCGGTGGGCATGCCACCATGGGCAACCGACCCCGCGGCCGTGAGCGCCGTGAGCCACGGCGCCGCACTGCCATCGCCAAACGGTGGTTCGGGTCCGTCCACAGCGACTTCCACGTCGTCAATGGCGGCAGCCCGTAGTGCGGCGAGGATATGCTCGACGGTATCAATGCCATCTGGCGCGCCGAGCACGGTCCGGCGCTCAGCGCGGGTCGCGCGATCGGCGAGGGCCGGTATCGGCGCATCGCCCGGCCGGTCCAGTCGCCGAAACACGATACCGGTATTGACCGGGGCCGGACGGAACGTCACGCGGCTTGCCGACCCGGCATGCAGGCTGGCGCCCGTCACTTCCGCGGGTTGTGCTACCGTGTGCCTAGTCGCTGGTGCCATGCGTCGTGCTCGCCAAGTGTTCGAGAGTGCGTGCGTGAGGCGCCAAGCGTGCCAAGGCCGCGGCGTGGCGCAACACCTGCCGGTGATCCCGAGCGGGATAACCCGAGACCGTAGCTCCGGAAGCGATATCACCGATCACCCCGGACTGTGCCGCAATCCGGGCGCCGTCGCCCACCCGCACGCCATCCGCCAAGCCGGCCTGCCCCGCCACGACGACATCGTCGCCCAACACGGTGGATCCCGCAATGCCCGCCTGGGCCATGATGAGGCATCGCGCCCCAATCCGTACGTGGTGCCCGATATGCACCTGGGCATCCAGCTTGGTGCCGGATCCGATCACCGTCGGTCCCATGGTGCCGCTCGCGATGGTCGCCAAGGTGCCAATGGATACCCGATCACCGATCGTGAGCTCACCGCGGTGCGGTAGGTCCTCGGGTCCCTCCGGCCCCGCGAGATGGCTGAACCCGTCGATGCCGACGCGCGCGCCCGGTCCGATCACACACGCCGATCCCAACGTCACGCGGTCACCGATGTAGGCGCCGGCCCCAACAACACACTCCGCTCCAAGCCGCACGTCATGGCCGAGCGTGGCCATCGCGCCGATCGCAATACGTCCCTGCCACCGTACACACCGACCCAAGACGGCAGAGGCGTGGATGCCCCACACGGTAGCTGGCCGCAAGTGGCCTGCCACGATGCGGGCTGCCCGACGCGGATCGTCCACGACAATGCGGGTGGTGGGGCCGCCGGTCTCCCGTCGGAGGCGTGGCGCGATCAGAACCGCGGCGGCCCGTGTCGCGGCAAGGTAGGATACCCAACGCGGCTCGGCAAGAAACGTCAGGTCGCCAGGGCGGGCCGCATCCAGCGCGGCCACCCCAGTGACCTGAACCTCAGGGGATCCCTCGATCTCCCCGCCAACGAGCGCCGCAACGGCCCCGGCGGTGAGGGGAGACATGACTTACGGCTCGTTCAGACGCTGAATGGCCACGGCGGTGACGTTGAGCGCCTGATCGGCCGTCAAGATGTTCGACCCCGGCGCGCTCACGTCAAAGATGAACGCCAGGTTGCGCTCGGCCCGCAGGCCCTCCAGGACCACCCGGGCCCGCTGCTCCAGCGGTCCGAACACCTCCCGCTCGCGTTGGGCGATGGCCTCCTCCAGCTCCTGCGCCCGCTGTTGGAAGCGCAGCTGCGTGTCCCGCAGCTCCGTTTGCCGCTGCTGGCGCGCGCTCTGACTCAACGCGATCTGCTGTTGATCAAAGGCGCGTACCATGGAGTCCAGCTGCACCTGCAACCGCTGGACCTCGGCCTGTGCCGTGGAGAGTTCGCTGGCCAGGAGCGACTCAGCCGCCGCATACCCCGGCATGTTGGCCACAATCTCGCGGAAGTTGACCCAGGCGAATCGCTGGGGCGTTGCCGTGGCCGCCGGCTGCTGCGCAGCCACGGGAAGCGTCAGGAAACCCGTCATCACGAGGGTCCAGAATGGAGTCAACCACGTACGTGCCGTCATCACGGTCTCGCCGAAAAGATGGATGGTCATAAACTACTAGAAAAAGTTTCCAAGCTTGAAGTGGAATTTCCAACCCGGTGTGGGATTGCCGTCGGCATCCGTGCGATCAAAGCCGTAGGCGTAATCCAGTCCGAGGGGTCCCAGCGGGGACACGACGCTGACACCCAACCCAGCACCCCGGAACAGCCGGGTCGGGTTGAACTGTGCCGGGCGGTTCCACACGTTCCCCGCATCGTAGAACGCCGCGAGGTACAGCGCCTGACTCACGCGCAGACCCAGTTCGCCGGTTGCCGTAAAATACGCGCGCCCGAACGCGTCCACGGTGTTCGCCCGGAACCCGGTCGCCTGCGGATCAAATCCCCGCGGGGTCACCGAGAACTCGTCGTACCCGCGAAGCGGAACGCCGAACTGGGTGCCACCGAGCGAGAACAGCTGGCGGAAGTGCGGACCCGGATCACCCCAGACGAAGCCGGCCTTGGATGTGAGGCCCAGCACGACCTTGAGCGGGCTCGACCCGGGCGCGTTGCCGCCAAACTGGGCCAAGGGTGCATACCAACGGCCCTCGAAGGTGGCCCGCTGGAAGTTGCCGGTGCCGCCGAGCGGCCCCCCGGCGTGAGCAATACGCACCTCGTGCAGGGCACCACCCGTTGGGAACGGCAACTCGATTCGCGTGTCGCGGTTCACGCTGACTGCGGCCTGCGACAACGTACAGTTCTCGCAGACGAATACCGACGACAGCGAGGGCGAATCTAAGGTGCTCTGCTCCAGCGTGTAGGACGTGAAGAGGCGCGTGTAGCGCGCCCCGAACAAGGGGAATCCCAGCTGCGTGCTTCCACCACGCGTCCGGATGCGCCCCAGATCAGCGATCGTGTAGCGCAGACGCGTACTGTGCAGGTTCAACGATCCCGAAATAAGCCCGCCACGGATGGCCGGGTCACTGTACGTGACGTTGATGTCGCTGATGTTGCTACCGAATTGCCATTGGACCGCCACCCGCTTGCCCCGACCCATCACGTTCGGCTCGTCGAGGCCGATGAACCCGCCGACGCCGGTCCCCTGCCCGACTGATGCCCCAAAGTTGATGTTGCCGGTGCGTCGTTCCTCGACCCGGAAAATCAGGTCGACGTCACCCTCCTGGTTGGCCGGTTGGACGTCGGGGATCGCCACCGGCTGCTCAAAGAACCCGAGGTTCGTGACGTTCTGGTACGCGCGAATCAATGCGTCCTGGCGGAAGATGTCCCCGGGGACCAACGGGAACGTGGCACGCCTGATGACATCTTCGTGCGTGACCGAATTGCCAGCGATATCGATGCGCCGGATGGTGGCGGGCACGCCCTCCTGAATCTGCCAGCGGAGATCGACGACGTGCGCTCCGTCGTCCGCCACTCGCCGGTTCATCATCGGCTCGACCCGCGCATACAGATAACCGTTGTTGGCATAGAGCGTCGAGAGAGATCCCGTGGCGTCACGCCACCGCGCCTCGTCAAACACGGCCGGTCCGTCGCGCGTCCCGCCGAATCCGAGGAAGCCGCGCCGCTGGTCGCCGAACGGATAGTAGGCCTCGAGCTGCTCGGAGGAGAACCGGCGGTTCCCCATGATCTCGAAGCGCCCGACGGCGTACCGCGGTCCTTCCTCGACCGTGACGACCAACGTGGCCTTGCCTGTCCCTTCGGCCACCACAAGGGTGTCACGGACGATGCGCAGGTCGACGTAGCCACGCTCGGCGTAGAAGTTGGGAATGCGCTCGCGCAGGTCCCGTTCCACCTCCCGCTCGTCGTACTGCCCTTTTTGGAACCACCAGAATCCCTCGGGCGAGGTCTTCATGCTGCCGACTACGTCGTCATCGGGCACTGCGACATTGCCTTCAAGGATGACTTGGCTGATGGCGACCTTCCGCCCTTCGTCAATGGCGAAGGTGACTTCCAACTGCCCGTCGAGCACCGTATCCTGAATGACGTGCACGGTCGTGAGGTAGTACCCGCCCTGCCGATAGAGAGAATCGATAGCGGCAACCGCGCGGTAGGCCTCGACGGGATCATACGGCCGGCTCTCGCGCAGGCGAATGCGCCCCCGCACCGCCCGCTCGGAAAAGGCCTCGACACCCTGCACCGACCAGCTCCGCAGGAGCCGGTGCTCAACGACTTCGATTCTCAGCAGCGCGCGGCCATCCACCGCGCCTTGCGACATCCGCACGTCAGCGAATTGGCCGGAAGCGTAAAGGGCCCGGATGGCGCGTTGGAGATCGCGGTAGGTAACGGTCTGGCCCGCAGCGAGACCACTCATGGCAAGAATCTGCGACGGCGGTAGCCGGCGCTGCCCGACGACCTCAATGCTATCGAGGACTGGGACGTTGGCCGCTTGGGCCCGGACGCCCAGCGGGGCCGCGAGGGTGACCGCCGCGGCCAGGACTGCACGCTGCCAACGGGTCACGCCTTGGTCCCCGTCAGCACCCGGAAGGAGAGCTTGCTGCCATCGGCGGCTACGTCCACCTCAATCTCGTCGCCGGGCGTCACATCTCTCGTGAGAATCATCTCGGAGAGAGGATCCTCCACGTACCGCTGAATGGCCCGCTTGAGTGGCCGAGCGCCAAAGTGTTCGTCATAGCCGTGATCCACCAGGAACTCGGTGGCCGCCTCGGTCCGGCGGAGGACATAGCCTTCGTCACCGATCCGGTGCTCCACGATGCGGAACATCACCGAGACGATCTGGCGGATATGCTCGCGGCGCAACGGATGGAACACGATGACGTCATCCAGCCGGTTGAGGAACTCGGGGTTGAACACCCGGTTAATCTCTTCCTTCACCTTCTCGGACATGCGCTCGAACGAGGCCGCCGCCGTCCCATCACCAAAGCCAAGCGATCCGCCCTTCGTGATGTCGCGCGCCCCCACGTTGGACGTCATGATCACCACGGTGTTCTTGAAATCAATGACCCGGCCGTAGTTGTCCGTCAGGTGCCCTTCATCGAGGACCTGAAGGAGGATGTTGAACACGTCCGGGTGCGCTTTCTCGATCTCATCGAGGAGCACGACCGCATACGGCTTGCGGCGCACGGCCTTGGTCAGCGTGCCGGATTCTTCATAGCCGACATAGCCCGGTGGCGCCCCGATCAGGCGGCTCACGCTGAACTTTTCCATGTACTCGGACATGTCGACACGGATGAGCGCCTGCTCATCGGCGAACAGGAAGCGAGCCAGCGCCCGCGCCAGTTCGGTCTTTCCAACACCTGTGGGTCCGGAGAAAATGAAACTGCCGATGGGTCGGCGCGGATCCTTGAGTCCGGCACGGGACCGCCTGATGGCCCGGGCGATGGTCTCGATGGCGGCGTCCTGTCCCACCACGGATTCGTGCAACTCGGCTTCCATGCGGAGGAGCCGCTTGGTTTCGGCTTCTTGCAACCGGGTCACGGGAATACCCGTCCAGCGTGAGACGATGAACGCAATCTCTTCCTCGCCGATCTCGGGCCGCTGGGTTTCGCGTTCGCGCTCCCACTCCTCCTGCAGGCGGCGGATCTCCGTCTGGAGTTCGCGCTCCCCGTCACGCAGCGACGCGGCGCGCTCGAAGTTCTGGTCGCGAACGGCCTCTTCCTTCTCGCGATTAATGGCCTCGAGATCCTGCTTGCGCCGGGCGACAGCCTCCGGCGGGACCTGGGCTGCCAGCCGTGCCCGCGCCGATGCTTCGTCAATCACGTCAATGGCCTTATCCGGCAGGAAGCGGTCGGTGATGTAGCGCTCGGAGAGCTTCGCGGCCGCGACCAGCGTCGCATCCGGGATGGTCACCCGATGATGGTCCTCGTACTTCTGTCGCAGACCCTTGAGGATCTCCACCGTCTCCTCGATGGACGGCGGCTCCACGATGACCGTCTGGAACCGGCGCTCCAACGCACCATCCTTCTCGATGTACTTGCGATACTCATTGAGCGTGGAGGCGCCGACGCACTGCAGCTCGCCCCGCGCGAGCGCGGGCTTCAGCATGTTCGAAGCGTCGATTGCCCCTTCCGCAGCGCCCGCGCCCACCAGCGTGTGCAGCTCGTCGATGAACAGGATGATGTTCTTGTTCTGGGCAATCTCGTTCATCACCGCCTTGAGCCGCTCTTCGAACTGTCCGCGGTACTTGGTGCCAGCGATGACGGCGGCCATGTCCAAGGCCAGTACGCGATGATGGCGCAGGGAGTCCGGCGCCGAGCCCGACGCGATCAGTTGGGCCAGGCCCTCGACGATGGCCGTCTTGCCGACGCCCGCTTCCCCGATGAGCACTGGGTTGTTCTTCTTGCGACGGGAGAGCACCTCGATGACGCGTTCGATTTCGCTCGCGCGACCGATCGTTGGGTCGAGCTGGCCCTCGGCTCCCAGAACCGTGAGGTCCCGGCAGAAGTGGTCGAGTGCCGGTGTCTTGGACTTCTTCTCGGCCCGGGATGACGACGGACCGGGCTGGGCCTTCGGTGTCTGGGGCACGTCGCTACCAAGCAGCCGCAGCGTTTCGGCGCGCGCCTGCTCGAGGTTGACGCCGGCGTCCGTGAGGACCTGCGCCGCGATGCCCTTCTCCTCCCGTAACAGCCCGAGCAGCAGGTGCTCGGTACCCACATACGAGTGGTTAAGTTCGCGGGCCTCGCTCATGGCCAGTTCGAGCACCTTCTTGGCCCGGGACGTGTACGGAAGGTCGGGCGGACCGGCCGCGGCCGGCGCTTTGCCCTTCTTGACGGTCTCCTCGATCTTCTGCTGGATGTCCTCGAGATCCACGTTCAGGTTGGTGAGAACGGCGGCCGCAACACCCTCGCCCTCGCGAATCAGGCCGAGCAGGATGTGCTCGGTGCCGACGTACTCGTGATGCAGGCGCGCGGCCTCCTCACGAGCCATCTGAAGCACCTTCCGCACGCGATCGGTGAAGTTATATCCGTTCATGGCGCCTCCGCGCCGCGAGTTGCGCCCGGTGGGCGCGTCGCATCGTCGTCCAGCATGGTGCGCACCAGCGTCGCGCGGTGCACGGCCAACTCCGGGTCGGTCACGGCGATCCCGGCGGCGTGCGCGAGATGGCCCGGCTGGGTATACACGAGCAACCGATTCAACGTGTATACACTCACGCCCGAAATCAGGTTCAAACCTACGCCCAGCCGCACCCCGCTCAGAAAGTTCATGGTCTCCTCAAACGACAGCGTCCGTGCGTGGCGCAGGATGCCGTATGCCCGCCAAACCCGGTCTGCCACGACCGCCGGGGCGCTGCGTTCCATCACCTCGCGGGCCTGATGTTCGTGGGCCAGGACCATGCGCACCATCCGGCCCAAGTGGTCGAGCAGTTCCGCTTCCGACTTGCCGAGCGTCGTCTGGTTCGACAGCTGGAAGAAGTTCCCCAGCACCTCACTGCCCTCGCCGTACAGTCCGCGAAACGTCAGGCCAACCTGCGCGAGTCCCTGCAGGACCTTGTTGATTTCCTTGGTCAAGACGAGGCCCGGCAGGTGGATCAAGACCGATGCGCGGAGCCCCGTTCCCGCGTTCGTCGGACAAGCGGTAAGGTAACCAAACTCCGAATGAAAGGCGAAGGGGATCCGCTCTCCAAGGGCCCCGTCGAGGGTTGCCAGGCGCCCGTACAGGCGTTCGAGCTGGAATCCCGACTGCAGCCCTTGCAGGCGGAGATGATCCTCCTCGTTCACCATGATGCCCATCGCCCCGTCGGTCAGCAGGGCGGCCGCCGTGCGCGCCCCGCCCTGCCGGTCCAGGCCGGCCAGCTCCCGCGAGACCAAATGGCGCTCATGCAGGACCTGTCGGTCGACTCCCCGCATCTGGTCCAGACGGTAGGTCACCGCCTGGGGCAAGACGGCATCCGTCGCCGCCTCGTGGACCATCCGATACACGTCCTCGAGGGTGTCGCGATCCCCGCGCGACGTGAACACATGGCCCGCGACGTTGCGTGCCAGCCGAATCCTGGTCGAGAGGACGATCGACGAATCCGGTCCGGACGCGTCGAGCCACGAAAGCCCACCGTCCGGCAGGAGATTGAGGTCGAAGCTCACTCCGCCCCCCGGATCGAATCTCGCAATTGGGCCGCGCGTTCAAAGTCCTCGGCCTCGATCGCGTGCCGGAGTTGCTCGCGCAGCGCGCGCAACGCTTCGTCCGTCGGTGTGTTGGGAGCGCCCGGCGCCGTATAGAGACGGCCCATGTGCTGGCTGGCTCCGTGAATGCGACGCAACAAGGTGCGGAGGCTGGCGCTGAACGTGTCGTAACACGCGGCGCACCCCAACCGTCCCGTTTCCCGAAAGTCCACCAACGTGGCCCCGCAAACGCACGCCCCCTCTTCATCGGTGCGGGACGGTAACGCGCCCCCGACGCCACCAAGCGTCGAGAGAAAATCCACCAGCGGATACTGCCCCGGAACTGCGTCCGTCTGGATGCCGGCCGCGTTGGCGCACGTATCGCAGAGATGCTGCTTGGTGACCTGGCCGTGCACGATCTGCGTCAAATGCACCGCCGCCGGGCGCTCACCACACCGATCGCATGGCATCACGGCATGGCCTCCGTCGCCGTCGCGGCCTGGAGTCGCCCGTCGTCGAGCAGCAGCACGCGGTCGGCGCGGTCCGCCAAGTGGCGGTTGTGCGTCACGACGACGGCTGCCGTTTCCGTTTCGCGCACCACGCCGACCAACAGGTCATGGAGGCGGTGACTGTTCGCATGATCGAGATTCCCGCTGGGTTCGTCGGCGAGGAGCAGCGCCGGCTCACCCACCACCGCGCGCGCCACGGCGCATCGCTGCTGTTCCCCGCCCGAGAGCTCATGGGGACGATGGGTCGCGCGCGGCGTGAGACCCACGCGATCCAGCATGGTCTCCGCCCGTGCACGCGCCTCGCGCGACTCCATCCCACGGATCAACAGCGGCCACATGACATTCTCAAGGGCGGAAAACTCGCGCAACAGGTGGTGGAACTGAAACACGAACCCCAGCCGTCTGCTGCGGATCTCGTCCAGTCCGCGTTCCGGCAGCGCACTGTACTGCACACCGTCGAGCGACACCTCCCCGCTTGTCGGTCGGTCGAGCGCACCAAGCAGGTGCAGTAGTGTGCTCTTGCCAGCGCCGCTCGTGCCCACGATGGCCACGAACTCCCCTCGGTCCACCACGAGGTCCACCCCGGAGAGCACGTCCACGGGATGGTGGTCGCCACCGATATAGGACTTCCGCAGGTCCCGCGTCATGAGGAGTGGCGTCATTCGTGCCGAATCGCTTCCACGGGTGCCAGTTCGGCTGCGCGGCGCGCCGGCTGAATCGTGGCGACCAGGGCAATCACCAGACTCGCGACGATCACCATCGCCACATCGAACGGCGCGTTCTCGACCGGCAGGTGGTCAATGAAGTAGACCGACGGGTCAATGGCGATCAGGCGCCACTCGTCAAGCGCCAAGGACGCCGCAAGGCCCAGCAGCAGCCCCACAACGGTTCCGACGCCACCGATCGCCAAGCCTTGCATCTGGAACGCGCGGCGGATCCCGGTGGACGGGAATCCCATGGCCCGGAGAATACCGATCTCCCGCGTCTTGAACGTGACCACCATGGTCAACATGCTCACGATGTTGAATGCCGCGACAATGACGATCAGGAGGACGACCAACGAAAACACCAACTTCTCCAACCGCAGCGCCGCGAAGAGCTGGGCATTCTGTGTTTGCCAATCGAGGGCACGGTACGGATACCGCAGTTCGTCTTCCAGCGCCGTGGCAACCATGGCGGCGTCATCGGGGTTCGTGAGCCGGATCTCCAGCCCGCTGACTGCATCGCCCAGTCCGGCAAACCGCTGGGCCACGTCCCGCGGCAGCAACGCATACCCGTTGTCGTACTCATACATCCCCGTTTCGAAGTAGCCAGTTACTTCGAACGTCCAGAACCGGGGAATGAACGCGCCCAGCGACGCATTGAACCGGCTCCCGCCAGGCGAGACCACGCTGACCACCGAGCCCGGATACGCCGAGAATCGCTCCGCCACCCGGCGGCCCAACAGGATACCGCCATCCACGTCGCTCCGGTCGGTGGTAAACGACAGGTCACCGCGGACGATGTGCTGGGCGACCGACGTGACGGCCACTGTACCCGTGTCAGGGTCCACGCCGAGCACGAGGATCCCTTCGTGGTAATCGTGACCCGCCGAGAGCAGGCCTTGCGTCAGGACGAACGGAGCGGCGGCGACCACAGCGGGCCGCCTGCGCATGGTCTCGAGCATCGCCCGCCAATCATCCATCCGCAGCCCCTCCCCGAACGTCAGCAACCGCACGTGGGGCGTAGCCACGAGAATGCGTTCTCGCAGGTGTCGTTGGAGGCCGTTCATGGCGCCGAGCACGATAAGCAGGGCCATCACGCCAACAGCCACCCCACCCGTCGCGATGAGGGTCAGAAACGAGACACCGGCGGAGCGTCGGCCGCGCAAATACCGCGCCGCAAGGCGCCACGCCAGTTCGTTCATGCCTCGGCGCGCAGCATGGGAAAAAGAATCACGTCACGAATGGACGCCTGTTCCGTCAGGAGCATCACCAACCGGTCCACCCCGAGACCCACGCCACCCGTGGGTGGCATCCCATACTCGAGCGCCCGGATGAAGTCTTCGTCGAGCAACTGGGCCTCGTCGTCCCCCGCTGCTCGTGCCACGGCCTGAGCGGCGAAGCGCCCACGCTGATCGTCGGGGTCGTTCAATTCACTGAAGGCATTCGCCAGCTCGCGGCCGAGCACAAAGAGCTCGAATCGCTCAGCCAGCGTTGGGTCGCCACGCTTGGGCTTCGCGAGGGGCGAGAGCTCAATCGGAAAGTCCACTACGAAGACGGGCTGCGACAGGGTCGGTTCCACAAACTCCTTGAACACCCCATCCACCAGCTTGGTCCGCGGCATGGCGTCCACGTCGCCCACATTCCGCGGGCGCAGCCGGGCGCGCAAGGCGGCGTCATCGGCCGTCGCGAGGTCCACGCCCGCCTGCTCCTGCACCAACGCGCGGTACGATTTCCGCGGCCAGGGGGGCGTGAAGTCGAGGGTCGCCCCGAACCGGGTGATCGCCGCCGCCCCGCACGTCTCCACCACCACGGCATGGACCAGGCGCTCCGTGAAGGTCATCACGTCTTCATAATCCCAATACGCCGTGTAGGCCTCCAACATGGTGAATTCTGGGTTGTGCAACCGGTCAATCCCTTCGTTCCGGAAATCCTTGCCGATCTCATAGACCCGCTCAAGCCCGCCGACGATGCACCGCTTGAGATACAACTCGGTGGCGATGCGGAGGTAGAGCGAACGATCGAGGGCATGGTGGTGCGTGGTGAACGGCCGCGCCATGGCCCCGCCGTAAAGCGATTGCAGCACTGGCGTTTCGACTTCCAGGAACCCGGCCTCATCAAGTACCCGGCGCAGGACGGCCACCGCCGCCGCTCTGGTCTGGAAGATGGCGCGGACATCCGGATGTACCGCCAGGTCCGCATACCGTTGCCGGGCCCGCAGTTCGGGGTCGCTCAGGCCGCCATGGGCCTCCCCTTCAGCATCCTGCTTGCCCAGCGGCAGCGGGCGGAGGGACTTGGTCAGCAGCGTCACCTCGGCGGCGCGGACCGTGACCTCACCGGTCTTGGTCTTCATCAACGTGCCGCGCACCCCCACCAGGTCGCCCAGATCGAGCAACGTGACTAAGCCGAACGCTTCCTCGCCCAGGTCGTCACGACGGAAGTACAGTTGGATGCGACCGCTCAAGTCCTCGAGGTGTGCGAACGCGGTCCTGCCGTGCGGGCGGAGGGCTACCAGCCGGCCGGCGACGCTGACGGCGGTGTCCTCCGCGTCCGCAAATGCCGCGGCCGCCTCCGCGGCCGTGTGCGTCCGGTCATAGCGATACGCGAAGGGCTCGACGCCGCGCGCCCGCAGGGCGGCCAGGGTCTCCCGGCGCGCATCTTCAACGTGGGAGCGGTGTTCGCTCACGCGGCCTTCCCTCCGAAACGTTTCAAGAACGTGTGAATGAACTCGTCGAGATCGCCGTCCATCACGGACTGGACATCCCCAATCTTGAGTTCGGTTCGGTGGTCGTTGACCATGGTGTACGGCTGGAAAACGTACGAGCGAATCTGGTTGCCCCAACTGTTGTCCGCCTTGGTCGCCTCAAGCGCTGCCTTCTTGCGGTCGCGCTCCTCCACCTCGCGCTGGTACAACGCCGCCAGCAGCATCTTCATCGCCGTCGCCCGGTTCTTGCCCTGGCTGCGCTCCTGTTGGCACGACACCACGATACCCGAGGGCAGGTGCCGCAGACGAACCGCCGACGACGTCTTGTTGACGTGCTGCCCTCCGGCCCCGGACGCGCGAAACACTTCCATCTCAATGTCATCATCCCGGACTTCGATATTGATCGTCTCGTCAACCAGCGGGTATACAAACACCGAGGCGAACGACGTGTGGCGACGCTTCTGGGAGTCAAAGGGCGAAATCCGCACGAGCCGGTGCACCCCCTTCTCCGCCTTGAGATAACCGAACGCGAAGTCTCCGAGAATCTCGAGCGTCGCCGACTTGATGCCCGCTTCCTCGCCGTCGAGACGATCCAGCAGGTTGACCGTGTAGCCGTGGCGTTCCGCCCAGCGGGTGTACATGCGCAGAAGCATTTCGGCCCAGTCCTGCGACTCGGTGCCGCCCGCGCCCGGATGAATGGTCAGGATCGCGGCGCGCTGGTCGTCTGGTCCCTGCAGCATGTTGCGTAGCTCGAGCTGCGCAACCCCGTCCGTGATGCGGCGGGCCTCGTCGGCCAAATCCGTGGCGAGTGTCGGGTCGTCGTCAGCCAAGGCGGCCAACTCGCGGGCGTCGCTCACCCGCTTGACCAGGTCGTCGAAAGGTTCAATCCACCGTCGAAGGGCCTTCGCCTCGTCCACGACCCCGCGCGCCCGTTCGTTGTCGCTCCAGAAGCCCGCTTCCGACATCTGAGCGTCGAGCGCGGTCAGCCGGTCACGCTTCGCCGCAACGTCAAAGATAGCTCCGCAGTTCGGCCAAGCGGCGGTCCAGATCTTCAAACTGCTCCTGCAGACTGTTGGTCATGATTCCTCTTAGAAAATCTGCTGTCCGCCGGCGAGAATCTCGTTCAGCGCTTCGGTCCAATACGGCGTGGACGCGGCGATCTCCTCGCCAATCTGGTCCACGTATTCTTCCCAGCTCTTCTTGATCTCTTCCTCGAACGCGGTCTTCACGTTGCCCGCCGCGAGCGCTTCCTGTCGTTTCTCCGGCTGATACACGATCATGTCTGACACGAGGGCCCGCGCCAAGCGTCGGGCCTTCTGGCGCGGATCCTGAGCCAGAAACGGGTTGACGAACCCGCCGGCCGGCTTGGCCGGAGCTGCCGGTCGCGGTGCCGCGGGAGCGGCCACCAGCGGCTTGGTGACCGGGGCACCCGGCGTTGGGGTGAACACCGGCGCCGAGGGCCGGGCAACGCTGGGCGCCGCGGGTGGCGTGGTCGGCACCGTCGGCGCGGGAGCGCCCTCGGTCCGTCGGGGCGCAATGAATGGCGCTGTCACCCGACGCGTAGGCGTCGGTGCCTTGGGTGGCGCTGCCGGCGTCGTGGGGGGCGGTACCGGCGGTGCCACCGGTGGCGGCGTCGGGGCGGCGGCTCGGGCTGATGGCGCAACCGCCGCGGCGGTTGCATTCGCCGAAACCGGGATGATCCCCGCACAGACTCCGCATCGCGCGCGGATCCCGGTCGCCGGTACCTTGGCCGGGTCGACCCGATAGATGGTTTCGCACGTCGGACACCGGACGTTCATGGCTCAGGTGCCTTCCTGGTTCGCGTCCTGCCGCCGGTCCACCACGAATACCGAACCCGGCAACGTCTTGGCGTAACTCTTCATCTCCGTGGCCAGCCCGCTCACCTGCGCCGGATGGGTGAAGGTGCGTCGCGCGTTGGTCACGATCCCGATCGAGAGCGTCATCAAGGGGACCTTGTACAACTGCCCGCGACGGTCTTTGCCAAAAAAGTAACCTGCCCGACGGTCCTGCTCGGAATACTGATACGGACTGAGCGTGTCGAACACCTGAATGATCTCCGTGCACACTTTGGGTACGTCGTCGATATCAATCACAAAGATGAAATCATCGCCCCCGATGTGCCCCACGAACCCCGCATTGCCGCAGAAGCCCTTCACGACGTCGCGTAACAGGCGCGACAGGACCGAGATGACGCGGTCGCCGTCGTAGTAACTGTAGCGGTCGTTGAATTCCTTGAAATGGTCCAAGTCAGCGTAACACACCGCGAACTGGGTCTGCGCATCCAACCGCTGGCGAATATCACGCTCAATCTCCGTCGTGCCCGGCAAGCGGGTGGAAGGATGCACCGCGACATTCGTTCGGGTGCGTTCCAGCAACGCGCCGAGGCGGGCGCGCTGCTCGGCCGGTTCGAACACCGGTGTCAATACCTCGTCTGCCCCCGACTCGAACCAGGCGTCCACCCAATCCGCCTGGTGCCGACTCGCGGTCACCGCCAGAGGAATGATGCCGGTGAAGGGGTCCCGCTTGAGATCACGGCAGAGGGCTCGGCCCGCATCATCCATCGCATCAGCCACCAGAATCAGCACGGGCAAGCTGCGAGTGGCCGCCATCCGAACCTCCGCCGGGTCGGACAGCACGACGAACCGGAATGCGCGTTGCGCCGCCCAAGCGCGAATGAGCTCGGCTGGAGGCCGCTCCGGCGGCGTGAGGTAGAGAACCGTCGGACTGGGCGGCAACCGCTCTCCTTAGGGTAATTGCAAGCCAGGCCAAAACTTAGGGATCGCTCGATGTGAAGTCAATTGAAATGGGTCCCGGCCCGGATTCAGAACGCCACCTGCCATCGGATCAGGCCGGCGGCCGATCCGCGGGCGCCCGGCAGCACGGCGCTCTCCATGCGGATCCGACCGTTCCCCGAGAGGCGGTGGGTCACAAAGGCGTCAACGGCACTCAAGAGGTGGTTGGCCAGCAGAAGACCCAACTGACGGGTGGCGGCCCGAAACGCTTCATCACTGTCCCGAATGGTCTGTCGAAAGAGGTCCTGCTCCAGCCCAGCATTGCGCCAGGACCATTGGAAGTTCGGCCCGACGGCCCGACTCAGGTAGAACGCCAGCGCCTGCTGGTACTCCGCCGAGTTGGGATCAACGGGTGCATCCGGGTCGGACAGGAAGGTCTGCCGAGCCAGGGCCCAGATCCGGCCGTTGTAGGTGGTTTCATCGGTCGGGGGGACCAGTGCCGGGCCCGGATCGATATCGAATGGCCCGCTCTCGGCAATCCGGGCCATCTGCTCGAAGTACTCGAACGTGGTGTCGCGTGCCCCTGGTTGGTACGCGCCCCGGGCCACCACGAAGGCCAAGTCCCGGTAGCGATTGCCTTCCCGCTGCGCCTCTCCGTGATAGGTCACGAAACGCACGAGAAACACGGCCTCAAGGGCCAGATAGATCGCCCCACGCTCCTGGCCCCCAAGCAGTTGGCCGATGCCCGGAACGATCGCCGAACTCAAAGGCCGCGCCCACGCGGCGCGATCGGGAGCGCTGAGGGTGTTCCAGAGAGACGAGAGGACCGGAATGGAGACCTCCTGGGCGGTGGCGGGCGGCGCCACGAGCGCCCAAGCGACGGCCAGGGTACGAAGCGGCGTCACAGCCACACCCTGATGCTCAGGTACGCGGGCTCGGATTCGATGGCCGAGTCGTAGAAGAGGCGGGCAAAATCCACCATGAACCGCTCGTAGCGAAACCCAATGCCGATCGTCGCGCCTCCAATGCCCGCATCGGTGAAGGCGTAACCCGCCCGCACCCGGAGCAGGTCGCCATAGCCGATTTCGGATCCCACCAGCACATCCGGGCTCGCGTACTGCCCGACGGCGTCTTGCAGGTTGACCAGGAAGCGGGCGTCCAGGCCCGTTCCATCAGCAAGTCGGCTGACCGGCATGGTCCAGCTGGCGCCAACCACCACGCGCGTTGGCAGTGGGTCCGCCTGACTGCTGTTTTCCAGTTGCAGCTTAAACCCAGCATGACGGACGGCGATGCCATATTCGAATCGTTGGGCGACTTGGCCCTGCAGGCCAATGTCCATGGCGTGCGTCGTGCCGACAATCGCGCGGAACGTTCCGCAATCGCCGGAACAATCGTTGCGCAGCTGGATCAGTTTGTAGTTCACACCCAGGGAGAGGTCACCGCCCAGGGACGTCGCGTACGACGCGATCAGCTCGATGTTGCGCGTGGTGGTTCGACCCGTCGGCTCGGTCGCGCCGCGGGGGATGAAATCCTGCGATCCGAGGTCCACCACATACGCCGCCGCGCCCACGGTCCCCACGCGGTCGTCCTGAAAGTAGGCGGAGATGACCCCGTTGGAGCTGGCAAACGTGCGGGCGGCGTGAAAGGCGAACTCGCTGCGGGGCAATGCGGCGAGGCCCGCGGGATTCCAGAAGGCGGCCTCCGCCGTGCCCCGATCGGACACGGCGGCCTGGCCAAGCGCCGCAGCACGGGCGCCGACCGGTATGAGCAGGAACAAGGCCCCTTCGTCGCGGGTGGTCTGCGCTGAGCCGGGCGCCGCCCCCAACGCCAGACACGCGAGTAGGACGGCGGGCGACCTAATAGGGCTTGGCCTCGTCAATCAGCATGATCGGGATATCGTCTTCGATCTGGTAGGCCAGGCGACAGGCAGGGCACCGTAGTTCTTCGGGTGATGCCTGGTAGGAGAGTTCCCCGCGGCACTTGGGACACACGAGAATCTCTCGCAGTTCGGGCGACAAGCTCATGTCAGGACCTCCCAAGGGGCACCGGGACGCCAAAGCGTCGCAGGGCGTGGGGGTCAGAACGCCACTTGGGCAACGTCTTGACCCAGAGATCGAGGTACACCGGTTCGCCCAACAGGGTCTCGGCACGGCGGCGAGCATCCTGCCCGATGGCCTTGATAGTCCGGCCACCGCGGCCGACCACCATCCCCTGCTGGGACGACCGTTCCACGAAGATCGTGATGCGAATATATAGCGGCTGGGAGTGCTCCCGGAACTCGTCCACCTCCGCCGCCAGCGCATACGGTAGCTCGTCGCCCAAGTGCCGAAATGCGGCCTCGCGGACGTATTCCGCAACAAAGAACCGCACGGGTTGCACGCTGCTGGCCTCGGGGTCGTAGGCGAAGGGTCCGGCGGGCAACTCCGCCCGGCACCAGGCCAGCAGGTCCTCCAGCCCCTGCCCAGTGTCCGCCGACACGATCAGGCCGTCCTGCGGCGCGGGTTCAGCCCGCGCCCCGTGGCGATCCGCCTGCGTGTAGACGGTTTGGATGCGCCCACGGAACGGCCGTGTGCCAGGGGGCAGCAACGAGGCAAGCGGTGGTGCGGGCGCGGAGGCCAGCGGATGCAGGTAGAGGATCGCATCAGCGCCGGCCAGGGCCGCGATCGCGGCTTCGAGCATGCCTTGATGGAGGAGCGATCCAGGCTCCAGGAGCCCCGGTGGGTCAATGACGGCCATCTGGTGTGCGGCGTCGGTCCGCACCCCGATGACGGGTTGCCGAGTGGTCTGCGCCTTGGGACTGATGATCGCGAGGGGTGCGCCCACCAGCGCATTGAGCAGCGTGGACTTGCCCGCGTTGGGCCGACCGGCGAGGACGATGGTGCCGCAGTGGGTTGGTTGCACGTTGCACCTTGCACGTTGCACGCACAAAAAGGAAGCCCACTCCAGAATCGGAGTGGGCTTCCAAAGATAGGCTGGCGACGGCCTACTCTCCCAGGCCCTCGCGGGCCAAGTACCATCGGCGCTGACGGGCTTAACTGCCGTGTTCGGGATGGGAACGGGTGTGGCCCCGTCGCGCTAGTCACCAGCCAAATGTTCGACAAGAGATGGCAACGCGGATGTGTGTGGGTCGGGCACCGCAGTCGTTCTGAAAAGAGAAGAGATCAAGCTACACGGGCGATTAGTACGGCTCGGCTGAAGCGCTTACACGCCTTACACCTGCCGCCTATCAACGTGGTAGTCTCCCACGGCCCTTCAGGGACTTGCGTCCAGGAACGTTCATCTTGGGGCGGGCTTCCCACTTAGATGCTTTCAGCGGTTATCCCTACCGGACATCGCTAACCGGCCATGCCGCTGGCGCGACAGCCGGGACACGAGCGGTCCGTCCGACCCGGTCCTCTCGTACTAAGGTCGGGCCCCCTCAACATTCCTGCGCCCACGACGGATACAGACCGAACTGTCTCACGACGTTCTGAACCCAGCTCATGTACCACTTTAACCGGCGAACAGCCGGACCCTTGGGACCTTCTCCAGCCCCAGGATGTGATAAGCCGACATCGAGGTGCCAAACCGCCCCGTCGATGTGAACTCTCGGGGGCGATAAGCCTGTTATCCCCGGCGTACCTTTTATCCGTTGAGCGATGGCCCGTCCACACGGGACCACCGGATCACTATGGCCGACTTTCGTCCCTGTTCGAGCTGTCGCTCTCACAGTCAGGCTCCCTTATGCCATTGCGCTCTGCGTGCGATTACCGACCGCACTGAGGGAACCATCGCGCGCCTCCGCTACTCTTTAGGAGGCGACCGCCCCAGTCAAACTACCCACCTGTCACGGTCCCCGACGGTGTAACCGTCCGGGTGAGGGCGTCAACAAAACGAGGGTGGTATTTCACTGTTGTCTCCCCGCCGGCCGAAACCGGCGGATCATCGACTCCCACCTATGCTACGCACGTCAAGCCGACGTCCAATGACAGGATGTAGTAAAGGTGCACGGGGTCTTTTTGTCCTGTCGCGGGTAATCGGAATCCTCACCGATACTTCAGTTTCGCCGAGCTTACGGAGGAGACAGTGACCAAGTCGTTACGCCATTCGTGCAGGTCGGAACTTACCCGACAAGGAATTTCGC
>JBBDNM010000053.1:75412-113539 GCA_040877595.1 Gemmatimonadales bacterium | reverse complement strand
GCGCCGTGCCCCGCGCGCCCTATTCCCTGCCCCCTGCCCCCTGCTCCTTGCACCCTGCACCCGTACGTCTCGCACCCTTGCGCCTTGCGCCGTGCGCCGTGCGCCGTGCGCCCAATTCCTTGCCCCCTGCACCCTTGCGCCGCGCCCTGCGCCTTGCGCCTTTCTTTCTTGCCGCGACCGTCGCTGCCCAGGTCCCGTCCCCAGAAGCGCACCTCGGCTTCCGCCCCGGCACCGACTCCGTCCTCGCCGACTGGAGCCAGATCAACCGGTACCTGAGCGCGCTGGCCAACGCGTCCCCCGTGGTCCGGCTCGATACGATCGGCCGCACGCACCTGAACAAGCCACTGCTCATGGTGACGTTCGCGAGCGAACCTAACATGGGACGCTTGGCCGAGCTGCGCGCGGCGCAGGCACGCCTCGCGGACCCGCGCGTGATGGATGCGGCCGAGATTGACCGGCTGGTGCGATCCAGTCCTGCGGTGGTGCTGATCAACAACAACATCCACTCCACCGAGATCGCGTCGAGCCAGATGCAGCTCGAGATGGCCCACAAGTTTGCGACCGACCCCATGTGGCGCGGCTGGCTCGACTCGACGGTCGTCCTGATGATCCCGAGCACCAACCCGGACGGGCTCGACACCACCATCGCGTGGTATCGCCAGCACAAGGGCACACGCTACGAGAGCGGCCCGATGCCGTGGCTGTACCACCCGTACGTCGGCCACGACAACAACCGCGACTGGTACATGCTCACCCAGCCGGAGACGCGCGACATCTCGCGCGTGATCTATGAGGAATGGTTTCCGGCCGTCGTGTGGGACATCCACCAGATGGGCAACAATGGCGCACGGCTGTTCATTCCGCCGTTTGCGGATCCCGTGAACCCGAATCTCGACCCGATCCTCGTCGCGGCCACGAACTTGGTAGGAACCGCCATGGCGGGCGCCGTACTGGACGCCGGGCTCACGGGCGTCAGCCATCAACGCCAGTTCGATCTGTGGTGGCACGGCGGGTTCCGCACGGCCCCTGCCCGCCACAACATGATTGGCATCCTGTCCGAGATGGCGAGCGCGCGCCTCGCGTCGCCCATCCAGCAGGACCCGGCCAACCTGCGCCAACCCGAACGCGGGATCAACTATCCGGCCCCGTGGCCCGGCGGCTGGTGGCGCATGCGCGACATCGTGGACTACGAGCTGTACCTGACCGAAGGCCTCATGCGCCTGGTGGCCACCCAGCGCGAACAGTTTGTCCGCCGCTTCGTGACGCTTGGGGCACGCGCCATCGCCGATACCACCGGGCCCAGCGCTTTGTTAATTCCTGCCGCACAACGCGATCCCGAAGCCTGGTACACACTGGCCGACCTGCTCATCCGCACCGGCGCCGACATCCGCCAGCGCCCGAACGGCGACCTGGTGATCCCGATGAACCAGCCGTTCCGCATCCACGTGAAAGACCTGCTCGAACGACAGGTCTATCCCGACAACCGCCAGCCCTACGACGTGGCGGGCTGGTCCCTCGGCATGCAGATGGGGGTTGCGATACAGGAACTGCGCGACCGGACGGCCATCCCAACGGAGCGGCTGCGCGCGGCACCACGGCCCCGCGATGGCGGGGTGCAGGGCTCCGGCCGTTATCTGACCTTGCCCTATACGTCGAACTCCGAGACCCGGATGGTCGTGGCCGCGCTTCAGGCCGGCCAACGGGTCTGGGTGGGCGACCAATCGGTCATTATTGACGGCAACCACCGCAGGGTCCGGGCAACCGTGGACTCCCTCGCCCGCCGTTGGGGCGTCCGGGTCCAAACCACGACCGAAGCCCCCCGTCTCACGCCTCCCCTCTCCCGTCTCCCGCGCATCGCGCTGTACCAGCCGTGGACCGGTTCGATGGACGAGGGATGGACCCGTTGGGTGCTGGAACAGTATGGCATTCCTTACGTTACGGTCCACGATGCCGACCTCCGGGCCGGCCGTCTGGCGCGCCGGTTTGACGTCCTGATCCTCACCGATGAGACCGATCAGTCCATCGTTCAGGGACGCTCCGAACAGCAGGTTCCTGCCCAATTTTCGGGCGGGATTGGCGAGGCCGGCGAGGCGGCCGTGGTCGAGTTTGTGCGCGCCGGCGGCACCCTGATCACCCTCGACGCTTCAAGTGATTTCGCGGTCAGAGCCCTTAACCTCCCACTAGTCAACGTCCTAGCCGACCCCCCCGGTACAGATTCGGACTCGCGTTTTTCGGCTCCGGGTTCTATTTTCGGTACGCTCTTGGCGGGTGGGGGGCCCCTCCGGATTGGCATGGCCGACAGCGTGGCCGTGTTTTTCGCCAACGGACGGGCTTGGGCCGTTGAGGCCCCCGGGCAGGTAGTGGCGCGTTACGCCACCCCGCCGCTCCGGTCCGGCTGGGTCAACCAGCCCGACCGCGTGGCCGGCCAAGGCGCGATGGTCGTGGTTCCGGTGGAGCGTGGGCGGGCCGTCCTGTTCGGCTTCCGTCCCCAACATCGTGGCCAGCCGCACGCGACCTTCAAGTTGCTGTTCAACGCGGCGCTCTTTGGAGGGATGACTCGATGACGAAATCCTCGCGCACGTTCCTTGGTCTCGCGGCCCTGCTGCTTGCCGTGCCCGCTTCCGGCCAGGACGACCCGTTTGCCCGGAAGTGGTTCTGGGGTGCCCAGGGCGGCGCCTCGTTCCAGTCCACCACCCGTGGGAGCGTCACGGCCCTGAACGTAGGTGGCAACTGGCTCATCACCGGCACCAGGTCCGCGCTCCTCGTGAGCTACGACCAGGAAATCTTCCCCGACCAGACCACTACGGACCTGGGGAACATCGAGGTCCTGTTCTCGAACGGCCGCCGTATCAATGGCTCGCTGCTTGCGTTCCCGCGTCGCGGGTTCTTCTTCGGCGGCGGGTTCACCATCCATCAGATCACGGACGCCGTGCTCTCGGGCAACAATACGTTCGCGTCGCAGTCGGCCGCTGACGCCGCGTCGTTGACGGTGGAAGAGGCCGCGACCAAGGCGTTCCTCACGTTCACCGGTGGTCTCCAGTTGCCGCTCAGCCGCGGCGCCCTGCTCTACGGAACGTATCAGTACATGCCGGGTGCGTCCGACTTCCTTCTCACGAGCGACATCCATGCGCTCGTCGGTGGTCTCCGGATTTCGTTTGGCAGTTCGTTCGAGGAGATTTCGACCGACCGACGCTAGACGCAAAGACACGTAGAAGACGTGGACGCATGGACGCGATAGTAACCTCGGGGCCCCGGTGAAAGCCGGGGCCTCGTGCGTCATAATGGTACGTTCCGCGCACGATTGATTATCTGCTTCGCCGAGCGTACCGTACTGTGTGTTGCATGACCTTCTCACCCGAGCTCGCGCGGCGCCTGCACCAGGCGCTGGGACCGGAAGCCACCGGCGACCTGTTGTCATGGATGCATGACATGGACGCGCATCGCGGGGAGCAGCGTGACCAGTTCCGGGCGGATCTCGCGGAGATGCGCCAAGAGATGCATGCCGGGTTTGCGACGGTGCGCGAGGAGATGAGTGCCCGGCTCGCTGGGTTGCGCGACGAGATGAACACCCGGCTCACGGGGCTGCGCGACGAGATGAACACCCGGTTCACGGGGCTGCGCGACGAGATGAACACCCGGTTCACCGTCACCGACGCGACCATCGCCGCCCTCCGCGAGGAGATGCGCGTAGGGTTCGCCACAATGGACGCCCGCATTGAGCGCCGGTTCGGCGACCTGATCAAGTGGTCGTTCGTGTTCTGGTGCAGCGCGGTGGGCGCCGTGGCACTGCTCGCAAAGGCGCTGGGCTAGGCACGCAGCACAAACCGCAGCGGCCAATCCCGCGCCTCTCGTATGCCAATGCGCGGCGTCACTTCGATCCTCCGCGCCCCCGCGCCTCCGCGTGCGCCCTTCCATACGCCGATCCGGATCCCATCGAGCGGCACCCCACTCATCGTACCGGTGATGCCGAGCGCCTGGCACACCTTGCCCGGCCCCACATAGTCCGCGCGCCCCCGACGACGGCGCCGCATCGCCTCCTCGCCCATGACCGGCTCGATCGCGCGGATCAACACGGCCGACGGATGCCCGTCGCCCTCGGTCACCGCGTTCACGCACCAATGCATGCCATAGATGAAGTACACGTACGCGATGCCGGGCGGGCCGAACATGGGCGCGTTGCGCGCGGTCTTCCGATTCCCGTAACTGTGCGCCGCCGGATCGTGCGGGCCGACGTACGCCTCGGTTTCAACGATGCGGCCCGCCGTGACCACGCCCCGCACGCGGGTGGCCAGGATACACCCTAAAAGACCGCGCGCGACACCAATGGTGTCGCGCGCGTAGAACGATGGCGGTAACAGCGCCTTATTCTTGATCACCACCCAGCGCCCGCTGGAACGCCGCTGACATCCGCTTGAACAAGGAATCGTCCTCCCGCTCGGCGTTCTCCGCCTGCTGTGGTTCCGGATCAGGGGGAACGCGAATCGTGGACGAGATCGGCGGCAACGGCGCCGACCGCTCGGGAAGCACATCGGCCGACGGTGACGCCACGGTCCGCGGACCTTCAGCCGGTGGCGTCGAAGGCGCCGGACGCCCGCTCTTGGTGCCCGACCGACCGCGCACCGAACGCCGCGTGTCGCCACTCGGCGGTTTCGGGGCCGCCGGTGCAGCCGGAGGAGTGGCACCACTCACCGGACCCGGGATCGCACCGGCTGATGCCGCGGGAGCGTTGCTGGCGCCACGCGAGCCCTGACGGAAACGCGGGTTGCGTGATGGCGCACGCGGTGCGGGATCAGAGGCTGCGGGCGCAGCAGGCGCCGACGCCGCGGTCTCCTCACGATCCGGGCGCCGCTCGCGTCCGCGTCCACCGCGCCGGCTGCGCGGGCGGGGCCCGGCATCCGCGTTCATCGCAATCTGGGAATCCCCCGCTTCGTCGGGCTCGACAGCGGCCTGGCTGCCTGGATCGGTCGGCGACAACCGCAACAGGTACGTGTCCTCGGCCTTGGCCAGCTGGATCACGCCGGCGTCATTCGCCTGCCGCAGGAAGCGCGGGAAACGCCGCACATCAAACAGCGGATCCTCACTGCCGTGCAGTTCGAGCATGCGCTCACGTACCTGCTCGGCATCGGTGGATTCTTCGCCAACGGCCCCGAGCCCCGTGAGCGCTGTGCGCAACACATCAAACGCGCGCGCGAGCACCAAGCCCTGGGCGTGTCCGTTGCTCGGCGCCGCCACCGGGGCGGCTTCCACCGTCTCGGTTTCCTCGCGGCGACCGCGCCCGCGGCCACCACGACGGCTCCGGCCACGACTGCGCTCCTCCGCATCGGTCTCCTGCACGCCGCGTTCACCGCCGGCCGCGATCTCGCCCTGAGCGTTGGCGTTCTTGCCCATGCTGATTTCGTACTGACCGTTGTCCAGCCGCGTGAGCGTCAACAGACCGCGCCGCTGAATCTCCTGCAGGAACTTCGCGTACTTGCTGTAGCCGGCGTCCTTCTCGTCGAAACTCGGGTCGAGTTCCTGCATGACCTGCTTCAACCGGTCGGAGCGCATCACGTCGCCGTTGGCCTGCATCTTCTCGGCGGCTTCAATCACGAGCTCCCACACGTCCTTGCGCGGAACCGACGAATCGTCGCCTTCCTTCATCAGGCCGGTGAGCTCGTTGTAGCTGTAGTACTCATCGCAATTCTGGATCAGCAGGTCGCTCGAGGATTCGCGCAGCCCGATGCCGATCACGTACTTGCCGTACTCCTTGAGTTTGAGCACTAGCGAGGAGAAATCGCTGTCGCCCGAGAGCAGGATGAACGTGCCGATCTCGGGCCGGGTAAATACCAGCTCGAGCGCGTCAATCGCCAGGCGAATGTCGGTCGCGTTCTTCTTGTTGGAACCAAAGGCCGGGGCGAAGATCAGGTCAATCGACGCCTCGGAAAGGGGAACGATGTACTGCGGGTACCGCCGCCAGTCGGCGTAGGCGCGCTGAACCGAGATCTTCCCCTTGAAGATTTCCGTATTCAGCATCGTCTTCAACTGCGTCTGGAGATCCGAGCGGATCCCCATGGTGACGTTGTCGAAATCAATCAGCAGGGCGGCGTTCGGAGCGCGCCGCAGCGCCTCCGCGTGGGGCGACGCATTGGCGTCGCGCCTTGAAACAAGGTCTTTCACGTCGTACTCAATTCCAGGCTCATCAGGCGGGCCAGTTCCTTGCGCTCGACCTTCCCGCTCCCGGTCATCGGGAAGGCGTCGAAGAAACGGACCAGATCCGGAGCCTTGTAGTCGGCCAGGTGTTCGCGGGTGAATTGCCGAAGTTCGTCACCCGTGATGATGGCGCCCTCCACCGGAATCACGCACGCGCAGATCAGTTCACCCAACAGTTCGTTGGGGAGACCAATGGCGCACGCGTCGTCCACGGCGGGGTGCGTCCGCAGGAGATCCTCGATCTCGCGCGGAAAAATGTTGTAGCCGCCGCGGATAATCATCTCCTTGCGGCGGCCGACGATCGTCACATGGCCCCGGTCATCCAGGGCCGCGAGGTCACCCGTGAGGAAATACCCCTCGGGTGTGAACGACCGTTTCGTCTCCACCGGCATGCGGTGATAGCCCAGCATGACGTTGGGACCCTTCACGGCCAGCTCGCCTACGGCTTCGGGCCCGTGCAACCCGCCGGTCGTGATATCCACGACCTTCACATCCACCCCCGGAATCGGGTGACCGACGGTGGTCTCGCGCGCATCCGACGGATCGTCGAACCGCGTGATGCTGACCGTCGGGCCCGTTTCCGTGAGCCCGTAAGCAATCTGGACGTCGTTCCACTGTCGGACCCGTTGCACCAGGTCTGCGGAGACCGGGCTCCCGGCCACGATGCCGGTTCGGACAGTGGTGAGGTTCCGGCTCGCGAAACGCGGATCGCGCATCAGGAGCTGGAACATCGTAGGCACCCCGTGCACCACCGTGAGGCCTTCGCGCTCAATCAGCGTGAGCGCCTCCGATGGAGCGAATCGCTCTTGCAGGCGGAGCGACGCGCCGGACAGCAGCGTCGTCAGCACCACGTGCACCCCGAACACCGTGAACAGCGGCACGCCGCCGTGCACCTTGTCGTCGGGGGTGAGCGACAAGGCCTGGCTCGAAGCCGACGCCGTGAACACGAGATTGGCGTGGGACAACAACGCGCCCTTGGGCTTGCCCATGGTTCCCGAGGTGTACAGCAGGGTGAGCGGCGTCTGGGCGGGATCGGCTGACTGTGGGGGCGCCTGACGGCGCTTGCCCCGCTGGACCAGATCGGCAAACTGGAAGATGCGATCGTCAAACCACATCTCATCCGACCCGACCAGCACCAGGTGCCGGAGATCCGGCAACTCGGCGATCAGCTCTTCGAAGACCTCGAGATACTCGGGGTCTCCGCCTGACTGGGCGGCGATGACCACGGTCGCTTCCGCGTGCCGCAGTTGGTACTTGAGCTCGTGCCATGCGAGGGCCGAATTGACCGGCACCAGCACGGCGCCGAGTCGCGCCGCCGCAAGGAGGGAAAGCACCCATTCGGGGGAGTTGGGCAGATCCACAGCGATGCGGTCTCCGGGTCGGACCCCAAGGTCCGCCAGTGCCGCCGCCAATGCTTCCGCCTCCGCCCAGGTCTGGCCGTAGGTCCATGTGCGGGTATCGCTGATCAGGCACGGCCGGTCCGGCTGAGCCCGAGCCACGGCGCCTACACGTTCCGCCAGGTCGAATGAATCCAAAACCCTTCTCCGCTCCCGGGGGTGAATCTCGGGAACCGTTGAAAATACTAGACTTAGGTGGGGTTCTCAAGCTTGGGGCGGTGCACGGTGCACGGTACACGGTACACGGGCCCGGCCCTGCACCCCCGTGCACTGTGCACCGTGTACCGTGTACCTACTCGCCTAACACCTTTATTATCAACCGTTTACGCCGTTTTCCGTCCCATTCCCCATAGAAGACGCGCTGCCACGGCCCGAAATCGAGCTTCCCGTCGGTGATCGGGATGATGACCTCGTGGCCCACCGTGAGGCTCCGCAGGTGGGCGGCGGCGTTGTCCTCGCCCGTCAGGTTGTGGTCGTAGTGGTCTGGGTCCCATGGGGCGATGCGCTCTTCCAGCCATTTCAGAATGTCTTTCCAGAGGCCCGACTCATGGTCATTGACGAAGACCGAGGCCGAGATGTGCATGGCCGAGACCAGCACCATGCCTTCGGTGATACCGGAAGCGCGGACCTGTTTTTCGACCTGGTCCGTGATGTCAATGATTTCCTGGCGGGACTTGGTGTGGAACCAGAGGTAGTGGGTGTGGGTGCGCAACGTGCGGGGTCCTCGGTCCCTACGCCTCGAGGGCGCGGACGTCCTCGAGATCCTTCGGCCGGCCGCTGGCGCGCTTGTTGGCGATGAGGGCATCGCGCCCGATGAACGGGACGGGCACGTCGAACAACTCGCCGGCCACGCGCCCCACCCACCCGTGGGAGAACTCCAGGCCGCTGAGGGAAGTCATGATGTCAATGCGGTACGGCGGGAGCCCCAACTGGACCACCTGATCCGCCCGTTGGAAATCCGCCTCTCGAATACCGAGCGAGTCGAGCGGGGCGCCGAAGGCACCGAGCGCCTGCCAGATCCGTGCGGCGTTCGCCGCGGTCGGTTCGATCCAGAGGTCGAGATCGCCCGTCGTCCTGGGAACGCCGTGCACGGCGAGCGCGTGCGCTCCCACAACGAGGAAGCGCACGTCGCGGGCCGTAAACGCGGCCAGGAGATCGCGAAAGTCGGCGATCACGTACTGCCTGGGTGGTCCTTGAGCGTCGCGACCCTGATCGGCATGGTCGCGCGCGTGTAGGTCGGGAGGGGGCGGCCCGACAGGCGCCACGCCTCCGCCGTGAGTTCGGCGACGGCGGCCAGCCGTTGTTGTGCGGTGCCTCCCATGCGCGGGTCGCCCGCCGCCGGGCTCGACAGCGCCACGACGCGCGCCGTCATGTGGGAGCGGTTCATGGACGAAAGCTAATGCCGACCCGCTCCACCCGCTCCTGCACGGATCGAGATGGCCTAGTGCCGCCGTGGCTCCACGATGAAGTCGTTGACGGTGGATCCGGTGCGCAGGAGCACGTCACGGCCATCCGGCAGCGCGGTCAGCACCTTGCGTTGAATGCTCCGGTCGGCGGCGCGCCAATCCCAGTACGGTGCGGGCCCGCGATCGAACATCGCAGGGATCATCGGGTTACAGGCAGGCCTCTCTGCCAGCTCGGTAGCATAGTCTGTTGTCACGATATCCAGGATTTTGGATCGCGGTATGCGATACCAGCGAGGTTCGAATACGGGGACGTCTACAAGATCCAGGTCTTCAAGCGCAACCGAGTCGGCAAGAAACACTACTCCCTCACCGGGAGAGAACCCGTGCCCGATGATCCCAGCAGCATACTCCTTGGGAGACACGCGGACCATGTTGCGGACCCCGGGGTTGTCGACGTCATTCGATCCGATGAACTCGAAGTTCGCGTGCGTCAGGCTCGGCATGCCGGGCTGAATCGTCGAGTGATCAATGGCGTCCGTCGCCACCAGCACGGTCTGTCCCGGCTGAAGCTCTGCCTGAGGGAATGCATCGAACCAAATGGCTAACATGCCCAGCGTGTCGAGCCGCCATGGTTCCAGCGTCGCGCAGGTGATGTTCGGATTGGTACTTTCCCAGCGATTGGTGAACCCTTGCCCAATCAGCTTGCCGGTCAAGCTGATAACGGTATCGGTGTTGTTACGAAGCTCGAGGTAATAGCCGTACACATAGCGGGCAAAGGCCCCTCCCACTGCGGCGGGCTCGGCCAGAAACAGTTCGCTGAAGACCAGCGATCCCCGCCGACCAGCGGCGACGTCAACGCTGACCTGAGTAGCCGGTGGGTTCACGCGCAACTGGACGCCACCACCAAACGCGCCGACGTCACGCTGGTCGGGTGGCAGCATGGCAGTCTCTTCCGGTGTGAGCAGTCGCGAGACCGAAATCGAATACTCGCCGGGGACGAGCTGAGCGAACGTGACCACGCCGTTGGCGTCCGTGGTGTCCACGAAGCGGAGCGTGCCGAGTCGGATCGTGACGGCGGCATTGCGGAGTACGCCGCCGGGCGACCCGACGGCGTCGGCGATTGGGGCGTCCTGCGGGACCACGACGGCCCGAACCGTCAGGCTCGCCCGTTGCACCGATCCACCCCCGCCGCCGCCACCACCACCCGGAGGCGGCGGGGGTGCGCCGGCTTCCGACGGGCTCGACAAGTTCACGTCATGTGCGCACGCCGCCCCCAAGAAGGAGATGACGACCAAGCAGGCAGCCCGGTTCAGGAGCACAGACAAACGCCACCCATGAACGGGCAGATACCGGTAGTACCCATGTTCCAATCTTCACAGCACCGGTCGCAGTTCGTGGTCCCATCACAGTCCTCGCAATCCGACATTCGCGCCGAGGCAATTGCCTCACGCGCCCCGAATCCAAGCGCCAGCACAAACAACAGCCCCAGCAAAGTCCCGACGAAACGGCGACGAACGGCAGTCATGGCCTACCTCCTGATACGGGTGAAACAACACCAGCGAGAGAATCGTCGGCGGTCCGCGAAGGCGCCGCCACAATGGAGTCCAGCGCCTCGAGCGACGGGACGCCGGGCCGACGGAACAGAACGCGGCCATCCGGCGAAACCACCACGACGAGTGGAACAGCACCCACGCGGTAGGCGAAGAAGTCCGCAGTGTCCACGATGGCGACTTGCGGCTCGAATCCCATGCTGTCCACGAATGCGGCTGTCGCGGCGAAAGACTCAGCACTCAGTGCCCACACCTCGAAGGCCACGGGCGAGCCCGGTTGGCGGCGCACGAGTTGGTTCCACAGGGGCACCGCCTGGCGGCATGACGGGCACGTGGTGGTGAAGAACAGCAGGACCTGCGACGTGCGACCAAGCACCACGGTGTCGCCCGTCAACGTTACGGCGGTAACCGGCGGTACCCGAAGTCCAACCGGAGGCAGGGCGGCGTCTCGACGGACCTGGGCGAGCTCGCTCCGCAGAGCGCGCGATTGCAACGCGAGAGCGACGACCAAACCGGTCGCCACGCACAAGAGCGCCAGCCAAACGTACACCCACCTGAAACCAGCACCCACGTTACCCTCGAGACGGTGAACCACTTCCACTATCGGCAAAACCCGACCAAAGCGCAAGCGCTCAACCCGAAGAGTTGCCGAAGCCCGCTTGCGGGTAATTACCGATGCGGGAGATCAGAGACAGCTCCCACTCAGCCCTAGTGCCGGCGCGGCGCAAGAACGAAGTCATTCGCCGTCGACCCGGTTCGCTGCAACAGCTCTTGACCGTTGGGCAAGGTCGTGAACAGGCGGCGTTGGATGCTGCTTTGCACCGCCCGGAAGTCATAGAGGGCACCAAACTGTCTGTCGAAGACGGGGTGGATCATCGGGTTGCATGGCGCGTTGTACGCCGGCGCCAGTTCGGGCACGAAATACGTGGTGGCCACATCAAGGATCGTGGCCCGCGGGATCCGGTACCATCGCGGCTGGACTAGAGGGACATCCACCAGCTCCAGGTCAGCAAGGGATACCGCGTCGGCCACGAAGACGACGCCGTACCCAAACTTCATACCATGTCCAATGATTCCCGCACCGTACTCGAGGGGTGATACTCGAACCATGTTGCGAACGCCCGGATTGTCCACATCGTTGCTGCCGATGAACTCGAAGGCGGCGGTGGTCAGGTTCGGCATTCCTGGCTGAATCACCGAGTGATCGATTCCGTCGGTGGCGACGAGGACGGACTGTCCGGGCTGCAGTACCGCTTGAGGGAACGCATCAAAGAAGACGGCAAGAATGCCCAGAGAATCGAGGCGCCACCGCTCCAGCGCTCCGCAGTCCACCGACGGATTCGTGCTGGTCGCGACAACGGCAAACCCGTGACCCACCAGTTTGCCGGACAGGTCAATGACCGTGTCCGCGTTGTTGCGGAGTCCGATGTACTGCCCATGGACGTACCTCGCGAACGCCCCACCCAACGCAGCGGGCTCGGCGAGAAAGAGCTCGCTGAACACCAAGGATCCCCGACGCCCCGCAGCGACATCAACGCTGACTTGGGTCGCCGGGGGGTTCACCCGCACCTGGACACCGCCGCCAAACGCCCCGACATCACGCTGGTCCTGCGGGAGCTGGGCAATCTCCTCTGGTGTCAGCACCCGCGCGATGGAAACCGAGTAGTCACCGGGCACAAGCTGCGAGTAGGTGACTTCACCGTTGGCGTCCGTCGTGTCCACGACACGGAGCGTGCCGAGTCGAATCGTCACAGCGGCCTGGCGGAGTACCCCGCCAGACGACCCCACGGCCTCCGCAATGGAGGCGTCCTGTGGGACCATGACGGCTCGCACGCTGAGGCTTGCCCGCTGGACTGATCCCCCACCCCCGCCGTTCCCCCCACCGCCCGGCGGCGGAGGCGCCCCCGCGTCCGATGGACTCGACAGGGTGAGATCGTGGCTGCACCCCGTCAAGACGATGGCGACACCCAAAGCCGCCAGTCGGTTCAGCCGCAGAGACACGACCCACCGATGAAGGGGCAGATACCGGGCCCACCACCGCAGCATGCAACGCAGTCGGTACTGGGGTCACAGTCCTCGCAACTCAAATAACGCACCGAGGCGAGCGCCTCACGCGCTCCAAACCCAAGAACCAACACGAACAACAGTCCTAGCAAAGTCCCGACGAAACGGCGACGAACGGCAGTCATGGCCTACCTCCTGATTGAGTCTAGTGCCGCCGCGGTGCGATGATGAAGTCGTTGACGGTGGATCCGGTGCGCAATAGCACGTCACGGCCATCCGGCAGCGTGGTCAACACCTTGCGTTGAATGCTCCGGTCAGCCGCCCGCCAATCCCAGTAGGGAGCGGGCCCGCGGTCAAACACGGCCGGAATCATCGGACTGCACGGGGCTCGTTCCGCGAGTTCGGGCACGTACGTTGTTGTCACGAGGTCCAGAATCTTCTCCCTGGGGATACGATAATACTGAGGGGTCGGGGCCGGAATATTCACCAGTGCCAAGTCGCTCACGGCGAGTGACTCGGCGACGAACACCACTCCGATCCCCGGCGAGAATCCATGGCCGATGATCCCCGCGAAGTACTCAAACGGCGACAGGCGCACCATGTTGCGCACGCCGGGATTGTCCACGTCATTGGACCCGATGAACTCGAAGTTGGCGTGCGTCAGGTTGGGCATGCCCGGTTGAATGGCGGAATGGTCAATCGCGTCGGTCGCGAGAAGCACGGCCTGGCCCGGCAACAGTTCCGCCTGCGGAAACGCGTCAAACCAGACGGCGTAGAGCCCTGATGCATCGAGGCGCCATGCCTCGAGCGAGTCGCAGTCCACGCTCGTGACGACATTGTTCTCCCAGTAGTACGGGAACGCCCGCCCAACCACCTTCCCGGCTAGGCGGATAACGGTGTCGGTGTTGTTGCGAAGTGCGAGGTAATAGCCATATGCATACCGGAAAAACGCCCCGCCAACCGCGCCCGGCTCGGCCAGGAAGATCTCACTGAACACCAGCGAGCCTCGCCGACCCGCCACCACTTCAACGCTGATTGACGTCACGGGCGGATTGACGTTGAGTTGGGTGCCACCACCGAACGCCCCCACATCCCGATGATCGGCGGGCAACAGGGCGATCTCCGCCGGGGTCAACAGACGCGCCACCGAAACCGTGTAACCGCCCGGCACAAGCCGCGTGAACGTGACCTCCCCGTTAGCATCGGTCGTGTCCACCAGGCGCAACGTGCCAAGCCGGATGGTCACGAGCGCATCGCGCAGCACACCGCCCGGGGACCCTACCGCATCGGCGATCGCCGCGTCCTGGGGAACCATGACGGCGCGCACCGTGAGGTTCGCCCTCTGCACGGACCCACCGCCGCCACCACCCCCACCACCGCCCGGTGGTGGGGGTGTCCCGGCGTCCGACGGGCTCGACAGGCTGAGATCGTGCGCACAACCAGCGACCACAGCAGCAAGCCCGAACGCTGCGAGGTGCCTCAGCCGCAGAGGCACTCTCCACCCGTGAACGGACAAATGCCGCTAGTACCCATGCTTCCATAAGTGGACCAAGACATCCCCGGGCGCAAGTTGCCGACCCGGCAAACAAACCCAAAATCGTCCCGTACACCTTGCCCAGCGCCGGGCTCTGGTCCATACTCGGAGCATGCATCGGGAAACGCTCGTCGCATGCCTGGCGGTCGCGGGGCTAATGGGGGCGCCACAGCTCGCGCAGGCCCAGCGAGCTACCGTGGTCGGCGTGGTCACCACCGGCACCGCCCGGGCGCCCGTTCCGGGCGTGCTGATAGCAGTCGAAGGAACCGCCCTGACCGCGACGTCAGATACCTTGGGACGGTTCCGCCTGGTCGGCGTTCCTCCCGGACCCCAGGTACTGCTCGCGCGCCGCATCGGATTTGCCCCGACACGCGTGCCGCTCACCGTGCCGCCAACTGGCGAAGTGCAGCGCGACATCGAGATGGCCGAGCATGCGCTTCAACTCGCGGACATACGCGTCACGGCGGACGTCTCGGGACGGGCCCGCGGAGAATCCGGCACCAGCACCGTCGTCGAACGCGAGGCCATCGCGCACCAGACGGCCTCCAGCGTGGCGGGCGTGCTGGAACTCCTGCCCGGCGTGCCGCTGCAACCGCCGGGCCTCGACGGCATCCAGCAGTTTGCCCTGCGTTCGGTCCCCACCGGGACCAGTGCCAGCCTGACCGTGGGCGGCCCTTCGGCCGGAGCCATCGGCGCGCTCGGAACCCTCATCGTGCTCGACGGAGTCCCCCTCTCGAACAACGCCAACCTCCAGACCGCCGGCCCGCGCGGCGAATCCAGCTTGCCGGCCACGGCCGGCGGCGGCATTGACCTGCGCCAGATCCCGGCCACCACCATCGAGCGCCTCGAAGCCATTCGTGGCGTCCCGTCCGCCCGTTACGGCGACCTGACCCAGGGCGTCATTGTCGTGGACACACGGGCCGGCGAGGTGACACCCCAGACGACCGCACGCATGGACGTGCGCACGCTCGAAGTGGCCGCCATCGGCGGCTGGCGCCTCGGCAGTTCGCAAACCGCCACAGGTCACCTGACCGTCGCTCGCACAAACTCCTCACCGGGCTTCGCGGACAATCAGGCCACGCGAGTCACCACTCAACTGTCACATCGCCTCGCGCGTCCTGCCGGCTCCGGGACCCCGTCCGGCGCGAGCCTCGATTCGCGGCTCAGCTTTTTCCAACTGTTTCAGGACAACCCTGAGCAGACGAACCGCCCGGGCGTGTCCTCCTCCAATCGCGACCGCGGACTCCGGGTGCTTGAACGCCTGCGCATACCGCTTGGCACGAGGACGGCGCTCACATTCAGCGGGGCGATGGACTACACCCAGCGACGGACAGTGTCCGAGGCCCCGCGCGTACGCGGCGCCTCTCCGTTCACAAGCCGGATCGAGGAAGGCCGGCAGGAGGGACGGTTCGTTCAGGGCCAGTACCAGTCGGCCGTACGGCTCGATGGCGATGAGTGGCGCCTGTACCACCGCGGTGAGCTCGATGCCGCCCCGACCTGGTTGGGCATGCCGCACCAGCTCCGCGTCGGCCTGGAACTGACACGTGAGTGGAACGCCGGGCCGGGATACGTCTTTGACATCGAGTTCCCGCCCCAGGTGCAGTTCAACGGCGTCCAGGGATACGATCGACCCCGGCGCTTCGACGCCGTTCCGCCGCTCGCCGCCACCGCCGCCTACCTGGACGACCGCATCGTCGGTCGCCTGATCGGACCCATAACCGCCGAGGTGCAGGCCGGGATGCGCCTCGACCTGCTGCACAGCGGGCGCTGGTGGTTTTCAGGGGTGCGCGATGCGGTGCTCCAGCCGCGGCTCAACCTCCAGGTGGCGCCGGGATCCTGGCTGCGCCTCAGGGCCGGCTGGGGACGGACGGCAAAGTTACCGACCTTGGGACAGCTCTACCCGGCGCTCCAGTACTATGACGTCGTCAACGTCAACTGGTTCGCCGATGACCCGGCCGAGCGACTGGCAGTGCTCACCACGTTCATCCGGGACCCCAGCAACCCCGACCTCGCCTTCAGCCTCGGCCATAAGCGAGAAGCTGGATTCGAGTTGACACCCGCGCGTGGTTTCACGATGGCGCTCGTGGCCTTCGAAGATCGCACCACCGGCGCCATCGGCTTCCGCCCGGACCATGGGTTCCTGACGCGCGATCACTACGCCCTGAGTGATTCCACACTCGGTACCGGCGTGCCCCCGACCTTCGTCGAGCCCCCGGCGTTCACCGATACGGTCCCGATCCTGATCGAGCGGCCCGCCAACATCCTGACGCTGGAGAATCAGGGCTTCGAGGTGACCCTGCAACTCCCCCGCATCGTGCCACTCGGCCTGAGCATCGAGGCGCAGGGCGCCTGGATGACCACCGAGTTCCGCTCGGACGCGGTGGACTTCGGCCGCACGTTCAACGACTTCCAGTTCGGCACGGCGCCGCGCGCGCCGTACTGGGATGGCATCGTCCGGAAGGGGGAGCGCGCCCTGGTGACGTACCGCCTCGTCCATCACCAGCCGCGTTTCGGTCTGGTCGTTTCGTTGACCCTCCAACACGTGATGAACGAAGTGCTCGAGAACGTGGCGGCGACCGATACGCTGGCCTTTGCGGGGTACATCACCCGCACGGGCACGCTGGTGCCCGTACCAGTGGAGCGACGTGGCGATCCCGAGTTCGCCGATATCCGCGTCGCACGCGCAGGCGTCACGGCCCAGGCCACCGAAACACCCGCCGACGTGCTGACGAGCCTGCAGGTGAGCAAGACGCTCCCGTTCGGAGGCGAGTTCCGCTTCTACGCGTTCAACGCGATTGACCGCCTCGGCCGCGCGCCGGAAGTGGTTCCGGCGCGCACACGTTCCTGGCCGCCGCTCCGCTTCGGCTTTGAACTCACGGCACCCCTTCGCGTATTCGTCCCCTGATGCGGACTCCGGTACTGATCGGCGTCAGCGTGGTCGTGGTGGGGGCGGCGGCGGGACAAGCCCTCCCCGAGCACCGGCCGTTCGAAGGCGACTGGATGCTCCGCACCTGGAGTGCGTTCGCGAGCATCGCGGACCTCCCACGTTCCGGGCCCACGGCCCCCGTGCCGCGCGGCGCGATCGGCCACCCGGCCGCCACCGAAGGCCTGTGGTGGTCGTCCGGCAACCCGGGCGCGCTGCCGTTCGCCCTGACGAACGCGATCACGGTCTTCGAAGCAGGGCGCACGGCCGTCAACGGTCCATACCGCTTTGCGATGGAACCGGACGACATGAGCCAGTTCGGCGTTCGCGCGACCTCGTGGCAGCCACTCGGGCGCTCAGGCGGCGCGGTCGGCGCCATCGTAATGGACCGGACCGCCGCGGGCGTCCGCCCCTACGCGGCCACGCTGGTCCCGGCGAGCACCGATCCATTCATCGTGACAGACACCACGACGCCCGAAGCAGCACGGTTGCGGGTGCGTCTGGAAGGCGCCATGGGCTGGCGGCTCGGGCCGATCGGGTTCGGGGCAAGTATCGGCCTTGAAAACGACGACCACCGCTCGCACAACTCCGGCTTCCAGCAGGTCGGTCGGACGGCCATCCCCGCCGGCCGAGTGGGCGTGACGTATCGCGCCGGACGGGCACTCCATGTCGGTGTGCATGCCCGCTGGATACGCGAAGCGCAAACCCTCCTCATGGGCCCTCGCCCCGATGAGGGCATGATCTTCCAGCTGGCGGGTTACGCCGAACCCGATACCCTCGTCCTGGCGGGCGGGTTCGGGTACTTCCAGCGAGCCGAGCGCTACGCGCGCGCGCACGGGGTGTCCGCAACGGGCACCATCCTCGGAACGACGTGGACCACTCTGCTGGAGCGCACGCGGCGCAACAATCGCTACTTCTACCAGGTGATCTTCGATCCACCGAGTGACCGGTGGATTGCCGACGGCTGGACGATGTCCGGCACCGTCGCCCGGCCGCTCGGTCGCCGATTCAGCGTGTCGTTCGAGGCGTGGCGTGCGACCGTCCGGGGGGACGCGACGGTCGCCGATCTCGAAGGGGCCCTGTTTCGCGCGAACGAGAACGCCTTGAAACTCGGCGCGACGGTGCGGTATGCGCCCGCCGAATCCCGCTTGAGCGTGGAGGCGGGATACTCGCTCTGGCGCACACGGCGCGCGCGCTATGATTTCCTTTCGGAGGTCGGGATGGACCTGGTCACCTGGGCGCCGGGCGGCTGGTTGGCTGGAGGGTATCGGTGGGGCCGGTCGCAGGTACAGGCGTCAGCGTCCATGGCGTCCTACTCGTCGGTGGGCAGCATACCTGACGCCGCCCAGATGGGACCCGTGTACCAGCGCGTCCTCGCTCCGGAAATGGCCGTCGCGGCCTCGCGGTCGCGTCCACTCCACACGATGCTGTCGTACGGTCACACGCTGTCCAACGGTACCCTCCTGAGCGTCGAGGGAACGTTGCGCACTGTTTCCGCAGGAACTGATGGTGCTGGTGGGTTCACACCGACGGGTCAACGGACCGCGTGGTCCATCGCGACCCGCGTCACCGTTACACGCTAGCCGACTCGGCGGCTGGCCGACTTCAGCTCCCGCAGCGTCTCTTCCCCGTAGAAGATCCGGATGTACTTGGACTGCACCGGCGTGAGCCGGCGCACCGCCCACGCGAGATGCACGAAGTGCGGCTCGACCGGCGTCTTGGACAGCAGCATCCCGCACTCCTCAGGCAGGTGATTGCCCTTGCGGGTGTTGCAGGCGCTGCACGCCGTGACCACGTTGGTCCACTCGTTGGTGCCGCCGCGGGAGAGCGGAACCAAGTGGTCCCGCGTCAGGCACTCCCGGTGCCGCAGTTCCGGCTGGGTGCGGCCGCAGAACTGGCAGCGGTAATCGTCGCGGGCAAAGAGGAACGTGTTGGTGACCTGGCGCCGGAACCGGCGCGGGACGTGCACGAACCGCACCAGCCGGATGACGACCGGCCGGGGGACCGCCATCCGCTCACTGCGTACCAGCCGCCCTTCGTCGGACTCGACAATTTCCGCCTTGCCATCAATGACAAGCCGGAGGGCGCGCCGCATCGGGACCATGGTGAGTGGTTCGAACGACGCGTTCAGGGCGAGACAGCGCACGGTACTCCCCATATGGGGAGGAGAATAACGGTCAAGGTTAAGGTGTTGCAAGAGGGGGGGTTAGCAGGATAGCGACCGATCAACCACCAAGGGATTCGCCGGCCTTACCCGGTTGGGGGTTGCCCCATACAGAAATACAGTTACTTTCTGTATCACAATACAGAACCTAACGGTATAACCATGCTTTACCATACACCGAAGCTCAGGTCCAAGGACCTCGCGGTCATCGAGTTGGTGGAGAACGCCCGGGAGGATCTCCGCCATCAACTCCACGTTCCCCGCCGGTGGACACGCTCCCTCCGTCGAAGCACCCTCGGCCGGGTGATCCGAGGATCGAACAGCATCGAGGGGTATCGCATCGCGAAGGACGACGTCGTCGCGGCGGCCGAAGGCGAAGCGGTAGAGGCGAACGCGAGCACCCGCGCCGCCACAGAAACCTACCGGCGTGCCATGACCCACGTCCTTGGGTTGTCGCAGGACAGGACGTTTGCATGGTCCACCGGAGTCATCAAGGGACTCCACTACATGATGATCGAGTACGACCTGGACAAGGACCCCGGTCGATGGCGACAAGGGCCGATCTTTGTCGTTGACGACGACCGCAACGAGACCGTGTACCACGGGCCAGACCATGAGCTCGTTCCGGCCCTCATGGACGAGTTGGTCGCTCGCCTGTCGGGGGAGGACACCACGCCTGTCCTCGTGCGCGCGGCGATGGCTCACCTCAACCTGGCCATGGTACACCCGTTCCGCGATGGCAACGGGCGGATGGCGCGGTGCCTCCAGACCCTCGTGCTCGGGCGCGCCGGGACGCTCGAGCCCCTGTTTTCGAGCATTGAAGAATGGTTGGGTAACAATCATCGCGCGTACTACGACATGCTCGCGGCAACGGGCGGAGGGTCGTGGCGCCCGGAGAACGACGCCTCGGGGTGGGTCCGGTTCTGCCTGCGCGCGCACTATCAGCAAGCACAAACGTTCCTTCGCCGCACCAGGGAAACGGAGACGGTGATGGCGATCTTCGAGGAACTGGTGACCCACGACGGCTTGCCGGGTCGGACCGCTTTCGCGCTCTGGGACGCTGGCTCGGGATTCAAGGTGCGGAACGGGACCTACCGGACGGTTGCCGATGTCAGCGATCAGGTCGCCAGTCGGGACCTCAAGACGCTTGTGGATGCCGGATGGCTGGAGGCGCACGGGGAGAAACGGGCGCGGTACTACATCGCGACCAAGGCCCTGTTGGACGAGCGGAAACGAGGACTTGAACGCCGGGTGATACAGGACCCGTACACCGGCGCCGCGGTCCCGGAGCGCGACTCACCCTAATAGCGTACGCAACTCCGCCGACTGTGCCATCACTGAGGCCTTACCCGAGCCACCCACGGTCCCACGCCGCTCAACGGAATCGGCGAACGTGCCGAGCGCCTGAAGAATGCCCGGCAACGCCTCATGAATGCCGCGGGCGACCGCTTCGTTGACGTCGGGAATGGCCACACCAGCCTGCTCGGCCGCGCGCACCAGCTTGCCCGTAAGACCGTGGGCCTCGCGGAACGGGACGCCCTGGGCCACCAACGCATCCGCTATGTCGGTGGCGAACAAGGCCGGGTCGAGTGCCGCCGCCATGCGCTGCGGCACCGGCTTCATGGTCTCGATAGCACCCCGCACGGCGGGCAGCACCAGCAGTATCGTGTCCACCGCATGGAACAGCGCCGCCTTGTCTTCCTGAAGGTCCTTGCTGTAACCCGCCGGCAGGCCCTTGAGCGTCCCCATGAGTGTCACCAAGTCGCCCAGCACCACGGCGGCTTTGGCCCGCGCCAACTCGAACACGTCGGGGTTCTTCTTCTGGGGAAGGAGGCTCGAGCCCGTGGCCCATGCATCGTCAAGCTTCACGAAGCCGTACTCGCTCGACGTGTACACCACGAGTTCACCCGCGAGCCGGGACACGTGGGTCGCCATCAACGCCAGCGCAAACAGCGCCTCGGCCACGAAGTCACGGTCGCCCGTGGTATCGAGACCGTTGGGGGCGATGCGCTCGAAGCCCAATTCCTTCCGCAGCAACTCGCGATCCACCGCGATGCCCGACCCGGCCAACGCCGCGACGCCGAGGGGCATCTCGCTCGTGCGACGCAACGCATCACGCAGGCGGTCGCGGTCGCGCGTGAGCGGCCACGCGTGCGCCGTCATGATGTAGGCCCACCGCACCGGCTGGGCCCGCTGCATATGGGTGTAGCCAGGGAGAATCAGGTCCAGCCCCGTCTCGGCCTGTGCCACCAGCGCCTTGCCCAAGGCCACCACCTCGGCGTCCACCGCGTGAAGGGCGCCCATGGTCCAGAGTCTGAGATCGGTAGCCACCTGATCGTTGCGCGAGCGGCCCGTGTTGAGCTTGCCGGCGACGGCGCCCACTTCTTCGTACAGCAGACGCTCGACCAGCGTGTGGATGTCTTCGTCGGGCAGGTCGGAAAGCGGGAGGGCGGGAAGGCGGGAAGCGACCTTGGCAAGGCCGCCTTGGAGTTGCTCCGCCTCAGATGACGAAAGGACCCCCGCCTGGGTCAGCGCCTTGACCCAGGCGCCCGCCACGCGGAGGTCCTCCTGCCACAGCCGGTGGTCCACCGGCAGGGATCGATTGAGCTTGTCCAGCGCCTCGGCCGGGGGCGTCGCGAACCGCCCGCCCCACAGCTGGTGCGTCACGCCACGCCGCGAATGGACTGCACGACCGACTCGATCTCGCGCTTCTTCTCGGCGGCAATCCGGATCGGCAGGCCGAACAACCGGATGAACCCGGCGGCATCAGCCTGGTCGTACACCTCGTCCTTCTCGAACGTCGAGTATTGCGCCGCGTACAGCGAGTACACGCTCTCGCGCCCGATCACGGTCGCGTTGCCTTTGTAGAGCTTCGCGCGCACGGTGCCGGTCACGGCCTTCTGCGTGACATTCACCAGCGCGTCCAGCGCTTCACGCTCGGTGGTCCACCAGCGGCCTTCGTACACCAGATCGGCGTAGCGGGAGGCCAGCTGGTCCTTAAGGGCCAGCGTGCGGCGGTCGAGCACCAGCTGTTCCAGCTCGCGGTGCGCCGAACGCAACAACGTGCCGGCGGGCGTCTCGTAGATGCCGCGCGACTTCATGCCGACCAGGCGGTCTTCCACGATATCGGCCCGACCCACGCCGTGGCGGCCGGCCAGCTCGTTCAGGATCTCGATCAGTTCCACCGGACCGTACGGCACGCCATCCACCGTGACGGGGATGCCCTGATCAAACCCGATGACGACCTCTTCGGCGCGATTGGGCGCGTCTTCCGGGTTTGCGGTCATCAGGAACAGATCGTCGGGCGGCGCGTTGGCCGGATCTTCGAGGATGCCGCCCTCGTGCGAGACGTGCCACAGGTTGCGATCGCGCGAGAACGGCTTGGCGGCCGAGACCTCGATCGGGATGTTCTTCTCATTGACGTAGGCAATCAGGTCTTCGCGGCCGCGGAAGCTCCACTCGCGCCACGGCGCGATGATTTTGAGGTCGGGAGCCAACGCCTGAAACGTGAGTTCAAAGCGCACCTGATCGTTGCCTTTGCCGGTGCAGCCGTGGGCGACCGCGGTCGCGCCGGCCACGCGGGCGGCGTTTACCTGGCCGGCGGCGATGATGGGCCGCGCCATGGAGGTGCCGAGCAGGTAGGCGCGGGCATAGACGGCGCCCGCCTTGAGCGTCGGGAAGATGACGTCGGTAACAAACGGCTCGCGCAGGTCTTCGACCACGCAGCCGACGGCGCCCGAGCGCTTGGCCTTGGCTTCGAGGCCATCGAGTTCGACGCCTCCCTGCCCCACATCGGCGGTGTAACACAGCACCCTGGCGCCGTAGGTCTCGACCAGCCAGGGAACGATCGCGGACGTATCCAGTCCGCCAGAGTACGACAAAACGACGAGTGGGCCCATGGTCGGCATGTCCGTATTCTTATGCAAAAGGGTGCATAAGAATACGTTGCACAAGTCCTGCGGTCAACCCGCCGTGAGGACAGCCTGAAGCCGGCCGGCCACGGCCTTCCGGGCGGTGTCGGAGCGGCAGATCAGGAGCAGGGTGTCGTCACCGGCGATGGTGCCGATGATCTCTTTCCATCCCTCGTAGTCGAGGGCGCTGCCCAGGGTGTTGGCGCTGCCCGCCGGGGTGCGCAAAACCAGCAAAGCGCCGACGCCTTCGACGGAAAGCAGCAGGGTCTGGACCAGCTGGACCAGGGGTGGGTGCAGGGTTTCGGGCCCGGTGGGTGCCGCGTAATAGCTGCCGCCATCGGGGTCGGTAAACTTGGCGAGGCGCAACTCACCGATATCGCGGGACAGGGTGGCCTGGGTGACATCGAAGCCGTCGGCCGCCAGGAATGCGCGCAGTTGTTCCTGATTCGCGATGCGCTGGTTGCGCACAAGGCGGGCAATGGCGGCCTGACGTTGGGTCTTCATGCGATTGACGACTCTCCGTGACGACCGTAGTGTAGCAGGAACGATGCGCGCATTCCTGCCTGGTGCCTGCCTGCTGCTGGCCGCTGCCTGTGGCGAGGGGACCGGTCCTGACCCGGCCGCCGCCGTGCGCACTGTACTCTACTACCGGGAAGATACCGGGCAGAACTATCTGCTCAACTCCGACGGTACCGCCGAGCGCATTGCCACGACCCGGGTGGGCCTTATCCCGATCGGGCTGTCGAACGGCGGGAACGAGCTCGCCTTTCTGCAGGGCAACGCGCTGGTCATTGGCAACCTGGAGGATGCGGGTCGGTTCGACACCCTGCTCCATCCGATCCCGGGGCAGATCTCACCGGTCACGTTTGCGCCGGGCGACCAGTCGGTGGCGGTGTTCAAGTATGGCACGCATCCCGCTCTGCTGATCCTGCACCGCGCGGGGCCCGTTGATACGCTGTTCCACGGCGAGTACGTGCCGGACCTGCCCCCCGCCTTCAGTCCGGACGGCAGCCGGTTGGCCCTGCTCTCGGTCACCGAGCTTTCGGTGGTGGTCACGGTGGTGAGCCGCGGGGTGGAACCCTTGAGGGCGGGGGCCGCGTCGTTCTCACGGTTCATCTTCAGGCCGCGGTTTGGGTGGCCCCGCTGGACGGAACGCGGGCTGCTGCTGGCCACGGTGCGGGAGGGTGAGGACGCCGATACGGTCGCGGTGCTGCTGGTCAACCCGGACGATCCGCAACAGATCACGCCGGTAGAGTGGGAGCTTGCGGCGCCCACGTTGTTCTTTGATGCGGGTTCGAGCTACGCCTTGTCGGCCGATGGACTGGCGCTGGTCTTCGCGTCCCCGACGGCCCAAGGCGGGCCGCGCCGGCTGTACTACGGCGCACGCGGGCAACAGCTCCGCAGCTTGCTTACTGACGGGAGCGTGCGACCCGCGTTTCCGCTATTGCTGCCCTAGTTTCGCCCGGCATCATCACCCACCGTCTCCCCTCTCCCGTCTCCCGGTACGTGAAGCCCGGCCGGAACCAGTGCAGCGGGCACGGATCCCGCGGCTGGGTACCCGGCAGATACCACTCTTGATCGGTGTTCTGTGACGGGCAGTACGGGGTGGCCAAGCGGCCGGTGATGTTGTCAATGCGGGCGCCCACCAGATCGGCGGGTCGTTGCCAGTCCGACGGGGCCAGTCGCCGCTCGTACACCGCGTTCATGAAGCTCGTCCATGCCGGGGCTGCCAGCACGCCGCCTGCCGCGTTGGCCTTGATCTTGACGGGCTGATCGAAACCCATCCATACCGCCGTGACGATTTCCGACGTGAAGCCGACAAACCAGACGTCGGTGCCGTCATTGGTGGTGCCCGTCTTGCCGCCGGCGGGGTGGAAGAACCGGCCCGTTTCCCGCACCGCGCGGTAGGCAGAACCGTTGTTCACCACGCTCTTGAGCAAATCGGTCATAAGCCAGGCATGGTTCACTTCCATCACGCGGTCGCGCCGGATCTGCGGTTCCCAGACGATGGCGCCGGTCTCGTCCTCGACCCGCACGATCCCGATGGGCGCGGCGCGTTCGCCGAGCGTGGCAAAGGCCGTGTAGGCGGACGCCATCTCGATAGGCCTGACCGACGCCGAGCCGATGTGGATGGCCGGGTAGATGGGGATGGGCGTCGAGAGCCCGAACCGCAGGGCCTCGCCGCGCACGGCCGGAACGCCAATCTGCTCACCCAGGCGAATCGCCACCAGGTTCCGCGAGAGCGCCAGGCCGCGCCGGAGCGTCATGGGCCCGCGGAAATCACCCTCATAGTTCTGGGGTTCCCACGGGAGTGAATCCCCTTCGAGGGTGAGCGAGATGGGGGCGTCGTCAATAATGGTGGACGTCGTGAACAGCCCGGTACGGAGCGCTGCCGAGTACACAAACGGCTTGAACGTGGATCCGGCCTGCCGCTCGGCCTGCACGGCGCGATTGAACTTGGAATCCTGAAAGTCGCGTCCACCCACCATGGCGCGCACATGGCCGGTGCGCGCATCGAGCGACACCAGCGCGCCCTGGAGATACGGGACGACCTGGCCTGTCTCGGCGGCCTGTTGCATGGCTTCCAGGTACGTGGCATGCGCGAAGGGCCCGTAGGCCTCGCTTTCGATGACGACCAACTGGTCTTCCAGCGACCGTTCGGCGGCCACCTGCATGTCGAGGTCCAGCGTGGTGTACACCCGGTACCCCCGCTCGAAGATGGCGCTGCCGAACCGGTCATAGACCTGCTGGCGCACCCACTCCACGAAGTACGGCGCGATCTCGCCGAAATCGCCGCGCTGGCTCAGCTCAATGGGCCACGCCTTCCACTGCTCGGCCTCTTCGTGCGTGAGGTAGCCCTGGTCGCGCATCAGGTTGAGCACCAGATTGCGGCGGCGCAGGGCGTTGTTGGGGTTGCGGCGCGGATCGTAGAAGTTGGGGTACCGGAGGACGCCGGCGAGCAGGGCCGCCTCAGCCACGTTCACGTCGCGAGCAGACTTGCCAAAGAACCCCTGGGCGGCAGCCTCAACGCCATAGAGCGACCCGCCCATGAAGACCTGGTTCAGGTACAGCTCGAGAATGCGTTCCTTGGGAAACGTGCGCTCAAGTTCCAGCGCCACCCGCACTTCACGCACCTTGCGGACGATGGTCTTGGTGCTGGGCAGGCGTTCCGGGAACACGTTCCGCGCGAGCTGCATCGAGATCGTCGAGAAGCCTTCTTCGAAACTCAGCGTCAGCGCGTTCTTCACCACCGCGCGAAAGACGCCGCGGAAGTCCACCCCGCCATGCTCGTAGAACCGCTGATCCTCGACGGCGAGGAACGCGGCGGGCACGGCGGGCGGCAGTTCGTCGAGTCGCACCACGGTGCGGCGCTGGGTACCGATCTCGGTGATCAAGCGGCCGTCGGCCGCGTAGATCTTGAGCGCTTCGCGCGCACGGTAGCCGTCCAGACTCGCAATCGAGGGGCAATTGCCGCCGGCGCAGGCGCGCGACCAGCTGCCCCACACGACACCGGCCCCAAGCCCCATGACGGCCAGCATGCTCAAGCCGGTGGTGCGGCGCGCGGCGCGACTGTCCCAGAACGCGTTCCAGAGACGGCGGACGGTGTCCATCACGCGAAACGTAGTGGCACGTATCTGCGCTTGCCAGCCGGTCGTAGAAGGGCGTAGACTCACGGCATGAAACCTGAAAAGACGTTGACGCGATGACGCGTGGACGCGTGGACGCGTGGCTTGCCGAACTCACGTGGCGCGGGTTGCTGCACGACCATACCCCCGAGCTACCCGCCCGGTTGGCCAAGGGTCCGATCACCGCCTACGTCGGGTTTGACCCCACGGCGCCCTCACTGCAGGTAGGCAATCTGGTGCCCGTCATGCTGCTGGCCCACCTCCAGCGGCATGGCGGCAAGCCCATCGTGGTATTGGGCGGCGGGACCGGCATGATCGGCGACCCGAGCGGCAAGCGTAACGAACGCCCGTTGCTGGAGTTGGACCAATTGGCCGCCAACGTGGCCACGCAGCGGGCGCAGTTTGCGCGGTTCATGTCGTTTGGCCGTGGCGCGGGTGATGCGGCCATGGTAAACAACGCCGACTGGCTCACGAAACTCGATCTGGTCGGCTTCCTGCGCGACATCGGCAAGCATTTCACCATCGGCTACATGCTGCAGAAGGAGTCGGTCAAGTCGCGCATCGAGAGCGGCATCTCGTTCACCGAGTTCACGTATATGCTGTTGCAGGCGTACGACTACCTCGAGCTGTTCCGGCGGCACGGCTGTGAACTGCAGATGGGCGGGAGCGACCAGTGGGGCAACATCACGGCAGGCATGGAGCTGATTCGCCGGGTCGAGGGTGGCGTGGCGCACGCGCTGGTGGCGCCGCTCGTGGCCACGTCATCGGGCGCCAAGTTCGGCAAGAGCGAGGGCCAGGCCATCTGGCTCGATGCGGCGCGGACGTCGCCATACCAGTTCTATCAGTTCTGGATCAACCAGGATGACGAAGACATCGAGCGGTATCTCGGCATGTTCACTTTCCTTGGGCGCGATGCGATTGCGGTGTTGATGGAGGGGCACGCGGAGGCGCGCGGCGCGCGGAAGCCGCACCGGGCGTTGGCCCGTGACCTGACCGAACGCGTTCACGGCAAGACGGCGGCCGAGGGCGCTGAGCAAGCCGCGGCGATCATGTTTGGTGATCTGGACCCGCGGAAAGCAAGCGCGGGCGTGTGGGATGCGCTGGCCGGCGAGTTGCCGACGGCAACGATTGCGATCACCGCCGAGTCCCTTGTTGTGGATGTCCTGGTCGCAGCCGAGGTGGTCAAATCGAAGAGCGAAGCTCGGCGGCAGATCGAGCAGGGCGGTATTGCGGTGAACGGCGCCAAGGTGACGGATGCGGCGGCGGCGGTCGGCGCCCCGCTCACGGGCGGGTACTACCTGGTGGCGCGCGGCAAGAAGACGTTTCATCTCATCACGCCGCAATGACGGCATTGCACGGCAAGCGTTTCGCGCTCGTGCTGGGCGGGGGCGGGACGCGCGGGTTTGCGCATGTGGGCGTAATCGAGGTACTGGAGGCCGCGGGTCACTCTCCTGTACAAGTGGTCGGTTCGTCCATGGGTGCATTGATCGGGGCGGTGTGGTGCGCGGGAACCTCGCCTGCCGAGATGCGAAACCTTCTCGAAGAACTGCGGCGCGCGGACCTGTTCCGCATTGCGCACCGCGACATGGCGTTCAAGCGCATGCGGTCGCCCGGATTGTACCGGCCGGAACCGCTGGCGGACGTGGTGAGCGGGCTGCTGGGCCATGTCACGTTTGGCGACCTGGAACGGCCGATGCTGGTGAGCACCGTGGACCTCAACGCGGGCGAGCAGGTGGTCTGGGGTGGGCCTGGACATGAGGATGTCCCGGTGGTGGATGCCGTGCTGGCAAGCTGCGCGTTGCCTGGTTTCCTCCCACCCCATCCGGTGCGAGGTGCGTGGTGCGTGGATGGCAGTGTGGCGGGGAACTTGCCGGTTCATGCCGTGACTGCGGCGTGCGATGTGATTGTGGCGGTGGACGTAGGCGGGAAGGCGGGAGGGCGGGAAGGATATCACGATGGGGGATTCGCCTCGGTCTGGGCGCGGGCCATCGAGTTGGGCATTCGCCGCATCGATGAGATTCGTCTCGCGCATTGGCAGACGCCGCCGCTCCTGCTTGTGCGGCCCGACGTTGGCCGCGTACGGTTGCTCGACTTCCGGAAGAATCTGGTACTCGCGGACGCGGGCCGAGCGGCAATGGAGCGGGCGTTGGCGGGCGGGGTTACGGAGCCGGTGTAATGGACTGAAGGAAGGCGGCGGTGATGATGGCGGTGTCGGGCGGTTCTTCCAGGCCCGAGAGGTCGAGCAGGCGGTCGGCGGCGCGTTGGACGCGGCGGCGGGTGGCGCGATCGGTCGGGAATTGTCCATTCAGGCTCGACAAGAATAACATCATCCAGTCGAGAAGTTCTTTCGGACCCGGCCAGCCGTCCTGCTGCAGATGGCGGTGAAGGGTGCGGTGACTCGTATCGAGCGCCAGGATCACCGTCTCAAAGTGATCTGAGGGATCTACGTTCCTGGCCATCTTGATGCCGTAGTGCTTGAGAACCCGGAATCCAACACTGGAACGGCGCGGCACCGCCGCGGCGAGTTGGTCCAGCAGGTTCGCGATCATGCCCGTGGCCAGCACTTTTTCCAACATCGCCGTCAGGCGTGATCGCTCATCCGACTTGCTGCGCTGAAAGATGAGGCCGTCAATTCCCATGGCGATGGCCTGGTGCAATGCTCCATCCGCCCCCGTCGTAACCGGGAGGTAGAGCAGGATCGGGATGCCTTGACGCGTCCGGCGGAGGCTTTCGAGTCCCGCAAGGGAGTCCTTGAACGGCTGCAGGTCCGACACCACCACTGAACACGTGAGCGGAGCCTCGGCCATGTGTGCCACGAGAACGTGGCGCGTACGATGCCGCGTGGCTTCGCCGGCTTCGTCCAACCGAAGGCGGGCTTCTGGGTCGTCCAAGGACGCCCAAATCTCAGGGACTGGCCGGGTCGCCACGCTTGGGAGCCTTCCCGCGGTACCAACGGTTGTCAAGCATGGCCGAAAACCCACGTAATTACGTCAGCCGAAAAACTCGTGGCGCTATCTGACGCAAGATGGCGCTATCTGACGCAACATCTCATCCGATTGTTGCATACTGGCCGAGCCGTCGGACGAGCTCGTGCGGGGCCGCGAAGAGTGGCTAGGCCGGGGGGTGCCGTCCGACGGTCCGAATACCTCCCCCCGGGTGGTGGTCGCCCCCTGTTCGGCCACCACCCACCCCCTCCTCGCGGCCCTCAGTCGCACGACCGCGCTCATACGATCGAACACGAATCGCGTCCCAGTCGTCCTCGGTGAGATCGTCCGCGAGCCCCTTCCCTCCGAACGAGTGGTCGGGCAACGTGTATGGGCGCGCGCGACGGGTCATGATCGTCCGAATGCTTCGGGCCAACCAGGTCACCAGGCGCAGCACTCGACGTCCGTCTTGTCGAAGTCACTCCCCACGAACAACAAGGGTTCCCTGCGTACCGTCGCCAACGCGTAGCTGAAGCAGTCGCCGAAGTTGAGCGCTGCCGCATGTCGGCCACGACCAAATCGCGCAGCCGCGTCGCGGGCAAGCACAACGTGCTCCTCGCCTACCGGCACCACCTCAGCACCCGTCTTGCGGAGGAACCGGTCGAGCTGCGCCTCGCCGGCGTCACCGTAGCGCCCCAGCAGGACCAACGATGCCTCGACGACCGTCGCGCTCGAGACGAGTCGGGTCGAGTCGGCGTCCATCACCGCGGTGAGGCGTGCAGCGGGGGGCTCTTGCTGCAGAATGGCGATGATCGCCGAGGTGTCGAGTACCACTAGGTGGGGAGACCGCGCTCGTCGTAGCCGAGCAACTCGTCGTCAGAACGCGGGTCGAGCACCGGAAGCCTCGCGAGGCGTTCCTGGATGGGCCGGAGTTGGTCCGCGAGGCCGCGACCCACGTGCGCGCGATGCCGGGCGAGCCGCTCGGCAAGGGCGTGCCGAATGGCCTCGGTGAGGGACTCACCCGTGGCCTTGGCCAAGGCCCGCGCCAAGCGGTCGGCCTCAGGATCCTTGATGGAAATCGCCATGTTATAGCCTTCTAGACCGTTGATCTAGAATCTATACACACTCCAGCTTCCAGCGCAACCACACGACCGGCCATGGCGATGGTGCTTTCCCGGTGCGCGACGACCAAAACCGTCCGCCCGGCGAACGCCTCGACCAGCGCCTGGCGCACCACCTGCTCGGACTCAGGGTCCAGCGCCGAAGTGGCCTCATCCAGAATCAGCATCTCCGGGTCACGCAACACCACACGGGCCAGCGCAATGCGCTGGCGTTCCCCGCCGGACAGGCGTAATCCGCGCTCCTCGAGGACCGTGTCGTAGCCCCTCGGCAGCGCCATGATGAACTCATGCGCATGCGCTTGGCGGGCCGCGCGCTCGATGTCCGCATCTGTCGCGTCCGGCGTGCCCAAGGCGATGTTGGCGCGCACCGTGTCATGAAAGATCACGGTCTCCTGCCCCACATACCCAATGGCTCGGCGCAGACTCTCGCGCCTGTAGGCGGTGACCGGTACGCCGTCCAGCAGCACCCGGCCCGCCGAGGGCTCGATGAGCCGCGGCAGGAGATCCACCAGTGTGCTCTTGCCCGCCCCACTCGCTCCCGTGATGGCCACGATCTCGCCGCGGCGCACGTCCAGGTCCACACCGCGCAGGGCCTCGGTCCCGTCGGGGAACGTGACGTACACACCGTCAAACCGGATGGAGTCACGGAGGCCCGGGAACCGCACCGCGCCCGGCGAGTCCACGTCTTCGGGCGGCCGATCAAGCAGCGCAAACACCCGCCGGGCAGCCGCCAGCGCGTCACCCACCTGCGCGGGGAACTGTGCGATCTGCTTGACCGGCGGCAGCAGGCGCATGGTGATGGCCAGGAAGGTCAAGAACACTTCGGGGCGGATCGGACCACCGGGCCCAGCCCACGCGATGCCGAGCACGAGCAGGGCCATGATGACCCCGGTGCCCAACACCTCACCCAGCGGGCTCGCGAGGAACGCTACCCGCTGGAAGCGCACCGCAGATTCCGCTGCGGCACCCGCCGCGCGGGCAAAGCGGTCGGCTTCTTGCGCCTCGGCCAATTGTGTCTTGATGACGCGCGCACCCGACAGCGCGTCGGCCGCTACCGCGCCCAGCTCGCCTCGGGCAGCGACCTGCGTCTGGGCGCGCACGCGGATGCGGCGGAACAGCGGACGCAGGCCAATGGCCAAGGCCGGCGCCAGTACGAGCGTGACCAACGCCAAGCGCCAGGACAACACGAACAGAATGACCAGGTACACCAGCACCAGCACGCCATTCCGCACGGTGGAAGCGAGCGCCAGGCTCACCGCGGTGCGGACCTGCTCGGTATCGGCCACCAGGCGCGTGAGCAGGTCGCCCGCCTTGTGCCGCTGGAAGAACCCGAGCGACTGCGCCTGCAGGGCATGATAGGTATCCACCCGCAGGTCGCGCACCACGCGTTCCTGCACCGTCACCCCGACCGATACGGCCGCGTAGTGCGCCACGTTCTTGATGACCATGGCGCCGAGGATCAGGCCGAGGATGGTGGCGAGGCCGGTGCCGGTCGCGTCGCCTTCGAACAGCAGGCGCAGGAACGGCAGGAGGAGCACGAGCGAGAGTCCATCGAACACCGACGCGATGGTGGCGGCGACGAGACTCGCGAGGAAGGCGGCCCAATAGGCGTCGAGCCGGCCGAGCAGGCGGCGGAAGGTGTCCACTACGATTGGGCGCGCGGCATGAGCAGGGCCACGGGGAGCACCATTTCCTCGGGGCTTACGCCGCCATGCATGAAGGCGCCGCGGTAGCGGCCCTGATACTCGCGCAATTTGGTGGGATACACAAAGAAACGATCTTCGGTCGCGAGCAGCATGCGCACACCGAGCCGCTGTGTGGGCAGACCCCACGCGGCAAAGTCATCCACCAGAATGGCCGCCTCAGGGTCCTCAGCGCGCAGGTCCTCGCCCCACTTGTACCGCAGGTTCTGCGTGGCATCCCGCTTTGCATATACGGTCGCCGGTGTGTGGCAGTGAATGGACCCGTGATCGCTGGTGAGGATCACCGGGATCTTGCGCCGCTCGGCCTCCTTGAGCGCGCGCATGAGGTGGCTGTCCTCAAACCATGTGCGCGTGAGCGACCGCAACGCCGGCGCGTCGCGCGCGACTTCGTGCAGGATGGCGTTCTCGGTGCGGCCGTGGGTGAGTTGGTCCACAAAATTGAACACCAGGGCGGTGACGCCTTGCTGGGCCAGCCAGCCCGGCAACTGCCGCGACATCTCTTCGCTGTCGTGCCGGGAGGAAAGCTTGGCGTACCGCACCGGCACGGGCTTGCCGGTCAGGTCCTTGAGCTGCTCGACCAGCAGCGCTTCTTCGTGCTGGTTGAGCGATTCGTCGTCCTTGTCGCCCCACCATTGCGGGTGACGCGTCGCAATCTCGATCGGGAACAGCCCGCTGAAGATGGCATTGCGACTGTATGGCGTGGCGGTCGGCAGGATGGAGAGATAGTGCGACACCTCGGTGTCGAATCGCTCGCCGATCAACGGCTTGATGGCTTCCCATTGGTCAAGTCGCAGACAGTCCACCACAATCAGCATGACCGACGGATGCGACTCGAGCAGCGGCGCCAGAAACTCGCTGACCACATCCACCGAGAGCGGCGGGCGGTCTTTATCCGGGTGCTTGAGCCACTTCGGATACTCGCTGCGGATCAAGTCCACGAAATCCCTGCGTAACGACAGGTTGAGCGTGCGCAGGGCGTCCTTGAGTCCTTCCTGGTCGCCGGCGCCGAGCCGGACTTCCCACTGGGCCAGCTCGGCGATCAGGTCAATCCACTCGCGCCAGCCCATCGCCTCGCCGCGACGGCCTTCCAGCTCGCGGAACCGCCCCACGAAATCACGCGCGAGACGCTGGTCGCGCAGGCGGTCGCCTTCCACCAGCCGCATCACCACCGTGAGCACCTGGCGCGGATTGACCGGCTTCACCAGATAGTCGTCCATCGCGATGCCGATGGCTTCGCGCGCGGTGGTGTCTTCTTCGCTCTTGGTGACCATCACGAGTGGGACGGTGGGATCAATCGAGCGGATCTCGCCGACCAGTTCCAGACCGCGCCGACCCGGCATCTGCTCATCGAGCAGCACCACGCCGTACGCCTGGCGGCGCAGCAAGGCCAGCGCATCGTCGCCGTGGGCCGCGCGCTCCACCGTATAGCCCTGTTCCTCCAAGAACAACGCATGGGCTTCGAGCGACTCGATCTCGTCGTCAACCCAGAGAACCGTATGGGGGCGGGGCATGGGGGGAATATAGGTGCAAGGTGCAAGGTGCACGGTGCACGGGGGGACGGGGCAGGATACATTCGCCCATCATGGCTCACCGTGTTCTAGTCGTTCGGTTCGGGTCCCTTGGCGATGTCGTGCTGACGGCGCCCGTGGTCCGGCTGATTCGTGAGCGGTATCCGGAGGCCGAGGTTACGTATGTCACCAAGGCACGGTGGGCACCGATCGTGGAGCGGATGTCCGGCGTGAATCGGACGGCGGCGCTGATGACGGGGGAGTCGGTGGCGTCGTTGGCCAAGCGTGTCGGCGGGGATTTCGACTACCGCGTAGACCTGCATGCGAGCCTGCGCTCACGACTGCTGCGTTGGAGGGTGCCGGGTCCGTGGCGCGTGGTGCGGGGGCAACGGCTCCAGCGAAGGTGGCGGGCGTGGCGTCATCGGGCGCTGCCCGCGATGCCCCACATGGTCGAGTGCTACCTGCGTGCGTTGCGGGAGGCCGGGCTTGACGTGGTCGCTGACGGGCAACCTGGTCGCATCGTCGCCACAGGCGAAGATCGCGCGCAGGCGGCCCATGTAGTAGAAGGCGATTACACCGTGATCTGTCCGGGCGCCGCACACGCCAACAAGCGGTGGCCGGTTGCACACTGGCAAGCGCTCATCCAGGAGTTAGGGGGCACCGTCGTAGCCACCGGTACGGGTGCGGAGCGAGGGTTGTTACCGACCGGCGCCCTCGATGCCTTTGGACTGCCCTTGGGACCCACGGCAGCATTGCTGGCAGGAGCGCGATGCGTGATCGCCAACGACTCGGGACTCATGCACCTGGCCGGTGCCGTGGGGACGCCAGTGGTCGCCTTGTTCGGGCCGACGTCACCGACCCTGGGGTACGCGCCGCATGGTGGACGGCACCAGATTCTGGAACGTGACTTGCCGTGCCGACCCTGCTCTACCCACGGCGGACCGCACTGTCCGCTGCGCACCCACGCCTGTCTGCGCGGCCTGCTCCCGCAGTCGGTTGTGCAGGCCGCACGGTCGCTCGTCGCATGACCACCTCCGCTTTTGACACGATGGAACACCGCCTGGCGGAACTGCTGGAGCGGGAACCCCGCGGACCCAGGCAGAACGGGGTCTTTGCATTATGGTTGGTAGCACGGGCAGCAACCGCGCTGGTCCCACCAGACCCAATCAGCGCCAAGGCACACCTGACCCGGCTGGCCGAACTGGAGCGCCGACTGAGCAGTCTCTCGATGCCGCCACCGTTGGCGCGCGCGCTGCGCGGGGCGCTCGGGCATCTGGCCGATGCGACGCCGACGGGGGCCGCACTCGCCCTGCGGCAATTGGTGGCTCCCGCGCAGGAGACCGTGGGTCGCCGCGCGGCGGAGGCGCTCGCCGATGCGGCCAAGGCCGCCCAACAGGCAACGGAGTAACCATGGACGCTCCTCGACGTATCGGGCGCGAATCGCTCGTCAACCTGATGCACCACATGGACGCGGCCGGTGACCCGGACACCATTCCGACCGGATTCGCCTCGGTGGACCGCGTGCTGGGTGGCGGTATTCGCAAGCGCGACTGCACGGTACTTGGCGGCGACGTGGGGAGCGGCAAGTCGGCGCTGGCACTGGCCATGGCGCTCCGCATCGCGGCGCGGGGCGAGCCGGTGGTGTTTGTCTCGGGCGAGATGGACGAGGAGCGGCTGTTCGAACGGGCCTTGACTATCGAGGGCCGGAAAACCGTAGACCAGCTCCGCCATGGCGGTCTCAAGGACGTGGACCGCGCGGCGGTCGGCGCCGCGGCGGTGCGCATGCGCGACCTGCCGCTGGTGGTGTATCCCATCGTCGGGCGCACGTACGATGAAGTGCTGGACCCGGTGTGGGCGCACAACCCGGCAGTCGTGGTGGTGGACTATCTCCAACTCATGCCACCACCCAGCCGCACCCAGGCGGTGGACGAGGAGGCGGCGCACGCGTTGCGTGCCCTCAAGGCCACGGCGCTATCCAAACGCGTCGCGATCCTTGCCCTGGCCCAGCTCCCCAACATTGACCCCACGCGGGCCGATCCACGGCCGGTGCTCGACGATTACGGGGCGTTGGGCGCGGTCAAGCAGCACGCCGATGTGGTGCTCTCCCTGTTCCGCGAAGAGATGTACGTACCGGACCCGACGCCGGTGGCCGGCGCGGCCGAGTTGATCATCAGCAAGAACCGCAACGGCGAGACGGGGTTTGTCGACCTGTATTTCCACAAGCAGTGGATGCGGTTTGAGGATATGCTGGATCCAGAGTGAGGGTCAGGCGGCGCGGGCCCGGCGCACCCACCAGACGCTACCGATGACGATCGCCATGGACGCGACGGTGCGGCTGGTGATGGGTTCGGACAGCACCAACCACCCCAGGAAGACCGCGACCACCGTGTTCACGTAGGCGTACGTCCCGGCGATGGTCGGCGCCATATGGCGCAGGACGTAGACGTAGGTCGTGTATCCGATGATGGAGCCAAACACGATCAAGTAGAGTACCGATCCGACGCCAGCCGGGGTCAGGTGAAATCGGCTCCATTCTCCGGCCACGGTCCCCAGAACCAACAACGCAATACCGGCAGCCAGCATCTGGATGGCGGCGTTGACGTAGGGGCCTGAACTCGTGGGACGCCGCTTGGAGTACACGGAGCCCGCCGCCCAGAACATGGTTGCAAGTAACAGGGCCACCGGACCGCGCCAGTCAGCGTTACGCAGTTCTTCGAGGTTCAGGCCCACCAGCGGGATGCACCCCAACAGTCCCACCAGCAGCCCCAGGGCCTGCGACCACGTGACCCGGCCTTCGCTGCCTGGTACCAGCGCGTCGAAGAGCGCGAGCCAGAGGGCGACCGTGACCACGAAGATGGCGGCGACGCCCGAGGCGACGAACTGCTCGGCCCAGACCACCAGGCCGTTGGCGGCGAAGAGCAACGCCAGGCCGGTGATGGCGTTGGTGGTCCAATCGCGTCGGGACGTGGGAAGGCGACGGCCGGACAGCATGGCCCAGGCCATCAGCACCGCACCGGCGATCAGGAACCGGACGGCGGCAAACAGGGCCGGCGGCAGTTCCTGCACCCCGATACGAATGGCGAGATACGTTGACCCCCACACCACGCACAGGACGAGGTAGGCAACAAAAACGCGGGCGGTGTTGGTCATGGGGTATGCTGTGCGAACGAAGGTAACGACACCACCCGAAAGTTGCTCTATATTTGGTTCTTACCGTTCGGCCTATCCTGAGGGGTTTGCATGGCAGGCCATAGCAAGTGGAAACAGATCAAGCACAAGAAGGCGGCCGCCGATGCCAAGCGTGGCGCCAAGTTCACCAAGCTCATCAAGGAAATCACCATCGCCGCACGCCAGGGCGGTGGAGATCCGGCAGGCAACGCGCGCCTGCGTACGGCCATTGATACGGCCAAGGCCGGCAACATGCCTGCCGAGAACATTGACCGGGCCGTGAAGAAGGGCACCGGCGAGCTGGAAGGCGTGCAGTACGAGGAGATCACGTACGAGGGGTACGGTCCCGGCGGCGCGGCCATCCTGGTCCAGGCCACCACGGACAATGGCAACCGCACCGTGGCCGACCTGCGGCACGTGTTCAGCCGGAACGGCGGCAACCTGGCCGCGTCGGGCGCCGTGGCGTGGATGTTCGAGCGCAAGGGCCAGATGACGCTGGACGCCACCAGGCACGACGAAGATGCGGCGATGGAAGCGGCGCTCGAAGCGGGTGCCACCGACCTGGTGCGCGACGGCGACCAGTACACGGTCACTACCGACCCCGCCGACCTGCACGCCGTGTTCGACGCGCTCACCGCGCGCGGTTTGGCGCCGGCCGAACCCGAACTCGCCATGGTGCCCACCAACACCATCAAGGTAGAAGCTTCGGATGCCGGCACCCTGCTCAAGCTGATGGAACTCCTGGACGACCACGACGATGTCTCCAAGGTGTTTTCGAACTTCGACATGGACGCGGATACCCTGGCGGCGGTCGGCGAGTGACAGTTCGCGTCCTTGGGGTGGACCCAGGGACGGCCATCACCGGCTACGGCGTAGTGGAGCGGGTGCCGGGGCGTCCGGGTCGCCTGGTCGAATGCGGCGTATTGCGCACCAAGGCCGCAGACCCGCTCGCGCTCCGGCTCGACGGTGACCTCATCGGCACCGCCAAGCCGATGCGGA
>JBBDNM010000053.1:5468-75402 GCA_040877595.1 Gemmatimonadales bacterium | reverse complement strand
CTCGCGCTCCGGCTCGACGCCCTGTACCAAGGCATCCGTGAGGTCATCAGGCAGCACGCGCCGACGGCCATCGCGGTCGAGAGTGTGTTCTACGGGCGCAACGTGCGTTCGACCGTCACGCTGAGCCATGCGCGCGCGGTCATACTGCTGGCGGCGGCCCAGGCGGGGATACCCGTGAGCGAGTATGCTCCGGCGGCGGTCAAACGCGCCGTGGTCGGCAACGGTCGGGCTGGCAAACAGCAGGTGGGATTCATGGTGCAACAGCTCCTGAAACTGCGCGCCGCTCCTCGTCCCGCCGATGCGGCGGATGGCGTCGCGATCGCGCTCACGCACCTGTTGGTGTACCGATGATTGCGGCGATCGAAGGCATCCTCGCCAGTCGGACCGGTGATCGCGTGGTGGTGCGCACCAGTGGCGGCGTGCACTATGAGTTGGCGGTGCCAGTCGGGGTGCTGGAACGCTTGCCGGCGGACGGCAAGACGGTGACACTGCGGACCGTGCTCATCGTGCGTGATGACGCCTGGTCGCTGTACGGTTTCGATCGGGAGTTCGAACGTCGGGTGTTTCAACGGTTATTGGGTGCCACCGGCGTCGGCCCCCGTCTGGCGCTGGCGATGGTGTCGGCCCTCGGTGGAACGCGGGTGGTGCGGGCGGTGAAAGGCGGCGACCTGGCCCTGCTGACCACCATTCCCGGCATCGGCAAGAAGACGGCCGAGCGCATTGTGGTTGAACTGAAAGACCGCTTGGCCGATTTGGCCAGCGCGGAAGCGGCGGCCGATGCGCCACCGCCGGCCGCCGATCAGGCGGTGCAGGCGCTCGTCAATCTGGGCTACGCGCCCGCCGATGCCGAGATGGCGGTGCGGGCGGTATTGTCTGTGGACGGTGCGGCGGCTCCGGCCGAACTCATCCGGCAGGCGCTCACCCAACTCGCGAAGAGGCGATCATGACCGCAGAGTGGCAGTGTACCGCGTGTGACTCGACCAACCGGAAACTGGTGGCGCCGACCGACACCGAAGTGCGCGACAAATGCTACAGCTGCAAGGCCAAGCACGTGATCCGGCGGCCCGAACGCCCGTTGACGTGGCACGCGCGCGCAGCGTGACGCAACCGGAGATCACGACTCCCGAGGCGCTGCCGGAGGAGGCGTCACACGAGACGACGCTCCGTCCGTCGCGTCTGGACGAGTTCGTGGGCCAGGCGCAGGTCAAGGAGTCGCTGCAGATCGCGATTGATGCGGCCAAGCAGCGCGGCGAGCCGCTGGACCACATCCTGTTCTTCGGCCCGCCGGGCTTGGGCAAGACGACGCTCGCGATGCTGATCGCGCGCGAGATGGGCGTCAACATCCGGACCTCGAGCGGCCCCGTGATCGAGAAGGCGGGCGACCTGGTCGGCCTGCTCACCGGCCTCCAGCGGGGCGACATCCTGTTCATTGATGAGATCCACCGGTTGCGCCCCCAGCTCGAAGAGTTTCTCTATCCGGCCATGGAGGACTATCGGGTGGACGTGCGGGTAGCCGACGGACCGAACGCGCAGACCATCCCGATGACCATCGAGCCCTTCACGCTCGTGGGCGCTTCGACGCGATACGGCATGCTGACCCCGCCCATGCGGGCGCGCTTCGGGCTGGTGGAACGCCTGGGCTACTATCCGGCCGAGGATCTCGCGGCCATTGTGCTGCGGTCGGCGGGCATCCTTGCGATCGGGATTGACGACGATGGCGCGAAGGAGCTGGCCAAGCGGAGTCGCGGCACGCCGCGCGTGGCCAACCGGCTGTTGCGTCGCGTGCGGGACTACGCGCAGGTGCGCGCGGACGGCGTGATCACCCGGGAGGTGGCCGATGCGGCGCTCGCCCGCCTCAATGTGGACGAGTACGGTCTCGACGATATGGACGGGCGGATTCTGCGCCTGATCATCGAGAAGTTTGGTGGCGGTCCGGTCGGCCTCAATACCATTGCGGTGGCGGTCGGCGAGGATGCGGGTACCATTGAGGAAGTGTACGAGCCGTTTCTGATCCAGCAGGGCTTCCTGCACCGCACTCCCCGGGGTCGCCAGGCAACACCGGTGGCCTACAGGCACCTTGGCATCACGCCGCCGGTGGGCGGGCAGTCGGGGCTGTTCGGCGAGACGTAGCCAAACAGCGGTTTGGGGGGTAGTTCCACAGCGCATGCGATTCCTCGTTTTCTGTCTTCCCCTGCTCCTTGCCGTCCCCGCGGCCGGTCAATCCCACGCCGCGGCGGACTCGTTGTTGTCCCAACAGGACACCACCGGGGCCATTCAGGCGCTGGAACGACTGCTCCAGCGTGAGTTCCGCGACGCCGAAGCGCGGTGGCGGGTGGGTCAGCTCTACATGTCCCGGCACCCGACGGGAGCGTCCCTCTCACCCAACCGGCGCCGGGCGGAAGAGCACCTGCGGTATGCCACGCGCTTCGCACCCGATTCGGCCAAATACTGGCTGGCCCTGGCCGCGGTGTTCCGCGGTGAAGACTGGGGGCCCACCCGCATGCAGGTGGAGGGCATTATCGAGCGCGCGGGCCGTGCGGCCGAGGCCGCGGGTGATACGGCCCTCATTGCCGACGCCGAGTACCGTGCTGGACGGGTCGAGCTGGAACGATGGGAGCACTACGGCAACCGCTGGGAGTCCATGGGCCAGCGGCTCACGGAGATCTCCGCGCAAGGTGACTGGCGCCTGGTCGAGCAGTTCTACAACGAGCAAGCCCGGGCGATCCCCGAGTCGGGAGTGACCGCGGCCGAGAACGGTGAGCGGCATTTCCGACGGGCGTTACAGGTCCGGCCGCATCACGTACAGGCGGCGGCGGGGCTGGTGGTATTGCTCGGTGCACAGGATCGCTGGTCCGAGGCGCTGGAAACGGCCCGCCAGTTGGTGCGGGCGGCTCCGGACAGCGGCATGTCCTGGGCGATCGCCGGCCTGGTGTACTCACGCATGAACCGGTGGAGCGAAGCGCAAGTCAGTTTCACGAACGCCTTCCGCCGGTTCACGCCTGCCGAGCGCGCGCCGTTCGACAATCTGGACGGCTTGCTCCGGCGCGCCGATCGGGTCCGTCTGGCGCAGATGTCTCCCGCGCAACGGGCCCAGACCCGCGAGCTCTACTGGGAGCTGAGCCAGCCGCTCATGCTGACCGGCCTCAACGAGACGCGCACCGAGTACTACGCCCGCGTCACCATGGCGCGGCTGCGGTGGAGTGACCCGTACCTTGGTCATGATGGCGCCACCACCGATCGGGGGGCCGTGTATGTGCGATTCGGTCCGCCCGACGTCGAGGCCATCTTTGGCCGCGAGAACCTGAACTGGGTGTACTGGGCCACCCGATTGCGGTTCACGTTCCGGCTGGCGCCCGGATTTGCCAACGCCTACCTCGGTCCGGTATCGCGCGAGTTGTTCGAGCAGGTGGACCGCGACCTGCCCGGCCGGTTCGACAACGTGCCGATCATGCGTGACCTCGACACGATCACGACGCAGATCGCGCAGTTCCGTGGCGACAGCAATCGTACCGACGTCGCCGTATTCAGCTGGGTGCCGGTGGACCGCATGATCGGCGGCACGGACCTGCAAACCCTCGGTGTGGAGAGCGCCGCGATCCTGCGCAACGACGGTGGTGAGGTGCAGCGGGTACGGCGGGAAGAGACACTCGACCCCCGCAGCGCGGCGGCGGCGCAACATCGGACGTGGCGCCTGTCGCTGCCGGCGGGTGCCTTCTACCTCCGGGTGGAAGCGCTGGCGGCGGTGGTCAACGCGGCGGCCCGTCATTCGGAGGTGCTTACCGTCCGGTCGTATCGCGGCACGCAGTTCAACCTGTCGGACATGCTCGTCACCCGTCGCCTGGCGCCCCGGGACTCGGCACCCACCCGCTGGACCGACTTCTTCATCGAGCCCACGGCCGGACGGATCGAGCCGGGCGAAGTGGTCTCCTTGTTGTGGGAGCAGTACAACCTGACCACCACCCCGGAGGGCACGGCGCGCTGGGGCGTGGAACTCCGCGTGAACGTGTCGTCCATCGAGCGTCAAGGGTCTCTCGCGCGCATTGTGGGTGCGATCGGAGACGCCGTGGGCACCTCCGCTCTGGGCGACGACCGCATCACGATGAGCTGGGAGCGCGAAGGCACGCCGGGACCCGACGGCACGCTGATCGAGTTCGTCACGCTCGACTTTGGTGATGCCCCGGCCGGGACCTACACGATCACGCTCGTGGTCACTGATCGGGTGAGCGGTCGCGTCGTGGAGCGAACGCGCGTGCTGACGCGCAGTGAGGTGGAGCCGGAGCGGGAATGATTGCACCACGCCGCACCACCCAGATGGGTGTCGCGTCCGAAGGGCCGACAGAGGAGAACTGGCTCCAAAGGTTTCTCGCGGGGTAGGTAGATTCCATGATGCGTTTTCTCCTGGCTCTTGCCCTGACCTCCGTCGCCACCACCGCCCAACGCCCCGCCGGGGATGCGGCGCTCGCGCGCGGCGACACCTCCGCCGCCATCACCGCGTACGAGCGGGCCACCGACGACGCGCAGGCGCAGACCCTGGCCGGCCGGCTTCTGCTGACCCGTCACATCGCCGGCATGGTACGAAGCGATGCCCTGTCGCGCTCGCGCGCCGCCTTTGAGCGCGCCACCGAGCTCGCACCCGACAGCGCCGCTGGCTGGCTTGGGCTGGCGGAGACCCATCGGGCGGCCGGCGACATCCTGAGCCGGATCCAGGTGGGGCGGCTCCTGGATCGCGCCTGGGAGGTGGCGCAGTCCAATCCCGGTACGGTTGGTGCCGATGTCGCTTATCAGGCCGCGCGGTATCGCTGGGAGCGGTATGAGGGTCGCGCGAATCGCTATCTGTTCAATCTCGATGCGCGAACGTTGTCGCCTGAGGTGTTGCTGGGTGATTGGCGAGAGGTGCAGGACTTCTTCGCCCGACAGGTTCGTCGCGATCCGGGCAACCCGGGCAGCGAAGACCTCGATGCCGCGGAGGATCGCCTGCGCTCGGCGCTGCGCCTCAATCCCGTCCACCTGCCCACGGCAGGCCTCCTGACCGTGCTTCTCGGTGAACGCGGGCGCTGGGAAGAGGCCCTTGAGCTCACGCAACAGCTCGTGCGGCAAGCCCCGGACAGCGGAGGCGCCTGGGCGTTGCGCGGACTCGCCCTTTCACGCACGAGCCGAACCGGAGCGGCGCAACAGGCCTTGGACCGGGCGCTGTCGCTTCTCCCGCCAGACGACGCGGCGACACTCCGGAGCCTGCAACCGGTACTGCGCCCGCGCGACGAAGCCCGCTGGGGAAGTCTCACACCCGCCGCGCGCACCGAACTGGAACGCCTCTACTGGGCGGCCGCGCAACCGCTGTACCTCGATTCGATCAACCATATACGGGTGGAGCACTTGGCCCGCGCCGTGTACGTGGACCATCGCTGGCGGGACCCCCTGCGCAACATGAGCGGTCGCGACACGGAACGGGGCCGGGTGTACATGCGGTATGGCCCGCCGGACACTTGGGCGAGCTTTGAGGGGGGCCGGCTGTCCGAACTCGACCCAGACGCCGCCGATCCCGTCCTCGACGCCGCCGCAATGTTGGAAACGCAGCGCACGCCGGTGGTGTGGCTCTATGAGCGTTCGGAGCTTCGCTTCCTCTTCTCGCTCAACGCGCAGTTCGCGCGCGATAATTTCGGCTCGAACTTCCGCGAGGTGTACCGTCGCTCGCAGGATATCTTCCCAGCGCGTTATGACAACCTCTCGCTGGTAGCTGATATGGACACGGTACTCGTGCAGCTTGCACAGTTCCGCGGCGCCCGGCCGGGGACAAGCGACCTTGGTGTGTTCGCCTTCATGCCGCTGGGGCGCATGGCGCGCGGCGCCGAGGCAGGGCCACTACCGCTGCGGACCGGCGCCATCCTCAAGGACGCCCAGTTCAACGACGTGCACCGGTCGGTGGATACGAGCTCAGTGCTGCCGAACAACCCGCAGCAGGTGGAGATGCGCACGTGGCGGTTCAACCTTCCGGCGGGCCAGTACTTCATGCGGGTGGAGGCGACCCTGGGAGGTGTGGACCGGCACGCCCGCTCCAGCTCGCTCCTCGCCATGCGCTCGTATCCGTTCGACTCGCTGCGCATGTCGGACGTGCTCGTAGCCGACGCCGCGGCTCCACGGGACTCGAGCTATCTCTCTTGGCGCGACTTCTTCATTCAACCGAGCGCCGGCCGCTTCGCGCCCGGTGACCCCGTGGCCCTGCTCTGGGAAACGTACGGCCTCCAGCCCGATTCCACCGGGGCGGTCCGCTATACGATTGAACTCACGTTCACCGTGCGTGAAGTCGAGCGCCGAGGATTCGCCGCGCGTATCCTCGGCGGCATCGGTGATGCCGTCGGCCTTTCAGCGCGAGGCGATGAACAGGTCGCGCTGCAATATGAGCGCAGCGCGCAGCACGCGGAGCGCCAAGTGGACTGGCTGTCGGTCGGCCTGGATGACGCCACGGAAGGCCTCTACACCATCGCTGTGACCGTCACGGATCGGGTGAGCGGCCGCACGACCACTCAACTTCGGTCCGTGCGCGTGACCCGCGGCGAGCTGGTGCGGTGAGCGGAGGGTACCGGGCGGCCGATTTCAACTACAACTACCCGCCCGAACTGATCGCCCAGCACCCACCGGCCGAGCGCGGCAGCAGCCGTCTGCTCGTGGTGGACCGCGCCCAGCAGCAGGTCACACACGGCACGTTCACCGATTTCCCTTCGTTGTTGGCCCCGGGCGACTGCCTCGTGGTGAACGAAAGCCGGGTCATCCCCGCCCGGTTGCATGCGACGCGCGAGAACGGGCGCCCAGCGGAACTGCTCCTGGTGCACGAAGAACCCGATGGTACGTGGCGGGCCATGGTGCATCCCGGGGGGAAGCTCAAGGCGGGACGGCGGCTGAAGTTCTCTTCTCCCCATGGCCTCCGCTCCGCGGAGACCTCACCCCCTGTCCCGTGGGCGGAGATCGTGGAAGTGCTCGGCAGCGGGCTCCGGCGCGTGCGGTTTCACGGCGCCGATGCGCGGGCCATCATGGGACAGTACGGTGCGGTCCCGCTCCCACCGTATATCCATCGCGCCCCCGAAGCGTCCGATACGGAGCGCTACCAGACCGTATATGCCCGCGCCGAGGGTTCGGTGGCGGCACCAACCGCGGGTCTCCACTTCACTCCCGGCGTACTCGACGCCATTCGTGCCCTGGGCATCACGATCGCGCCGCTCACGCTGCACGTGGGGCCCGGAACGTTCAAGCCCGTGGACGTGGACGATCCCGCGGAGCACGTGATGCATGCGGAATGGTACGAGATCCCCGCCGAGACCGCTGAAACGGTGCGAGCCACCAAAGCCGCCGGTGGTCGGGTGTGGGCGGTGGGGACGACGGCATGTCGCGTGCTGGAAGCCCGTGGACGCGTTGATGCGTGGACGCGTGGACGCGTTGCAGACTGGACGGACCTGTTCATTTACCCGCCGTACCAGTTCACCGTGGTGGACGGATTGCTCACCAACTTCCATCTTCCCCGCTCCACCTTGCTGATGCTGGTGGCCGCGTTCGCCGGATATGACCTGACGATACGGGGGTATCGCGAGGCGGTGGCGGCGGGGTATCGGCTCTACAGTTACGGTGACGCCATGGTCATTCGATGAGCTTCGAGTTCACCATCAGTGCAACCGCCGGATCCGCTCGTGCGGGATCGCTCGCGACGCCGCACGGGCCGGTCATGACCCCGTGCTTCATGCCGGTGGGCACGCAGGGCACCGTGCGCGCGCTCTCGCCGTTTGATCTCCGGGCGACGGGTGCCACGATGGTACTGGCCAACACCTACCACCTGCATGTGCGCCCGGGTGAAGACGTGGTCCAGGCGCTCGGCGGGTTGCATCGGTTCATGGCGTGGGACCGCCCACTGCTCACCGACTCGGGCGGGTTCCAGGTGTTCTCGCTCGAAGGGTTCCGCAAGGTGGATGACGACGGGGTGGAGTTCACGTCGCACGTGGACGGCGCCCGTCGGCGGCTGACCCCTGAGCGCGCGATGGACATTCAGTGGACGCTGGGTCCGGACATTGCCATGGCGCTGGACCATGTGGTCCCCGGCACGGCCGACCGGTCCGCCGCGGAAGACGCCTTGGCGCGCACCACTCGCTGGCTCGCGCGCTGCCGGACCCACCATGCCTCGCTGGGCGCGGCTGAACCGCTACGTCAGGCCCTGTGGCCCATCATCCAAGGAGTCACCTATCCCGATCTCCGGAACGCGGCCCTCCGGCAGGTGCTCGACACCGGGGACTGGACCGGACTCGCGATTGGCGGGCTCGCCGTAGGCGAATCGCGTCAGGCGATGTACGAGACGCTCGACGCCTTGGTGCCAGATATGCCCCCGCCCCTGCCCCGTTATCTTATGGGCGTCGGGTTCCCTGAAGATCTGGTGGCGGCGGTGGCGCACGGAGTGGACCTGTTTGACTGCGTCGCTCCCACCCGCAATGGGCGGAACGGGTCGGCCTATACACCGGATGGTCCCATCAACATCCGGAACGCCGGATTCCGCACGGATACCGGATCGCTGGATGCCGACTGTGACTGCGAGGCGTGCACGACGTACAGCCGGGGCTATCTGCGGCACTTGTTCCACGCAGACGAGCTGCTGGGCCTGCGCCTCTTGTCGCTGCACAACGTCCGGTACCTGATCCGGCTCGCGACGGACGCGCGCGCCCGTATCATGGACGGCACCTTTGACGCGTGGCGCGCCGAATGGCTCGCCCGCTACACCGCACGGAGAACCGCGTGAACACGCTGCTGCCCCTGTTGTTTCAGGCCGCCCCACCGCCCAACGCCGGCGGCCGGGGCCTGATGATCACCCTGTGGTACATCATCGGGTTCGGCTTCATTTTCTATTTCTTCTTCATTCGGCCCCAGCGCAAGCAGCAGAAGCAGCACGAGGAGATGATCACCCAGCTCAAGAAGGGTGACCAGGTGGTGACGGCCGGCGGCATCGTCGGCGAAGTGGTGCATTTGAAGGACGACCACATCACCATCAAGTCGGGCGAGACCCGGATCATCGTGCTGCGCGGCCGGATTTCCCGCGTCGGCAACGTGGAAGCACCCGGAGCCAGCGCTGGAGCCAGCACGACGTGACGTTGTTGCCCATCCACCTGCTCGGCTCGCCCGTGTTGCGTGAGCGGGCGCGCGCGATCCCTGAGGTCACCGATCAGGTGCGCCACTTCGTGGACGACTTGTTCCACACGATGCGCGCCGACGGGGGCGTCGGGCTCGCGGCCAACCAAGTGGGGGTGGCGGAACGGGTCGCCGTGGTGGACACGGGGAACGATCCGTTAATCCTCATCAACCCGGTGATCCTCGAACGGTCGGGCAGCCAGGTGGAGGAAGAAGGATGCCTCTCCATTCCCGAGGTGTTCGCCGACGTGGAACGGGCTCAGCGCGTACTGATCGAGACCACGACCCTGGACGGCGCGCGTACGCGAGTCGAGGCCGAAGGGTTCAAGGCCCGCGCGATCCAGCACGAGATTGACCACCTGGATGGCATTCTCTTTTTCGACCGCCTGAGCCCACTCAAGCGCCGCATCCTCACGCGGAAGTGGCAGAAGATGCGTGCCGGAAGCGTGGGCCACACGCGCGAGGTGGTACCGAAGGGCGGATGAGTCTCCGCATCGCGTTTTTCGGAACGCCGGATTTTGCGGTGCCCTCGCTTCGCGCCCTGCTCGGCGAGGGATTTGATGTGGCGGTGGTGGTGACCCAACCCGACCGACCCCAAGGGCGTTCCCGCTCCCAGCTCGTGCCACCGCCCGTCAAGGAAGTGGCGCGCGAACACGGGCTCCCTGTCCTGCAGCCCGATACGCCCAGCACGCCCGACGCGATGGACGCCCTGCGCGCCTACGCGCCCGACTTGGGCGTGGTGGTGGCCTACGGACATATCCTCAAACCGGACCTGCTCGCCCTGCCGACCCGCGGCATGGTGAACGTGCACGCGTCCCTCCTGCCCGCGCTGCGTGGCGCTGCCCCCATTCAACACGCGCTGTTGCAGGGCTTGGAGACGACCGGCGTTTCCATCATGCAGTTGGACGAAGGCATGGACACGGGCCCGGTGCTACTGACCGCCCCCACGCCGATCGCGCCTGATGAGACGGCGGGCGAACTCACCGAGCGCTTGGCGGAGCTGGGCGCGATGGCTCTGATCGAGGCGCTGGCGTTGCATTCGGTGGGCGAACTGCGCCCCGCGCCGCAGGATCACGAGCGCGCGACCTACGCTCCCAAGATTGATCAGGAACAGGCGCGGGTGCGGTGGGAAGAGCCCGCGGATCGCATTGCCCGACAGCTGCGCGCGCTCGATCCCAGGCCGGGCGCGTGGACCACCTACGAGGGCAAGCGGCTCAAGCTGTTCGGCGCCCGCGAGGGCGGCCCGACCGACGCGGCACCGGGCACCGTACTCGAGGTGAAGCCGGGACTGATCATCGCCACCGGCCAGGACGCGCTGCAGGTGCTCGACGTGCAGCCGGAAGGCAAAGGCCGCATGGGCGCGCCCGACTGGGCCCGCGGCCGCGCGATCACGCCCGGCGCCCGCCTGGGATGACCCTCCCCCGCCTGCACGCGGTGACCGACGACCGCGTGCTCGCCCTGCCGGACTTTCTCGACCGCGCCCGCGCCATGGCGCTGGGCCCAGCGGTCGCCCTGCATGTCCGCACTCGACGCGACGGCGCGTTCGCGCTCAAGATCACCGACCGACTGGTGGCCCTGGCCGCCGAGTCCGGCACTCAAGTCATTGTGAACGACCGTGCCGACGTGGCCGCGCTCGTGGGGGCCGCGGGCGTCCACCTCCCTGCGAACGGGATGCCGGTGCATGCGGCGCGGGAGGCCGGGCCGACGCCGTGGTGGGTCGGTCAATCCACCCACACCGCGATGTCCGCCTTGGCGTCCACCGCCGACTGGGCATTCCTCGGACCGATCTGGCCCACGGCCTCGCATGCTGACCGCCCTGCGCTGGGAGCCGAGGCCCTGCGCGGGGCCGGACCGCGGGTGGTCGCGATCGGCGGGCTGACGCCCGTGCGCGCCCGCGAAGCCGTTCAAGCCGGCGCCATCGGCATTGCGGCTGTTTCCGCCCTGTGGGATGCCCCGGACGCCGGGGCTGCGGCCCACGCGTTCCTGCTATCTTTCGACCCATGAGTACGCTGTCGCTCACGCTCAATGGCTCGGCTCGGACGGTCCCGGCGGTCCCCCACGCACAGGCCCTGCTTGAGGCCCTGGACCTGGACCCGCGCTCGGTCGTAGTGGAGATCAACCGCCACATCGTGCGGCGGGAGGCGCTCGCGTCCACGCCGGTGCGCGATGGGGATTCGGTCGAGGTCGTGCACTTTGTGGGAGGCGGCTGATGCCGCTCACCGTCGGCGGCCGCACGTTCCGCTCCCGTTTGTTGGTGGGCACCGGCAAGTATCCGGACATGCCCACGATGGTCCGCGCCCACGAAGCGTCGGGCGCCGACATCGTGACAGTGGCGGTACGCCGCGTGGATCTGGATCGCACCAAACAGGAAGGCATTCTCTACCATGTGGACCCCGCGAAGTATTTCCTGCTTGCCAACACCGCGGGGTGCTACACGGCGGACGATGCCATGCGGTACGCGCGGCTCGGGCGTGAAGCCGGGTTCAACGATTTCGTGAAGCTCGAAGTGATCGGCGACGAAGCGACCCTGCTGCCTGATGTCCAGGGGTTGATCGAAGCCACGAAGACCCTGGCCGCCGAAGGCTTTCAGGTAATGGCCTACACTAACGACGATCTGGTCACGGCCCTGCGACTGGAAGATGCCGGTGCCGCGGCGGTGATGCCGCTCGCCTCGCCGATCGGCAGCGGACTCGGCCTCCTGAATCCGTATGCCATCCGTACCATCAAGGCGCGCCTGTCGGTGCCGGTCCTCGTGGATGCGGGCGTGGGCACGGCGTCGGACGCGTGCATCACGATGGAACAGGGCGTGGACGGCATTCTTATGAACACGGCCATTGCGTCGGCGCAGGATCCGGTCGGGATGGCAGCGGCCATGAGGCTGGCAGTTGAGGCGGGACGCGCCGCGTACCTGGCGGGCCGCATGCCACGGCGCGAGGTGGCGGTGCCGTCGTCACCCACCACCGGGATGCTCGACTGACCGCGCGCGCCGCGGCGTTTGCCATACTGCGGGCGGTACGGGCGGGCGCGCATTTCGACGAAGCCCTGGACGCTCATCTTGGTGATCTGCCCCCGGTGGACCGCGGCCTCGCGCATGAACTGGCGGCCGGCGTGCTCCGCAACCGCAGTCGGCTTGATGCCGCCCTCGTACCGCTGGTCACGGCGCCGTGGATGCGGGTGGGGGACGACACGAAAGATCTCCTGCGCCTCGGCGCGTGGCAGGTGATCGGTTTGGATCGCGTGCCGGAGTACGCCGTGGTCAACGACACGGTCGAGGTGGCGAAACAGACCGTGGGCACCAAGGTGTCGGGCTTGGTCAACGCGGTGTTGCGGCGGCTTGTGCGGGAGGGGGTGCCTCCGCTGCCACCAGGCGCGGATCTGGCGACACGGTTTTCGCACCCGTCGTGGCTCGTCGCCCGGTGGGTCGCGCGATATGGTCCGGCCAGCACGTCCCGCCTGCTCGAGCACAACAACCGGGCGCCCGCGGTCCATGTGCGGCCGACCCGGTGGACGCACCAGCAACTGGTGACGGCGTTCGCCGAGGCGGACATTCCGTTTCACGAGACGGACTACGGCCTCGCGGTGCGCGGGTGCCGCGTCACAGACCTGCCGGGATTCGCCGAGGGCGGGTTCATTGTGCAGGACCCCGCGCAGGGGTCGGTAGTCGCATTCGCGGCGATTCCCGAAGGAACCCTGATCTGGGATGCGTGTGCGGCGCCGGGCGGCAAGGCGGCGGCGCTGGCCGCGGGGCGACGCGTGGTAGCCGGCGAGCGGGCGCGGGCACGTTTGCCGCGGTTGGTGGGTACCGTGCGAAGGGCCGCACCTTCGGTGGCCGTAGTGGCCGCCGACGCGACGCGCCCGCCGTTCGGGTTGGGACAGTTCGATGCGGTGTTGCTGGATGTGCCCTGCAGTGCGACCGGGACGTTCGCCAAGCATGCCGATGCCCGGTGGCGGATCGAGGAAGGGGATATTGCCCGATTAGCCGAGCGGCAGGGGGGCTTGCTCAGGGGGGCGGCCGAGACTGTCCGGGAGGGGGGACTGCTGGTATACATAACGTGCTCGCTTGAACCCGAAGAGAACGGCATGCAGGTCAACGACTTCCTGGGCCAGGACCCGCGGTTTTGCCGCACCGTAGACGACCTTGTCGTGTTCCCGCCTGACGCGGGCACGGATGGGGCGTACGCTGCGCGCATGGAGCGCGTCGCGTGAAGATCCCGCGCCGATTCGCGACCGGTCGTCGCACGTCGTCTGGCACGCCAGCGCCTCGGTGGCCGCGCACGATGCGGCTGGCCATGCCCGCATGGGTGAAGGGCCTGTTCAGGAATGCCGACCGTCGGTTCGGGATGGTGGCCCTGGGGATTCTCGTGGGGACGAGTATCGTGGGCTATCTCGTCGCGGCGTTGGTCCTGTTTCCTGCGCCCATTTTTGCGGCCAGCACCGAGATTCCCAACCTGCGCGGCCTCTCAACCGAGCAGGCCACCGAACGGCTCACGCAACGCGGGTTCCGGATCATCGAAGAAGGCCGTATGCAGCACCCCGATCTGCCGGCCGGCGTGGTGGCCTGGCAGGATCCGCCGCCGGACCTCGTGGCCCCGGAAGGCACGTCCGTAATGGTGCGCACGAGTGCCGGACCGCAGCGTGTCGCGGTGCCTGACGTGGCCGGGTATGACGTGCAGATTGCGCGCATGCTGCTGGAGTCCGCAGGGCTCAACGTGGGCAGCGTGGAAACCGCGCCCGCGCCAACCCCGGCGAACGTGGCGGTCAACACGCGTCCGCCCGCTGGGGCCACGCTACCCCCCGGTGCCAACATCACGCTCGTGGTGAGCGTGGGCCGCGCCACCATCCGCATCCCCGACCTGCGGGGCCGGACGCTGGATGACGCACGCTACGTGCTGGATTCGCTGAACCTCGCGCTCGGTGCCTACTTCATGCGGACGGACCCCACAGTGACCCCTGGCACGATTATCTATCAGCGCCCCGATCCCGGCACGCTCGCGCCGCCGGGAGCCGCCGTGGAAGTCCGCATAGCGCGACGGGAGAACCCATGACCGCCCCCCTCATCGCGCCGAGCATCCTGAGCGCCGACTTTGGGGATCTCACCGAGGCGATCACGATAGTGGCCAACGGTGGCGCCGACTGGATTCATGTGGACGTCATGGATGGGCGCTTCGTGCCCAACCTGAGCTTTGGCGCCGATGTGATTGCCACGGCGCGCCGCGCGACGGACAAGCCGGTGGACGTGCACCTCATGGTGGAGGAGCCGGAGCGGTATCTCGAGCCGTTCGTCGAGGCGGGGGCCAACGTCTTCACGTTTCACCCGGAGGCGACACGCCACCCGCAGCGATTGCTGGCGGCGGCCCGTGAGCGCGGTCTGCTGGCCGGCCTTGCGCTCAACCCGGGCACGCCGCTCGCGCATGCGGAGGAATTGGTCGCCGATATGGACCTGTTGCTTATTATGACGGTGAACCCGGGTTACAGCGGCCAGTCCTACATCGCGTCGTCCGATGACAAGATTGCGCGCGCGCGCGCCCTGCTCGACCGTCGCCAGAGTCAGGCGTACCTGCAGGTAGATGGGGGCATCACACCCGACACGATCGGGCGCGCATGGCGGGCAGGCGCCCAAGTGTTTGTGGCCGGATCCGCCGTGTTCGGTACCAAGGATCCTGTTGCGGCCATTCGCACACTCAAGGCACGTTGCGGGACGGAGGTCTAGGTCATGGCGGCTCGAGGACAATGGATTGCGGTGAGTGGCATTCTCGCGGGCATCGCGTTTGCAGTGGGTGCCGCGCTGTTGCTGACGCCGGACATTGGCCGCGTCACTCCTGGAGAACGCGCGCCCGATTTTCGTGCGATCGATATTGCGACTGGGGACACCGTGCGCCTCGACCGCTATGCCGGTCAGGTCGTGCTGCTCAATATCTGGGCGACCTGGTGCGCGCCCTGTGAGGCAGAAATGCCATCCATGCAACGGTTGCACGAGGCGCTGGGTGACAGCGGCCTGCGTATCGTGGCGGTCAGTGTCGACCAGGGAAGCCGCGATCAGGTGGCGCGGTGGATTGCTGACCGGGAGCTCACGTTCGACGTGCTGCACGACCCGACCGGACGTATCGAGCGCACGTACCAAGCCACCGGCGTACCTGAAAGCTTTGTGATTGACCGCGAGGGCGTCATCATTCGCAAGTCCATCGGCGCGGAAGACTGGGACGCGCCGGCATCGCAACAGCTCTTTCGCCGACTGCTCGCGCCGTGACCGAGACCGCGCCGCCGGGCTGGTTCCAACGCACCGTGTTGACCAACTGGCCGGCCAAGCTCACGGCGCTGGTCTTGGCCACGGTGCTCTGGGCCGCCGTTGAGATGCGGATGTCGCGCGAGACGCCGGGCGTCACGGAACGCGTGTTCACGGGCATTCCGGTGCTGCTACCCACGCGCCTGGCCGACCTCGCGCCGGAACCCGGCCGCGTGGTCATCACCGTGCGCGGCCCCATAGATCGCGTGCGGCAGCTCACGGCGGACAGCCTCCAGGCGACGCTGCCCGACCGCGCGGTCGCCACCGGCCAGTATCTGCCTGTCATGGTCCGTGCCCCGCTGGGTATCGAAACCTCCGTCCTTCCCGACTCCGTGCGACTGATCGCCCCGCCCCGTGGCTGACGTGCTGCTCGGCATGGAAACGTCGTGCGACGAAACGTCGGCGGCCGTGCTCGTGGGTGACGGTGACCGACCGGAACTCGCCGGCCTCGTCATCCTGTCGCAGGACGTCCACGCCGTGTTCGGCGGCGTGGTGCCGGAACTCGCGAGCCGGGCACATCTGGAAACGCTGGACACCGTCGTGCGACGTGCACTCGAGGAAGCGGGCGTGCCGCTCAGCGCAGTGGATGCCATCGCCGTCACGCGCGGACCCGGCCTTGTTGGCGCGCTGCTGGTCGGCACGTCCTATGCCAAGGCGCTCGGTGCGGGACTCGGCGTACCGGTGCTCGGCGTGCACCACCTCGAAGGCCATCTGTTCGCGCCTACGCTCGAAGACCCGGACCTCCAGCCACCGTTCGTTGCCCTGCTCGTTTCCGGCGGCCACACGTTGCTGCTCGACGTGGCGGCGTGGGGCCACTACCACCTGCTCGGCCAGACGCGTGACGATGCCGCGGGAGAAGCGTTCGATAAGGTGGGATCGCTGCTCAACCTCGGGTATCCGGGAGGGCCGGCCATCGAACGGCTCGCGGCGACGGGTACCGATCGGTTCGCGTTTCCGCGCCCGATGATCAAGGATGGGTTCGATTTCTCGTTCAGCGGTCTCAAGACCGCCGTGCTGTATGCCGTGCGCGCCGGCGACCTGAACCGCGATGCCGCCGACCTTGCCGCCAGCTTCCAGGCCGCGGTACTCGAGGTCCTCGCCGAGAAGGTGGCGCGTGCGGTGGACCTGACCGACCGCCGCACCGTCGTGCTGGGCGGCGGTGTGGCGTGTAACCGGGCGCTTGTTGCCCGTATCGGCGAGCGGGTCGCGCCGCACGCGCGGGTTGCCGTCGCGCGACCGCGGTTCAATGTAGACAATGCCGCGATGATCGCCCGTGCGGGATGGTTCCACTGGCGGCGCGGTACCGTGCCTGATGCGTGGCTCGATGCCGATGCCTCGTTCCCTCTGCCGGGGCTGGTGGCTCCGGTGGGCGTCCCCCTGCCCCGATAGACCGCGATGACACTCAAGCCGTTCATCATCAACGTGTTTGGATTCCCCATCACTGGCTACGGCCTCATGATGATGGTGGGGTTCCTTGCGGCCGGCTTTGTCATGCAGAGGGAACTCAAACGGCGGTCGCTGAATGGGGAGTACGGCAGCGATATCGTGTTTGCCGGACTCATTGGCGGCATTCTGGGTGCCAAGATCTGGTATGCCGTGTTGGTAGGCGACTTCGGCGCCTTGTTCTCGCGCGGCGGCATGGTGTGGTACGGCGGGTTCCTCGGTGGATGTGCGCTGGTCTATCTGCAGGGCGTATGGAAGAAGATTCCCACACGTTTCACGATGGACCTGGTGGCGCCCGCGTTGGCGCTGGGCTACGGACTCGGTCGCGTTGGATGCTTTCTGGTGCAGGACGATTACGGCATGCCCACCACGCTGCCATGGGGCATGAAGTTCCCCGAGGGTCTGCCGCCGACCACTGCCGGCAATCTTCGGGCGCTTGGCGCAGACATTCCGGCGGACGTCCCGGCGACCGAGGTGCTGGCCGTGCACCCCACGCAGCTGTACGAGGTCGCGGTCATGCTGTTCGTGTTCTGGCTGTTGTGGCGCTGGCGCTCGCACCAGCACGGCCTGGGCTGGCTGTTCGGTTGTTACCTGATGTTCGCGGGGGTCGAGCGGTTCCTGATCGAGTTCCTTCGCGCCAAGGATGATCGGTTCCTGGCGGGCTTTACGGTCGCCCAGCTCACGAGCGTGGGGTTGATCGCGTTCGGCGCGTGGTTGATGACGCTGTGGTGGAAGCCGGACGGCACGACGGTGCGCGCCGAGGGGGCGCTCAAGCCCCCGGCGCCCGCCTGAGCAGCACCGCCACCGCCGCCGCGGTCTCCGCACTGTGGGTGAGTGACAGCAGTACCTGACCCACGTGGAGCTGATCGGCCCGGGTGGCGGCCCGCCCGGTCAGGAGCGCCGCAGGCCGTCCGTCCCAATCCCGAATCACTTCGATCTCACGCCACCCGATGGCACGGGCCTCGGGTGCGCCCTGCAAGGCCTTGTAGACGGCTTCCTTGGCGGCGATGCGCGCGGCGATGTGACGCGCCGGCACCGCTTGGGACCGACAGTAGGCCGCTTCATTCTCGGAAAGCAACCGGTGGATCGCGCGGTCGCCCTTGCGATCCACCATGGCGGCCACGCGGGCAACCGTAACCACGTCAATCCCGACAGCGAGGACGTGTTCGCTCACCGCACGACCGCTTGCCAGATGCGTACGAACCAGGCGGGCGGCGTCAGGTACCCTCCGGTGATGAGCCCGATCCAGGTTGCGGCAGCGATCACGGCCGCGCCGATCGTCATCACCGGCCACCACGGGGCGCGCCAGGAACGGGCGGCGCTCATCTCGCGGTCCCACGTGGCGCGCTCGCGATGGTATTCCTCCACGAGACGTTCCCACGCGGATTCCAGTCGCCGGGCGGCGCCGAGCAGGGCCTCGCGCCAGACGTCCATAGCTTGGCGGTCGCGGGCCGTTGCATGGGCGGCGGCTTCGGTGGCGACGGCGAGGCGGTCCAGCGCGGACACGAGCCCGGCACCGGTCACACCCAACCGTGTGGCGATGCCGCGGCGTTCTTCTTCGGAGGGCAGGAGCCGGCGGCGACGGCGGTTCGGCATGCGCGAGGCACGCGCCGCTTCGTCCACGCCGGTGGTCACTCCCGTGAGCAGGGTGTCGGCGACCGCGCTCGTGGCTTCATCCCACGCGGCGAGCCAGATTGGGGCACCCGTGGCATCCAGCGCACCGCGGCGGTCGCCCTGGGCGGCGCGCCGCCGCGCTTCACCCGCGGCGTCCAGGAGGCGCGTGACCAGGCGCAGGCGAATGGGCGCCAGCGGATCCTGCTCGGCTGGGTCGGGTCGGTTGGGCAGGCGCCCGAGCGCCGGTCCCAGCTCGGGGACGCGCACCGGCAGGAGGAGTTTCTCGGTCATCCCCACACCGCATCCAGCACGGCGTGCGTGTCTTCGAAGGTTGGGAACACCGCCCAGGCCCCGGCCGCGGCGAGATCGGCGGCACTGTAGCGGCCCGTGGCGACACCGATAGCGCGGGCGCCCAACGCCCGGCCGCAGGTCATGTCGGCCGGCGTGTCGCCGACAATGACGATGTCGTCGCCGTGCGGCCGACGACCCATGTGCGGCGCCGCGCGCTCGGCAGCGATCGGTGGGAGGGCCGTGCGGTCGGCGTGATCGGAACCAAAGGCACCGACGCGGAATCGATCAAACGTGATCCCGGCCGCTTGCAGCTTGAGCCGGGCGCCGTCCACCACGTTCCCGGTCAGCAGTCCGAGTACGGCGTCCGCCCGTGCCTCCACGGCATCGAGCAGGGTGGAAACCCCGGGTAACAGCCGGACCTCGTGCGCATCGGCGGCGAGCGCGCGTTCGAGGTGGCGTACGTACCGTCCGCCAACCTCCGTAATGGCCGCATCGAGGTCGTGACCGTTCGCGCCGGCCGCTTCGAACAGCTCCCGAATGATCTGCGGATCGGTCTTGCCGTCGAAGCGGATGGCGGGAGGGTCGTGCGGCAGTTGCAGGTACTCACGAACGGCGGCGTGCACCGCCGTGCGACCGGCGCCATCGCTGTTCAGGATGGTGCCGTCAATGTCGAAGAGGATCAGCTTCACTTGCGGTGGGGCTTGGCCAGCTCCGGCTGTCCGCGCTTTTCAGCGCAGGCCGTACAGAGGGTCACACCGCGGAACGAACAGATCAGGCAGAGAAAGGTACCGCAATCGGCGCAGGGATACCCTTCGGACGCGCGATCTTGATTGCCGCACGCACGGCACTGCATCGAGTCGGTCTCCTGGGCTGCCTTCTTTTCGGTCATCGTGCCTCCCGCTCGAGTCCGAACTCGCGAACCTTCTCCGATCCTGCCACCTTGATCATAGCCCGTTCGCGCCCACTCCGCACCTCACGGCAACGACACACTCATGGGCGGCCTCCCTCGGGGACGAACAGCGTGAGGGCTCCGGGCAACACCTCCGCGGTGAACGGCGTGACCCCTCCGTTCTCGCCATCGTACTGTGCCGGCCGTACCGGCTCCATTTCGACCCGGATGTGCCGACCCTGCACATGGAGCACCTTGGCCGGGTCCACGGCATCCCGCTTCATCGAGCGCACCACGCGCAGGCCGTCGAGCAGGCCATCCGCCTTCAAGGCCAGCATATCCAGCAATCCATCATCCAGGGCAATGTTCGGGCGCAGCGGGAAGTATGGCGGGAACATCCTGGCACAATTGGCGATCAGGACCGTGGCCGCGTCCCCTTCGTACATCCTGCCGTCTACCGTCACGCGATACGGCATGGGCGTGAGATGCTTGAGCGACCGCACCGTCTGCAGGAGATACGCGCCGGTCTTGAGCCAGCGTTTCAACGCGCGCGTGGTGCTGTTCATGATGGCGGCGTCGTAGCCCGCGCCGCAGGCGACGCCGAACGACCGACTCGTACCGCCATCGGGTGTCCAGCGCCCGATGTCAATCGCACGCGACGCACCATCGAGCATGAGCTGGGCGGCTTGGACCGGATTGAACGGTATGCCGAGGTTGCGCGCCAACTGGTTCCCGGTGCCGCCCGGCAGCAAGGCCATTGGAACTCGAGGATCCATAACGCCGCCCGCCGCTTGCAGGACCGTACCATCACCGCCGTACACGGCCACCACGTCGGCCCCCTCGGCCACGGCGGACTTGGCAAGCTCACCGGCGTGGTCGGGGCGCGTCGTCCCGACCACCTCGACCTCCCACCCTGCGCGGGTAAACACCGCCGTACACTCGCGCATGGCAGTGGGATTGTGCCGTGACGCTACCGGATTGAAGATCATCCAGACGCGAGCCATCAGTAGGTGGTCTCCCACCACAGGTCAAGACCGAGCTGATACCGCAACGTGGACGGATCCGCGCCAAGCAAGCTGCACGAGCCCAGCGGGTCGGCGGCCATCGCCAGCCGCCAGGCACGGCTCAAGCGGTACTCCAGCCCGAAGCCCAGGTTGTACAACTCCCATTGGTCCCGGCCACAGATCCTCGGGTTGACGGTCACGAACACGCGGTCGGTGATGCGCCGTCCGACGCTGACCGTACCGGTCACGCTACCGCCTGCGAACTGCGGTCGGAACTCGAAGTAGTCGATGGGTACGCCGAGATCCGTAATCACGCCCCCGACGATCCGTCCGGTAATGCGGCCCGCAATGGCTTCCGCGACCCCCAAACCCTGCTGCAAACCCTGCTGCCCCAGTCCCTCACTGCCCACGCTGGGCGCGCCGCTCAACAGGTACGAAATGATTTCGGTATCAGATAAGGCCGGCCGGTGATCGCTGCTCAGCGTGAGCGTCGGGTTGTAGATCGTACCGCCGACGTGCACGAAGATGGTCACGTTATCCCCCCGCCGCGCTCGCACAACATGGCGTGCGTCAATGTCGAGCGACGCATCCAGGTCCGTCGTCCCGAAGTACTGCACCTGACCCCGCGTCACCGTGAACTCCCGTTCGAATCCTTCCACCAGGGGAATAAGCTGCAGGCGGTATGTGCCACGCGGCGCGCTCAACATGCCGTCGAGACGATAGTTCTGCCCGGTCTTGGCCAAGGTAACATCGCCAGTCAGGGCGATGTTGGCTTCGTTCGACCGCAACCACACGTCCGACCCCATGGTCAGGGCCAAGTTGGTGATGGTCAGGGAGTCCAGGAACCGGTTCTCGAATCCCGCGCCGAGTCCCTCCTCGAGGAGGAGCGCGCGGTCCACCAGGCCCGCGTAGGCGGTGTCCTCGAGGTTGATGATGTCCTTCTCGACGATGTCGGCGAACCAGACGACGCCGCGCGTCACGGTCCCCCGTCCGGTCAGTACCGCACCGGTCACCGGGCCGCGGAGCTGAACGTCACCGGACACCGTCGCGGTCACGAATTCCGGAACGTCAATCGCGCGGAAGTCGGTAGAGCGAATACCCAGGTTCAGGTGCGCCGCAGTCAGTTGCTCGAGTCGGATGGAACCTGTCACCGTCGCCGTCCCCCCGCCGCTCGCAACGGACAGGCGCTCCACGCGCAGTGAGTCACCGGCAAGAACGACCCGACCGTTCATGCGCTCGTGACGGACACCCAGCGCCGGGAAGCTCGCGGCGCCGTCCGTGACGCTGATGAACCCGGTGAGCGCTGGACGTTCCCACGTGCCGGTGACCCCGAAGTCGGCGGAGAACTGTCCAGCGGTCCGCCGCACGGCCGGACTCAAGGCGTCCAGCAAGGCAAGGTCCACTTCTGAGGCGACCGCCCGGATCGAAATGGGTCCATCGAGTCGACGCCGCTCGACGTCCATCAGCGCCAGTTCCAGCGGGAGGACAACCTCGACGCCAAGGATCTCGTCGCCGAGGCGGAACAGCCGGATCGTGGCACTGAGGCTCTGGTCGGCGTATGTCGCGTTGGTTTCCGCGTACGGCGCGTGGAACTCACCGAAGACCGCGTCTCGCAGTGCGATAGCCGCCTCCATCACCGGGGCACGGGCCGTGCCGCTCAGCGTCAGCGAGCCGCTCAGCTCCCCGCGGACCAGGTCGGGGTCGCGTTGCAGCGCGGCCCACAGTTCCTCGAGTTGCAACGCCTCGATGCGGACCGCCACCGCCCCGCGACCGAGCCGAGGGAGCGTACCGGCAATGGATATGCGACTCGCGCCGGATGTCGGCGCAAACGACAGGGAATCAAAGCGTACGGCGCTGTCGGCAAGCGTCACGGTGCCTGATCGCTCGAGAAACCACACCACGTCGCCGGCCAGCATGGCCACCGAGTCCAGCCGCACCGCCGTCTGTACGGTGTCACGATCAACGAAGCCGCCCACCAGCACGGCGGCATGTTCGCCCAGACGACCGCGCAGCGTAAACCGCTGGCGCTGGCGGTCACCGTCGGTTACCAGTCGAATACCGCTGAAGCCCCTGCTCCCGATGACCAGAGAGTCCACACGAACCGTTACGCCGATCGTCGTGTCGTCTGTCAACGCCAACGACGCTGTTCCGCTCGGCACCTGATACTGACCCCATCGAAGATCGGCCACGGTCGCGGTGACGCGCAGGTCCATCTGATCCAGCGCGCCGATGGCCGCAACCGTCAGGTTGAGCGAACCGGTCACCGTATCCGGCAGCCACGATTCCGCGTCGGGGCCCGCAAGTCGATCCAGCAGGGGGCGCAGTTCCTCCACGTCGCCCACCGCAACGTCCAGTCGCGCCGTGTCGCGCCGGCCCGCCGTCAGGCCCAGGGCGCCGCGACCGGTGGCGCTGAGTTGGGCCGCCCACACCGTCAGGGCTTCTACCTGCACACGATCGTTGGCCGTCCGCAGGGTGGCGACCATGCTGTCCAATGGCACCGCCGCAACGGTCGAGCGATCCAGCCGCACGCCCAGATCCACGAACCGCACGGCGGAGTCGAACGCCACGGCGCCCGCCACCCGGCCCGTGAGACGCGTGTCCGGGAGACGCTCCTCCAGGACGACGAGCGTCGCGCCCTCGAAGGTCAGATCCAGCGCCTCGATGCGCCGCAGCGTCTCAGAGACCACCCGCGCCTCACCGCGAAATGCGCCACCCGGGCCGCGCAGGTCCACGCCGACGTCGAGGCTGGTCACCGGACCGGTGGCGCGAACGTCACCGGCAAACGACCCGACCAGCGGCAACCCCGGATAGCTCGGCAACAGGCCATCGATGGCCAGGGAATCGAAGGCGAGGTCGAGTGCCACGGCGGCGGTGTCGCCGCGCGTATCGAGGCGGACGACCCCGCGCGCCAGCGTGGCGTGGTGCGTCTGGTCGCGGTGACGCATGGTGCCGCTGAAGGTGACATCGCGAAAGGGACCCGTAAGCGTGCCCGCGGCGTCCAGCGTGCCGTGCAGGGCAACGGCCGGCACCTGCTGTTCGATGGTCGCGAGCGCAATGGAACTCCGCGTCACGCCCACGTCGAGAAAGCGCACGCCGTCATCCCCGCCAAAGCGCAACGCCCCCTCCGCCACTACCGTGCTGACCGGCCGGCCGTCTACGGCCGCATCGACGAATCGCCAGTCCACCTGCACGGCCAGGGATTCGCCCGGTCCCGCCGCGCGCATGCGTCCGGACAGGCGGCCTTGGAGCGGAACCGAGTCGACAAGGGCATGGAGCAGGTCGAGGGATACCGCGTCGGTGCGCAGGTCCGTGTCCGCCAATGCCCATCGCGCGTCGGGGGCCAGTGACACGCTGATACGACCCGTCACGCTACCGCCGTCCCCCGGTGTCGCGTCCAGCTGGTCGAGCTCGACGGTGAGCGTTTGCGGCGCGCGCCTGACCATCCGCACCCGGGCGCGTCCCTCGGCGCTGCGCAATCCCGCCGGCAGCGAAGCGGTGAAGGCGGCGAAATCTGCGGCGGCGAACTGGTCGGCGTTCGCGCGAAGGTCGAAACGCACGGTATCGCCCAGATGCAACCAGCCTCGCAGGGACATCGATGTCCCCGCCAGCTCGAGCGATGCGAGATCGAAAACCAGTGAGTCGCCATGCAGCTCGACCGATCCCTCCGCATCGGTCACGCCGAGTTCGGGCTCCGACAGCCGGGCACCCACGTCGGCCACCTCGATGCGGACGGCACCCTGGCCCGGCAGGGGAGAGTTCAACCGCAGGTAGGGCAGGCGCGCCGCCACCACGGTGATCGTGCGCGTGGAGGCCTCGGTGATCGTGATGGTCGCGCTATCCAGGCGTACATCCCGGAACGCGACGAGCAGGCTGGATCCGCTCCCGTCACCCTCACCCAACTTGAGGACTTCCTGGATATTCCACCGGCCGTCGGGCGTCCGGGCCAGGTGGACCACGGGCTGCGTGAGTGTCAGCTGGCCCAGCACAATGCGTCCGCTCAGCAGGTCCCGCACGCGGTAGCGTACGTTGATCGCGTCGGCCGTGACGACCGGCCGACCTCCCGTATCGGCAACCGCGACATCGTACAGCGTGAGCCCGCGGAGCGGACGACCTTCGCTGCTCCCAATGGTGACCGTCCCACGCAACCCCTCATTCGCAACCCCCAGGCCATACTCGATGAGGGCCGCCCGACCCGCATCGGTGCCGACGGCCGCACCGGTCACACCCATCACGACCCCGCCACCCGTCAGCAAGGACCACAACGCGCCGCGCAGGATCAGGCCCGTCATCAGAACGCCTGACCCACGGAGAAGTGAATCTGCAGGCGCCGGAAGAACCCGCTGGGAGCCGCGGGCTGGAACGCGCTATCGAGCAGTACGAGGTCCTGACCCTGTCGCTCATAGAGCGGGCCGGCCTGCGGATCACGAGGATTGTAGGCGAAGTCGAGCCGCACCGGCCCCAGCGGCGACACAAACCGGATGCCGAGCCCGGGCGTGACGGCGATCTCCCGCACCGGAAACAACTCGTTGCCGCGCTCGATCAGCTGTCCCGCATCCACGAACAGGGCGCCCTGGATCCGGGCGGTCAGGGGCACCCGCAGCTCGACGTTGGCCACGATGTAGCTGTTCCCCCCGGTGGGGGACGTGATCGTGTCCGGGACGAACGCGCGCGTACTGTCGGGGAGCGTCACGCTGTCGCCACGGGTGGGGTCCACCACGCGCACCACGGGGCCCAGCTGATTCTGCCCATAGCCACGCACCGTCGTGGGACCCCCGGCGTAGAAACGGTGTTCGGGCGGCACGAACTGCACGTTCTGTCCGGACAGGTCAATGCTCGGCGGCACGATCGCGCCCGTCCGCACCCGGAACGCCAGGACGCCGGAGCGCCCGAGTCTGCGGTACACGGCGACCTCCGCGACACCGCGCGAGAATTGGATCAGGGAGTCCGACCCAATCGCGCGCGCGGCGAATCGCCCTTCCAGCGAAAAGAAACTGCCCTCGGCGGGATCGAGCGCGTTGTTGCGCCGGTCGCGCAGCACCCGGAACCCGAGTCGCGACTCCACACGGCGCTGGCTGAAGAGCTCCGTGTCTTCGACTCGACACACGTTCAGGAATGAGCAGAAGATCGCTGGCTCCGCGCTGGTTGACCCCCACGTTGCGGTCCACGACAACGTGATCGGCACACTCGCAGCCGCCAGATGCGTCACCCCAACCTCGCCGCCCACGCTGCGCCGCAGGTACGCCTTGAACTCGGCGCGTTCCTCCCCGGTCAAGGTCACGTTCAGGGTGTTACGCGACCCCAGGAAATAGGGCTGCGAGAACGTGCTCGACAGTTCCCAGTTCAGGTCGAGTCGCTCGGGATCGTCCTCGGCCGACAACGCGCCTGGCACGGTGCCGCACGGGAATCGGCTCTGCATGCCCCAGGCAAAGGGACGGCCGGTGCCGACCTTTGAGACCCGGCCGGTCATATCAAGCTGGCGTCCGCCCCCGAAAAAGTTGCGCGCGCGCCACCCGATCAGCCCGCGCAGGCAGTCCACCGAGCCGTAGCCCAGGCTGGCCCGGATTCCGTACAGGTCGCCTTCGGCCACGCGCACGAGGACGCCTACCAAGGTGTCGCCCGGTCCATCGGGAACCGAGTCGAGCAGTCCTACGCGCACATAGTTAAATGCCTCCAGCCGGTACAAGTCCCGCTGACTTTGATCCAGGTCGCGCTGGCGGAACAGTTCCCCTTCGCGCAACGGAATGAGTCGGCGCACCGACCCCTCGCCGAGCTGGTCGGCTCCATCCACCTCGATACGCCCGATGCGTGATCGCGGCCCGGGATCCACCTGGAAACTCACATCGACCCTGCCGCGCGCGTCATTCACGGTGAAGTTGCGGAACACTTCTACGAAGGGATATCCCCGGTCCCGCAGCATCCGGCTCAGTGTGTCGGACGCGACTTGCAGGAGAAACCGATTGAACGGATCGCCTACGCGCAGCGGAATCGCGGCGAGGGCGTCGCGTTCGGTGATGATGTCGCCGAGACCCTCCACCGCTACCCGCTCGACACGCACCGGTTCGCCCTCGTGAATCAGGAACCGAATGTGCACTACGCCATTGGTGCGTCGAACAATGGTGTCCACTTGCGCAGCCATGAAGCCGCTCTGGTTGTACAGCAGGCGCAAGCGCAACACGTCGCGTCGGAACTCCCGTTCGTCCAAAAACCGCTTCTGCCCGACGCCGAGCCATCGAGTCACCCAGAAGCGGGCAAACCAGGTGGACTGCGTGGTCGCAATGGAAGTGGAAAGACGCAGATCGTCGAGCGCGCTGTTGCCTTGGAACTTCACCGACCGGACCACCAGCCGCGCGGGCGCGTCCAGATCCTGGGCACTCGTGGATCCGGCGGCCAGCGTGATCAGGGCAGCGAACGCGATTGACCGGGCCACGTAAGTCATTTACGTTGGGCAAGTTAGCTAGCGTTCAACCTGGAGGCCACTCTTGCCCGTCCGCACGCTTGTCCTCTTCGCGCTGTTCGCATTCTGTACACCCCTTGCGGCCCAGCGCGGCCTTGCTGGACGGGTGGACCGCGTGCTCGACCAAGCGCCGTTTGACCGCGCCAACTGGGGCGTGGTGTTGATGGATACGGCGGGTCGTGTCCTGTACCAACGCAATGCCGACCGCCTGTTCATTCCGGCGTCGAGCACCAAGCTTATTGTGAGCGCCACCGCGGCGGCGTTGTTCCCACCGGACTTCACGGCGACGACCGATGTGTACGGGACGGGCCCGATCGTGCAGGGCGTGCTCGAAGGCGCACTCGTCATTCACGGCGCCGGCGACCCCACCTTCGGCGCACGGTGCTACGCGGTGGACACGCTGGCGCTCGGCGCATGCGAGTGGATGTGGAGCCGGATGGGCGCGCTGGCCGACAGCATCGCAGCCCGCGGGATTCGCACCGTGAACGGCGCCATCGTCGGCGACGGATCGGCGTTCGAGTCACGCCAGATCCACCCCGTGTGGGAGGTCGCCGACCTGACGTGGTGGTATGCGTCGCCCGTGTCGGCCCTGGGCTTCAACGACAACAGTGTCAATGTGCGGTACGGCCCGTCCCGGGTGGGCGCACCACCGGTCGTGACGTTCGCGCCCGACCTCGGGCATTTCCGGTTCGAGAATCGTGCGGTCACGGGGGCGGCGACGGATACCATGACGTTCGCGCTGTGGCGCGACGACGCGGCGCACCTGATCGTGGCGGAGGGTGTGATGCCGGTGGACAGCGCGTTTCGCACGCGCTACGTCGCGATGCCGGACCCCGACCTCTACTTCGCCCTGGCACTGCGCGCGGCGCTCGCGGAACGGGGCGTCGCGGTGCGCGGCCCCACGCTGAGCACCACCGATCCCGCACGCTACGCCGCGTGCCGCACCATCTGCCCGCCACTCGTGCGGTTCCCTTCCCGACCGGTGCGTGACTGGATTTTTCCGATCCTGAACACGAGCCAGAACTGGTACGCCGAGATGGTGCTGAAGCACCTGGGAGCGGGAATGCGGGGAGCGGGGAGCTGGCGAGACGGATTGGCGGTTGAGCGACGGTTTCTGATTGACTCGGTGGGGATTGATTCCACCGCGTTCGACTTGAGCGATGGATCCGGACTCTCGACCGGCAACCTCGTCACGCCGCGCGCGTTCGCGCAGTTGCTCACCTACATGTGGCGCCACCAGAACCGCGATGCCTTTCTGGCCGGCATCCCGCGGTCCGGGGCGGTGGGGTCACTGCGCTCGCGGTTCCTCGGGACGCCGATGGAGGGTCGTGTGCTGGGCAAGCCCGGATACATCAGTCACGTGAACACCCTGACGGGCTACATCGAGCGCGAGCGCGGCGGCCCGCTGGTCTATTCTGTGATGGTCAACAACCGCGTGGCGGGCTACGCGCAGGCGCTGGCGCAGATTGATTCGGTGGTGGTTGAGCTCGGACGGTAGGAGGGGCGAATCACGAATGACGATTGATGAATGACGAATGACGAACGGGAGCACTTCGAAATTCATCAATCATCAATCATCAATCGTCATTCTCTTGCTCTTGTACACTAACAACACCGAAACCCGCCCTCCGGCGCCCGCTCGTGCCCCAAGCGCCGGTGCCATTCGTGATACTGCGCCAAAAGCTCGGGCAGCAGTTCCAGCGCCAGGGGATGTAACGGAAACGGCAGGCCGAGCAGTTCTGGCCCCAGTAACAGGAACAACCGCTCCTGTTCCGCGCGCCGAGCGCGGGCCGCGTGGAGCTGAAAGGGACGGAAAAACAGGTCCCGATACACGCTCCAGAAGCTCACGGCTTGCTCTCCGGACGCCCAAGCCCTATATCCGCACCAACCCGCACGCTCCACTGCTCCGTGGGAGGCCCTGTGAGTACGCCCGCAACGCTGGAAACCCGGCTGGACCGACTCGAACGCGCTGAACGCCGCACGCAGACGATTCTGCTGGCGATCGGTGTCCTCGTGCTGTTCGTCGGATTTGTCATGCCGTTCCTCCGGCAGGAGATCGCCGCCGAGACGTTTGCGGTGAAGTCGGGCGGCACCGTGCGAGCAACGTTGCGGGCTTCGGCGGACGGTATCCCGGCGCTGACCCTGTTCGACGATTCCGGTCATGTGCGCGCCAACCTGTCCATGCGCGCCGACGGCTCACCCGACCTCGTGTTCAGCGATGCCGGCGGCAGTGTGCGGGCGGCCCTTCGCCTCACCACCAACGGCGTCCCGACCCTCTACTTTGCTGACCAGACTGGAGCCGTTCGTGCCGTGATGGGGCTGCCCATGGACGGATTGCCGTCGCTGGTGCTGCTGGGCGACAGCGGCCGGGTGCGCTACATGACCCCTTCGGGGCGGTAGCCATCAGGCATCGAAGCCCATCCCCCAGCGAATAAGACTGACCGGCAGCCCGCCGTACTCGAGCACTGCGTCGTGGAAGCCGCGCAACTCGAACGACGCACCCTGACGCCGTTCGACATCCGCGCGTAACCCACGGATCTCCCGCCGTCCCACCGCATAGGCCAACTGATACGAGGGTGTCGCCGCGTATCGCCGTACCTCGGCCTCCGCGTGGCACCGATCCATGTGCACACGGTCCACCAGCAAATCCACGGCCTTGGCCCGGGGCAGGTCCTGCGTGTGCAGACCCACATCCAGGACGATACGCAGCGCCCTGAGCAGCAGGGCCACGTGCTGAAAGAACCTTTCCTCGCCTGATGCGAGGAACCCCTGTTCGGCCAGAAGATCCTCGCAGTACAACGCCCAGCCTTCCACGGTGACCGGGGTTGAGATCACGCGACGCACAACGCGTTCGAGGCGGCTCGCTCTCGCGAACTGCAGGTGGTGACCCGGCCACCCCTCGTGCAGGGCGGTCACGGGAATCTCGTGGCGCGCGTGATCGCGCAACGCGCCATCCTGGGCCTCGGTCACGTAGAACCTCCCGACGCCGTCCGGCGCAAACGCCCCGGGGGGTTGGTAGGCGGCAAACGGGATGACGGGCGCCAGGAAGCCGGGGGTGGCCACGACTTCCAGCGGGGTCTCCGCGAGCGATACCAGACCGCGCTCCGCCACGAACGCGCGACCACGCTCCATGGCGGCCGCATACGCGGCCACCAAGCCTTCCGGTGCGGGATGGTCCGCACGCAACCGGTCGAGCAGGTCGGGCCACGCGGTGCCCGGCCTCAACTGCGCGGCCAAGGCATCGAGGTCCGACGAGACCTGATCAATCAGGGTGGCGCCGTAGCGCAGCACCTCGGGCGTGGTCCAGCGCAACGCATGCTGGAACGCCAGACGATAGTTGAACCCATCGAGGCCGATAGCAAAGTGTTCCTGGGCGCCATCCATTAACTCGCCTTGCAGGTGGGCATGGAACCGCCCGAGCGCCGAGCGTGCCCGGCCCTGCGCCTGGGCGAAGGCCTCGTCGCCGCTCAGCACGCTCAGCTCATCCACCAGCTGCCTGCCGCCCACGAGCATCGCGCAGGCCGTCTCCACAAAGGGTCGCGGGCACTTGGCCAGCGTCGCCTCGGCAGCCGCCAGCAGGCCGGGGGCCGCCTCGAGCCGCGCCTGTACCGCATGGCGACGGGCCGAGTCGGCCTGGCGCGAGGCCATCAAGTGATACAGGCCTTCCAAGACATGATTGACCCAGAACCCGGGATCACGCGCGTGAGGGCGCTCGCGGGTCCAGACATAGTGTTGGACGCGGAGATCGTTCAGGAGGGCGGTGCGATCAATCTCGTCGTCGAGGTCGTCCACCGCGCATTCCTCGAGGGCATGCGCCAAGGCCTTGAGACCTGCCACGTGCTGCCGCAGCGACTCGGCCGAAAAGTCCCCCAACCGATGGTCGTGCTCCCGCAGGCCCTGGGCCGTGGCCTCGACCGGATCGAAGTGCCAGCGTTGATCGAGGGTCGAGGCGACGAGCGCCTGAAGTTCAGCCGGTCCGGGCAAGACCCAACTCCGCCAGCATCCCGTGGCACTCCTGGTCAGTGAGGGCTCGGTCGGCGGTCTTGGCAGCCGCAAAGAGGCGTTCCACCGCCGCCGCGTCATCGCCATACCCGTGCTCTTCGAGCCAGCACTTTACGTTGGACAATCCGGACATCGGCGTGATCTCGATGCGTTGCCGCGCGCCGAACGTCGCGGCCGGCACGCCCGAGTACACGCGGTCGGCCAGCCAGTCGTCACCTTTCTTGCGTGCCTTGACGATGGCGGCGGCATGCACGCCCGTCCCGGTACGGAAGGCGTCTGTGCCCATCACCGGATAGTTGGCCGGCAGCGGCACGCCCATCGTCTCGGCGGCCAGCTCGCAGTAGGCGCGCAACCGCGACACGTCGTGCCGATGTGTTCCTAGGAGATGCAGGTTAACGATCAACAGATCCATCTCGGCATTTCCCACCCGCTCACCGACGCCGAGCGCCGTCGCATGCACCCGATCCACGCCCGCCTGAATCGCGGCGAGGCAGTTCATGAGCCCGAGCCCGCGGTCGCGATGGCCGTGCCAATCCAGGGCCACGGTCTCGCCCGAGGGTGCGATGATCTCGTCCTTGATGAACCGGACCAGCGCGCGCACGCCATCGGGCGTGGCGTGGCCGACCGTGTCCGCGATGCACAGGCGTCGGGCACCCCAGCGAATGGCGTTGCTGTACAGCGCCTTGAGCGTATCGGGATGGGCGCGGGTCGTGTCTTCGGTGACGAACATGACCGGCAGGCCTTCACGGACCGCGAACGTGACCGCCTCTTCGCTGGCCTTGAGCATCCGGTCCAGAGTCCAATCTTCCGCGTACTGCCGAATCGGCGAAGAGCCAATGAACGTGGCCGCCTCGATCGGGATGCCCACCTCCTGGCTCACCGCCACGATCGGCTCGACATCCTTGATCACCGTGCGCGCGGCACAGTTGGGCGCGAGGGGCAGCCGTTGGTCCGCGATCTCGCGAGCGAGCGCCCGCACGGTGTCCACCACGCGGGGGCCGGCCCCGGGCAGGCCAATATCCGCGGCGACGATGCCCACATCGGCCATCAGGTGCAGAAACTGCTTCTTGACCTCAAGGGAGGGATCAATCGCCGAAGGCGACTGGAGACCGTCCCGCAGGGTTTCGTCGTTCAGGTCCACCCTGGCGCTGGCCCAGTCAAATGGGGCGCCCACGGCGTTCCAATCGTGGATCAGGTCGGCTTCCTGCATACACCAGTTTATCCATACTGGCGGGATTCGGCCAACCTGTGGACATTCCGGCATGCCCATCACAACGGGCGGCCAGCGCCTGCTGCGCCGCCGCACCAAGATTGTCGCCACCATCGGTCCCTCTTCCAGCAGCCGCCCGGTCGTCGAACGGATGATCGCCGCCGGCGTGGATGTCTTTCGCGTCAACATGTCGCACAGCGATCACGCCGGCCAACGGGCCCGCATCCACCTGGTACGCGAGGTCGCGGCGGCGGCCAAGAAGCATGTCGCTATCCTGGCCGACCTGAGTGGACCCAAGATCCGTACCGGCACGTTCGCGGGCGGCGGCATTGCGCTCGCCGACGGCGACACAGTGACCGTTACCACCCGCGCGGTCGAGGGCAAGCCGGGCCTTATTCCGTCGCAGTACGAAGCCTTGGCGCGTGACGTGCGCGCGGGCGACCGCATTCTGCTGGACGACGGCAACCTGGAGCTCAAGGTCGAGTCCACCGACGGCACCGACGTGGTGTGCCGCGTGGTGCACGGCGGCCACCTGTCCGACCGCAAGGGCATGAACCTCCCCGGCGTCGCGGTCTCCGCGCCGTCGTTGACGCCCAAGGACCGCGAGGATGCCGCGTTCGCCCTGGCCGAGAAGGTGGACTATCTGGCGCTGTCGTTTGTCCGGCGCGCCGCCGATGTCCACGCCCTCCGGGAACTCGTCGAAGCCTCGGGACACGAGGCCGACATCATCGCCAAGATCGAGAAACCCGAAGCCCTCCAGGACATCGAGAACATTCTGGTGGCCGCCGACGGCATCATGGTGGCCCGCGGCGATCTGGGCGTCGAGCTCCCGCCCGAACAGGTGCCGCTGGCCCAGAGCCAGCTGGTGGATCTCGCCCGCCAGGCCGGGAAACCGGTGATCGTCGCCACGCAGATGCTGGAAAGCATGATGGACCACGCCCGGCCCACGCGCGCGGAAGTCTCGGACGTCTCAAGCGCCGTACGCAGCGGAACGGACGCGATCATGCTGTCGGGGGAAAGCGCGGCCGGAAAGTTTCCCGTCGAAGCCGTGGAGATGATGGACCGCATCGCGCGGGACACCGAGGTCTACATGTGGGAGCGCGGCGCCTTCGGCGGCTTGACGCCCGCGGCGAACGTCCCCACACCACCGCTGCGTCTGGAAGACGCGATCGCGCGGGCCACCTCCCAGCTCTCACGCGACCTCATGGTGCACGCCATCGTGGTGCTCACCCGCAGCGGCAGCACGGCCCAGCTCATCAGCACTTGGCGGCCGCAGGCGCCTGTGCTTGGCGTCTCCGCACGGCCCGAGACGGTGCGCAAGCTCTGCCTGTTCTGGGGCGTGATTCCGATCCTGATCGCCGAGGAAGTGCCGGAAGAAGATGCGGCCGCCGTCCCGCAGATTGCGGTGGACGCGGGCGTCGCGCACGCCGGGGAGCACATTCTGGAGGTGCGCGGGTTCCACCCGCGCGATCCTAGGCGCAGCGTGCCGCTGGTCAGGGTGTTCCGGGTGGGCTAACGCGCTTTCGCCGCCTCGTCCCGCGTCACCACCATGCCCGTCAGGTCGCCCCTGACCACCACACCGTCCCCTATCAGGGAGCCCACCACGTTGCCGTAATGTACGGTGGCGCCGGCGCCCACGATCGTGTGCGCCACCGTGGCACAGTCGATCGTCGCACCGGCTTCGATCGTCACGTTCGGCCCGATCTGGCACCGGCTCAGGCTGACGCCATCCTCGATGTGAACCGGATCGACGATGGTGACCCCGTCCGGGACGGCGGCCGGCCGGCGCGCGTGCCCGTGCTCGAGCAGGTGCTGGTTGGTGGCGAGCACCGTCTCCACCTTGCCGCAGTCGTACCAGCCCGCCACTTCCGCCGTATAGATGCGGCGGCCCTGATCAATCATGTACTGGAACGCGTCGGTGAGATACCACTCGCCCTTCTGTTGCGGACGGGCCATGGTGTCGGCAATGCCGGCATAGAGCGTCTGCCAGTCCCGGATGTAGTACAATCCGATATTGGCGAGCTTCGAAACAGGCTCACTGGGCTTTTCCACGATGCGGCGCATGTAGCCCTGCTCGTCTGTCACCACCACGCCAAACCGCTGGTAGTCCTCCACTTCCTTGGCCCAGATGATGCCGTCAGCGTCCAGCCGGTTGACCAGCGTCAGGTCCGCATCGAACAACGTGTCCACAAACACGATCAATACCGGTCCGTCGACGTAGTCGCGCGCGAGCGCCACGGCGCCCGCAGTACCGTCCTGCACCTTTTGCTCCACAAAGCGCGACGGGATGTCGTAGCGGTGGCGGACATGCGCTTCGACGTCTTCCTTGAGGTGCCCCGTGATGAAGATGAGTTCGTCCAGGTCGAGCGGGCTCAGGCTGTCCATCACCCAATCGAGCACGGGCCGGCCGGCCACCTTGAGCAATGGTTTGGGGACGTGACGCGTGAGGGGAAGGAGGCGCGTGCCCTTCCCCGCCAGTGGAATGATGACTTTCACTCAGGTCCGCCCGTAGCGGTCCTGCAGCCGCACCACGTCATCAATCTCCGGCGTGGAGACTTCCATGAGATCCGACGCCACGACCGCCTCCATCTGGTGCACGGTGAGCGGCGTGATGTGATAGCTCTCGCCCTCGTGCATCTGGCGCTCCGTGAGCTCGTCGCCCACTTTCACGCGGAAGATGATCTCGCCCTTGAGGACGTGGATGGTCTCGTCCTTCTTGTTGTGATACTGCAGGCTCAACACGTGTCCGGGTTCGATATGGAGGATCTTCCCTACGTAGCGGTCCGTGCGGGCCCAGATCAACTCGTGGCCCCACGGTTTCTCTACGGTGTACGGAACGTCCGGCATTCAACTCTCCAACGGTTCAAGGATCAGGGATCGCGGCGACGACACGCACGCCCGCACGCACACACCGCATCCCACACAGCCTTCCATCTTGATCACTGGACGGCCTTCGTCATCCAGGCTCAGCGCCTCGTCGCCCACCGGGCAGACCCGCGCGCAGACGCCACACGCGACTCCGTGAAACACGATACACGTTTCGGAGACCAAGGTGAGCGTCGCCATCCGGTAGCCGTCCCACCCCTTGGACGGCACCACCAACGCGCCGGTGGGGCACACGCGGGCACACGGAATATCGTCACAGACCGTGCAGGGTTGCACCTTGGGGTCAAACGTCGGCGTGCCAGCCGCGAGCCCCGCCGATGGAGGCAACGGCACCAGCGCCTGGGGCGGGCAGACCCGCTCGCATTCGCCGCACCGCGTGCACAGGGTCAGGAACGCGACTTCCGCCACCGCGCCAGGCGGCCGGAAGTAGTGCTGCGAGACCACCCGCTGCTCGGCGTGTTCCGCCAGCGCGCGGGCGGCGCGGCCCAGCGTGTCGCGGAAGAAGGCCCGGCGGTCGCCGTCGCCGAGCATCAGGAGTCCCGCCCCAGCGCGTCGAGCGCCAGCGCCAGCTCGGTGGCCGACGGCCAGCGCGTTGCACGATCCTTGGCCAGGGCACGGAGGATGATCTGCGCCAGAGCTTCGGGCACTGCGGGATTGAGGGAACGCGGGTCGGTCGGCGCCTCCTCCAGGTGCTTGGCCACCAGCGCGGGCAAGCTGGTCGCTTCGAACACCATGCGACCGGTCACACACTCAAACAGCACGACGCCTGCCGCATACAGGTCCGCCCGCGCGTCCACTTCGTCGCCCATCAGTTGCTCGGGCGCCATGTACTCGGGTGTGCCCACGGTCATCCCCATGGCGGTAAGACCCTCACCCACGGCGGGCGCCTTGGCCAACCGCGCAATCCCGAAGTCCATCACCTTCACCACGCCGCCTGGGTCCACCGCGATGTTCTGCGGCTTGATATCGCGATGGATGACCCCCTCGTCATGCGCCACTTCGAGTGCGCGGCACAACTGCTTGCCAATCGCCAGGGCCGCGCCCACGGGCAAGCGCCCGCGACGGCGGATCAGATCCTTGAGATTGGTGCCTTCGACGTACTCCATGGTGATGTAGTACGTCCCATCCACTTCGCCGAAGTCGTGCAGGCGGACGACGTTCCGGTGCGAGATGCGCCGGGCCAGCCGGACTTCCTGCTTGAACCGCTCGAGGGACGTACCGGTGGGATCCAGCGCCTCGGGCAGCAGGGTCTTGATGGCCACCACCTCGTCGAGCTCGCGGTCACGCGCACGGTACACCACGCCCATACCGCCCCGTCCCAGCACCTTCGTGATCTCGTAGCGCCCGGCGAACACGCCCCCCACATCGAGCCGGCTCGACATCGTGCCTTGGTCGGGGGTTGCGAGCTGGACCGTCGCGCCACCCGCCTGGCTCAAGTAGTCCACCAGCGCCTGCTTGTCGCGCAGTTCCTGCACCATGGCCTGGAACGCCGTCGCGAGTTCGCCCACTTCGTCCTTGCCGCCGGTCGGGATGTCCCCCGAGAACTGCCCTTCGCGCACGCGGCGCGTGACATCCACCAGCGCGCGCACCGGCCGGGTGACCGTGCGCGCCAAGATGAACGAGGCCACCAGCGCCAGCACAAGCCCCGCGCCAAAGGCGATGAACAATGTCTGGCGCAGGAGGCTGAATGTGGCCATCTCCGCGGCGCGCGAGCGCATGGCCACGAAGCCGCCCAGGGGCTCGTCCGCGGCCGAGAGGAGCGGACCAACGGCGCCTACCAGGCGATCGCCGGCCACCGGCGCCGACAGCCACGTATAGCCCATCGCCGTGAACAGGCTGTCCGCGCCGAACGACGCCAGCACCGAGTCCACCGCCTGCTCGGGGCGTGTACTCACCACCGGCCGCGCAACACCAAGCGTGTCCAGCGTAAAGAAGAGAATCTCGGCGGCGGTGTTTTCCTTGAGCACCTGCGCCACACCCTCATCAATGGCAATTGCCGCGACAATCACGCCGTAGAGGGCGGTTCCGCCGGGCGCCAGCAACGGGACCGCCACTGCCTGGTACGGCATGTCGGCGCCGTCGGGTCCTACCTCGATCCACAGGCCGTCAGCGCTACGCCCTTCGCTGAGCGGAATACCGATCAAGGCACCCTCGCCGAGTGGTTCGCCTTCGGCGTTGGGGTCGAGCGTCGAGGCCTGGAGGATGCCGTCAGCATCGGTGATCAGCACCCAGTCGGCCCCGATCTGATCGGCAAACTCTTGTGCCTGCCCCACGAGGGACGAGCGATCGCCCTGGCGCACGGCCGTTTCGACATACGAAACGTTGGCAGGCACGCGCGCGATCGTCGCGGTGACCTGCCGCAGGCGGTCTTCCCGCGCCTGCAAGGCGTCCCGCACCGACGATCCGGCGGCCTCCAGTGCGGCAATCAGTGACTGGTCCGCGGCGCGTCCCGCCTGCCGTCCGGTGAGGAGCAGCGCTCCACCGAGCACGACAACAACAATCAACGTGGTGGCAAGGAAGATTCTGGCACCGAGGCCGATGCGCATGCTAGTACCGTCGGCCTGCCGCGCGATACGGCTGGCCATACTTGTTCAGGTGGGGTTCGGGACGGAAACCACTCGCATCAAGGGTGAGGGCCACAAGATCGGTGCCCTGCGCCGTGACCGTGATCTCGCGCTCAATGACCTGCGCCGCGCGTTCGTGCCACGCTCGCAGGGTGTACCGGCCCGGCGGTACATTAACGATACTGAAACTGCCATCGGCGGCAGGGCGCGCGAAGAGTTGCTCCGGCACGACCACGACAAACGCGCTCATGGTCGCATGCACATTGCAGTACACGCGAATGACACCCGGTCGGGTAAAGGCCGTCGCCCGGACTTCGTTGCGGCCGTACAGACCCAGGTCGAACGGCGCCTCCTCGGAAAGCGAAAAGACGTTGTGATTGAAGCTGTCGTGGTTGGGAAAACGCACGGCGCTCCCCGGCGTGACAACGGCTACCCGCGGCACGAACTCCCGGCGCCGCGTGAGGATCTCCGCTGTGTCGGGCCTGGCGGCACGCGCAGCACGTTCCCGTACCAGCCAGACGACCGCTTCGTCCACATCGCGGGCCGGCCGCTGGTCGCGGTCGAGCACCACGACTGAGCCGCGCACGGGTTGCTGGGCCGTGAGGGGCAGGCCAACCGATGTGACGGCCATTACGGCCACAAATCGCCAAGGGAGTAGCATGGATATCTCCGGCAAGGTTACCGTTGAGCCCCAGAGGGCGTCAAATGGCAATGCGAGGTCCCACGTGAGGTACAGATACCTGTTGGCCTGGTTCCCACTGTGCGCCGCAACACTTGGCGCCCAGGAGCCGGATTCGGTGCTGGCCGACCGCGTCCGCCGGCTCGAAGCCGTGGTGGCAATTCTACAACAACAGCTGGCTGAGCAGGCCGGCCAAGCCGTCACCAGCCGGAGCGGCCTGCAGCTCCAACTCACGGGGACGGTGCTGGTCAACGCGTTCTTCAACAACGCGAAGGTCAACACCAGTGAGACACCCCAGGTCGTCGTTCCGCCCGACCCGCCGGGCGGTCTGCCGGTACCGCATGCCGGGGCAACCGCCCGCCAGACCCGCATCGCGCTGCTCGCCGCGCATCCCGACGTGCTCGGCGCGGCGTTCACCGGTGAGGTCGATCTTGACTTCTTTGGCGGCCAGCTGGCCGGTTCGCGGTACTTCCCGCTCGCGCGGTTGCGCCGCCTGCGCGCCGACCTGGCATGGACCAACGCCTGGATCATGGTGGGCCAGGACGCGCCGCCCATCCTGGAGCTGAACCCGTCCTCCCTCGCCGCCGACGGACTACCGGAGTTCACGCTGGCCGGCAACCTCTGGCTGTGGCTGCCACAGGTGCGCGCCGGGCTCGGCGCCGGTGACCGGGTACACGTGGGACTCGAAGTGGCTGCGATCGCGCCCACCGATGGCAGCGCGCAGGGCACGTTCCTCACGCAGCCCGACCGCGCCGAGCGCACCGGACGCCCGTTCGTGCAAGGCCGCACGCTGGTGCGCTGGATGGGCAACTCCGAGGGCGAGATCAGTCTTGGAGGACACTACGGCTGGATCGCGGTGAGCGAGGATTCCTCCCTGGTCTCCAGCGCCGTGGCCGGCTCGGCTCGAATGCGGTTTGGACGCTTCCTCGAGCTGCGGGGCGAGGCGTTTGCCGGCCAGGCGCTGGGTGTACTGGGCGGTGGCGGCGCGGGCCAGACCCTCGGACCCGGCGACATTCCGGTGCGTACCCGCGGCGGGTGGGCCCAGTTGAATCTTTTCCCGGCGCCCGCCTGGGAGTGGGGTGGCGGCATCGGGTTTGACGACCCGGACGATGCGGACGTGGACCCGGCCACGGGCCGGCTCCACAACAGGACATGGGAAGCCCACGTGCATTGGCGACCGGCGCCGATGGTCCTCGCGCTGACGTTCCGCCGGATCACCACGGACTACCCGATTCCGGTCGGGCGCCGCCTGGCCAACCATATCAACGTGGCTGCGGGGTTCAGCTTCTGAACCGTCGCTCCGACCCGATACCCGACCTGCCGCCGGGGCCGTCCCCGGCGACCCTGCGCTACCGATTTCTTGGCGCCCTCGCCCTGGTCGCCATGATCGCGGGCGGCGAATACGTGGCCACGCGGGTGCTGATGTCCCGGGCCCAGGACCGCGCCGAACTGATTGAGCGCGCCGCTCGGCAACGCGTGCTGGTGCAACAGGCCGCCGTGGTGACCCACGAACTGCTCGATGCGGCACCGCTCCAGCGCGACTCGCTGCGACACCGCCTGCTCGCCATTGTCGATTCCGTGGACACGTGGCACAACGCCTACGTGCACGAGGCGCAGCTTACCTCCGAGCAGCAACGGGCGTTCTTCGAGGACCCGCTGCAGCTCGATCGGAACATTCACTTGTATCTGGAGGCCCTGCGCGACGTGGCGGGCGGCGCCGACAGCCTTCTCACGCGCGGCGCGCGGCCCGTACGCATCGTCATCAACGCGGCCGGCGGGGGCCCATCGGCCACCCTCAACGCCCTGGTAGACCGCCTAACCGCCGAAGCTGACGCGTCCATTGCGCGCGCGGAACGCGCGACGCGCGTGATGCTTGCCGGGATGGTGGCGGTGCTTCTGGTCATCGGGTTCGGCATGTTCGGTCCGGCGCTCCGGCAGCTGGCTCGGGAACAACGCCTGCGCGCCGACGCGTGGGAACGCCTGAAAGCCATCTCGACGCAGGACGCGCTGACCGGCATCGCCAACCGGCGCGCGTTCGACCAGCGCATGGATGACGAGTGGCGCCGTGGCCAGCGTGAACATGACGAGATCGCCCTGCTCATGGCCGACATTGATCACTTCAAGCCGTACAACGACGCCTACGGTCACCAGGCCGGCGATGTGTGCTTGCAGCGCATCGCGGCCGCGCTCGAGGATGCCGTGGCGCGACCGGCCGACTTCGTGGCCCGTTATGGAGGCGAGGAGTTTGCCATTGTCTTGCCACGCACCACCGTGGACGGCGCGCGGGGCGTGGCCGAAGCACTACGCAAGAGCGTCGAAGGGCTGGGCATCGTGAACGCGCGCGGGACCGGCCCGGTGACCATCAGTATCGGTGTCGCCACGCTCAAGCCCGAATTGACCGACCGCCCCGAAGACCTCGTGGCGGCCGCGGATCGCGCGCTCTATCGCGCGAAGCAGAACGGCCGCAACCGCGTGGAGACCGCTACCGTCGGATAGTCGTGCCGCTGCGCTGTTCGATCACGCGGATGGCCTCGACGTGATCGGCACCGGGATCCAATGCCTTCCGTGCCTCGGCCAACGCCTGTTTCAACGCCGGGTACAGCTCCGAATCAACCCCGGCATCGGCCAACACGTCAAGCGCCACACCCACATCCTTGTCAAGCAACGCGAGTGAAAACGTGCGGGGCCACGCGCCGGTGAGCACGCGTTCGGGGATCAGATTCTCGGTGACATTCGACCGGCCACTCGACGCATTGATCACCTCAACGGCCTGGGCGGCGGGCACCCCCAGCTTGACCAGCGCAGCGAGTCCTTCCCCGGCCGCAATCACGTTGAGGGCCAGCAGGGCGTTGTTGACCGCCTTGAGGGCGTGGCCACACCCTACCGGGCCCACATGCACCACCTTGGCCGCAAAGGGCGCTACGACGGCACGTGCCCTGGTGATCCACGGTTCCTCCCCACCAAGCATGACGGTGAGCGTCCCCTGCTCCGCGCCACCCACACCGCCCGAGACCGGCGCATCCACAAATCCCACACCGAAGGTGGCGAGCGTGGCGGCATTCGCGCGGGAGCCGGCCGGATCGCCTGACGTGCAGTCCACCAGCAGTTGGCCCGCATGCCACGCCGTGCCCGCCGAGGCGATCACGCTCGCGACATCCGACGAAACGGGCAGACACGTGATCACGATATCGCAGGCGGCCACGAGGGACGCGACATCCGGCGCCGCCGTGGCGCCGTGCGCCGCGGCAAACGCCGTGGCTTTGGCGGTGGTGCGATTCCAGACTGTGGTGGGAAACGCCTGCGCGACATGCTTCGCCATCGGCGTGCCGATGGCACCGAGCCCGATGAACCCGATCAAGAGAGCATCTGTCTCCGGAGCCGGGCCAACCGTCGCCGCACCGAGCCGTCCATGATGCGGTCGTCCACCCGGACCAGCACGCCGCCGAGAATGGTCGGGTCCTCGCGGAAGTGCGGGATGACTTCCTTGCCAATGGCATTGGTGAGCGCTTCACGCACCGCGTTCTGGAGCGTCGCATCGGGCACGCGCGCCATCGTGACGCCGGCGTGGACGCGGTTGAACTTGATGTCCACCAGCGCGCTGTATTCCCGGCTGATCACCCCCAGCAGGTTCTGGCGGCCGCGCTTCACGACGGCCCGGAGAAACTTGATGAGCACCTCGGACGTGCGACCGGTCAGCGCGCGCGCCAGCAGGTCGGCCTTGGTCTCTTTCGGGACCCGCGGCGACTCGAGCATCAGGCGCACGGTCGGATCCACGGCAATGACACCGGCCAGCACCTCAAGCACGTTGGCGTACGCTTCCGTGCCGCCGTCGCGCTCCCCGAGCTCGTACAGCGCCCCGGCGTAGTTCCGGGCGATCGTGCCTTCTCTCACGCGCCCTTCCCGATCGAGGCGAGATACTCGGTGACAATCTTGCGATCGGCGTCAGCGGTGAGCCGCTGCTCGATCAGACGCGAGGCGGCGGCCAACGAGATCTCGACCGCTTCCTTGCGCAGGTCTGCGATGGCCCGGTCCCGCTCCGTCGCAATTTCCCGCTTGGCCCGCTCGATCAACTGCTCCTGCTCGGCGCGTGCCTTGGCCAACAAGCCCTCGCGTTCCTTCTCACCCACCGCGCGGGCGTCCTGCACCAGCTGGACGGCTTCCTGGCGCGCTCCCTGCAGCAACTTGCGATGCTCTTCCAGGGCGGCCTTGGCCTCAACGGCGGCCTGCTCCGCTTCGGCCAACTGCTGCGCAATTTTCCGCTCGCGCGCCTCGGTGGCCTGGAGAATGGCCGGCCACGCAAACCGCTTGAGCGCAAAGAACAGGATGATGAACACGACCCAGGTCCAGAAGAACAGGCCGAAGTTCACCTCGAACGGCGAGCTGAACCCGCCGCCCTGAGCAGCCGCAAGAGCGGCCAGGAATACCGTCAGCATGGGTTGTCCTTACGCCAGCTTGAAGAGCAGCGCGAACACGAGCGCGATGATCGTGGCGCCTTCGAGCAGCACCGCGAGAATCAGGGTGGCGCCGCGAATGTCGGCACCGGCTTCCGGCTGACGCGCCATGGCTTCGGCCGTCTGGCCACCGATGCGGCCCAAACCAATACCGGCGCCGACAATGACGAGCCCGATGCCGATACCGGCGCCGAGCTGGGCCAGACCGTCGCCGACCGACAGGTGGACCACTTCCGTGGCCGCCTGGGCCGTGTCCTGCACCGCTACCAGCAGATTCATCAACATGTGTCCTGCTCCTGTGATCCTTGAGGAGATTGCGTGTCAGTTGCGCTTCCCATGCACAGGCGACCGTCTCCCGGCGGTCGGTGTGTCTGGCGGCCCACCAATGCCCCTGCGGGCGATGGGCTTCCCCAGCTCCGTGGCTGGGTACCTATCGAGTCAACGACGAAGCGCCGACGCGGACTCGAATGTGCGTGGTGCGGAGGTGCGTGGTGGGGGGGCCTCCGCGCACCCCCCACTACGCACTCTTCTAGTGCTCGTGCTGCATCAGCCCGATAAAGACCGCCGACAGCAGCGCGAACACATACGCCTGCAAGAACCCGACAAACAGCTCGAGCAGCATGATGCCGACCACCAGCAGGGCGGTCGCGATGCCGATGCCCCAGCTCGCGACACCCAGCGTCCCGAACAGGAACACCACGCCGAACAGCGACAGGATCACGAAATGGCCGGCCGTCATGTTGCCGAACAACCGCACAGCCAAGGCAAACGGCTTCACCAGCTTGCCGATTACCTCGATGGGCGCCATGGCGATGGACATCACGACCGCCATCGGCCCTTTCACACCCGGGATGTTCGGGAAGATGGTGTGCATGTACCCCTTGGGCCCGAGCTTCAGCATCCCGCCGATCTCGACCGTGACCATCGTGATGACGGCCAGGGCGCCGGTCACGGCGAGGTTGCCCGTCGCGGTCGCGCCGTGCGGCATCAGGCCCAGCACGTTCATGTACAGAATGAAGAAGAACACGGCCATGATGTAGGGCGCGAACTTGGCGCCGTCGTGGCCGATGTTGGCAATCGCCATGTCATTGCGGACGAACAGCACCATGGCTTCGATCGCGTTGGCAAACCCCTTCGGCGCTTTCTCGTGGGCACGCTGGCGCGTGAGCGAGCGTCCCGCCATCCACATGGTCAGGAAGACGAGGGCCGCCGCCAGCACCAGGAAGATGACGTGCTTGGTGGGGGTCAGGTTGACCGTCAGGGGGCCCAGATGCAGGTCGGGCCACCGGTTCCAGTGATACGAGAAGAATGGCTCGATACCAATGGCATACGCGTCGGCGGTATGGTGCATGACCATCTCGCCGATGTTCAGTTCTGCGTTGTGCGCTTCTTGCTGCATCATCTGAGGAACCGGATCTCCAGAAACAGCAGGGGGACAACCACCCCCAGGTACGCGAAGGCTGCGGGTAGCGGCGGGAACAGCTCCGGTACGGTCCAGCTGGCGATGCCGAAGGCGGCAATCCCCAGCACCCGCAACCCCATCCCGATACTCCACCGCCGAATCAACAGCGGGAATGGCGCGTGCGCTACCGGCTGAACCAGCCACGCCGAGGCAATCTGGATGGCCGTGGCCACCAGGCCGAACGTCACCGCCGCGACCAGCGTATCGACACCCCAGACGGCCCACAACAGCGCCACCATGATGGCGGTGAGGCCCAGGCCACCCAGCAAGGCCGCGATCACTTACGGGCCTGCTTGCGGGCCTCGTCTTCGGCGCGAATCCGGAAGAACACGTTCAGAAAGCTTAAGGTAGCGCCAATCAGGGCGCCCGCGACCGTGAGCCACGGCAAGATGCCGAGCCACCGGTCCAGGGCATATCCGACGCCGGTAAACACCATCACCCCACCGGCAAACTGCATCCCTAGTGCGGCCCGAGCGTAGGCGGCACCAAGGCCTGTGTTTTTCTGCCCGTTCTGCGCCATCAGCGGCCGGAATCTAGCCCTTGTGAAAAAATGCGCAAGCAAACCGGGGGCGGTCCGGAAGTAGTCAGCAGGGTTGGAATTCATTGAACATCCGGGCATTTTGGGGGGTAGACGGTGCACGGTGCACGGTGCACGGTGCACGGGGAGACGGGAGACGGGAGACGGGAGACGGGAGACGGGAGACGCTAGCCTGCGGCGGGAGCTACGTGAACGCACAGCCCATGCATATCGATACCTCGGACGACGTCGCCCTGCTGGAGCGTCTGGCGGCCGCCCACCGGGAGCTGCGAGCCCAAGTGGGCCGCCGGATCATCGGCCAGCATCAGGTGTTGGACGGCATCCTCACCGCCATTCTCGCCGGTGGTCACGCCCTGCTGGTGGGCGTGCCGGGGCTCGCCAAGACGTTGATCGTGTCCAGCATTGCCGAGGCGCTCGACCTCGACTTCCGCCGCATCCAGTTCACGCCAGACCTCATGCCGAGTGACATCACCGGCACCGAGGTGATGGAAGAAGACCGTACGTCCGGCAAGCGCGTGTTCCGCTTCGTGAAGGGACCCGTGTTCGGGAACGTGGTGCTGGCGGACGAGATCAACCGGACCCCACCCAAGACGCAGGCGGCGTTACTTCAGGCGATGCAGGAGCACGCGGTGACCGCCGCGGGTGAAACCCATCGGCTGCCGGAGCCATTCTTTGTCCTCGCCACGCAGAACCCGATTGAGCAGGAAGGCACGTACCCGCTGCCCGAAGCCCAGTTGGATCGTTTCATGCTGGAGCTCACGGTCCCCTACCCCTCGCGTGAGGAAGAGGAGCGCATCGCGACGGAAACGACCGGGGACGAGACGGCCGCCATCGGCACGGTGCTCGACGGCGCCACGCTGCTCGCCATGCAACACTTGGTGCGTCGCATCCCGGTGTCCGATCAGGTCATCAAGAGTGCGGTGCTGCTGGCGCGGATGACCCGGCCCAACCAGCCGGACACGCCGGCGGAGATCACGGAGTTCGTCGCCTGGGGTGCGGGTCCGCGCGCATCACAGTACCTGGTGCTCGGCGCCAAGGCCCTCGCGGCGCTGGACGGCCGGCCGATGGCCGACCTGGATGACGTGAAGAAGATTGCGCTCCCGGTACTGCGGCATCGGGTGGTGGTGAACTTTGCGGCGGAAGCGGTGGGGCGGAGCGCGGAAGATGTGTGCCGGGAGTTGATTGGCGGGAAGAAGTGGGTGGTGTAGCCGACGGAGCCGTCCTCCTTCCGACCTACTCCCGAATCGTTACCGCCCGTTCCCGCACAATCTGGCGTCCGTTTGCGCGGAATCGCATCACCAACAAATAGTCGCCGGGGTTCAGGTCGGTGCCGAGCGAGACCCACTCGGCGGTCTTGCCGTTGGCCAGCGGGCGCTCGCTTGGGAAGCTGATCCGGGTCGCGGGCTCACGGTCTCCACCAATGCCGACCCCACCCAGAATGCGGGCCAAGACCGGCCGGCGGCTCGCATCCTGCAGTTCCAGCTCTACTTGATAGCTGATGACGTCGGCACCAGAGAACAACCACGCTTCCCAGGCGATCACCAGCGCCTCTCGGCGACGCACCACGGGGGCGAATCGGGGATCGAGGTTCAGCTCGCCAAAGCTCGCTGCGCGATTGCCGCCACCGGCTCCACGCGCCAACACGATGTCGGACACGCCGAACCCGGTGTCGGCTACGGTCGCTGTCACCGTATCGCGCGCACGGGCGAACCGGCGATTCGTCCGATCCAGAATCTCGACCGACACGTTGTACAGGCCCGGCGGGATCCGCTGCAGTTCACTACGGATGCCGCCCGACTCGGGCCGGGGGCCGCGCCACTGCGCGGCCGGCTGATAGCCTGGATCCAGCAACACCAGTCCACCCTCGCCACCCGCCAAGTGCTCGGGCCATTCGGCGAGGATCAACAGCGACGGCGCCCGATCGGTGCCCACGGATCGAACCAGCTGGAGGCCCATCGGCTCGACTGAATCCGCAAACGTGGGCTGGTACGTTTGCGGCGACGCCCGACGCAAGCGTTCCGCATACTCCACCGCGGCATCCGTGGGCCGATAGCCCTGGTACGCGGTCGCGCGCGTCATCGCGATATCCGGTCCGGGTCCGAAATCCCAGAAGGCCAAGCGCCCGCTGGCGAGTGTCACCTCGCGCATCGTCAGCGGTCGCCCATAGCGAATCCACACCTGCCCCGCAAACGTGTCCCGACCGCGCACGCGTGTCGCCGCCGCGGTGAACATCAGGTCGGCGGCGACGACCCGCGCATAGTGGGCCACACGCCGCTCATTGACCGGTGTGAGATACAGGGGATCCAGGGCGTTCCAGTAGGCCGCCGCGAACCGGGCCTGCTGTGTCGTGTCGGCCGTGGCATACTGGGCACTCTGGGCCGGCGGAAGCAGCTGACCGATGTCACCGTACCCCCGGATCTGCTCATCGGGCATGCGGCCGAACCCCCGCGAGAAGGCGATGGAGGCTGCGCGGTCGTCACCCAACCCATGCCGCACCAGGCCGAAGTACAACAGCGGCTCCGCCGCATCAGGGAACGCCGCCTGAAGGCGTTGCACGATGGAGTCCGCCTCAGCCCACCGCTCGAGATACACGAGCTCGCCGAGCAGGGCCTCGAGCGGCCGTGCAAACGTGGTGTCGGTTTCGAACGCGAGCGTGAATTCGGTGATCAGCCCGGCCAGATCGTCCCGGCGCAGGTTGGACCGCGGCAGGAAGTACCGCGCCATGTTCCGTTCGAACAGTTCGGGACACAGCAGGTTCAGGTCGGCCAGCCAGCCCAGGTCGGCGGAGCTGCCCGAAAAGTTGTCGGTGACGGGGTTTTCGTACCGGCCGCAGTGCCATTGGCCGCGGCTGGAGGTCGCAAGTTCGCCGTAGCTGCGGAAGTCGCGCCAGAAATCGGCGTGGATCATGCCGCGGGTATAATGGACCAGAGCGCGTTCCCGCGCGGACAGGGGGGTCGCCCGCCCCGAGCGGTCCATGGCCCGGCCGAACATGCGGCGGGCGTCCGTGCGCGACTGGCGGTAGTACAGCAGGAGGCCCAAACCGAGGTAGGTCCTGGGCTCATCCTGGAAGTTGCGTTGGGCTTCCTCGAGCCAGGCCGCCCCCTGCTGGCGGCGTTCCCACTCGTTCTCGGAGGCCGAGGAGGTGAGGGCGATGACGTACCCGGCAAGGAACTCAGCGCAATCGCCCCCGCCCCGGGCTGCCGTTGCCCACTCGTCCCCAAGGCGAAGCGTATCCGCCCGAGACTCCACGCCACGTAATGATTGCAGACCGTCGTCCACACAGGTTTGTGGAGCGGCCAGGGCAAGCAGGATGGTCAACACGGACACCGCGCGATCTCCTACGCGGCCGTCGTTGCCTCCGGCCGCCGTTCGATGCGATCAATGTATGCGGCCGCCGAGAGGTCGCCCGCGACGTTCACAGTGGTCCGGCACATATCCAGAATCCGGTCCACGCCCAGAATGATGCCTATCCCCTCCGCAGGGACACCGACGGTCGCCAGCATGACCATGATGAGGGGGAGCGAACCACCCGGTACGCCCGCCGCTCCAACCGCCGTGATCACCGACAGCAGCAATACGACCAGCTGCTGCCCGACGTTGAGGTCCACCCCGAACACCTGGGCCAGAAACAGGACCGTGATGCCTTCATACAGCGAAGTCCCGTTCATGTTCATTGTGGCGCCCAACGGGAGCACAAATCCGGCCACTTTGGGGCTGATGCCGAGCTCCTCCTCGGCCACTTTGATGCTGGTCGGGAGGGTCGCGTTGCTGGAGCTCGTGGAGAAGGCGGTGACCATGACAGCCCGGATTTTCTTCCAGAACTCGAGGGGGCTCCGGCGGGCAAAGAACTTCACAAACAGGGACAGGCCGACCGCGCCGTGAATGAACAAGCCAGCCACCACGATCGCCACGTATCCGCCCAGCTCGCCGAGCACGTTCCAGCCAAACCGGCTGGTCACCACGAAGATGAGCCCGAACACGCCGTACGGCGCGAGCTTCATGGCGAAGTCAATGATCTTGATGACCACGTCGCCCAACGCCTCGAGCAACCGCAGCATGGGCGCGGCGCGGTCCTTGGAAATCAAGGTCAGCGCGGCCCCGAAGACGATCGAGAAGAAGATGACCGCCAGCATGTCCATATTGGCGGCCGCCTGGACGGCGTTGCGAGGCACCATGTTCACGAGCAAGGAGACGTCGAGCGCCACTTCACGCTGCTGGAGACCTTCGGTCTGGGTCTGATACGTGTCCATCAACTGTTGGCGCAGGGCCGGGTCGAGCCCCGCGCCGGGATGAAAGGTGTTGACCAGCGTGAGCCCGATGACCACCGACACGGTGGTGGAGAACAGGAAGTACGCGAGCGTGCGCCCCCCGATGCCCCCCAGGTGCTTGATGTTCCCGATGCCCGCGACGCCGAGCGTGATGGAGGCGAAGACGAGCGGCACCACGGTCATGAGCAGCATGCGCAGGAAGACCTGCCCGACCGGGTTGGCGACGTTATCAATGATCCAATTGAGCCAGACCGCGTCAGCGGCGAAGGTATTAGCCGTGACACCGGCGACGGCGCCGACGAACAGGCCGAGGAGGATCTTGTTATGGAGTTGCACGTCGCACGCCGCTTGGGAAGGAGGCGCACCAAGCTATCCGGCGGCGCGGCGTTGGCGCAACGGAGTGGCCGGGCGGCGGGGTGGTGCGGCGCGGTCGCGGTTACCGCTTTTCGAACACCAGCCGGTAGTGATCCATCAGCTCGCGCTCGAAGCACACGCTGTTGGAACTGATGCCGGTCGCGAACGCCAGCCGGAAGTCGCGGCTCAGGAGGTATCGCGGCAGCAGCGACAGCTTGAGCAGCCTCTTCCGCAGGCTGGGTTCCGCGAAGCGCCGGCGCCATTGCCGGATGGTCTCGATGTAATCGAGACGTCCACTGCTGGCCGAGAGCAGCTGGAAGTACGGTTTGGCGGCGGTCTCGAGCTGCTCCTTGCCGTAGGGCAGCCAGGAGCCGGGGAACTGCTTGTCCATTAGGGCCAGGTAGAATCCGTCCGAATCGCGCGGGGCGTTGAGGTCGATTTCATCCGCCGACACCATGTTCCGGCCGAACACCATGGTCTGAAGGTAGAAGCGCCCGTGCTCCGGGAGCAGCTGCGCCACCCGCCGGAACAGGTCGTGATAGATGGCCTCCTGTTTTCCCGCCCGATAGTCGTCGGGGGAGCAGAAGTGCTCGCAGCCCCCGACGCTCGCGACCGCGTCAAAGCCGCCGAGCGTGTCCCGTTCGATGGTTCGGCAGTCCATCAGGTGGACGTCGAGTCCCTGCTTCCGGCATGCCGCTACCTGAGCGCGCGAGAGGTTGAGGCCCGCACCCTCGGCGCCGAGGTCCCTGACGTATCGCAGCAGCGGCCCCCACCCGCAGCTCAGGTCCAGCATGCGCGTTCGGGGGCCGATGCCCAGGTGGCGGACGATGTAGGCGTGTTTCCGGGCCTGTGCTTCCTCGAGGCTGAGGGAGAAATCGCCATCGTACATCGCCCCGCTGTAGTCGGCCGTCTCCCCCAGGCTCAGGCGGAAGATCCGGTCAATGAGCGAGTAGGTGAAGTCCAGATCCCGCCGGTCCGACATCCCTCTCTCCTTGTCGTGTGCATCATTGGCGACAAACGAAGGGTGTCATATGCAACCGCGTGCCACGACTCCGCAAGGGGCGCATCGTCCGCCCCCCGATCCCCGGCAACTCGGCGGGCGTCACCGCCCGATCCAGTAACTCACCTTGATCCGGTCCGACCCGTGGAACGTCAACGCCGGATTGAACGAGTAAATCGCGTTCGCGCGCTCGAAGACCACGTTGACATTCATGTTGAGCGACCCCGAAATCGCCTTGCGCTGGTCGGTCTCGACGTAGAACCACCCGCCGGTCTCCGCACCCATGTAGATGGCGGGCCACCGCGGAGCTCATCGTCATCCATGCGTGGGAGTCGCGCCGACCCAGCCGGCCCACGATTCCCGCGGGATCGGTGTCGTACAGCCGGGCGCCAATCCAGAGCGCGTCGTCGTCATACAGCACACGGACCTCGGTGCGCTGGCTTGGGGCTGCGCCGGGCGTCGGCGCATATTGCACGAACCCACTGGCCACCGGGGCCCGTTGCCATGCTGTTTCATCAAGCCGCCCATCCACGCGCACTTCGGCATCGCGGCGCACGGCTTCAAGCTGTGGCCGGCCACTCCGCGCGGGCTGCGGGTTGGCCACGGCCTGCTGCTGGGCGGACGCACTGGCCGCCATCACGAACGCGCAACCTGACACGAGACGACGCATGACACCATCCGAGACGAGGGGGACCGATGAACCGGCCACATCGTACCGATTTCAGGTGTCAGCGTGGTTGTGCTGCGGTGTGGGAAAGGTCAGGTGGAGGTGAGCAAACAGAGAATGTCGACATTCATTTTTCCAGTCGGTACCCCACCTTCCGCACTGTCAGAATGTGGTCCGGATGCGCGCTGTCCCGCTCCAGCTTCCGCCGCAGCTCGGCCACATGCGTGTCCACCGTGCGAGAGAGTACGGCCGCCGAGTAGCCCCAGACCTGTTGCATCAAGTCCACCCGCGACGCGACCGCGCCGTTCAGGCGGATCAGCATCGCGAGCAGGTCGTATTCCTTGGGTGTGAGCTGGACCTCCTGGCCGGCACGGTTCACCGTGCGCGTCGCGTGGTCTACTTCGATAGCACCGAACGTGGTGACGGCGTGACCGTCCCCGTTGCCGCCGGCGGTCCGCCGGAGCAAGGCCTCGACGCGCGCAAGTACTTCGAGCACGCCAAATGGTTTCGTGACATAGTCGTCCGCACCGAGCTTGAGTCCCTGCACCTTGTCGGCTTCCTCGCCGCGCGCGGTCAAGATCAGGATCGGGTACTTGGCGCCATCCTCGCGCAGATGCTTGAGGACGCGAAAGCCGTCCAGGGCGGGCAACATCAGGTCGAGCACCATCAAATCGGGCGGCGTCGCGCGGGCGCGATCGAGTCCCACCTGCCCGTCCCCGGCCACTTCGACTTCGTAGCCTTCGATTTCGAGGTTGTTGCGCAGACCATAGGCCAGGTCCACGTTGTCTTCCACGAGCAGGATGCGGAAACTCATCAGACCTCCGCTGCGGCAGGCCGTGCCACCGCCGGCAACCCGCCGGGCGACGTGACGGGCCGAGCGCCCGGCAATCGAATTGCAAATCGCGCACCGCCACCGGGCGCATCAAGCACGCGTGTCGTACCGCCCTGCATCGCCACCAGCTCGCGCACCACGGCGAGCCCGATGCCGCTTCCGCCCACCGCCGAGGCGGACTCCCGCGGCAGACGCCAGAACGGGTCCCAGATGCGCTCGCGATCGGCGGGCGGAATGCCGGGACCCTGATCGTCCACCGTGATGCGGGCGACCGCTTCTTCGATGCGCAGCGTCACGGTCACCGTCTGGTCGGCCGGACCGTACTTGAGGGCGTTGTCGAGCAGGTTCAAGACCACCTGCCGGATGGCGTTCGGGTCCACCACGATGAGCATCGGGTCTTCGATCAGCGTGGCGACCCGGCAGCGCTTGGCCTTGGCGAGCGGCTGGAACATGTCGGCTGTATCACGCAGCAATTGGTCGAGCCGCACCGTTTCGGGCGCCAGCTGCACGGCGTCGCGCTCGGCGCGCGAGAACTGCAGCACGTTCTCGACCAGGTGCGTCAGGCGCTGGGACTCGCGATTGATGATATCGAGGGCGCGGTCCTTTTCTTCCGGGCTCCGCACGCGTTCCAGCAGCAGTGTTTCCGTGAACATCCGAATCTGTGCGAGCGGCGTGCGCAGTTCATGGCTCACGCCGGACACGAAGTCCGATCGCACGCGGGAGAGTTCCTGCTCGCGCCGCAGTTGGACTACCGCGACCGCAATCAGCCCGGCGGTGAGCAGGAGCACGCCCACCAACAACGGCAGGCGGGAGCGGGGCAACCCGCCGATCAACAGGGCCTCGGCCGCCTCCGGTCGCAGCGCCAGATGCACTTCGGTGCGCCCCATCGGCGTGCCCACGCTGTCGGTGGCGGCAAACCGCGCATCGTATTGGGGGCCGGACGCGTACAACTGCTCGTTGCCAGCAGACACCTGCACGGACATCAGGGAGTCGTTCGGCCGTGCTCCAGTGAGCTCCGGCGGCAGCAATGCCGATCTGACGTAGGTGCGCTCGAGGGCGGCCCGCACGATACCGGTGCCGAGTTCAAATCCGTACGCGTGCAGCGGCTTGCTCTTGCTGTCGTAGCGGACGGTGTACACCACCACGCGGGGCTGGCCGAGCGCGGGGGCAATGACGATGCTGTATTCCCACTCGCGCCGATACTCGGTGTTGGCCTGGGCGACCACTGTATCGCGCACCCAGCGCGCGAGGTCGGCGTCCACGTCGGGATTGGAGACGGTTATGCGCTCGCCCTGGAGGTCCACCGCGAAATAGAACCGCGGCTGGTAGGGGCAGACGCAGGGCTGCATGCGCTTGTAGCCCAGCGCGAGGATCGCGGGACTCGGCAGAGTACCGTCTGCCGGCGGCTCGTGGTAGAACACCGGCCGGATGAGCGGCCAGAAATCCATGGATAGCGCCTGCTTGGCGTGGCGGGCGTACTCCCACGCCGCGAACGTCGCGTGGTCGTTCAACGCGGCCTCCGCGGTGCGGCGGTGGGAGCGGGCGGCGTCCTGCGCGTTGTAGGCCAGTACGCCGGCCAGCAACAGCGCCACCGAGAGCAGCATCACCACCGGGATGGACCGAGGCCGCCGCCGGTGGAGATGAACAAAGAAACCCATGCGTGGATACTACGCCGGCCCGGGCCAGAGGTCCAACGGAGGGGTGTCAGGGTTGGGTTAGGGGAACCCTGTCCCCTGCACCCTGCCCCCTGCTCCTTGCACCCTTGTTAGAATCCTTCGTGTCTCTCCCCGCCTTCGTCTGGCTCTTCCTCGCCCTCACCTGGGGTTCCACCTGGCTCTTCATCAAGGTGGGACTCGATGCGGGACTGCCGCCGGTCACGTTCGCGGGGATCCGTTTTGTCGTGGCCTCGATCCCGCTCGTGATCTGGTTGTTGCTGCGCCGCCGCCCGTTGACGTACACCGCGCGCGAATGGTGGCTCATGGCACTGACCGGCTTTCTCACATTCTCGATGAACTACGCGCTGGTGTTCTGGGGCGAGACCCACATTTCGTCGGGACTCGCGGCGATTCTCTACACCACCTTCCCCATCAGCGGCATCCTGCTCGCGCATTGGCTGTTACCGGCGGAACCGCTGACCAAGCGCAAGGTGATAGGCGTGGGCCTCGCCGCGGCGGGCGTGGTGCTCATCTTCTATAACCAGATCGCCGTGAACGGTACGCTCGCGCTGCTCGGCGCGCTGGCCATTGTGCTCGCGGCCCTTGGCACTGCACTGGCCGACATCATCGTGAAGAAGGACATCGTTCACATTGACCCGGTGACACTCACCGCGGTGCAGATGGTGTTCGGGTTCGTGCCGATGCTGGCCATCGGCATTCCGCTCGAAGGCAACCCGCTGCAGTACCCGTGGAACCTGACGACCGTGAGCGTCGTGCTCTATCTCGCCATGGTAGGCAGCGCGTTGTCGTTCGTGCTGCTCTACTGGCTGATCCAGCGCATGGAAGTGACCCGCGCAATGCTGATTCCGGTGCTGTCAACCCTGATCGCCGTGATCCTCGGCAACCTCGTACTCGGCGAGGCGTTTACGTGGCGGATTCTGGTGGGCGGCCTGGGCATCATCGGCGGCCTCTTGATCGCCACCCGCACTCGACCCCGGGTGCATCCGGCGGATCGAATCGTCGCGGACCGTTAACGTGCGGATTGGCCCGCGCCGCCCGAACTCGCGAGCTCGCGGCGTGACGCCGCGGCTCGGCAGACCTGTCGGCCATGCCGACGTGTTCTCCCATCTCCGTTGCACCCTTGCACCTTTGCCCCCTGCCCCCTGCCCCTTGCCCCCGCAGTTACTGCACCACAACCCTCCCCGACATCCCGCGTCCATGGATCTCGCAGAAGTACGTGTACTCACCCGCCGCCGAGAACAGGCGCGACGTGTTCCCCGTGGTGCGGGCACCGGCCGACGCAATATCGGCATCGTCAAACGTGAGCGTGTGCTGGGTAAACCCCGCCCATGTCCACGTCACGGTCCCGTGCACCGCCAGGTCCACGCGGCCCGGCGTGAAGCTGTTGTCCGCCACCGTGACCGAGGCGGTGGTGGGCAGCGGGTTGTTGCCGTTCCCGTTGCCATTCGGATCGGTCGTTGCATCTCCGCAGGCCACTACCAACAACAAAGCGAACATCTTACCGCGCATGACGTAGCTCCAGCGTGTTGACGTGAAGGGTACTCGGATCACTGACAACGGCGAGCGGGAATCCCACCCCGCCGAAGACCTGATACGTGCCCGCGCCGATTTGATGCGTGGCATCGCCAATCGTGAACGTAAAGCTCTGCTCCGACACACCGACCGGGAACGTGTGCGTCACCGACCCGCCCCCGCAGGCGTTAGACGGCGCCACGAGTTCTTCCTCGGTATCGAGAATGACGTACGTAAACACACAGTTGGAAGGGAACCGCAGGGTCAGGTCGCCTTCGTTGAGGTTGACCACGCGCACGGTGACGGTGACCGGATCGCCAACCGTACCGGCCGGCGGGCTCACCAGCACCTCGGCCGCGAGCCCTACGGCGTCGTACACGTCAATGGTGTCGCTGCAAGCGAGCGCGAGCATCAGGGGCAGAATACGGTGCATGACGGTCTCCTACCCCAAGATACGAGAAAGTGCCACGACCGCGAGAACTCGGTAATATTCTCGACATGCATGCGCAGTTCGACGCCGCCATTGTCGGCGCGGGTCCGGCCGGCAGCGCCACCGCCGCCCACCTGGCCGTGCGCGGCGCGCGGGTGGCCCTCATCGACCGCGCGATCTTTCCCCGCGCCAAGCCCTGCGCCGAATATCTGTCGCCCGGTGCCGTGGATGCGCTGGATCGGCTCGGTGTCGGCGCAGCGCTCCGTCGCTCGGGTGCCGCCACCGTTCGCGGTATGCGGATCGTGGCGCCTGATGGCACCGCGTCCACCGGCCGCTTTCCCAACCACGAGGGCTTCGCCCTGCCCCGCGAAACCCTTGACCAGATCCTCGCGCAGCATGCGGCCGATCGCGGCGCCGTCTTCCTGCCCGGCCAAACGGTCGTCGCCTACGAGCCGGGACCACCGTGGACGCTTCGGCTGCCAGGTGGATCAACGCTGACGGCCGACTTGCTGGTGGGCGCCGATGGATTGCATTCGCGCGTGGCGCGCCAGACGGTGGGGGTGCATCCCGGCACGTCGCATCGCATCGCCCTCGTGACCCACTACGCCGACGTGCCGGGCATGAGTGACGACGGGGAAATGCACGTCACCCATTTTGGCTACGTGGGCCTGGCCTCGGTGGGCCCATCGCTCGTCAATATCAGCGTGGTGGTGGACCGACGGCAGGGCCGCCCGCGCGCGGATGCCACCGCCTGGTTCGATGCGCTCATCGCGAGCGTCCCGCGCGTCGCCGATCGGCTGGCGCAGGGCCGCCGCGTGGAACCCGTGCGCGGGATCGGTCCGTTTGGCCAGCGGGCGCGACAAGTGACTGGCGACCGTCTTCTCCTGGTGGGCGATGCCGCCGAGTTTTTCGACCCGTTTACTGGAGACGGCATCTGGACGGCGCTCAAAGGCGCGGAACTCGCCGCGATTGCTGCATTGACCCCCGACAACCTGCGGGGCTACGCCGCCGCCCGCCGACGCGCCTTTGCCGGCAAGTGGGTGGTCGAGCGCGCCATCAGTGCGGCGGTGGCGCGGCCCCGCCTGTTCAACCACATCGCGCACCGGCTGGCGCGCCGTCCCGCCCTGCTCGACACGCTGGTCGGCGTGACCGGCCACGTGGTGCCGGCATCCCGTGCGCTTTCGCCAACGTTCCTGCTAGCGCTCGTCCGATGACGTCTTTCGACACGCTCGAGACCCTTGACGATCGCGCAGCCGATCCCGCCACCGCCTCGGCCAGCCTCCGGGACATCGTGGTCATCAACCGTTTGTTCGGTGGCCGCCACGCAGTACGCTGGGGGGTCACCCGCCTGCTCACCGGTATCCCGCGAGATCGACCGGTCACGCTGCTGGATCTGGGCGCGGGCGCGGGGGACATCGCCGACGACCTGCGCCGCCACCTGCCGTGGCGCGTCACGCCCCTCGCGTTCGATCATTTGCACTGTGCGGCGACCATGAGTCGCGCCCGCGGTGTCCCTGCGGTGGTCGCCGACCTGCACGCGATCCCGCTCCCCCCGCGATCCGTGGACGTGGTGATCGTCAGTCAGGTACTGCACCACCTGCCGCGCGGTGCCGTGCCCGCGTTTCTTCGCAACGTGAGCACGTTCGCCCGGATCGGCGTGGTGATTGCCGACCTTCGGCGCTCCCCAATCGCGCGGGCTGGCATCTGGATCGCCTCCCGCCTTCTGGGGTTCCACCCCGTGACCCACGTCGATAGCGTCACGTCCGTCGAGAAAGGGTTCTCGCGTATGGAGCTGGACCACTTGTGCCGGCGCGCCGGCGCCCACCCCACGGTGCGACGTCGTCCCGGTTGGCGGCTCGTCGCCTGGTGGCGCACCTGATGCGCACCGTGGACACGACCCACGTTGCGGCGACGCCCGCGGACGCCTTTGCGGTCGCCGCCGACGTCGAAGGCTGGCCCGCGATCCTGCCGCACTACCGCTATGTGCGGTTCCTCGACCGGCGCACCAACGGCGGAGTCGTCGAGATGAGCGCGTACCGGCACTTCGGCCCCTTCCCGTGGCCCACCTGGTGGGTGTCGGAGATGCACGTGGTGCCCGACACGCACACGGTGCTGTACCGGCACATCGGGGGTATCACCACCGGCATGGATGTGGCCTGGAAAATCCGATCGGACGGAACCGGCACCCGCATCGAACTGGTGCACGAGTGGCGGGGACCGCGCTGGCCACTGATTGGGCGGTTCGCGGCGAACGCGGTGATCGGCCCCGTGTTCATCCACCACATTGCCTCACGTACCCTCGCCGGGGTCAAGCGGCGCGCGGAGTCGGCATGACCGAGGTCGTCATCACGGGCATCGGCTGCATCACCCCCATCGGTACGGGCGCGGATGGCCTGTGGCGGGGCCTCCAGGCGCAGCAATCGGCCGTGCGCACCATCACGCGGTTCGATCCGGAGCCGTTCCGCAGCCGCATGGCCGGCGAGGTGCCCGATTTCGACGCGGCAGACCACCTGGACCGGCGCGCCCTGCGCCGGCTCGACCGCTTCTCGCAGATGGGCGTTGCGGCGGCAAAGATGGCGCTGGCCGACGCGGACCTCGATCCTGCTACGGAGAATCGCGACCGCATCGGCGTCATGATGGGCTCCGCCCTGGGCGGGATCTCGTTCGCGGAGGAGCAGGCGGCCGTGTTTGGGGCACACGGACTGCGCGGCGTGGATGCCAGTCTTGCGCTGAGTGTCTTCGGCGGCGCGGTGTCGTGCAATATCGCGATTCATACGGGCGCCACCGGTCCGAACGCCACGAACGGCATGTCGTGCGCGTCCGGCGCGATCGCGATCGGCGAGGCGCTGCGCGTGCTCACGCGCGGCGAAGCCGACGTGATGCTGGCGGGCGGCGCCGAGGTGCCGCTGTCGCCTTTGTGCTTTGCGTCGTTCACGCTGATTCGGGCGATGTCCACACGGAACGACGATCCGGCGACCGCGTCGCGGCCATTCGATGCGGGCCGGGACGGCTTCGTCATGGGGGAAGGCGCCGCCGTGCTCGTGCTGGAACGGCGCGACCGGGCCGAGGCGCGCGGCGCACCGATCTACGGCACCCTCGCGGGTTATGCGCTCACCAACGACGCGCATCACATGACTGCGCCGAGGCCCGACGGCGCGCAGGCCGCGCGCGCGATGCGCCTGGCGCTCGCCGACGCCCACGTGGCACCCCATGAGGTGGGATATATCAACGCGCACGGGTCGTCCACGCCGCTCAATGATGCCACGGAGACCCTGGCCATCCGGACGGTGTTCGGTGAGCACGCCACGCGCGTGGTGGTGAGCGGCACCAAGGGGTACTACGGCCACGCGCTCGGCGCGAGCGGGGCGATCGAGGCGGCCATCTGCGCACTGGCGCTCAGGCGTGACTGGCTACCACCCACTATCAACCTGGTGGATGTGGATCCCGCGTGCGGCTTGCGGCATCACGCGAACGGCGACACCCTGCCGGCGCCGGAGATTATCCTGTCGAATTCGTTCGGGTTTGGCGGGGTGAATGCGGCGCTGGTGCTGCGGCGGGCGTGACTAGCGGCCGGAACGCAGCGCCACCACCCAGATGTCCGCCTGCCGGTTGTCCACGGTGAAATAGAGCGTGCGGCCGTCGGTGGCGAACTCCATACGCCCACTCGGTCGGTCCGGATCGTCGAAGCGCACAGTCATCCGCGGTGTTCCGCCCGAGGCGGGCACGCTCCAGAAGGCCCGTCCGCCGGCGGGGCTGTTGCCCCTGAACAGCACCGTCCGGCCGTCGCGCGACCAGTGAGCATACGAGGCGGCCCACCGCACGCCGTCCCGCACGAACGGTTCCAGCAGGAGCCGGTGGTCCGTACCGTCGGGTCGGACCAGCCGGATTGCGCCCCCGACGTTGTAGAGCAGCCACTGTCCGTCGGGTGACCACCGCGCGTTCGTGCCGCGAATTCCGAGGGACCGCGCTTCACCCCATCCGACCTCGGTCCGCTCGATGACATGGAGTTCATTGACGCCGGTGCGGGTGGAGTGAAACGCGATCCGGCGCCCGTCCGGCGTGAAATCCGCGTAGAAGTCCTGGCCCGGATCGTCGGTCAGCCGGACCTCGGCGCCGCCTTCGGCCGAGATGACGTAGAGATCGCGGTGGCCGTTGCGCCACGAGTGAAACACGATCTCCCGCCCGTCCGGTGACCAGGCCGGGATGAAATCGTCCGACGGATGGGTCGTCACCTGGATCGGGTCGCCGCCGGTCACCGGCATCCGGTAGATGTCCACGTTGCCGCCACGGTCCGAGTCGAACGCCAGCCAGCGGCCGTCATCGGAGAGGTCAACCCCCTCGATGTGCTGGTTGCCGCGCGTCACGGGCACGGCGCTCGACACGGAGACGGAGCCCGTCGCCGGCACCGGCACCGACCAGATGTTGGCCGTGTTGGTGAAGACCGAGTAGGCCAGCAAGGCGCCGTGGCCGGAAAACGATATCGTGCCGGCGTGCAGGCCGGTGGTGAGACGCTCGATCGGTCCGGCGGCGCTGCCGTCTCCCGCGATGGGCAGGCGGTAGATGTCGCGGCCACCGTCGCGGGTTGAGACGAGGTAGAGACTGCGGCCGTCCGGCGCCCAGACCGGACTCGTATGCAGGAACTCGCGATCCGTGACGGCGATGGCGGTCCCGCTGTCGGCCGGCACCACATGGATCGCGCTGGGGCCGAGATTGCCGAGCACGGTGCCGCCATACATGTACTGCCAGTTACCCGACACGTAGGCCACGAAGCGCCCATCCGGCGACCAGGACAGCGTATGGATGTCGAATCCTTCGGCAATGACCCGGCGCCCTCCCCCACCCACGTCCGACACCTCGAGCCGCGAGGCCGTGGTGCTCCCGGTCACGTACGCCAGCCGCCGCCCGTCGGGCGACCAGGTACCGAACGCTCCCACGTCCGTTATCAACCGGGCCGCGCCGCCAAGGGCGGGGGTCACATACACGCCCGCGGGGGTCGAGAACGCGATGTTCGATCCGTCCGGCGACCACCGCGGCATGCGATGGTCTCCGGGTTGCGTACCGGACACCTGCACCGGCGTCCCGCCCGCCAGGGAACGCACAAAGACCCTCATGCGCTCGGTCGGCCCGGCCGAGTACGCCACGAACCGTCCGTCCGGGGACAGGGCCGGGTCCAGCTCCAGGCCTTCGTCCAGCGTGATCTGCCGCGTGTCGCCGAACGTGACCGGCGGCAGGCCGCCGCCGCCCTGAAGCGCATAGAAGGCGCCGACGGCAATCACGAGCGCACCGACCGCGACGCCGACCCGCAGGCGGGTATTCGGAACCCGCACGGTCGCTGCCTTGACCGGCCGCGTGTCGGTGGGGGTCACCCCGCCGCTCGGCGTCACCAGGCTCTCGAGCTGATGCAGGAGTTCGTCGGCGGTCTGCCACCGGTCGGCCGAGTGTTTCGCCAGGCACTTGAGCACGACCTGATCGAGTGCCGGGCTCACGCTTGCCCGCCGCTGGCGCAGTGATTGGGGCTCCTCGGTCATGTGCGCCGCGAGAATGGCCTGAACCGTGGGGCCGGTGAACGGCGGGCGCCCGGTGAGCATCTCGTACGCCAGGCAACCGACGGCGTAGATGTCCACCCGCGCGTCCAGGTTGGTCTCGCCCGCCGCCTGTTCCGGCGCCATGTAGCTCGGCGTCCCGAGCGCCACACCGGCGGTCGTGAGCTTCTGCCTGCCGGTGGCCTCGTGCAGCGCCTTGGCCACGCCAAAGTCGGTGACCATGGCGTGCCGCCCGGTGAGCATCACGTTGTCGGGTTTGATGTCGCGGTGGACGATGCCCCGCGCGTGCGCCGCGGCGAGCGCATCCACCACCTCGGTCAGGATCTTCACCGCGTCGTGCACCGGCAGCTCGCCCTGATGCGCGATGCGGTCGCGCAGGGACGGGCCGTCCACATACGGCATGACGTAGTAGAGGAACCCGCCGGCCTCGCCGGAGTCGAGCAATGGCAGGATGTTGGGGTGCTGCAACTGGGCCGCGATTTCAATCTCGCGGAAGAACCGCTCGGGGCCGAGCGTCTGGCCGACCTCGGGCCGGAGTACCTTGAGCGCGACCTTCCGGCGGTGTCGGGCGTCGTCGGCGAGGTAAACCGTGGCCATGCCGCCACTGCCCACCTCGCGTTCGATCGCGTACCGATCCGCGATCGCCGCCTTGAGTCGGTCGAACGGCTCGCTCATGCCTGATTCCCGGGGAACACCACCCCCGAAGATACGGGCCGGCCGCCCTCTCGGTAACCCCGATGCGCGACTCAGGAGCACGCGCTTGGCGGCATCAGGCCAACGGCGATGCCGTTCAGGCGCCGGAGATTATCCTGTCAAACTCGTTCGGGTTTGGCGCGGTCAATTCGGCTACCACCAATCCGATCACCCCCTTTGCACCTTTGCACCTTTGCACCTTTGCACCCTTGCACCTTGCACCCTTGCACCTTGCACCCTTGCACCCTGCACCCTGCACCCTGCACCTCTTAAGGCGCCACCACCACAACTCGCCCTGACATCCCGCGTCCATGAATCTCGCAAAAGTAGGTGTACTCGCCGGCCGCGCCGAACTGGCGTGACGTATTGCCCGAGGTCCGTGCCGACGCCGACGCAATATCCGGGTTGTCGAACGTGAGCGTGTGCGCCGCAAACCCGGCCCACGTCCACGTCACCGTACCACCCAACACCAGGTCCACCCGGCTCGGCGTGTAGTTGTTGTCGCCAATGGTCACCGACGCCGCGCTCGGCGGGGGCGTGTTGTCGTTGTCGTTCGGATCGGTCGGCGTATCAGAGCAGGCCACAACAAACAACAGGGCAAACACGTTAGCGCGCATGACGAAGCTCCAATGTATTGATCTGCAGGATGATTGGCTCACTCACGATGACCAGCGGGAAGCCCACCCCGCCATACACCTGATACGTACCACCGCCCAGCGGATGCATCGCGTCGCCAACGGTGAACAGGAAGCTCTGTTCCGAGATACCCGCGGGGAACGTGTGCGTCACGGATTCATCGCCGCACAGGTTGGAGGGCGCCACCAACTCCTCCTCGGCATCGAGTATCACGTAGGTAAACACGCACGCGGAGGGAAACCGCAGCGTCAGTTGGCCTTCGTTGAGATTGGTCACGCGCACGGTGATGGTGACGGGATCGCCGATCGTTCCCGCGGGCGGACTCACCAGCACTTCCACGGTGAGTCCCACATCGGGGTGCACATCAATCGCGTCGCTGCATGCGAGCGCCAGGAACAGGGGCAAGATGCGGTGCATTCGGTCTCCTACCCCATAATATGCGAAAGTGCCCTGCTACGTCATAATGGCCTGTACCGCCACGGTCCCCCCATGCCGCAGATGCGGACACGCCGCTGCGATGCTCATGGCCTCTTCCCAGCTCGAGGCCCGCACGATGAAATAACCGGTGGGCACCTCGCTGCCCACCGTCCCACCCAACACCCGCTGGTCACCCAAGGCGTCGCCCGCCACGAATCGGGTGCCGAGGCTTTGCGCCCACGCACCATACTCGGCCGCCAGCTCGTCGTGCGGACGCGTCGTGTCGAAGCTGGCCGGCTCGTACAATAGAAGGGCAAACTGCTGACCGGCAGGCGGCCCCGCGTCGCGAGCACCGACCCACGTGCCGGCCGCGAACAACGCGAGCCCGGCCGCCAAGGCCAACACGCGGGGCAACCACACGGAACGGATCAGCCCGCGACGACGCAAGTCAGCCATGACGCGCGTCTTCAACGCGGGCGGCGGATCAGCGTCCCGCGGAAGCTGGGCGAACGGATTGTCCTCAGGCATGCGCACCTCCGGTCAGGGCCAGACGCAACGCCGCACGGGCGCGCGCCAGCTGGCTCTTGGATGTCCCGGGCACAATGTCCAGCAGCCCGGCGATTTCTTCGTGGGTGTATCCCTCGATATCGTGCAACACCAGCACCTGCCGGAACCCCGGCGCGAGCGCACCGATCGCGCGTTCAAGGTCCACGCGGTCGAACACGCCCGTCAGGCGACGATCCTCGGCCGGCGGGTCGGGGGTCTCCATCGCGGTGTCCCGTCCCATTTGTCGTATGGCCTCATGCGCAACCCGAATCACGAAGCCGCACAACCATGTGCGCAACGCGGCGTCCCCGCGGAACGTGGCCATCCGTTCCGCGCCGCGGATCCACGCTTCGTGGACCACCTCTTCGGCCGCGTGCGCATCACCACCCAGCTGGCGCAGCGCCAGCCGGTACATCGCCGGGGTATGGGCGTCGTACAGCAGCGAGAATTCGCGGTCGGTCAGGGTCTGGCACTCCCGGCTGGCACGGGATCCACGGCGGTCGGCACCACGATCATCAGGTTCGACGTCGGCTTCCCCACGTCCACGACGATGCCCGCCGCGAAGTCGTTTGCCGTCATACCCAGTCCTTCGGCGGTGAGATACGGGAAGTAGATCATCAGATGCGGTCGCCACGCGCCCACCCGCTGGCCGGCATCGCTGTACAACACCTGAGCCGACGACATCATCCAGCTCATGGCCGGACGCTGCGGCAGGCGGAAGGTACCGTCCGCGAGCCCAACGGCCAGCTGTCGCGCGGCCTCTTCTCGCGCGATACCGGCATGCGCCAGCTCCACCCCGCGCATTTCCAGCCGCATGATGGTGCGGGCGCCTTCTTGGTCGAAACAATGCGGCTCGAGCGATTCGGGCCAACTGCGGCTCACATAGCACTCGACACCATGGCTACCCGAATCCGCCACCACGTAGGCCCCGTTCTGGAAGAACCAGACCCGAGCGTCGGCACTGACCGAGGCCGGGGCGGCGCTGCGGGCCAGGCGGATCTCGTGGTCGCGCTCGAGCAGGAGGCGGGGGCCCGGGGGGCCGGTGACTCCCTGGGCCGTAAGGGCGGCGGGGAGAAGAAGCAAGGCGATGCGCATGGGTCACCTTTGGAGTGAGGTCACACTGAGTGACTGTACGCCGCAGGATGGTTGCATTGCCCTTGCCGTACTTTCGTGACCTTCTGTATGCTTTATCCTATGAAGACGACGCTGATCATCCCGGCCCCCATCATGCGGGAACTGGAGCGTCAGGCCGCGCGACGGGGCGAGACGCTCGCCGCCGTGGTGGCGGAGACCCTGCGGCGCGGGCTCGCTGCGCAGACAGCGGCGGACCTGCCGCCTCTCCCGGTGCATCGCATGGGCCGCGCCGCTGTAGACATCGCGGACCGTGACGCTATTTACGGCGCGATGGAAGGCTGAACGACCTCCACCAGATCACCTTCCATACCGTGGTGAACCCGCTGTAAGCTTCCCGCATGGAAACCCTGCTCGCCGATTGGCCTGGCGAATTCGTGGTCGTCCGGCGCGACCAGCCCACCGGTACCTGGATCTTCATCGCCATTCATAGTCTGACCTTGGGCCCCGCCATGGGCGGATGCCGGATGAAGACCTACCCGACGCCCACCGACGGCCTGCAGGATGCCCTGCGACTCGCCGAAGGCATGACCTACAAATGGGCGTCGATTGACTTCCAGTTGGGCGGCGGCAAGAGCGTGCTTGCGGTCCCCCGTCCGCTGGAGGGCGCGGAACGCGAAGGACTTTTCGAGCGGTACGGCGACATCCTCGAATCGCTGGGGGGTATCTACGCCTGCGGACCGGACCTGGGCACCACGCCCGACGACATGACCGTCATCGGCCGCCGCACGAAGTACGTACACGGCGCCGCGCGCGACGGGCACGGTCCGCTTGACCCCGGGCCCTACACCGCCCTCGGCGTGTTCCAAGGCATCAAGGCGGCGCTACGGCACCGGTTCGGATCCGACACGATCTCGGGCCGTACGGTCTTGGTCCAGGGCGCCGGCGACGTGGGCTATCCACTCGGCGTGATGCTCAAGGAAGCAGGGGCGACCGTGCTGGTGAGTGACGCCGACGCCGGGCGGGCGGAACGGCTGGCCAAGGCGACCGGCGGCCGGGTGGTCCCGAACGACAAGACCTACACCACGGAATGCGACGTGTACGCCCCGTGCGCCGTCGGCGCCACGCTCAACGCCGACACCATTCCGCTGTTGCGCTGCGCCATCGTGGCAGGCTCGGCCAACAACCAGCTGGCGACCGACGCCGATGCGGCGCGGCTGCACGAGCGCGGCATCCTGTACGCGCCGGACTACGTGATCAACGCCGGGGGCGCGAACGCGATCCCGTTGCTGGGCGCGGGCAGCCACACACCCGAGCAGGTGCGCGAGCAGATCCGGCGGTATGACGCGGTGCTTACGGAGATCTTTGCGGAGGCGAAAGCGCGGAACGTCTCACCGCTCGAGGGGGCGAAAGCGCGGGCGGAGCGAATCCTTACACGTAGCGCGCCACCGCCATCGTCGTAACCGCCACGAACAGCAGTACCGCCACCACCTGGCTCAGCCGCATTGCGCGCATCCGCACGGGTCCCGCCTCGGCGGGCGGCAGGGTGGCCGCCTTCAGCATCATCGGCCGCATGAAGAAGAACCCGACGATGAACGCCACGATCGTCGCCGCCATGCCGATCGAATAGGTCATCCCCACCCACGACCCAAACCATTCCGGCTGGAAGTTGGCCGAGATGCGGCGGAGCAGGTCGATGCCGGTGAGAATGACGAGAATGGCGGCGATGGGCGTCCACTTCATGAAGCCGCGCTGCTGGATGCCCTGTTGCACCTTGGCCGAGTCCGGTCCGGCAGCGACCATGGCGGGCATCAGGAACAGCACGTTGAAAAAGATGGCCCCGACCCAGTAGGAGCCGAGCACGATGTGGAGAAAACGGGTGACGAGCAGGCCGATATCCATGTCAGCTCCTGGTTGACGTTACGGCCTCGGCAGGACGTCTGCCATCTGCACGGCCACCAACAGGCCGCTGGACGCGTTGCGGGTCACGACCACCGACTGACCATCCGGCATCCATTCAAGTCCACCCTCGTTGAGCCGCGGCGTCTGCGTCACTAGGCGACGTTCGCCGGCCGGCCACGTGTATATGCTCAGATCGAGGCTCGAACTGGGGTAGTGGTAGTCCGAGAACAGCAGCCCCGAACCATCCGGGTACCAGACGGCCCCTACCTGGTACACGCCGGTCGTGTCCCCGCTCAACCGCCGCGGCGTCCCGCCCTGGGCCGGGATCACCTCGACAAACCCCCAACCGGCGGGATACGCGGTGTAGGCCAACCATTGTCCGTCCGGCGAAACCTCGGGTCCGCTGATACTGCTGCCCGGTGGAACGCCGAGCGGCCGGGCCCTCCCGCCGCGGGCCGGGACGCGGAACAGCTCTTCGCCGTCGTTCGACGAGCGGGTGGCCCCATAGTACAGCGACTGGCCATCCGCACTCCACGTGTGCCCGAATGGCTGATTGCCCTCCCGCGTCACCTGGACAGCCTCGCCGCCTGCGGCAGGGACGGTCCAGATCTCGCCCCCGCGTGTGGCGCCGCGGGGCGACCGGAACGCAATAGTCTGGCCATCGGGAGACCACTTGGCAGCGGAAGCACCCTCGGTCCAGTCGGTCAACGCGCGCGCGGTGCCGCCGGTATCCGACGTCACATAGAGATTGACGCGACCGCCGTTCCGTTCGGACGCGAACACGACCTGCCGTCCGTCGGGGGACCATTGGGGGTCGAAATCATCCGTGGGGCTGGCGGCAAACGGCCGCGGTTCCCCGCCCGTATCGCTGATCGCCCAGATGTCGGTTCCCCCGCTGCGATTGGACGCAAACAAAATGGTGCGACCATCCGGCGACACGACGGCCCCAAAGATGCCGTAGCCCTCCCACGACAGGAGTGAGCGGCGCACGGTCCCATCCAGCGCCAGAATCACCAGCTCACTCCTGGAGTGATACACGTGGAACGTGATCGCGCTGCCGTCCGACGCCCATTCGATGTTGTGCTCGTTCGTCAGGTCATTGGTGACGCGCGAGGCGGCGCCGCCCGCCGAGGGCATGACCCACACATCGCGCTGACCGCCGCGCGTGGACGTGAACGCGATCCAGGCGCCATCGGGCGACCACCGACCCCCATTGTCATCACGCAGGTCCGTGGTCAGCTGGCGTTGCTCGCCGGTGGCCAACTCGACCACCCAGAGATCCGCGGTTCCCGAACGGGCCGTAGTGTAGAGGAAGAGCCGACCGTCCGGCGACCACGGCCCGTCCCCGTTGTAGCTCTCCCTACCGTCGGTGGTCAGCTGGCGTGGCGCGCCGTCCGGCAGCGTCCGCGTCCAGAGCGTCGACTGTCCCTGCCGCGACTCGACCCAGACGACCTGGCTTCCGTCGGGAGACAGCGCGGCATTCACGACAGCGTCCCCGCGCTCTACGATGGGCTGTGGAACACCGCCGGCCAATGGCACGATCATCGTCTGGTTCACCGAGCCGGCCGATCGCTGGATGATTACGCCCGTGCCATCCGGGGTCCATCCCCGCGGAAAATCACGGGGCGTTCCGGAAGTCAGCTGACGCGGCTCGCCGCCCGCCGTCGGCACCACCCACACGTCGCTATCTTCATCGGAGTAGTAGGCCAGCCACTGCCCGTCCGGTGACCAGTAGGGATCCACGTCCCACACCCCGCTGGTCAGCCGGGTCCGGCCCGTGCCGTCCACGTTCATGACGAAGATGCCGCTCAACCCTTCGATCTCGGCCCCGAACGCGAACCGGGCGCCGTCTGGCGAGAGCCTGGTGCTGCTGATGAGCTCGGCCGCGGGCTCTTCGTACAGCACGGTGCGGGCCGGTTCGGCGTCCCCGCCACAGGCCAGGATGCCGAGCGTCAAGCCTGTCAGGGCGGAGCGAACCATGTGTCGTGTCCTCATGACGATGAAGGAGATGCGTTGAGGGCCTGCCCCACCCCATCGCGGATCTGCGGAACGACGCCATCGATGGCATCGAACAGGTTGCCGCTCACGTCAATATCGAAGCTCTGGCTCCAGATCTGCTCAATGGTGCGCGGGTTGGTCAGCTGCAGCGTGATGCGGAGGCGGCTGCCCGCGCGGAACAGGTTGCCTTCGAGAATCGATCCGACATTCAGCTCCTGGGCCATCTGCGCCACCGGTTTGGGCTGGGTGCGATAGACGTCCATGGAGGATCGCGGCGCCACCGTGGCGCCGGGAATCTGCACCAGCGCCACCATCAACTGGTTGTAGAGCGCCTCGACCAGCTCACCATCCTGGCCGGACACGTCCGTGATGGGCAGCACCGCCATGCGCTCCAGCCCCGGGATGTCGTCCCCGTTCAGCACGACCCAGCCACCCACCCCAGCCAGCACCAGCGCGGCGGCAATCGTCCCGAGGACGGCGCGGCGGCTGCGCGTGGGCGCGGCCTGCCCTCGCGTGATACGCACGGGCCGGGTGTCGGTCGGCGTGATGCCGCCGCTCGGCGTGGCCACCGCTTCGAGCTGGTGCAGAACTTCCTCGGCCGACTGCGGGCGATCGGCCGGATTCTTCTCGAGGCAGTGCATGATCAGGTCGGACAACGCGGGCGAGACCGACGACCGTACGGTCGCCAGGTCTTTCGGCAGGTCGAGCACATGCGAGGACAGAATGGCCTGCGCGGTCTTGCCCGTAAACGGCGGCGTGCCGGCCAGCAACTCGTAGCCCAGGACGCCGAGCGCATAGACGTCGGAGCGGTGGTCAATGTGCTCCTCGCCGGTGGCCTGCTCGGGCGACATGTAGGTCGGCGTCCCGACCGCGACGCCCACGGTCGTCAGCTTTTCGCCGCCGGCATTGCTCACCGCCTTGGCGACGCCGAAGTCCATGACCAGGGCGTGGCGGCCGGACAGCATCACGTTGTCGGGCTTGATGTCGCGATGCATGACGCCGCGGCTGTGGGCATAGGCGAGCGCGTCGGCGACTTCCTTGAGAATGCGCACGGCCTCGTGCACCGGGAGCTGGCCTTCGCGTTCGACCTTGGCGCGCAGCGACTCGCCCTCGACGAAGGGCATCACATAATAGAGGAAACCCGCCAGCTCGCCCGAGTCGTGCAGCGGCAGGACATGCGGATGCTGGAGCTGGGCGACGATGCGGATCTCGCGGGGGAACCGGTCGGGACCCAACGCCGCAGCGAGTTCCGGCCGGAGCACCTTGATGGCGACCTGGCGGTCGTGTTTGAGGTCCTTGGCCAGGTAAACCGTGGCCATGCCGCCTGAACCGACCTCGCGGTCGATCTGGTACTGGCCGGCGAATGCCGTTTGGAGGCGTTCTAGTGGGGTGGGCACCGGGTCGGAATGTACTGCGGCGGGTACCGGCTCGCTGCTGGCGCGAAAGCGCCGGCAGCGCGGGGG
>JBBDNM010000053.1:0-5458 GCA_040877595.1 Gemmatimonadales bacterium | reverse complement strand
GCGGCCCCAAGGGGCCGCGACACATCCTGAAGGGGCGTAGCGAGTGCGGGGCAAGCCCTTTGCACCCTGACCTCCACCTTTGCACCCTTTAGTCCCTCCCCGCCCTCTCCCCCAACCGCCTCTGCGCCTCACGCCGCAGGCCCGTATCGGGATCGTTGTCCATGATGGCAGTTAGCTTCTCGAGCGCCGCGCGGTCGCCGCGTTCGGCCAAGATGCGGATCAGGCGCGTGCACACCACGCGATCGTCGGCGCGGTCGTACAGCTGGATCAGGTTGGCCGTCACCATGCCCCGCTCGGCCAGCAGGCGTACGGCGCGCTCCCGAAGCGCGGACGACTCCTGCGCATCGAGGGCAACCTCCTGGATCCAGACTGCGACCTTGGGATCAGTCCCGCGCTGGAAGCGCGGGCTCGGCCGTGTCATGCGTCCTGAAGGACGCGGGCGAACGATCCGCTCCTGCCCTTCAGGGCAGATCACATGGCCGAGCGCGCCCTCTCAGGGCGCGACTGCCGCGGCACCTCAGCCGTGTCATGCGTCCTGAAAGAGCGAAAGGGGCAGTCGTAACCTCTTACGGAACAACGCTTTGACAGTGCCTTGAGGCTCGCCCCTAGCTTTGAGACCGAACCTGATGCAGCGTGGGTGCCACCATGACAGACCCGATCTGGCGGTTACGAATCTTTGGTGAGCCTGGCCTCGAGGGCCCGGCCGGCCCGGTGGCCGTGCGCACCCAGCGGCAGCTGGGCGTGTTGCTGTATCTCGCGCTGGAAGGACCGAGCGCACGGCGCGACAAGGTGGTGCCGCTCTTCTGGCCGGGGGTACCGGAGCAGAAGGGTCGGCACTCGCTGACACAAGCGATGTCGGACTTGCGCCGCACGATGCCCGGCCTGGTTCAGGTGGATCGAACCCATGTCAGCGTGTGTGGCGCACAGACCGACCTCGCGTATCTCACCGAGGATCCGTGGAGCATCGAGCGCGGGGACATCCTGGCCGGCATGGATGCGCTCGGCGGCATGGATCTCGCGCAGTGGCTGGACGCGGCGCGGGAGCGCGTGCGCCGGACGGCTGTGCGTGAGCTTGAGTCCATGCTTCATCGTTTTGAAGCCCAGGAACGCGTCCGCCTGGCGCGGGCGATGCTGCGCCTGGATCCGGCATGCGAGACCGCAGCCATTGCCGTGGCGGAAGAAGCGCTCGACCGCGGGCAGGTCACGGAGGCCGCGCGGTATCTCCAAGCGCATCAGAACCACATCACGGCGGAGTTGGGCTTCGACCCGCAGCTGCGGGTCGCGTCCCTGCTCAAGCGCCTTGAGCGCGGCGACCTGGCCCGAGCGCGCGCGGCGATCCTGGGTGAATCACTGCAGCTGCGTGCGCCGGAGACCGTGATTGTGGGTCGCGACGCGGAACTCGAAGTACTCGCCGAGGGGTGGCGCGATGCCGCGGCGGGTCGCGGGCGGACGATTCGGCTGTCGGGCGCGGCGGGCATCGGCAAGTCGGCCCTGGTGCGCCATTTCCTTGCGACGCTCGCGGGGCGAGGCCACGCGGCGTTCTTCGTGACTTGTCACCAGGCCACCCGCTCCGTCCCCTTCGCCTTGGTAGCGGACCTTACCGACGCGATCTCCGGTGACTCGGGGTTTGCGGGATCCGATCCGCAGTGGCTTGCGGAGCTCAGTCGAATTCACCCGGTCTTGCGACGCCAGTTTCCTGGCATCCCCGTCCCCGAGCCGGCCCCGCCTGAATCCATCCGTGAGCGCCTGACCGAATCGTTGACCGTGATCTTGGAGACGATTGCCGATGGCAATCCGATTGCGTTGGCGATTGATGATGCGGACCAGGCGGATCAAGCGTCGCTCTCCGTGTTGCACTTGGTGCGACGCCGCACCAAGCGTCACGCCGTCCTCACGCTCCTGACGAGCGCTGATGCCGGGCGTCCGGCCGAGGAGCATGCCCTGGAATCCGACCGCCACCTGCTGCTACAGCCCATCCAGCGATCGGCCATCATGGAACTGCTGCGCTCCCGCGTCCCGGAGGATGGTGACGCCGGGGTTCTTGAACGCATCGCGGACATCGCTGGGGGCAATCCGCTCTACGCCTTGACGCTCCTCGGCGACCAGAGCCTGCGCCAGAGCGTAGCGCGTGAGGGACTGTACACGAGCACCTGGACGCCGCCGCGAGACCTTCTCGACGCCGTCAGCCGAGCGGTGGTGCAGCATTCGACGCTGGCACGCCGTGTGCTCTCCGCTCTGGCGGTCGCGGGCACGCCGAGTACAGTGAACCTCGTGAGTGAAGTGGCAGGGCTGTCGGAGGCCGATGTCCGGGCGGCAGCGGTCGAGCTTCTGGCCAATGATCGCATTCGGATCACGGGGGATGAGATGGAATTGGCAAGTCCGTTGTGGCAGTCGGCGATATACGCGTTGGAAAACGAGGGGGTGCGGACATACTTTCACCAACGTTGGGCCGGCGCGTTGGCTGGAATCAACACCGTGCCAACCCACACACGCCTTCAGGCCGTGGCGCGACACGAAGCGCGAGCAGGTTTGCTCGATCAGGCAACGCGGCATTATGAGGAAGGCACACGCCTCGCCATTGAGACTGGGGCGCTAGTGGAGGCCGAGCACCTGGCCATGGAGGCGATTCATCAAGTTGGGACGGGGACAGCGACGATCCGGTTCTTGCTAGCACAAGCAATCGCTACGCAGGGGCGATATGACGAGGCGCTGCGAACTCTCGATCAGTCGCCCGTCTTGAGTGACGCAGCACCGGTGGCTGATGCACACGCGGCGGGACTCCTTCGACTTGAAGCGCTGCATCGACTGCACCGATCACCTACGCAGATTCTCCGACGGGACTTGTTGGCGCTCCTGGCTGACCCTCAGCTCGATGGGTCGGTCCGGCTGCGCGGACTTCAACTCCGGGCCGAGCTCGCCCGGGAGGACGGCGACCACGCGGAGCTTGACAAGGTGCTTGACCTCATCCGGGTTGGGGAAGGCTCAACTGAAGTGCAATCCGGGAGGGGTTTCCTCACCCTTGGCTTCATTCGCTGGCAGCAGGGACGGTTCCACGACAGCTATCGGTCCCTAACGAGGGCGCACGAGACACTCGCTGGGCTGCACTTACCTCATGAGGCCGCGAGGGCCGCGAATGGTTCGGGCATTGCTGCGATGGCGACGGGGCGGTGGAGTGACGCCTTTGACCACTTTCAAGTGGCGCTGGACTACGCAATTAGGGTTCGTGACCACGGTCTCGCTGCAGGTGTGATTGGAAATGCCGGGCTTGCGTCTGAGGATCTAGGATACATCGACGAAGCTATCACGCTGGATCGCCTATCAATCGCCCTCGCGAACCGGTCAGGATCCCCTGCGCGAGCGGTTCTGACAGCACTGAATCTCGCTGATATACACCTACTCCAAGGAGACCTAGCATTGGCGGAAACGGTACACAATGAAGCATGCTCGATGATGAGTGTTGCGGGCGACGGTGCAGTAGTACACTCGCTAGCGTGGCTATCCGATTCTGCCTTAGTGCGCGGGGTGGTTGAAGAGGCTGCGATACATCTGAATGAACTTGTCAATCGACTGCAGAATCGCACCATAGACGTTTTCCTCAAGGCACGAGTCCTGCGGCAAGCGGTTACCGTGTCGCTGGGCCTTGACTCGCCACTCTGCCTCCCTCGCATGGGCGGCGGATGGACGCTGCTCGGACGAATGGATGCCGCCCTCAGTCGCGCATGCTCAGGCGCTGTGGAGACTCGACGGCTAGAGAGGCTGCGGCGCGCCATTGACACCAGCATGGAGACGGTGGGGCCAACCCCAATAAGGTGGGTTGCTCGAACCGGGCTCTACGACGCGGTGAGGAAGCGTCTATCCAATTCCGAGTCACTGCCGCCCCTGCCTAGTCGCGACGTGGAGATCCGATCGATAAAGTGCGGCCTCGACCGCGTCTCCGACTTCGTAGGAACGGCCTCCGACTGGTGCTCGGGCGAATCACTTTGGCGTCAACCGGTGATGCAACAGTTTCATCCGACATAGGCGATCCCTGGACTTGAGGCACGCGAATCGGCCCTTGGTCCAGACGTCTCAGACTTTGCCGCCTCAACAAAGTTGCGAATAGCGCTACTCCGGATGAACGCGTCCACCACAGATGGATCAAACTGGCGCCCGGCCATCGTACGCAGTTCCGCAACAACACGGTCAAATCCCATCGCCGCCCGGTAAGGCCTATCCGTTGTCATCGCATCGGTGGTATCAGCCACCATGATGATGCGCGCCGCGAGCGGGATGTCTTCACCCCTCAACCCTTCAGGGTACCCAGTACCATCGAAGTTCTCGTGATGGTGGAGAACCGCAACGTCAACGCCGCGCCGGAACTTCGATATCGTTCGGACGAGCTCGTAGCTCTTGGCCGAGTGAGTCTGCATAAGAGCAAGCTCCGCTTCGGTGAGTCGGCCCTCCTTCCGAAGTATTGGTGCGAACTCTTCGTGAATCTTCCCCACGTCGTGAAGTAAGGCGGCCGTTTCAACATCCTCAGTTTCTCCAACTGACAGACCCATCTGACCTGCTAGGAGACTTGCGACTCTCGATACCCTTAGAGAGTGTCCCGATGTGTAGGGATCCCGGGCTTCAATAGCCTTTACCATCAACTCGAGTAGCTCGCGGTTCGCTTCTTCAAGCCGGAGGTTGACACTATGTACGTGGCGCACCAGGAAGAGAGGCAGCACGACGACAACAATGCCCACCAGCTCCGAAGTTGTGTAGAGGTAAGCCAGAAGGAGGGCCAGCGGAGTCGAGAGCACGTCAAACAACAAGGACGTACCAACGAGCCGATGTAGCGACGACTTGATGCTGACATCGGAGCTGAGCGCAACCGCAACGGCGGTGCTCCCCGAATTGATGACGAAGTAGCTAGCCACCGCGACGATAAACGCGAATGGCGACGGATTATCGAAGCGATCAAGCGACCAGGTACCGCCAAGTCTTCCGAAGAGCAGACCCGACACGCCGATAGCCACCACCGCGTTTGAAACGTTGAATACAACCTTGAGCGCCGCCTTTCGGCGGACCACTGCCTCACCAACGAACATCGAGAACCCTGCCAGCGCCATTGCCCATCCCGGCCCCATGAGCACGACAGCTGCTAGGCAAGGAATGTATGAAACCGAACTCGTCGATGTTCCTAGAGACAGGCGGAGAAAGGCAGCCTCGGACGCAACTCCCAATACGGCGAACGCGACCAGCGCATTGAGAAAGCGGGTCTGCTCGGTCGTCGGGATATCCCAAGGTGCGCTCGTGAGTAACAGCAACGCGCCCACTGCGAACAGCGCGACGTATGCAGTTACCCGGTAAGGACTCGTGCTTGGCATCGTGGTATGGGAAGGAAGGGCACCCCCAGGTGCTTACCAGGTGACCGTACCGTTCGCCGAGAACAATGAACTCAGCAAGCTGGCAAGCCATGCGAACATAGAGCGTC
>JBBDNM010000052.1:2268-26392 GCA_040877595.1 Gemmatimonadales bacterium | reverse complement strand
ATGCGGCGCGCTTCGGCCCGCCGCGCGCCGCGGACTTGCGTCTGGCCGTAGACATGCGCGATCCGCTGCACCACCGTGATCGACGCGAGCACGGCGAGCACCGTCACGATCCAGAACAGCAGCCAGCCGTTGGGGCCGGCTCCCACAAACAGGCACGGGATGCCAACGCCCAGGATCCGTTCCGCGCGTTGGGCAAACCCGACCTTGCATTCGAGACCAAGTCCTTCGGCCCGCGCTCGGGCATACGACACCGTCAGCCCCGCGCTCAGGGCGAGGAGGGCGAGGAGGACTCCCCAGACCCGCCATTCGGGCAGTAGGCCACCCTGCATGAAGAAGACCGCGATGCCCGCGAACAAGGCGCACTCACCGATCCGGTCAAGCGTGGAGTCGTAGAACGCACCGAAGGTTGTCACGCCGCCGCTCAGGCGGGCGACCTTGCCGTCGAGCATGTCGCCCAGGCCGCTCAGCAGCAGCAGGCCGCCCCCAAGCTGGATCTGACCCAACCCGAAGGCGACCCCCGATCCCACAATGACCATGGTACCGACGGTCGTGATGGCGTTGGGGCTGACCCGCCAAGCGATGAGGCGACGCGCCGGCGGGTCGAGGAAGGATTCGACGCCGCGCTGGACCGCCGCGGGAATCAGGCGCATAGGGGGCTGATAATAGGAGAAAGAGGGGGAGAGTGGAAGGGTTGCAGGTCAGTAGAGGAGATAGCGGGCACGGGTTTCGGTAAATCGCGTGAGCGCATCCTGCCAGCCAGCCACCACCGCCTTGGGTGCCAGGCCGGCTTCCAGTGCGAGCCGGAGAGCCGGGCCGCCCGCCAACTGGTCGAACCTCCGGGCGTTGATCGCCAGTGCCTCGGGGGCATGGTGGGACAGCCAGGCCAGGGCCGTCACCGCGGCGGCGACCGGATCGTAGACCAACCGGTCCGTGACCGTGAGTCGAACCGCCGGGAAGGTCACGCCATCGTGCTTCGCGTCCGTCGCGCCGATCGGGGTGAGCACCGTATCCCGTACTGAGACCCCGGGGAGGCTCTCCAGCGCGGCTGCCAAACTCGGTGCATCCAGCCAGGGCGCGCCGATCACCTGGAATGCGATCGGCGTACCCCGACCGACCGAAAGGGACGTGGCTTCGAAGAGCACCAGCCCGGGATAGTGGGTCGCGCTCTCGAGACCTGGCATGTTGGGCGACGGCTGAACCCACGGAAGTCCGGTTTCGTCGAACCACTGCCCGCGCGTCCAACCGTCCGCCGGCACGACGTGCAGCGTGGCCGGGATGCGGAGGGCGTCAGCCCCCAGCCGGACCAACTCCGCGAGCGTCATGCCGTGGCGCAGCGCCACCGGCAGCATGCCGACGAACGAGGCAAAGGCGGTGTCGAGCAGAGGTCCCTGCACCAACACGCCACCGATCGGATTGGGACGATCGAGCACCACCACCGGCACCCCTGCCTCCCCTGCGGCACGCAGCGCACGGAGCACGGTGGACACGTAGGTGAACGTGCGAGCGCCGATATCGGGGAGGTCGGCGAGAATGACGTCCACGGTGGCCAGCATGGCCGGCGTCGGTTCCCGTACCTCGCCGTACAGTGAGAAGACCGGGAGCCCGGTGGCGGAGTCACGGCTGTCCCCGATATTCTCTGTATCGAGCCGACCGCGCCAACCATGCTCGGGGCTGAAGATGGCGGTTACGTTGAGGCCGGCATTGCGGAGCCGCGTGAGGGCGTCGATGCCGTGGGCGTCCACGCCGGCGTGATTGGCCAGCAGCCCGATGCGCCGGCCCTCCACGAGATGGAGCGAGTCGGTCAGGAGCACGTCGAGACCCGGCCGTACCGTCGGTGCGGGACCGCAGGCGACCGCCAACAGCAGCACCATGATTCCGGAGGCGTTGTGCATCGTTCCCTGATTGGCCTCGTGTTGCTTCTGGGGTGTTCCGGCGGCGCGCGTCCGGTGCCGGCGATGGTCCCCGATCCGGCCGCCGTGTTGCCCGTGGTGCACGTACCCGCGCCGCGCAATGTACCCATAGACAGCGTGCTCGGGACGCTGACGGTGCGCCAGAAGATCGGCCAACTGGTGATGCCCTGGTTGCTCGGCGACTACTCGGCGCTCGACGGTCGAAGCCTCGCGACAGCCTTTGCCTGGATTGACAGCCTTGAGATCGGCGGGATCCTGATCTCCATCGGGGCGCCGATGGACGTCGCCGCCAAGCTGAACGCCCTGCAGGAACGCTCGCGCCTCCCGTTGCTGGTGGCGGCGGATCTCGAGTTTGGCACCGGCATGCGGTTGGTGGGTGGCACGTCGTTCCCTGCCCCGATGGCGTTCGGCGCCACGGGCCGCCCACTGGATGCCTACCAACTGGGCCGTGTGACCGCCCTTGAGGCGCGTGCCGCGGGCATCCACATGACGTTCTCGCCGGTGGCCGACCTCAATAACAATCCGGCCAACCCGATCATCAACACGCGCGCGTTTGGCGAGGATCCCGCTGCGGCTTCCCCACTCATCGCGGCGTACGTGCGAGGGGCCGCCGAGCACGGGATGTTCACCACGGCAAAACACTTTCCCGGCCACGGGGACGTCAGCACCGACTCGCACATCGAGTTGCCCGTCGTGACAGGGTGTTGGCCACGTCTGGACTCCCTGGAACTGGCCCCCTTCCGGGCGGCGATCGCGGCGGGCGTCACGGCCGTCATGACCGCGCACCTTGCGCTGCCCTGCGTGGACGGGCCCAACCCGGCACCGGCCACGTTGTCGGGCCGCGTGATGACGGACATTCTGCGCGACTCCCTGGGATTTGAGGGGCTGGTGGTGACCGATGCGCTCGTGATGGGCGCCATTGTCGCGGCGTACGGCCCGGGCGAAAGCGTGGTGCGGGCGTTTGAAGCCGGCAGCGACCTGCTGCTGTACCCGTCCGACCTGAAGATGGCGATTGACGCGATGGAAGCGGCAATCGCATCGGGCCGTATCGCGATGACCCGGCTCGACCAGTCGGTCCGCCGGGTGCTGGCCCTCAAGGCCGAGGCGGGGTTGTTCCACCAGCGGACCGTATCGCTCGATGCCGTACCGCGGGTGGTGGGTCGGGCGGCCCATCAGGCCGTGGCGGATGACATTGCGGCACGTGCGCTCACGCTGGTCGAGCAGGGACCGTTGGACACGTTTCGCGGGCGGCGCGGCCGTGTGGCGGTGGTGAGTTACGCCGAGGAGACCAACCTCACGATGGGCAATACCCTGGTGCGGCTGCTACGCGAGCAGGGCGACACGGTGGCCGTATTCCGGCTGTATCCGATGTCCGGTCCGGCCTCCTACGACTCCGCCCGCGTGATGTTGCGCGGGTATCCGCGGGCCGTCTTCGCGAGCAGCGTCAGGCCGATCGCGTGGCGGGGGCATGTGGCGCTCCCGGAACCGCTCGTCGCCCTGATCCGCACGACCGCGGTGGATCGGCCCACGGCGCTCGTCTCGTTCGGGAGCCCGTACCTGCTGGCCCAGTTGCCCGGTTTCCCGGGGACCTACCTGATCGCCTGGAATGGATCGAGCGCCGCGGAGCGCGCTGCGGCCATGGCGCTGGCGGGTGCCGCCCCGATCAGCGGCCGGTTGCCGATCAGCCTGGACGCCGCCCACCCCCGGGGGACCGGTGTACAGATCCCCTGATCGCGTTGACTTCACGCCAAGCGGCCCCTAGGTTCCATGGTCATGACTACGACCCAGCCCCAGTTTACGGTGTCGCTGCAGCTCACGGATGTGGCGGTCGAGCAGGTCCGGCAGTTTCTCGCGGCCGAGGCTGTCCCGCTGGAGACCGCCGGTCTGCGCATCTCGGTGCTCCCCGGTGGGTGTTCCGGGTTCAAGTACGGCCTGAACATCGAGGAGGCTCCGGCCGACGACGATGTCGTCGTCGAGGTGTCCGGCGTCCGGTGCATTGTTGATCCGTTCAGCGCGCAGTATCTGCAGGGCATCACCATTGGCTACCACTCCTCCATGACCGGCAGCGGGTTCACGTTCGAGAACCCGAATGCGACGGGTGGATGCGGGTGCGGTAGCTCGTTTACCGTCTGACCTACCTCGACTTGGCGGTCATGGCCGTGTACTTCACGGTCGTGATCGCCATCGGTTCCCATTTCGCACGCCGGCAAACCACTGCCGGCGATTATTTTCTCGGCCACCGCGATCTCCCGTGGTGGGCCGTCATGTTCTCCATTGTTGCGACGGAGACGTCGGCGCTCACCGTCATCTCGATGCCCGGGATCGGCGCGCGCGGCAACTTCACGTTTCTCCAGATTGCCCTCGGCTACCTGATCGGCCGCATCGGCGTCGCGGCGTGGCTGTTGCCCGGCTACTTCCGTGGCGATCAGGACACGGCGTACCAGCGCCTCGAACACCGCTTCGGCGCCACCACCCGGCGAGCCGCCGCCGCCCTGTTCATGGTGATCCGGTCCATGGGCGACAGTGTGCGCGTGTTCGCCACCGCCATTCCGCTCGCCGTACTGACCGGCTGGCCCATTCCGGTGAGCGTGCTGGTGGTCGTCGTCGTGACCCTGGTGTACACACTCCGGGGCGGGCTCGCCGCCGTCGTCTGGGTGGACGTGCTGCAACTCGGGCTCTACGTGATCGGTGGCCTGCTGGTGATTATGGCAGCCGCGCCCTTGGCCGGTGGGATCCCCGTCGCCATCGAGCGAGCGTGGGACGCGGGCAAGCTCGCGACGTTCGACTTCCGGCTCTCCTTCAGCGCCCCGTACACCTTCCTGGCGGCAGTATTGGGTGGCGCGCTCCTCTCGGCCGCGTCCCACGGCACCGATCACCTGATCGTGCAACGGCTGCTGGGTACGCGGTCACTGCGCGACGCGCGGCGGGCGTTGATCGGTTCGGGGCTCCTCGTGATCACGCAGTTCGCGCTGTTTCTGTTCGTGGGCACCATGCTGTGGGCGGCCGGCGCCGATACTGTGGGCACGCGGAGCGACCGGTTGTATCCCGAGTTCGTGGTGCGTGTGCTGCGGCCGGGCCTCACCGGGCTCGTGATTGCCGGGTTGCTGGCCGCGGCGATGAGCACCGTGAGTTCTTCGCTCAATGCGCTCGCCTCGGCCACGACCCATGATTTCTACGCCACGCTCACCGGAAAGCGCGACCCCAAGCATCTGCTCACGGTCGGCCGCTGGTTCACCGTCGGGTGGTCCATTGTCCTGGCGGGCGGCGCGCTGCTGTTCCGCTCGGACGATCAGCCCGTGGTAGAGATCGCGCTCGCCTTGGCATCCATTACCTACGGCAGTCTGCTCGGCGCGTACGTGCTGGCGGGTGCCGCGCGCATCGCCCAACGGGATGTACTCACGGCCATTGTCGTGTCGGTGGTGACCATGGTCATCGTGGTGCTCGGCAAGCCCGGTCCGTTTGCCGCCCTCGCCTGGCCGTGGTATGTCCCGCTCGGCCTCACCCTCACGCTGGTCACGGCGTTCGCCTCCAGTCTGGTGCCGCGACGACCGTGACCCTGCTCGGCGTGGATGCGGGCGGCTCGCATACCGAGGCGGTGGTGACCGACGAGCATCTCGTCGTCTTGGCGCGGGCTCACGGCGGGCCTGGCTGGGCGGGCGATCTGTCGTCAGCCACTCCCAACATTCGCACGACCGTCGCTCACGCACATGCCGGACTCGCCAAGCCGAGCGTAGCAGTCATTGGCGCCGCGGGCGCTGGCAACCCGACCGTGGCTCGTGCCCTCGCGGATGGCCTCCGCGACCTCGCGGACACGGTGCACATCGTGACTGACATCGAGATCGCGCTTGCTGACGCGTTCCCGGACGGGCCCGGCATCGTCCTGTTGGCGGGCACGGGCTCGGTGGCGATGGCGCGACATCCGGGTGGCCGTGTGGCTCGGGCCGGTGGAAAGGGACCGGGGGCGGGCGATGAAGGCAGCGGCTACTGGCTCGGCAAGGCGGCGCTCGCCGCCGGGCTGGTCACGGCCCTCGGGACGGATCGCCCCACCATCGCCGCCCTCGCTTCGCAAGTGCTGCGCCTCGCGGCAGCGGGTAACCCCATGGCGCGGCAATTGGTGCACCGGGCGGCGGATGCCTTGGCGGCGCTGGTGCAGCAACTGGCACTGGATGTGGACGTCGCGTTGGCCGGGGGGTTGCTGCGCGAAGGACCGCTACGGGCGGAACTGATGGTACGACTACCGCGTGTGCAGGACCGTCATGTCGATCCGGCGCTCGGTGCGGCGAGAATGGCTGCGCACCTCGTTCGCAAGACTTAGGACGAGGGGGACCGCCCACTTCGCGGTCCCCTCGTCGGCGTGCGGCGTCCTACGCGATCTGCCCTTCCGGCTTACGCCCCACGACCCGGATGATGCTCCAGATAATCACCATGCCCAGCGGCAGCGAAATCCATGGGGACAGCCCGTACGCCGTCGGGATATCTCCCACCAGCATCCCAACCCCAGCGACCATCAGCGCATAGGGCAGCTGCGTGCGCACGTGGTCCACGTGATCGCACCCCGAGGCCATGGAGCTGAGGACCGTGGTATCCGAGATCGGGGAGCAGTGGTCACCAAAGATGGCGCCGGCCATGACCGACGAGATGGCGCCGAGCAGCACCGTGTAGTGCTCCCCACCCTCGAAGTTGACTCCACCACCCATCGCGACGGAGAGCGGCACCACCAGGGGAAACAGGATCGCCATCGTGCCCCAGGACGTACCGGTCGCAAACGAGATGAGGGCGGCAATGACGAACGTGGTGACGGGCAGCAGGCGCATGGGCATGCTGTCGCTCAACATGCTTGTCAGCCACCCGGCCGTATTCAGGGCGACGGTGACTTCGCCCAGCGACCACGCGAGAATGAGAATGACCATCGCCAGCAGCATGGCCCGCATCCCGCCCACCCAGGCGCCAACCGCATCGCGGAGCGAAGCGATACGCTGGCTTACCGCCAGCACGACCGCCACCAGACACCCCGCGAAGGAACCCCACAGCAGACCCTTGAACGGATCGGCGCTGCCCAGGATGTTCGACAACGTCGCCGGGTCCCCTTCGCCCAGCGCCTGCATACCGGTCCACAAGAGCCCGGTTACCACCACCACCACCACGGTCAAGACCGGAATGGCGCCATTCCACCACCGCATCGGCGTTCCGGCCGGTGCCTCGGCCAGTTCGGAGCCCGTGTCCGCTGCGAGCTGTGCGCCCGGACGGAACAATCCGCCGCCCGAGAGGGCGCGTTGCTCGGCCTTGAGCATCGGGCCAAAGTCGCGACCGGTCCACGTGAGGATCGCGACGGTAAATACGGCAAGCAGCGGATAAAACAGGAAGGGAACGGAATGGAGATAGACCGAGAACGGTGACGCGCCCGTGAGCTCGGCCTGGAGCGCCGGATCCGCAGGATACTGGACGGCCGCCTGGTGCAACGCATCGCCGATGAGCCCGATCTCGAATCCCACCCACGTCGAGACAAACACCAATACGGCGACCGGCGCCGCCGTGGAGTCCACGATGTAGGCCAGCTTCTCACGCGAGATCTTGAGCTTGTCCGTGAGCGGGCGCATGGTGTTGCCGACGATCAGCGTGTTGGCGTAGTCGTCGAAGAAGATGGCCAAACCCGCCGCCCAGGTCGCGAAGAGCCCACGCCGCCGCGTGGTGGCGAACGGCGTGACCGCTTCCACGACCGCCCGCGTACCACCCATCCGACTCATGATGCCGACCATACCACCGAGCAACAACGAGAAGATGATGATCGCGGCGTGGTCGGGATCACCCAGCGCCTCGCGGACAAACGTGTCCACGGTCAGCATGAGTCCGGCCAGCGGGTTCATGCCCGCAACGAACATCGCGCCGATGAACACGCCTGCCAGAAGACTGGTCACCACCTCGCGGAAGATCAGCGCCAGCACGATGGCGATGAGCGGCGGAACGATGCTGAGCCATCCGGGCAGCACGGGTGCCTCCACCGTGCTCGTCGCGTCCCCGGCCGCAACGGTCAGCGGCAGCAGCGCGCGACCCGAAACCGACAACCCGCTCAACACGAGCTCGCCGAACGGCGCGATCACGCCCTCGGCCATCACGCGGCCGGCTGCGTCCATGACCTGCACCGACACCGTGTCGAGGCGTCCCGGCGCGGTGATCGTCAGGGCAAACGGGATGTTGGTGAGGATGACGTGGGGAGAAGCGACTTCAAGGTCTTGCGCGCTCGCGGATGGGGCGGCAGCCAGGCCAATGAGCGCGGCCACGGCGGCGCGCAGGGAAGTTCTGGTCAACACCAACTCCGGGATGGAGGCAGCTAGATTTCGATCCAGATTTCCGCGATCGTCTCGATGGGCGTGCCATCGCGCGTGGTGCCGGGCGTGAAGCGGTATTCACGCAAGGCATCGAGCAGGCGGCGCCGATAACTCCCGTCGCGCACCGTCGGGAAGAGATCAATCTGCCGCACCGACCCATCGACCGCCACCAGGAACCGTATGCGATACCGTCCGCGCGAGTTGGATGGTACCGGCGTGGGCGGCAGGACGGTGAAGCGCGGGCTGGGCGGGAAGACATCCCCGCCATCACCACCGGTGCCGGGACCCACATCCGACCCCGTGCCGGTGCCGATACCGCTGCCGATGCCGCCGCCGGATCCCGTGCCCTGCCCCGCCCCGCCCCCAGTACCTTCTCCGGTTCCCAGCACCTCGGCCAAGTTGATCTGTCGTCGTTCGCGGAGCGCAACGTCGGACTGCGGGATATTGGCGATATCGAGTCGAGGGATGATGATCTCGTCCTCCGGCACCTGCTCATTGCGTGTCGGCGTGTTCTCCGCTTCCGGCGGGATGTATTCGGGCAGCTGGAAATAGCCCACGACCTCCCCACCGCCGCCACCGCCACCGCCCCGCGCTCCCGGCCCGCCGGCCCGGCTGGCCGGGTCACCGAGCATATCGGCGCAGCTGAAGTCGTGCATCGCCATGAAGAACACCAGGACGTGCGCCACCACGGACCCTGTGAGGGCCCCGCGGTATCGCGGGGCGCCCCGCTTGGGATCCAGCATGGCGAGTTTGGGCGGCGTTCGAGGTGCTACCATACGCCTACACTATACACCAGGGGCGCGAAAGCGTCCCGCCTCCGCGCCCCTCAAGGTCGCCGCTATCACCACCGTGTAACCGATCAGCCGGACTCGGGCGGTGTGAAGCCAATCACCTGGACGCCCGCGCCGCGCGCGATGTCCATGGCCTCGACGATCTCCTGGTACAAACGGTTCCGGGCAATCTTGATGAAGAGCAACTTGGCCGGCCGGTTGTCATAAATCTCGTGGAACCTGACATCCAGCTGGGCCACCGTGACCGGCTGGCCGTTGATGGCATAGCTGCCGTCCTCCGCCAGGACCAGCACAATCTGATCGCTGCTCGCCCGCTCCTCGCGCTGCTGGTTCTGTACGTCTGGCGGGACGTTGATCTGCATCGTCTTCCGCGTGAGGGGCACCTGCATCATGAAAATGATGAGGAGCACCAGCAGGATGTCGATCATCGGCACCACGTTCGGCTCGGCGGTAAACCCGCCGCCACCCGTATTGACGCTGCCGGCCATGGCTAGTTCCCCCTCACGCCGGCCCCGAAGAGCCCTTCACGGCGCGGTTCGGTGATGGCGGCCAGCACGCGAACACCCGCTTTGCGCGCAATGATCATGGCGTCTTCGATCACGGCGTAACTCAGGCCATTGTCGGCCTTGAAGTACAGGATGCGATCGGTCGTCCGGTTCTGGTACAGCGACGTCAGCGCCGTTTCCAGATCGGCGGGACGCACCGGCGAGGTCGAGCCCGTACCGGGATCGAGATAGTAATTGCCGTCCCGATCAATCCCGAGCACGATATTCTCAGGTTCCTCCCGGTCGTCCGTGATGTTCCGGGCCTGTGGCATCGTGGCCTGGAACCCCGCCGAGATCACCGGCGTCACGAGCATGAAGATGATCAACAGCACGAGCATGACGTCGATCATCGGCACCACGTTGGGTTCCGACTTGACGGTATCACCGCCGCCCCCTACTGACATCCCCATAGATCAGCTCTTCGCCGGCGGCGTCTGCCCGGCTTTCTGGGTCTGGAATTCCTTCGTGAAGATCGACCGGCCAAACTCCGACCCGACGCTCTTGATCAGGAAGTCAATGAGTTCCTTGGACGTGTACGCCATCTCGACCTGGAGATTCTCGATCTTGGTCAGGAAGTAGTTGTAGAACCACACGGCCGGAATCGCGACGCCCAGGCCGATCGCGGTGGCAATCAGCGCCTCAGCAATACCGGCCGAGATGGCGGCGAGACCACCGGAACCCGACGCCGCCATGCCGGTGAACGAGTTCACCACGCCCATCGTCGTGCCGAGCAGGCCGACGAACGGCGCCGTCGATCCGATGGTGGCGATCATGGCCTGGCCCCGCTTCAGCTCGGCCATCAGGATCAACATCTGGCGGTCCACCGCACGTTCCGCAGAGTTGATGTCGGCGATCGTGACCGTCGAACGGTCCCGGAGCAACGGCTTGATCTCGACCAGTGCTTCGCCGAGTACCCGGGCCACGTGCGAGGCCTTGGACTTCTCGGCCACCGCGATGGCCTGGTCCAGCTGTTCTTCCTGGAGGAAGCGCGCAAACTCCGGCGCAAACTTCCGGGTTTCCTTCATGCTCTTCCGGATCCGGAAGAACTTCTGCACGGCCACCGTCAGCGAGATGACCGACATGATGAGCAACAGGATAATGATGCCCCGGGAAAACGTACCAGCGTGATCCCAAAGCTCCAAGAGCGACATTTCCATGAGACTGCCTCCCGAAAAGTTGCGGTGCGGTTCGCTGTTAGCGCGTCAGCGTGTAGTTGATGGTCTGCCGGACCAACACGCGAACCGGTTGGCCGCGGATACGGCCGGGACGATAGACTGAGCCCATGATCACGTCCCGTGCGGGACGCTCAAAGGCCCGGTTGGTCGACTCGACGACGCGGAACGACCCCGCCTCCGGATGCCCGTCCTCGCCGACGATAAACTCAAAGGTGACGTGGCCCTGAATGCCCGCGTCCTGCAGCAGGCGGGGATAGACCAGCTGCGGTCCGGAAAGCCGCATCGGCGTCTCGTCCACAACCGCCTCAACGAAGACTTGATTCAGGTCCACCGTCTGACCACCCTCCACACCAGTGGCGATACCGCCTTCCACCCCGATGCCCGAGTAGTCGGCCGGGTTGAACCGCTGGTTCAGGTCCACTGGCGGGATCTCCGTGGGGATATCAATGGGGGCATCGAGGTTCTGGAAGCCCAATGCCACCGGCACGTCCAGCATGACCAGCTCGGGCACCTCAGGCTCGTCTTCCTGTTCCTGCTCATCAATGAAGAACTCGAGGGTGTCCGTGGTCTGCTGCTGCATGGCCTCTTGCACTTTGTGAGTGGCCTTGACGGCCCCCACGATCAGGACGGCATGGAGAATCGCCGACCCGAAGCTGCCGCCAAAGAAACCGCGCCAGCCGCGCTTCTTGGGACTGGATTCGACCAGGTTGTCGAACACGGCCTACCTCCGACACGTGAACGGGAAGTGGTACGGAGGAATGCTACCCCAGCCGGCCCATTACCGCTTCACGAGGCACTATGCCGCGCATGACAAAACAATGACAACCGGATTACGAGACCACCGGATCGGCCTTGAGCGGTAGCGTCACGGTGAACGTCGTTCCCCGACCTGGCCGGCTTTGAACCGCAATCGTGCCGCCATGCGCTTCGGCGATCCACTGACAAATGGCCAGGCCCAATCCCACCCCCGGGCGACTCCCTGTACGACTCCGGGCGGCGTCCGCCCGCCAGAATCGGTCGAAAATGTGGGGCAGATCGCCCGGCGCAATCCCAATACCGGTGTCGATGACATCGAGCTGGACCATCAGGCCTTCCACACGACATGCGATGGCCACCTTGCCGCCGGCCGGCGTGTACTTGATGGCGTTGGTCAGCAGGTTCATCAGCAGCTGGCGGATCCTGGCCTGGTCGGCCGCGAGCACGATCGGGTCTGACGGCTCGGCCACGTCCACCTCGACCCCAGCCTGCTCGCCCAGAAGGCTCGCGGTCTCGGCCGCCTCCGCCAGAAGTTCCCGCAGGTCAAACATGTCCTCGTGCAGGGGGGCGCGTCCCTCGTCCGCCCGGGCCAGCATGAGCAGCGAGTCCACCATCTCCGTCATGCGGTTCACCTCGGTCAGCGTCTCATCGAGGATCGCCAGCACGTCCGGCGGCGTCTGGGGATGCGTGATGGATCGCTCAATGCCACCGCGGAGCACCGTGAGCGGGGTCTTGAGTTCGTGGCTTGCATCTGCGGTGAACCGGCGCAACGAGCCGAAACTGCGCTCCAGCCGGGCCAGCATGGCATTGAGCGTTCTGGTCAACCGGGCGAGTTCGTCGCCGGTGTCGAGGGGCGCCAGGCGTCGGTGCAGACTGCGACCGTCCGAGATGGCCTCCACCTCGTCCACGATGCGGTCCACCGGACGGAGCGTGCGGCCGACCAGGAAGTACCCGATCAGCACCGAGAACACGAGAATGACCGGGGCCACCACCAGAAGCGTGTTGGCCAGGCGGCGCGGGCCAATCTCGACCTGCTGGGCCGGCGCGGCAGCCACGATGCCTCCCACGCCTCCAGCATCCACCACCGGCCGAACATGAAAACGAAGGACACCCAGGGGATCACCAATGTCCACGGACCCCGAGCGCGTACCTGTTTCGCTCGCCAAGGCCACTAAGCGCACCAAGGAGGAATACGGAAGCTGACGAAGCCCTGGAGAGATGTAGACGACGTCGCCATCAAGGCTCGTGATCGCCACAAACCCCGGAAGGCCCTCCATCCCCACCGCCACCCGCGGGAGAAGTCCCGCGCGACCGGTTTCGTCCAGAACGAGCAGCGTGTCGTGTGCCAGGTATGCCGCGGTCAGGGCGTTGGCAATGAGCCCGGCTTCGACGCCCAGGCGTTCATCGAGCTGCTGAAACGAGGCGCGTCGCTGGGCGAAATAGAGCACGAGGGCAAAGGCGATCAGCGTCGCGGTCAAGGCGACCGCATACCAGCCGGCGAGGCGTCCCCGCAGGGTGCGCATGGTCAGGCCTTCATGACGTAGCCCACCCCGCGCACCGTATGGATGAGCTTCGTGGGAAACCCGGTATCCAGCTTCTTGCGGAGCCGGTTGATGACCACATCCACCACGTTGGTACCGGGGTCAAAATGGTAGCCCCAGGCGTACTCCGTGATCAGCGTGCGCGACATGACCCGACCCGTGTTGCGTGCCAGATACTCGAGCACGGCGTACTCCTTGGGGGTAACCTCGATCGCGCGCCCACCACGGTGTATCTCGCGCGACCCGGTATCAACCGTCAGGTCACCAACCGTGAGCACTGGCGGCGCGATGGCCTTGGGTCGGCGCGCCACGGCCTCGACGCGGGCGAGGAGCTCTTCAAAGGCAAACGGTTTGGTGACGTAGTCATCCGCGCCACCCCGCAGGGCCGCCACCTTGGATTCGACAGCGTCCTGGGCGGTGAGCACGAGAACGGGGGTCGTAACGCCGCGGTCGCGCAGTGTCCGCAGCACCTCGGGTCCCGGCATGCCCGGCAGCCGCAGGTCAAGCACAATCAAGTCGAACCTGCCGTCGGATGCCTGCTCCAGTCCCTGCTCGCCATCCGGCACCCATTCCACCTGCATCCCCTGCTCGGCGAGACCACGCTGGACGTATTGACCCACGGTGCGGTCGTCCTCGACGACCAACACTCTCATGTCGCCTCGCCCGGCTGATCGGGAGGGTGCAGGGGCAGGTAGATCCGGAACGCCGAGCCCGACCCCACCTGCGAATCCACCTGGATCCGCCCTTGGTGGTGCGCCACGATCGAATAGGCAATGGACAAGCCGAGTCCGGTGCCCTGTCCCGGCGCCTTGGTGGTGAAGAACGGCTCAAAGATCTTCGCGACGTCCTCACGTTGAATCCCCATGCCGGTGTCATGAATCGTGACCAGGATCTCGTCGTCCCGCTCCGGATTCCGCTGCGTGCCGACCGTAAGCGTGCCGTCCCCGTCCATCGCGTCAATCGCGTTCAGCATGATGTCGAGGAACACCTGGATCAACTGCTCGGGGTTGGCGCGGATGTCCGGCAGGTTGTCGGCCAGCTTCCGCACCACCGTGATCCGCTTGAATCGGTCGTGATACTTGACCAGGTACAGCGCATCCTCCACCACCTGGTTCGGCGCCACCATCCGTTTGGTGCGTGCTTTCGGGCGCGAAAAGTCCAGCAGCCCATTCACGATGGACTTGCAGCGCTCGACCTCGGACTCAACGATGCCCAAGTACTCGGCGATCCCTGAGCGGGCGGGATTGCGCGGCAAGTCGCTCACGCGCAGTTCGAGCGCCTCCATACACGCCGAAATGGTGGCGAGGGGATTATTGATCTCGTGCATGACCCCGGCGGCCAGCTGGCCCACGGCCGCCAGTTTCTCGGTCTGCGACACCTGCTGCTGGATGAACTTCGCGTGCGTGATGTCCTCGCCAATCGTGATGACGTGGGTCACCTCGCCGTCATCCAGCCGCATCGGCACCTTGGTGATGCGATAGTGTCGGGACTCACCCGAGGCGTGCGACGCCACCTCGACTTCCTCGATGGCGCCCGTATCGAGGACGCGATCGAACTCGGACTGGATGAGTTTCCTGGGCTGGCGATGCATGACCTCGAACACCGTTCGACCCAGAGCGTCATCCCGACTGATGCCCTGCGTACCCGTCTCCCGCTTCCGGTTCCACGCTTGAATGCGGTACTCGCGATCAATCACGTACAGGCCGACCGGCAACGAGTCAATGATCTTGGCCGTGAAGCGGCGTTGCGCCTCGATCTCCCTGGTCCGGAGAGCGACCTCGCTGGCCAGATCTTCGGAGAGCTCGATGGACGACAGGAGCGGACTCAGGATCCCGGCCACGATTTGGGCCGTGTTCAGGCAGGTCGCGCTCCGCGCGGCATCCTCGGGCATCCGGCATTCGAGCAGGCCCAAGTGTTCGCCTTGGTGGATCAGCGGGAGGCGCAACGCCCCGACCTCGTCCGGGATCTCGCCCCGCGTGAACCACCGCGCAATCCGCTCTTCGTACTCCGCGATGGGCGCCTCCGCGCCTGGGGCGCCGACCCAGCGGAACCCACTCCCATCGGCCGTGCGCAGCCACACCCGACACTCGCGAGTGCCCAGCCCGCGCTCCAGGACGCCCGCCACCCGGGCGAGCAGGTCGTCAACCCCCGCGTCGGCGCCGAGGAGCCCGACCACTTCCTGGATGATGTCGAGACTCATACGCCCTCAGCGAATAACACGTCGAATAACCGCTCCACCGGAATCTGCAATCAATACCACGCGATCCAGAATGGCGACCCCTTGGGGCCCTCCGATGTCGGTCCGCGTGATGTCGGTCAGGTCGAAGCCGGGACCCAGACCGCCGGTCCCCGCCCATGTCGTGATCGAGTCGGCGCCTACCCGAATGGCCCGGATACGGTTGTTCCCGCGGTCCACCACCATCAGGAGGTTGCCCACCGTGGTCAGCTGACTCGGGCGCCGGAAGAGGGCCTGCGAGATGGGGCCACCGTCCCCTCGCAAGCCCGCAACGCCGACGCCCGCATAATGGTCAATCACGTCGCCGACGACCCGGCGCAGACGATGATTGCCGGCGTCCGCGATGTACAGGGTCCCGCCCAGCATGGCGACCCCCTCGGGGAACTGGAGCAACGCATCGGTGGCCGGCCCGCCGTCACCCCCATCGCCCCGTTCCCCACTCCCGGCCGCCACCTGGAGCATCCCCTCGGGATCCACGCGGAGCACGCGGTGGCCTGAGCGCTCCACGACATACAGGGAACCGTCGTCGGCGAGCCAGAGCCCATAGGGGTGATGGACCGGGGCCGTGGCGGCCGGGGCGCCCGCCGGGGAGGTGGCCGCCGCGCCCGTGCCCAGTACCACGGTCACCAAGCTGTCGGTGGCCGAATAGCGGTACACGCGGTTGCCGGTCTGGTCGCTGACGTAGAGGTCGCCGCCCGGCGCGCGGAGCAGGGCCACCGGGTCCCGCAGGCAGGTGTTGCGGGCATTGCCGTCAGGTGCCGGACCCGGGGTGAGGCAGATCGGCCCCCGACCGATGATCCACCGGAGCGACCCGTCACGAGCCACATGGGCGACGCTGCCCTGCTGGCGGTCGGTGAGATAGAAGTCCCCGTCGGGACCAAGGGCGACCGCACCGGGTATCCCCAAACGGGTCTCCGTGGCCATCCCGTCCGCCGGGGTGCCCCCAAAGCGCACATCCAGTACGCCGGCTACAATGCGTCCTACGCCCGGTGTGTCGCCGTAGAACACTTCGGTCGGGGCACAGGCGGCCAGGGCCGCGGAGCACAAGAGCAGCACGATCAGACGACGCATGGCTTGACGCGGGGCTCCCCGTTCAGAAGGTTGCCATCGAATGTCGCGCACGATCCTCGTAGTTGCAACGGTGCTCCTGGCCGGAGCCTTGCCACGCCCCGCCGTCGCCCAGACGACGGGACAGCTGGTGGGCCGGGTGCTCGACGCCCGTTCGGAAGCCCCGTTGGAGGGCGCCGAGGTGTCGCTGGACCAGCGGCGGACGCTGACCAACGGGGCGGGCGATTTCGTCTTCATTGGCGTGTCTCCAGGCCGGCATGTGGTCGCCGTGCGTATTCCCGGATACACGCCACGGTCCGTAACGGTCAATATTGAGGCCGGCGTCACCCTCACGATCCGGGTCGCGTTGCAGTCCGGCGTGGTGCTGGAGGACATCCGGGTGGAAGCGACGCAGATCCCCCTGCTCACCCCTGACGTCGCGTCCACGCGCCAGACGCTGACCGGCGCCGACTTGGCCACCTCCCCAATTTCGGACATTCGGCAGGCCCTGGAATTGCGGACGGGGATTACCGACGGGCACTTTCGTGGTGGCCGTTCGGGGCAGGAGACCTATGTCGTGGACGGCATTGACACGCGGAACCAGTTTGCCCAGTCGCAGGGCGCGCTGGCCTTTGAGGTCGCGCCCTCAGCGATTCAGGAAGTCAGCGTGTTTACGTCGGGGTTTACCGCCGACCAGCCGAGCGCATTGTCCGGGGTGGTGAACGTGGTGACCCGGAGCGGACCAAGCGACCGCTGGATCGGGCGGGTCGAACTGACCACGGACGCCATGATGCCGAACAGCACGCGACGCGGGTACGGCCGCATGGGTCTGTCGGCCGGGGGTCCGCTGATCGGCCCCATCACCATGTTCACGGACTTCCTGCTTTTCGCGGGTTCGGACCGGGAGCCGCGCGTACGCGGCGTGACGTGTGTCGAGGCGCCGCAGTTCGACTGTCCGGTGGAGCGGACCATCATTCCGCACCAGGGCGGCGACCGGTACTTGAGCCTGATCAAGCTCGACCTACCGGTCGGTTCGGCAGGCGGGCTCGCGTTGAGCGTGCAGCGCAACCGGGATCAGCACGAGTTGTATTCGACGCGCTTCAAGTACGGACTGGAGAACTACCTGGCCGAGCGCGAGGTGGCGACCCTGGTCGCCTTGACGGGCCGCGGCTCGCTGCAGCCGACGCGGGCCCGGGCCATCCTGCTGAGCGGCCGGGCGGCGTGGGGCCGCATTGACCGGCGCCTGGGCGTGCTGGCCCCAGACCAGCCCGGACGGCTCGGGTACCTGCAGCCGGGCAACTACGTCTTCCGCGGGGAGGACTACACCCGCACACCGGTGGCCGAGCAGATCGCCTCGGGCCAGACGATCCCCGGATATCTCATGCCGAGCGACTCGGGGTTTGGGTCGCCGTGGGGACTGTTCGGTGCGGACCTGTTCGTGACGGACGGGACGAGCAACATCGCGACGTGGACGCTGAGCGATTTCGTGCAGTTTCGCGGCGATATCCAGGCACTGGTGTCGCCGCAGCACGACCTCCGCATCGGCGGCGAACTCAAGCTGTTCCAGATCGAGAGTTATCAGCATGTGTTGGCGGGCGTGCCGGGTGCGTTGCCGAGCTATGTGCAGTTTACGCCGAAGACGTACGCGATCTGGTTCCACAACACCCTGCATGCGGCCGAGGCCGCCACGATTGATCTGGGCGTGCGGTTGGAGGGATTTCAGCCGCAGCTCACGTTCCCGGAAGACCGCAATGACCCGACCGGTGTCACGCGCAGCACGAACTGGTCGCTCCTCGTGCATCCGCGCATCGGATTCGCGATGCCGCTTGGGCTCCTGGGATTGGATCGCGCCGCGTTCCGCTGGAACTTCGGGCGATTCAGTCAGCCACCCGACTTTCAGTTCTTCTTCGACCAGGCGCTCGACGACTCGCTGAACACGTCCCTGCGTCGTCAGGGCAACCCGAACCTGTCGTTCGAGCGGGCCATTCAGTATGAGGCCGGGCTCGACTACCTGATCACGACGGACCTCGTCGTGCGTTTCACCGGGTTCTACAAGGACCTGACCGCCCTCTCGACGAGCGGCATCGCCGTGGGCGGCATCGAGAATCGCTTTACGAACCTGGATTTCGGGTTCGTGGGCGGGTTGGAAATGCGCATTGAGTATCGCCCGGGCGGTCCGTCGCGGTTCGAGCTCGGGTACGCGCTGCAGAAGGCGGCGGGAACGGTCTCCACGGCGTTTGACTCGGTGACGACGGACAGCCGGAGCCTTGAGCAACTGGAGATCCCGCTCCAGTTCGACCGGCGACACGCGATCAACCTGACCGCGTGGACGCAGGTGCGTCGCGTCGACGTGTCCCTCGGCGCGTCCGTGATGTCGGGTGTTCCTGCGCCGGACGATGCCAGACGGCGGCTGCCGTGGGTCGCCAACGTCTCCGGACGGCTTGGCTGGAGCCTGGCGTCCGGCAGCCGGTCGCGCCTCCGGGTGTTCGCCGAAGGCCGGAACTTGCTCAACTTCGCGAATCTGATTGCGGAACGCGCCGGCGGCGGAGTGACCCCCGATCTCAATTCCATCGAGACCCAGGCCTTGGCCTGGGCGCAGGGCGCCCTCCCGATTCCACGCGAGTCGCCATGGTACCTGGCGCGCCTGGATCTGGACAACGACGGCCTGTTGAGCCAGAGCGAGCAGATCCTTGCGCGGCGCGGCGCGTTACTCGATGCCGCCGAGCCGACGTTGCTCTATGGGGAGGCCAGGCAGGTGCGGGTTGGGTTGGAGATTACGTGGTAGATTGCCCGTACACGGTGCACGGTGCACGGTGCACGGGTTCTTCTGTATCGGAGGGATGAATGGCTCACGAACTGCCCAAACTACCGTATGCTCATAACGCGCTTGAACCCCACATCGACGCGCGCACCATGGAGATTCACCACGGCAAGCACCATCAGGCGTACGTCACCAACCTGAACGCGGCGCTGGACAAGCACCCCGAGCTGCACAAGAAATCACTGGAAGACCTCCTGCGCGGCATCAATAGCGTGCCGGAAGACATCCGGATGGCGGTGCGCAATCATGGGGGCGGGCATCACAACCACTCGCTGTTCTGGCTGGTGATGGCGCCCAAGGCGGGCGGCGTGCCAAGTGGTAAGCTGGCCGATGCCATCAAGGCCACGTTCGGCGGGTTTGACAAGTTCAAGGAACAGCTTGGCCAGGCGGCCGCGACGCGGTTCGGCTCAGGCTGGGCCTGGCTCGTCCTGAGCGGGGGCAAGCTCGAAGTGCTCTCGACGGCCAACCAGGACAGTCCGCTGATGGACGGCAAGACGCCCATTCTCGGGCTCGACGTGTGGGAGCATGCGTACTATCTGCATTACCAGAACCGGCGGCCGGACTATGTCGGGGCGTGGTGGAATGTCGTGAACTGGGACGAGGTGGCGCGGCGATTCGAAAGCACGTAACAACGGTGGACGCGTGGACGCGTGGACGCGAAACGGCGTCATCGCGTCCACGTGTTTTGGTTCTAGTCCACGTCAGTTTCCCCTGGTCCACGTGTTTTCACTGTATCCGTTTCTTTTTCGAGTACAGCCCTCACCGTCCCCAGCAGGTCATCGATTTCCACCGGCTTCTCCAGCATCCCCACGACCTCACCCGGCAAGCCGTCCCAGCTGACGTCGCGATGGATGTAGCCTGACATGTAGATCACGCGCAGGCCCGGCCGGATCTGCGTCATGCGGTCCACCAGCGTGAGGCCGTTCATGGCGGGCATCATGATGTCGGTGATGAGGAGGTCCACCTTCACGGCGCCGTTCTGCCACCGTCGCAGCAACCCGTGGGGATCGTCGGTGGCTTCCACTTCGTAGCCGGACTTGCGCAGGATCGCGCTGAGGGTGCGAAGCACATCGGGATCATCGTCCACGACGACCACATGTTCGCCGGGTTTGGCCTCTGACGGTGCGGTACCGGCCCGGCGGACCAGGCGTTCGAGCTGGCGGTCGGCGCCAAAGTGCGGTGCCACGGCAATACGGTCGCGCCCGGCGCCCTTGGCATCGTAGAGGGCGCGATCGGCGGCGGCGAGCATCACTTCCCAGGTCCCCATGCCGGGGGCGTAGGCGACCGCGCCGATCGATACGGTCACCGACCCGCCCCACGGGAAGCGGAGTTCCTTGAGCTCGCGGCGCATGCGTTCCGCATACACGAGGGCATCTTCCGGCTCGTTGTCCGTCAGGACAGCGACAAACTCTTCGCCGCCGAACCGGGCGGCCAGGTCCATGCGCCGCGTGTTGCGACGCAGTATCTGGGCAAATGCGCGAATCACGTCGTCACCGGCGGCGTGGCCGTGCGCGTCGTTCACCTTCTTGAAGTGATCGAGGTCGAACAGCAACACGACCAGTCGTCGGCCTCGGCCGGCGGCGGCGAACTGGGCGGCGAGAAACACTTCGGCGTGGCGACGGTTGGGAAGGCCGGTCAGCGCATCCTGGAGTGACTGAGCGGCGGCCGCGTTGCGTTCCCGGTGCAGGACCTCGGCGAACGCCGCGATACCGATGCTGATCCCGATCAAGACCACGACAATGCCGAGGAGCAGTTCGAAGGGCGGGAGGGGATCACCGGCCAGCTGGAGGATGGTCTGGGTGCCGACCATGACCACCATGGCGCCGGCCAGCGCGGTGGCGACCCCGCGCATGCCGCGGTAGTAGGCAAAGAGGAACGCGGGGACCAGGGCCGTGAGCCAGAGCAGGAGGCCCATCTCGTCCTGCCACTCGGGCGCGACCAGCGTCGCCGTGACAGGCACGGCCAGCGCCGCGATGGAGATGACAAGGGCACGGGCGGGAACGCGTTGTGGGGCCATGAGCGATGGAATAGTGGGACCGCAACGGGATGGCGGCAAGGGCGCGCGCCCCTAGGCACTTTGCAGGGTATCGTCTATGTTTCGCGCCTCCCCGGGGCGGTAGCTCAGCTGGGAGAGCACCTGCTTTGCAAGCAGGGGGTCACGGGTTCGAATCCCGTCCGCTCCATGTCACGTTACCAGCGCGCAATGTCGAACATTCCTGCGGGATCCTCTACACGAAGCTCCCAGAACCAGCATGGTCCGTCCCCGTCACATATACCCTATGAGCCAGACGTGACCTCGAGATGCGGGCTTCGGGGGCGAGCGGGAAGCCCTCGGCCCAGACATATCCTTCATACCAGCCCTCACTCTAAGGGCTTATGATCGCACAGCGCAGAAGTACCCGCCTGCCCGCGTCATCTCCGCACCGCTCTCCCACGTCCCGGCCAGGCGCCGTTCCTCAACACTCCGCACGTGCAAGGCCGTGTACGGCGCCTCGATGGGTGTCGGACCGGTTCCATTGGCGCCCGAACCGAACCGCACAATGATCATGCCTTCGCCGGGCAGTGCCAGCGCGCCAGGTGAGGCCGGATCGTCGGTGTCCAGCGCACCGTCCCACATCCCTCCGACCGAGGAGAGGTTGAGCGTCGTCGAGCCGGTCACGCGCTGACCGGCCCGGAACGTCAGCATGCCATCAGCCGTGCTGCCTGCCCACGCGCCGCGGGTGGCAACCAGGTGGACACGCCAAGTACCCACCACACGCCCCGGATCAGCCTCGCCGACAAGACGTCCTGTCGCGGGCGTACACGTTTCGGCGAGCCGCGCTCCGTCGGTGCGCCGTGAGCACGCCGCCGTGCCCACGGCCACGACGATGAGCAAGGCGCAGCGCAGCAATTGGCCGCGCACTAACGAACCGGCCTCCACGTGGCCCCCGATCCAGAGAGATTCACGAAGATCACGTCGTTCACCAGCAGGGTCTTCTGCCCGCCGGTCGCCCGCAGACCGAAGCCCAACATGTGGGGTTCGGCGGCGGAGTAATTGACTCCATAGCCGATATCGCGGAGCGCGGCGATCGTGACAACCCCGAGCGGCATCGGGTTTCCGCCCTCGGTGAACGGCGTCATCAGCTCGGCGTCGTACACGGACTCCCGCCAGTGGCTGTCGGCGGACCCTGGCACCGCGGTATTCTCGAGCGGCACCTTGGCGCCGGTGTAGCCATTACCGCCGTTGGCATTCATCTGAGTGATCGCGAACGGGCCGTCAAAATGCGTATCGACCCCGGCACCGAGAGACAGGGACGGGTTCTTGAGCCGTCCCTTCTGGCCAAAGATGCGTCCGTTGAACCCGAGCACGTGCCCCATCTCGTGCATGACGACTTCGTCGAGGGACCCGTCGGCCTCCATAGCGCCGATATCGGCATTGTCAATCCGCATGATGCCGAGGATCGGCAGGCCCGTCGTCGCCGCGCGAATAGGCGGATCTGAGTCGCAGTGTCCGGCCTCCGCTAGTCTAGCGCCCGCGCCGTCCATGGCCGCGAATTCCACCCAGATGATCAGGTCATCGACGGTCTCGTTGAGGGCGGGCTGTCCGACGATGCACGCGTCCGCTGGAACGTTGAGAGCGATATCGGCTTCGTCACGGAAGATGATCCGCTCCCAACGGGCTTCCGCGCTGTCGAACGCCGCCTGCTGGGCGGCTGTCGGCGTGGTTCCGTTGATATACCGGATCTCGATGTTGTATGCTGCAGCCTGCCCGGTTGCGGTGAACGTCACTGGGTTGTTGGTGAATCCGGCGCCGTTCACGGTGGCCGACAGGGTATTGGCCCCCGGCGTCGCTCCGAGGATCCAGCTTCCAACCCGCGCGACGCCGTCAGCGTCCGTCACGGCGGTCCCGCCGGTGGCACTACCCCCTCCCGTCTCGACCACGAAATCCACCGTGAGCCCCGCCAAGGGCGTAGTCCCCGCCGTGACCCGCACCGCTGGGCGATCGTTGACGGCTGCGCCCGCAAGTCCCGTCTGCCCATCTCCGTCATGGATCGCCACGGAACCCGCAACCGCCTCTGCAGAGAACTGCGCCGGTGATCCGACCGTGACCCCCGTGACGGTGGCGGTGGCCGTCTGGGGCCCGAGCCCGCCAAGGGTCCAGGACGCTGCCGCCTCACCGTCCGCGTCCGTGGTGTTGGCCGTGGGATCAATCGACCCGCCGCCCGACGTCACGGCCCAAGTGACGTTCACGCCGGTCACCGGGTTCCCGAACGCGTCAGCCACGCGCACTCGCAACGAATCGGGCAACTCAGACGCGGCCGAGGATGTCTGATCGTCACCCGAGACGATCACGAGGGAATCCGGCGCACCCGGCGTGCTGGTCGCGGCAAAGGATGCGCTCGCGGAACCGACGGTTGCCGCGACACCCTGCGCCGCACCCGCCACCGTGCCAAGCGTCCAGTTGGTCGATGCCACGCCAGCGGCTGTCGTCACGGTGGCCGTCGAAAGCGTCCCACCGCCCGCCGTCACCGCAAAGGCGACGCTGACACCGTTTGCCGGCTGGCCGAGGGCATCCGCGGCCGCCACCTGAAGGGCCGTCGGCAATGCCGCACCCACCGGTCCGGTCTGGTTATTGCCCGCCGTGGCCGTAAGCGTGGTGGTCACCTGCTGCACCGTTACCGTCGTGGCCGGTGAGGACTGCGAACCTGCAGTCGCCGTGACACTCGACGAGCCATTGCTCACGCCAGTCACCAATCCCGCTTCAGAAATGGTCGCCACGCCGGGCGCGGACGACGACCAGGAAATGGTCTGACCCTCCATCAGCTCGCCATCCTGATCTCGGACCGTGGCGGACAGCTGTTGGGTACGCCCAATGGCATCCATCGAAACCGTCGTCAGATTGACGGTGACACTGCCGACTTGCGGTTCGCCACCGATACATGCAGCCAGGGTGGTGAGCAGGCCGAAACCGGCCAGACGGATACGCGACATGCTGG